>JAJXWV010000031.1 GCA_021781455.1 Acidobacteriota bacterium | reverse complement strand
TCTCGTTCTGGTTCAAAAGGAGACCCCTCATCCGCCTTCGGCACCTTCTCCCCGCTGCGGCGGGGAGAAGGGCAACGAACGCCAGAGCCCGCATAAACACTGATGACTCACTTCTTCGATGACTCACATGAGTCACTTCCTCAGCTGCGCCACCCAGTTCGTCACGATCGTGATCGGGACCGACCGACTCTTCATTTCGGATCCGCGGCACGAGAATCGCTGCGAGCGGAACCGTCAACAGGATTCCCCAGAGCGAACCGAGGGCGACCGGAGTGGACAGGTCGATGAGCGCGGCGGCGGCGTACATCGGATGGCGCACCACGGCATAGGGTCCGGTCGTGACGATCTTCTGTCCCGTTTCGACTTCGATGATCCGCGATGCCCAGCGGTTCTCGTGCAGACGGCGACGAAGATCGCGTAGGCAGCAATCACGACGCCATCGGCGGCGATCACGGCATGGCCGTGAGCTGCCGCAGGATCGCGGAGCAGCAGCCGCTCACCGAGAGCGCGATCAGGAGCGAGGTCAGCCGGCGGCTCACCATGGCGGGCGACGATGCAGGGCGGATGCCGGGCTGTGCGGCCTCCGCCTGCATCGGCCGGGCCATCGTGGACGCGGGGCGACTGCACCGTGAGCTCAGCCGGGGGACGAGTCGCGCGTCTTTGGCGCTCCGCGTCCTACTCGTTCTTCCCCGGCGGACACGCCCCCAGCCACTTCATGCTCATCTTCGATTGCGAATGCATGGTGTGGCCGCCCATCGTGGCGGTCACGTCGGCCGTGCCGGTCACGTGTTCGGAGTCGACGGCGTGGAAGAGCAGGTGGATCTCGCTCTTCGACGTCCCCTCGCCGCACGTTTCGCGCACTTCGAGATCTTTTCCCGTGGAGCGGACGACGTGCTCTTCGCACTTGACGTCGTGAGTCGATGAAAAGAACGGTGGCAGTGGCGTTCGCTGTTGTCTCGCTTGCTCCCGCATGCGTTGCCTGGGCCGCCAACACGGCTTCGGCGCGCGTCACCAGCAGGATTGCACGCGCTCAGTGATCCCGTTCTCCTCTCCCATCGATGGGAGAGGAAGACGGCGCAACCGGCAGCGCACCAGAGCCGAACCCCATGCTCATTTCGGCATCGAGTCACCGACCTTCTCGAGCATCATGACCGGCGGGATGTGCTGCGCCTCGACCGCCTGATTGAACGCGGCCAGCTCGCCGTTGCGGACGGCGTCGAACTCCTTTTCGATCCCCGCCAGCTTCTGCTGCAGAAGGGCGTAGTAGCGCGTTTCCGAGTCCGTGGGCCTGGCGGCCGTGCTCGAGATCTCTCCGGCGAGATACGTGAGCTCGTGATCGAACCGCGGCTCGTAGTTCAGGTCGTCCTCGTCGGCCTGGATCTCCGGGTTCGTGAGCTCCGCGGCGATCGCTTCGAGCTTCTCGCGCACGGCGCGGGCCGGCGCTTCGAGCGCCTCTCCCTTTCCGGCCTGCGCCGCGTGGCGCGTCACGCCGTCCACCTGGGCGAGGATGTCGCGGATCCTCAGCACCATGACGTGCGTGTCCGACAGGCTGTCGGAGATCTGCTGCAGCAGGTCCGACTGCGCCGCCAGGTCGGCGGCGGTCGCGCCGAGGCCGGGGGAGGGCTCGATGGGGAGCGGTGCCGTCTGAGTCTGACCGTCGGCCGTTAGGCGGACCTCATAGTCGCCCGCTCCGACCCGCGGAGCGCTGGCCGTCCCCTCGTTGAACACCGCCTTCGGAATGAGCGTCGGCCGGGAGGAACGGAAGTCCCACAGAAAGCGGTTCAGCCCCGCCTTCGGCTTCAGGTGCTCTTCCTTCTGCGCCTTGAGGTCGGAGCAGGGACACTGCTCTTCCTCGGCCTTCTCTTCCTTCTCCTTCTTCGAGAGCTGGCTCGTGATCCGGCGCACGACCTGTCCGCCGCGAAGGATCTCGATGGTGATGTCGTCGCTCTCCTGCGGCTTCTTCTGCAGCCAATAGTTGATGAGCGCTCCATTGGGGATGTTCTGGCCGACCGGCGCCGGCGGCGTCGATGGATGCTCGACAGTCTCGGCATTGAGCCGGTACGCCGTCCGTGGCGTGAACAGATGGACCGTCTGGCCGGCGATGTCGTCCTTCCACTGGCGGAGAGGCGAGAGGTCGTCGAGGATCCAGAAGGCCCGTCCCTGCGTGGCCACGACGAGGTCTCCGTCCTTGACCTGCAGGTCGGTGATCGGCACGGCCGGGAGGTTCAGTTGGAACTTTCGCCAGTGCGCGCCGTCGTCGAAGGAGATGTAGAGACCCGTCTCCGTTCCGGCGTAGAGGAGCTCCGGCCGCAGCGGGTCCTGCCGGATGACGCGGGCGAACGACCCGTCGGGGATGTCGGCGCCGATGCGCGTCCACGTGGCGCCGGAATCATGCGTCCTGTAGAGGTACGTGTGGTCGTCGTCGAATCCCTGCATGATCGCGGCGAGGTAGGCGGTCGAAGGGTCGGTGGGCGAGAGCTCGATCGAGTTGATCGCGATCCACTGGGGGATTCCCTTCGGCGTGACGTCGGTCCAGTGCACGCCTCCGTCGCGCGTCATGTGCACGAGGCCGTCGTCGCTTCCGACCCAGAGCACATTGCGGTCGAGCGGCGATTCGGCGATGGAGATGATGGTGTCGTAGAACTCCGCGCCGGAGATGTCGCGCTGGATCTCGCCGCCGGCGTAGCCCTGCTTGGCCGGATCGTTCCGCGTCAGGTCAGGGCTGATCTCGCTCCACGACATGCCGCGGTCGGTGCTCTTCAGGACCTTCTGGGCCGGGTAGTAGAGAACGTTCGAGTCGTAGCGCGAGACGAGGATCGGGCTGCTCCAGTTGAAGCGGTACTTCAGGTCGCGGACGGCGCGGCCGTCGGTGAGCTCGGGCCAGGGGTCGATCGAGCGCCGCTGCTCGGTCCGGTGGTCGTACGCGGTGAGCTGCCCGGGATAGCCGGGGACGTAGACGATGTTCGGGTCCCTGGTGTCGGGCGCGATCCAGCCGGCCTCGCCGTCGCCGACCTCGTACCAGTCGTGGAGATCGATCGCTCGTCCCGGCACGCCGCTGGGGATGGCCACGCTCGACCGGTCCTGCTGCGCTCCGTACAGCCAGTATGGATATCGGTTGTCCGTGGCCACGCGGTAGAACTGGCCGGTCGGCTGGTTGAGCTCTGTCGACCACGTCTTGCCGCCGTCGAACGTGATCGTCGCGCCGCCGTCGTTGCCGGCGATCATCCGGTGCGGGTCGTTCGGGTCGATCCAGAGGTCGTGGTTGTCGCCGTGCGGGACGGCAATGCGATCGAAGCTCCGGCCGCCATCGGTCGTCCGGTAGAACCCGACATTCGGGACGTAGGCCGTGTCCGCGCTCTTCGGGTCGGCGTAGATCCACGAGTAGTACCAGGCGCGCTCGCGCAGCTTGTGCGAGGCGCTGACCTTCGTCCACTTCTCGCCGCCGTTCGTGCTGCGGTAGACGCCGCCCTCTTTCTTCGCTTCGACGATGGCCCACACGAGGCCCGGCTCGGCCGCCGACGCGGAGACGCCGATGCGGCCTAACGGCTCGTGCGGAAGGCCGTTGGTGAGCTTTTTCCACGTGTCGCCGCCGTCGACCGACCTGTAGATCGCGCTCTCCGGCCCGCCGTCCTTCAGCGTCCACGGCCGGCGCACGGCCTGCCAGAACGCCGCGTACAGCGTGCGCGAGCCGTTCGGATCCATCGACAGATCGCAGGCCCCCGTCTTGTCGCTGACGAACAGCACCTGCTTCCAGCTCTTCCCGCCGTCCTCGGAGCGATAGATGCCCCGCTCGGGATTCGGTCCCCAGGCGTGCCCCTGCGCGGCGACGTAGACGCGGTCGGGGTCGTGAGGATCGACGGCGATGCGCGCGATCTGCTGCGTGGCCGCGAGGCCGAGGTGGACCCAGTGACGGCCGCCGTCGGTGGTCTTGTAGACGCCGTCGCCGTGGGAGACATTGCTGCGGATCGGCGATTCGCCCATGCCGGCGTAGACGACGTTCGGGTCGGACGGCGCCACGGCCAGTGCGCCGACCGAGCCGGTCTTGAAGTCCTTGTCCGAGACCGGCTGCCAGTGCAGGCCGCCGTCGGTGGTCTTCCAGACGCCGCCGCCGGTCGCGCCGAAGTAGAACGTGAAGGGCTGCTGCAGCACACCCGCAACCGCGGTCACGCGCCCGCCGCTGAACGGACCGATGTTGCGGAACTCGAAGGCCGAGAGCTGCTCGGAGAGGTTCGATTCCGGCGCCGTCGTCGTCGTCGGCGGTTTGGGGGGTTCTTTGCGCGCGGCCAGCGCGGGCATCGCGCCGAGGACGAACAACAGAGCACACAGCAGCATGAACCCACTTCGCGTTCGCATGGAAGGCCTCCTGATGGCTTGGAAAGCGGCGGAAGGATGCGATGAGTGACGAAGATTATAGATTCGGCGTCGCGCGGAATGCGCATTGACAGGAAAGCGGCAAAGAAGGCCTCTCGGGACGGGGACTGTTCGCGGGAGGCGTGAAGGCTGGGGTTCGCCTCCGGCGCGGTGGCCATGCGGTACGAGCCGGACGGCCCGGGCGTGACGTTTGTCCGCCTAACGATCGTGAATGCGATCGGAGGGAGTGGTCCGGAAGGGATCGACGATGGAGAGGCCCTCGATCTCCGCAACGGACTGCAGATCCTCGGTGAGCAGCTTCGCGGCGCCGGTCGCCGCGGCTGCCGCCACGATCATGGCGTCCCAGAACGAGAGACCGTGGCGCTCCTCGATCGCCCAGGCATGTTCCACGAGTGCGGGCCCGGGCAGCACCGGATCCCACCGCATCAGTGAACGGACGTCGTCGCGGGCAAGGGCGGGCGGGAGTCCGGGCCGTAGCTTGCGCGTGACGGTGACGTAGTATTCCTGAAGGACCTGCTGACTGAGCCGTCCGCTGCGCGACTGCCACAGTTCGCGCATCCAGGCCATGGCCGCGCGCTGTTTTTCGGGTTCGGACGAATCGCGCGCGTAGACGAGCACGTTCGTGTCAACGAAGACGAGTTCGATCGTGGACCTCCTCGCGCCGGGGAAGGCGCGCCCCGCTGCGGAGCTTTCGAGGCTTGCGCTCGAGATACGCCGTCATGGCGGCTTCGTAGGCGCGATCGGCAGTCATGCGCTCGCGCAGAAGTGTCCCCACCAGTCGGGAGACGCTGGTGTTCTGTTCGGCGGCCTCGAGCCGGAGCCACCGCGCGGTTTCCTCGTCGAGCGTGATGGTCACGTTTCGCACGAAGTCAGTGTAACACGAGCGTCGTGGGCCACTGGCTTCGTGTGTGCGGCCAGTTTGCCGCCGCGCGGGTCGCCCGCGCGCAGACGCACAATCTCCGCGCGAGCCTGATCGCCGCGCATCGAAGCAGTTGCGCGCGATGACGCTCTTCGGCCGGTCGCGTGGACCGCGGCCGGCCTGCGGGGTGGAGACTCCCTCGCCGCGCCTACTGCAGCGTCGGCACCCTCCCCGGCGTCCAGGGCGCGCCGTCCTTGTTGAGCTGCTGGTCGATGGAGACGAGATCGGTGTCGATGAGCGTCCGCAGCCGGTCGAGCATCTTCGAGGCCGCGGCCGTAGCCAGGTCGAGCGCCTCGCGCTGCGTGGCCGTCGGCGCGGTGGTGGTGCCGAGGACTCCGACGGCGGTGTCGACCCGGTTCATGAGCGAGGGCGGCATCGGCATGTTGTGGGCGCGGAGCACCGGGTCGCCGCGGATCTCGTCGCGCACGTCCAGCAGCGCGGTGTTGACGGCGTTGACCTGCGCCACGAGCTTCGGATCGACGTTCTCCATCTGATCGAGGGCATGACGGATGTAGTCGACGCGCGTCAGCGCGTCGGTGGTGGCCCGCGATGCTCCCATGACGGCGCTCTGCAGCCGCGTCGCCTTCTTCGAGAAGTCGAGGACGACGCCGCGATCGTTCGCGTTCATCAACGACGCGTACAGCGGCACGACGTTGAACGTCTGCGCCTCTCCCATCGGCGTCTCGACGCCGTTGACGCGTTCGTAGAGACGCACGCTGTACTTCCCGGGCGCAGCGAGCGGACCGGGAGGCGGCAACTGGAACGGGTCGTTCTCTTCCGCGGCCTTGATCTGCGCCGGCTCGGGCGACGGATACCGCAGGTCCCACGCCACGCGATGAATGCCCGCCTTGACCGGCCCGATCACGCGCCTGACGACGTTCCCGTCGGGGTCGGAGACGACCAGCACGATGGCCGGCTCGAGCTCCCGCTCCTCGGCGTGAAGCTCCGCCAGCGCCGGGATGTTCACCGGCTCGTTGCCTCCGGCCTTCTCGATCTTCGCCTCCGCCTCCCAGCGCTGTTTCTGCTTCGTCTCGATCGCTTTCTTGAGGTCGTACGTGAAGACGGCGCCGAACGGCGGATTCGCAGCCGTGAAGTAGGTGTCGCCCTGGAACGACTTCCCGCGCAGCCCGAGCTGCGAACGCTCGATGTACAGCGCCGCGTCCCGGGTGGGGAAGAGCGTGACGTCGTGCGCGCTGAGCTCCGCGGCCGGCGTCCGCAGCGGCGTGTAGTCGTCCAACACCCAGAAGCCGCGGCCGAACGTGGCGATGTCGAGGTCGCTGTGCTGGCGCTGGATCCAGAGATCGCGCACGGCGATGGTGGGGAAGTCGCCTTTGATCTGTGTCCACTTCCCGCCGGCGTCCTGTGTGAAGAAGAGGCCGTACTCGGTGCCGGCGAACAGAAGCTTCGGGTCGCCCGGATCTTCGACGACCGCGTAGACGCTGCCGCGCTGCGGCAGGTCGCCGCTGATGGACTTCCACGTGCGCCCGCGGTCGGTGCTCTTGAAGAGGTACGGCTTGAAGTCCCCAGTCTTGTGGTTGTCGAATGCGGCGTAGACGGTGTTCGCGTCCGACCACGACGGTTCGAGCGCCGACACGTACGTCATCTCCGGCACGCCCGGCACTTTGTCGAGCTTGCGCCAGGTCGCGCCGCCATCTTCGGTCACCTGGACCAGGCCGTCGTCGCTGCCTGAGTAGATCAGCCCTTCCTGCTTCGGTGACTCCGCAAGAGAGACGACGTTGCCGTACCACGACGTGGAGGCGTTCTTCGAGACGGCGTCGATGCCCCAGACGCGTCCCATGATCGGCAGCGTATTGACGTCGATGTGCCGCGTCAGATCGGGGCTGATCGGCTTCCAGGTGTTCCCGCGGTCGTCGCTGCGGAACAGATACTGCGCCGCGAAATAGAGCCGATTGTTGTCGAAAGGACTGACGATGATCGGCGAGTCCCAGTTGAATCGCAGGGGGTCCATGGTGCCGCTCTGCTGCGGCTGAATGTCGACGGCTTCGCCCGTACGCTTGTCGAACCTCACGAGGGCCCCGTTCTGCGCCTCGGCGTAGATGATGTCGGAGTCCTTCGGATCGGGGACGGAGCGGAAGCCGTCGCCTCCCTGGGTCACGTACCAGTCCTGGTTCGAGATGCCCTGCACGTCGGTCGTGCGCGCCGGACCGCCGAGGGAGAAGTTGTCCTGCGTGCCGCCATAGACGCTGTAAAACGGAAGGGCGTTGTCGGCGGCCACGCGATAGAACTGTGTCACCGGCAGATTCGGCTTGAAGTTCCAGCTGGCGGCGCGGTCGAAGGTCTCGTAGAGGCCGCCGTCGTTGCCGACGAGCAGGTGATCGCTGTTAGACGGATCGATCCAGACCACGTGGTTGTCCGGATGCATGTTCTTGTGGTTGATCTCGTGCCACGTCTTGCCACCGTCGTCGCTGACGTGGATCCAGACATCGACGTTGTAGATCCGGTCGTCGTCGTTGGGATCGACGAAGATCTCGCCGTAGTACTGCCCCTGGGCCACGCGGTCGTTCATCTTCTTGAAATTCGCACCGCCGTCCATGGACCGGAAAAAGCCGCCGGCCTTCTGCGTCGATTCGATCGTCGCATACACGATGTTCGGGTTCTTGCGGCCGACGGCCAGGCCGATCCGCCCCATGTCCTCTTTCGGCAGGCCGTTCTTGTGATCGAGCCTGGTCCACGTCGCCCCGGCGTCGGTCGACTTGTAGACCGTGGACTCCGGACCGCCGTCGATGAGCGTGTAGACGTGGCGGCGGCGCTGGTAAGACGCCGCGTACAGCGTGTCGGGATTCGAAGGATCGAACACGACATCGGTCACGCCGGTGTCAGGGCTGATGGTCAGGATGGCTTTCCACGTTTTCCCGCCGTCCGTCGTCTTGTACAGGCCGCGGTCACCGCCAGAGGCCCAGAGCGGCCCCTGCGCGGCGACGTAGACGACCTCGGAGTTGCGCGGGTCGATGATGATTTTCCCGATGTGCTCCGAGGTTTTCAGACCGACGTTTTTCCAGCTCTTGCCGCCGTCGACCGATTTGTACACGCCGTCGCCCATCGACACGGAGCGCTGGGCGTTGTTCTCTCCGCTGCCGACCCAGACCACGAGCGAGTTGTGCGGATCGATCGCGACGCACCCGATCGAGAACGAGCCTTCGTGATCGAACACCGGAAGGAAGGTCGTTCCGTGATTCGTCGTCTTCCAGACGCCGCCTGACGCCGAAGCGATGAACCACGTTTCCGGATTTCCGGGATCGACGGCGAGATCGACGATGCGGCCCGACGTCAGCGCCGGCCCGATCTCGCGCAGCTCGAGGCCGGCAAAAGGCGCTTTCTCCTCCTCGGCTTTCTCGGCAGGCTTCTCAGCAGCAAAGAGCGGAATTGCCAGCAACAGCAGAACGATCGCTTTTCTCATCGCACGGGCATCGTAGCGTAGAGACGCGGTCGTTGTCCTTCCGATCCACCATCGACATAACCGGGGCAAGCCCTTCCTCCGTCGGGCGCAGCCGCGCTACGCCGCAACGACTGACGGAGCGGGACGCGAGTCGCGCGACCGCGACGACTCGCGCTGGCAGCCGGTGGCGCCGCTCCTCGCCTCGACGAATGAGGCGGCGACGCACTGGAACGGCATCGGCGTGTCCGACTCACGACGCGGGGTTGCGGACGTGCTGCTGCGCGTCGCTGCGCCCCGGGAACCTTCCTTCAGCGGTTTCGTACAACCCTGCTGAAAATCGGTCTGTCATGGAGGAACGAATGCCGCTGGAGCTTCGCATCGAGGCGTTGTCGAAAACCTATCCCAACGGGGTCAAGGCGCTGCAGGACGTGACCCTGGCCATTCCCACGGGCATGTTCGGCCTGCTCGGGCCTAACGGCGCGGGGAAGTCGACGCTCATGCGCACCATTGCCACGCTCCAGGAGGCTGACTCCGGATCGGTGACCCTCGACGGCATCGACGTCCTCAGGCAGAAAGACGACGTCCGCCGCATCCTCGGCTATCTGCCGCAGGAGTTCGGCGTCTACCCGCGGATGACCGCGGAGACCATGCTCGACCATTTTGCCGTGCTGAAAGGGATCACCAGCGCGCGCGACCGGCGGGAAGTGGTGGGAGCGCTGTTGCGGCGCACGAACCTCTACGAATCGCGCAAGCAGAACCTCGGCACCTACTCCGGCGGCATGCGCCAGCGCTTCGGGATTGCCCAGGCGCTGCTCGGCAACCCGAAACTGATCATCGTCGACGAGCCGACCGCCGGGCTCGATCCCGGCGAAAGGGTGCGCTTCCACAACCTCCTGGCGGAGATCGGCGAGAACGTGATCGTGATCCTGTCGACGCACATCGTCGACGACGTCAGCGACCTCTGCTCGCGCATGGCCATCATCTCCAACGGACGGCTGCTGATGGAAGGCGAGCCGATGCAGTCGGTGCGCGAGATCGACTCCAGGATCTGGCGGCGCACGATCACCAAGCAGGAGCTGCCCGAGTACGAGAAGCACTTCGCGGTGATCTCCACGCGCCTGATCGCCGGACGTACGGTGATCCACGTCTTCAGCGACTCGCGGCCGGACGCCTCGTTCGAGGCTGTCTCCGGCTCGCTGGAGGACGTCTACTTCTCGACACTCCGCCGCGCCACGCACGAGGAGAAGGCGGCGTGACCTGGAACATCTTCAAGTTCGAGCTGAAGTACCACCTGCGGAGTCCGCTGTTTTACATCCTGTTCGGCATCTTCTTTCTGCTGACCTTTGGAGCGGTGACCACCGATGCCGTCCAGATCGGCGGGAGCCTCGGCAACGTGAACCGGAACGCGCCGTTCGTGATCATGCAGTTTCTGCTGATCATGTCGGTGTTCGGCGTTCTAACCGCGACCGCCTATGTCGCGAACGCCGTCTACCGCGATTTCGAGCTCAACACCGACTCGCTTTTCTTCTCGTCGCCCGTGAAAAAGTGGCAGTACCTGAGCGGGCGTTTCGCGGCGGCGTTCGCGATGATCTCGTTGATCTACGGCGGCGTGGTCCTGGCGATCATGATCGGGTCGAAGATGCCGTGGCTCGACAAGGAGCGGATCGGCGCCTTTGTGCTGAAGCCGTACCTGTTCTCGTATTTCGTCCTGATCCTGCCGAACCTGCTCCTGTTCGCGGCCGTCTTCTTCGCCGTGGCGGCGCTCACCCGCAGCATGGCCTGGACGTACGTCAGCGTGGCGGCGTTCTATGTCGGCTACGTCCTCTCGCGCGTGCTCGTGCAGAGGAACCTGGAAAATCTCACGCTCAAGAGCCTGAGCGATCCGTTCGCCCTGACTCCGTTTGTCCTGGTGACGCGCTACTGGACGGTCTTCGACAAGAACACGCGCGTACTGCCGATCGAAGGGGCGTTCCTCTGGAACCGTGTTCTCTGGACGATCGTGGCGCTCGGCTTTCTCGCCCTGACGATGTGGCGGTTTCGCATGCAGGTGGCGACCGCCAATGGCCGCAGGAAGCTTCAGAAGAGCGAGGAGAGCATCGCCCGCGAAGTGTTGCCGCTGCCGAAAGTCTCGCAGCGGTTCGACCGGGCGGCGTCGTGGCGGCAATATCTCAGCACGGTTCGCGTGGAGTGCGCGTCGATTCTTCGCAGCCTTCCGTTCCTGGTCATCCTTCTGCTGGGCGTGCTCAACACGATCGGCGGCGGCGTCGGCTCGTCCGTCCTCTACGGCACGCCGGTCTACCCGGTGACGCATCTGATGGTCACGGCGATCAACGGGGGCTTCGTCGGCTTCGCGGTCATCATTGCCGCGTTCTATGCCGGCGAGGTGGTGTGGCGCGAGCGGAGCATTCGGCTCAGTGAGGTCTATGACGCCACACCGGCGCCGACGATGGCCATGTGGGCCGGAAAGCTCACCGCACTCGTGCTGATGCTCTATGCCACGCTGGCCGTGGCGGTGCTGACCACGATGAGCGTGCAGATCGCCAAGCACTACTTCAATTTCGAGCTCGCCGTGTACTTCGAGAACGTCATGCTCATCACCGGCACGGAAGTGGTGATGTTCGCCGTTCTGATGTTCTTCGCGCACATCCTGACGAACAACCGCAACCTGGGCTATCTCGCCGCGGTGTTCTATCTGATCGCTGTCTCCGCGCTAGGCCCCCTGCACTACGAGCACACGCTCTATCGCGTGTTCGACCTGCCGGCCATGCGCTATTCGGACATGAACGGCTTCGGCCACTTCCTGCAGCAGCGCCTCTGGCTCACGCTCTACTGGATGTTGTTCGCGGGCCTGCTGCTCGTGATCGGGCATCTTCTATGGATCCGCGGCACGGAGACCGTCTGGGCGCAGAGAATGAAAATCGCCCGGCAACGATTCCGACGGCCGGCGTTTGTCGCGGCTGCCGTTCTCCTCGTTGCGTTCGCCGCGACCGGCTCGGTCATCTACTACAACACGAACATACTGAACCACTATGAGACCGCCGATCAGCGGGAGAAGCGGAGCGCGGAGACGGAGAAGCTGTACAAGAAGTTCGAGCGCGTTCCGCAGCCGCGGATCGTCGCCGCGCAGGCGGACGTCGACATCTATCCGTCGAGGCGGTGGCTCGAGGCGCGCGGCCGTTACACGCTCGTCAACAGGACCGGAGCGCCGCTTCGCGACCTGTATGTGGCCGAGTCTCCCGACGTGCCGTCGTTCGTGTGCAGGATTCCGGGGGCCGCGGTTGCCTCCAGTGACCGCGTACATGGGTACACGATCTACCGCCTCGCGCGGCCGCTCGCGCCCGGGGCGTCACTGCCGTTGTCGTTCGAAGTGAAGATTCACAATCGCGGGTTCGAGAACGAGTTCCGCGACAACACCATCGCCGCGAACGGCACGTTCGTGAACAACATGGCCATCTTCCCGCACCTCGGCTACAACCGTGACGGCGAGCTGCAGGACGCGGCCAAGCGAAGGAAATACGGGCTCGCCCCGGTGCAGCGCATGCCGAAGATCGACGACCGCGCCGCGCAGATGAACAACGAGCTCTCGCGCGAGGCGGACTGGATCGACCTCGACACGACCGTCAGCACGTCGCCCGATCAGATCGCCGTCGCCCCCGGTTACCTGCAGCGCGAGTGGACGGCCGGCGGGCGCCGCTACTTCCGCTACAAGACCACCGCGAAGATCCTGCCGTTCTGGTCGTATCTCTCCGCGCGCTACATGGTCCGGCGCGATTCCTGGCACGGGATCCCCATCGAGATCTACTACGATGCCAAGCACCCGTACAACGTCGACCGCATGATCTATGCGGTGAAGAAATCGCTCGAGTACTACACGGCGAACTTCTCGCCCTACCAGCACCAGCAGGTGCGCATCATCGAGTTCCCGAACTACTCGCGGTTCGCGCAGTCGTTCCCGAACACCATTCCCTGGTCGGAGTCGCTCGGCTTCATCGCCGACCTCCGCGACAAGGACGACATCGACTACGTCTTCTACGTCGGAGCGCACGAGATGGCGCACCAGTGGTGGGGCCACCAGGTCGTCGGTGCCGACGTGCAGGGAGCGACCATGATCACCGAGACGCTGGCTCAGTACTCCGCGCTCATGGTCATGGAGAAGGAGTACGGCCGCGACAAGATGCGCCGCTTCCTGAAGTTCGAGCTCGACCGCTATCTCAGCGGCCGAGGCGGCGAGCTGGTCGCCGAGATGCCGCTGATGCTCGTCGAGAACCAGCCGTACATCCACTATCGAAAAGGGTCCATAGCCATGTACGCGCTGCGCGAGGCCATCGGGGAGGAGCGCGTCAACGCCGCGCTGCGCAACTTCATCCGCAAGCACGCCTTTGCCGGCCCGCCATATCCGACCACGCGCGACCTCGTCGCCGAGTTTCGCGCCCAGACGCCGCCGGAGAGGCAGCCGCTGGTCACCGACCTCTTCGAGACGATCACGTTGTACGACAACAAGGCCACAGACGCTACCTGGACGCGGCGCGCGGATGGCAAGTACGTCGTGCACCTGACCGTCGAGGCGAAGAAGCTCCGCTCCGACGCCTCCGGTTCGGAGAAGTCCGTCCCGCTCGACGACTGGATCGACATCGGCGTGTTCGACGACACCAGCAAGGTGGAGAAGGCGAAGCTCCTGGCGATCGAGAAGCACCACATCACCGCGTCGCGCTCCACCTTCGACATCGTCGTGGGTCAGAAGCCGGGTCACGCCGGAATCGATCCGCTCGACAAGCTCGTCGACCGCAATCCCGACGACAACGTGAAGAGCGTGACCGGCGGGTAGGCCTGTCATCCCGAGCGTGAGCGAGGGATTTGGGAGGGTGGGTGGCGCGCGGAAGAAGGTCCCTGGGAGTCCTGCGCGCCGCCCGTCACCCCAGATCCCGCGCTGACGTTTCCAGGAAACTCCCACTCGGTTGCGGGCGAGCCTCGCGAGCCTGCGCTGCGTTCTCTGCGTTCTCTGTGGTGAAGTCAATGCGGCCGCAGGCGATCAGCGCGGATTTCTGCACAGCCGGTGGGACCTGTGGGACCTTATGGGACTCCTATCGGTCCCTTGCTACAGCTCCGGCGCCAACCTCGAAACCTCGTGACCTCGTGGCTTCAGTGCTCAGTGGCGGAAGCAACGGCCTGGATCGTCCGTGCGTAGCGGTGGGTGTAGGCGCCCGGGGACGTGTTGTGGATCATCTCGCTGAGCGCGCTCGCCGCCATCGGCCTGCTGAACAGATATCCCTGAAACTCATGGCAGCCGTGCTCGCGGAGGAAGGCCAGCTGTTCGGTGGTTTCCACACCCTCGGCGATCACGCGAATGTTCAAGGCCTTGCCCATGGCGATCACGGCGGAAACGATCGCTCCGTCGCTGCCACCGCGCGCGATGTCCTGCACGAACGACTGATCGATCTTCAGGGCGTCGATCGGGAAGCGCTTCAGGTAATTCAGCGAGGAATGCCCCACCCCGAAATCGTCGATGGCCACGCTGATGCCCAGGTTCTTGAGGTCGAGAAGGATCTCGGCCGTCAGGTTGGGATCGGCCATGGCCGTGCTCTCGGTGATCTCGATCTCCAGGAAGTGGGGATCGAAGCCTGACCGTTCCAGGGAGTCGTGAATCATCGAGACCACGTTCGCCTGCTGGAACTGGCGTGCGGAGACGTTCACCGCGATTCGCAGGCCTGTTCCTTCGTTGTGCCACACCTGTCCCTGGCGACAGGCCTCCTCGATGGCCCACTCGCCGATCGGCAGAATCAGCCGCGTTTCCTCGGCCACGCCGATGAACTCGGCGGGACGGAGCATGGTCTTGCCGCCTCGATCCCAGCGGATCAGCGCTTCCATCCCGGTGACCATCTGCGATCGAAGGTCGAGCTGCGGCTGGTAGTGCAGCACGAACTCGTGCTGATCGAGGGCCTGGTGCAGGGCGGTCTCGAGGGTGAGCCGCTCGGCCGCCTTCCGCGCCAGGAACGGCGAGCAGAGCTGGTAGCTGTTTCGTCCCGCCTCTTTCGCCATGTACAAGGCGCTGTCGGCGTTCTTGAGCAGAGACTCGGCATCGCCGCCGTCCTGCGGGTAAAAGGCGATCCCGATGCTGGTGGTGATGTTGAACTCGTGACCGTCGACGGTCATGGGGCTGGCGATGGTCTGAAGGATCTTCCGCGCCACCAGCGTGACGTCGCCCACGTTGGCCGGCTTCATGATCAGCAGGGTGAACTCGTCGTCGCCGACGCGAGCCACCGAGTCTTCCTCACGCACGCATGCGGCCAGCCGTTGCGCCACCATCTTCAGGAGATCGTCTCCGCCGGCTCGGCCGAACGCCTCATTGACCACGTTGAATCCATCGAGATCGAGGCACAGCACCGCCAGCTGGTTGCCCTGGCGATGCGCGTAGTTGAGGGCAATGGTCAGACGGTCCTTGAACAAGGCGCGGTTCGGCAGCCCGGTGAGGACGTCGTGGTGGGCCTTGTATCGAACCTCTTCCTCGACCCGCTTGCGATCCGTGATGTCGACCAGAGTGGCCTCGATGACGGCGTTGCCCTTGGCGTCGGTGACCATGCTGACGTTCATCAGCACCCAGATCTCCGTGCCATCGGCGCGGAGCAGGGCGGTCTCGAAACTGCTCAGCGAGCCCTGATCGCGCAGACGCGCGAGCATGGTCTGCCACTCCGTCTCGGTCGAAAACAGATCGGAGATTCCGTGAGCCATCAGCTCCGCGCGCGAGGCGAACCCGAACATCCGGGCACAGGCATCGTTGCAGTCGAGGATCCCGCCCGCGGCATTGGCCCGGTACTCACCGGCCGGATTGCGATCGAACAGGAGCTTGAACCGCTCGGCCGACGCGCGAACCAGCCTCACTCGCGTGCGATGTGCGCCGGCCACTGAACCGATGATCAGAAGGATTGCGGCGCCCAGGAACCATGGGGTTTGATAGAAGAACGCGCGCTGCCGGAACGTGGTCGTGCCGGTGCTCCATGGACCGTCGTCGATTGCGGCACGCACCTGGAAGCGGTAGCTGCCCGGTTTCAGGTTCGTGTACGAGACCTGCCGCCGGATGCCTGCATCGACCCATTCCTTGTCGAATCCCTCGAGCCTGTATTGATAGTGAACTTTCTCGGGTGCGGCGAAGTTTATTCCGGTGTAATGGAACTCGAGCGTCTTCGTTCCCGCGGCGAGCGACTGCGGAGCGGACGGGTCCAGCCGGTGGCGATCGGCAAAGATGTCCTGGATGATTACGGGCGGGGCGGTTGCGGCGCGAGCGCGGTTCGGGTCGATCATGGCCACGCCCTTGACCGTGGCAAACCACAGCTTCCCGTCGCTCGTCTTCCAGGCCACCGGCTGGGTGCCACCGTTACACTCGCGGCTGGCCATGCCATCGGGTCGCCCGTACGCGACGCTGCGGACCTTCCGCTGCAATCCCTCGGCAAAGTCATCGAGCTGCTGCCGCGACACGCGGAAGATGCCCTTGTTGCAGCTCATCCAGAGGAAGCCGTTGCCGTCTTCCAGAATGGCGAAGACGCTGTCGTCGAAGAGGCCTTCGCGAGTGGTGATGCTCGTCCAACGGCCGTTCTTGTAGCGATTCAATCCGCCGCCGCCGGTCCCGACCCACAGCGAGCCCGTGGTGTCCTCGTAAAGCGAAAAGATCTGATCACTCGAAAGCCCGCTCTGCTTTGTGAAGGTCGTGATGGTCCCGCCGGCGATCCGGTTGAGACCTCCATCCTGCGTGCCGACCCACAGGGCGCCGTTTCGGTCTTCGAAAATCGCTCCGACCAGCTCTCCGGAAATCTTGAAGACCTCCGGGGAAAGCGTGCCGTTCACGATGTGCTGGAGCCCGCGAGTCGTTCCGACCCAGATGGAGCCGCCGCGGTCTTCATACAGCGACATCACGAAATTGCTGAGCAGGCCGTTCGTCGTGTCGTAGACGGTCGTGTGTCCCTGATAGATGCGATTCAGTCCATGATCAAGCGTGCCTACCCACAAGCTTCCGTCGCGCCCGTTCCACGTCGACATCACCAGGTCGCTCGACAGTCCGCTGCCCTTTCCGAAGTGATGGCCGTCGAACGTCTGCACGCCCCGACCGGTTCCAATCCACAGTGTGCCGTTCGAATCGGCGTTGACCGTTCGCACCTTGTCGGCGAGCAGTCCCTCGGCCGTGGTGAAGGAAAGGACTCGTCCCTCCGTGACGCGAGTCAGGCCGTTCGTCGAGCCGATCCAGAGGTTGCCTTCCCGATCCTCGAGGAACGACGAAACACCCTTGTTGCCGATGCCGAACGAGTCGGAGGCAAAGTCGAAATGCTCGTTGCGAAAACGGCCGACCCCGTGGTCCATTGTGCCGATCCACAGCGTGCCGTGGCTGTCTTCGTAAATCGCGTAAATGCTGGCCGACGGTAGTCCGTCGGCCGCCGTGTATGCGCGGAACTGGCCTGACCGGTACCGGTAAAGTCCGGATCCCAGGGTGCCGATCCAGACGCTGCCGTCGCGGGTGACGCGGATCGAAAGGATCTGCGCAGTGGGAAACCCGTCGCTGTCATGCCGGACCAGGCGTCCGTCCTTCAGCGTGGCGATGCCGTGCATCGTGCCGATCCAGAGCTGGCCGGCCCAGTCTTCGGTGAGCGTGGTGACGACCATGCCCTCGGAGCCGGCCACGGTGGCGATGCGGCCGTCGTTCTGAAGGCGGGCCAAACCTCGTTGCGTTCCGAACCAGACGGTGCCGTCACCCGACTGGTACAGCGCGATCACGTCGTCGCTGGGCAGGCCGTCCGCCACGCCATAGGTGTGAATGCGCCGGCTTTCCACGTGCACGACCCCTCCGCCCTTGGTTGCGGCGTAGAGGCTGCCGTCGCGGGCGGACAACAGCGCGACCGTCAAGTTGTTGCGAATCTCGCGGGTCGCGGCCTTGTCGTATACGACGAACTCGGTGCCGTCGAAGCGTGCGAAGCCCTCCTGCGTGGCAGCCCAGACGTAACCGTCGGCGGTTTGCGCCAGCGCGGAAACGGTCCCTTGCGGAAGCCCCTGATCGACGCTCCACGTGCGAACCACGTTCTGATCGAGAGGCAGAGCCGGATCGATGGCGAACGCGCTGCCCGTCAAGAACGTGAGCGCGATCACGAAACTGATTCCGAAGCGTGCGAATCTCATGACATCGTCTCTGCCGATGTTCGGTGTGGTCATTGCTTGCGCCGGCCGCCTAACGCCAGATGTTCAGCTGTACCTGGTCGAGCAGGAACCACGTCGGAGCTCCGGCGTCCTGCGCCACAGTGAACGCCACACGGATGGTCTTTCCTCGGTATGCACTGGCGTCGAAGTTTCGGAGGAGATAGCCGGGAGAGGCGTCGAGATTACTGAATGTCCCCAGCGTCTCGAGCACGTTGCCGGCGTTATCCCGAATCTCGACCTTGATCAGATCGTCCGCCGAGGACTTCTTGTCCTTCGTGACGATCCAGAGGTAGAGGCTCAGCTTCGCCATGCGCGTGTCTGCGGGAACCGTTACGGCTTCGGAGATCAGATGCCCACTCCGGGTTGGTCCACCCAGCGCGGCTTTGTGAGTGTTCCCCTGCCGCGGGGGCAGGCTTGCACCGTAATAGTCGCTGCTTCCGCTGAGGTCGAAGGGAGCGCAACCGATGGGATTGGTCGGGGAACAGATGTCCGATGCCCAGAACGTGGTGCCGTAATCGAAGCCCGGATCGGACAGAAGCTGGGAAGCGCTTCCGGTCGTGTCGAGCGTGTTGATCAGAGAAAACAGAAGAACATTGGGCGAGGTGAGGCCGACTCCACTGAGCACGTCCTGTGTGCCTTGAGAGACGATCGTCTGCGAAACGACGCTCGGCGAGGCGGTCGGATACTGCTCGAGAACGAGAGCAGCGGCTCCGGAGACGAATGGCGCCGACTCCGAAGTACCGCTGGATACCGCTGTAGCCGTCGGGCTGGTATACCAGTCCGAGACGATGTTGGATCCCGGTGCAAAGAGGTCGACACATGCGCCGTAGTTCGACCACGGCGCGCGGCTGTCCAGCTCGTCGGTCGCTCCGACCGTGAGCGCGCCGGGCACCCTGGCCGGCGAAGTCGTACACGCATCGGCGTTGTTGTTCCCCGCAGCGACGACCGTGGTCAGGCCGGCGGCGAGCAGGCTGTTGACTTCCGCGTCGAGTGCTGATGAGGCGTTGCCGTTGATGCTCATGTTCACGACCGCCGGACGCCCGGACTGGGCATGATCCTGAAGCACCCAATCGAGGCCGGCGAGGATAGCGGATAGGCTGCCCGATCCGGTGCAATCGAGGACGCGCACAGGAACGAGAGTGACGGAGCTGGCCACGCCATGGCTTGCGCCGCCGATCACGCCGGCCACGTGCGTCCCATGACCGTTGCAGTCGGCCGTGCCGCCGCCGTCGCCGACGGCGTCGAAGCCTGCAGCCACCCTGCCGCCGAAATCGCTGTGTTCCGCCAAGATCCCGGTGTCGACGACATAAGCGGTCACGCCGGCTCCGGTTCCCTTGCTCACATACGTGTCGTTCAGCGGGAGGAATCGCTGATCGATCCGATCGAGGCCCCATGGCGTCGCAGCCGCGGAAACCGTGGAGTCTTCTTCCACGAACTTCACGCGTGAGTCGCGAGCGAGCGCCTGGGCGTCGCCATCGCTGGCATCGAGCGCGAATCCCTTGAGCCCATGATGGTATGTCTGCCGGACATGGGCACTCTTGAGACTGCGCGCGGTGCCTGCGACCGACGTCATATCGGCGCCGGGTTCGAGCACCACCACATACCGACCAGGAATGTGGCGCGCACTCCGATGGATGTTTCCGTCGCCACTGAAGGCGACCGTAGCGACCAGGGCCAGTCCACCGAACACCAATGCTGCTTTTCTCATGATGTTGGGAATGTATGCGCACACGCGGCACTCGACAATCCATCAATGCGGCAGTTGCGCGGCCTATTGAAGGGTGGCTCGCGTATATCGATGGATAGAGGCGTCGGTATATCGATTGGTCAATATTGTGAGCGGCCCTGGGGCGCAAATTGCCTGTAATCGCTCAACGGCGATACGATCGAGCGCTCACTCGACATTTGTAACTTGTGATGGGAGACGCGCACAGAAAGTCGGCGCGATGCCGGCCGGGACACTCACACTCGATCGATGCGGCGTTGCTGGGGGCCGACAGCTCCGTGAATTCGCTCCACTGTCACGGCAGCGATCAGCCGTCTCAGTGAGAACTGACACAATCTCAATGTTTTTCGCGGTTCAGCGCTCGACAGCGATTGGCTCTGGCGCCCAGAATAGCTGCAGGTTCACAAGAAAGAATATGGTTCTCGCTCATCCGGCGTATCAGTTCTCGCCGTTCGCGATCGCACCGGCTGTCACGGCGGCCGTGGTGCTGCTGTTCGCGATCTGGATCGTGCTGACGCGTTTCTCGCGGATCAGTGTGGCCATACTCGCCATGGCCAGTGTGGCCGCGGCGTGGCAGGTTTCGTTCGTGTTCATGTTCCTGGCCGTCGACGCCCGTACTGCGCTTTTCTGGGCCAGGGTCGGCTACGCCTTTGTGCCTCTTCTCGCCCCGGCCGTCTACGAGTTCGTCACGAGTATTCTTCGCATCGCCGATCGACGCCGGATTGTCTCGTGGCTTGCCTGGCTGGTCGCCGCGCAGTTCGGAATCCTGACCCTCACCACCGATTACCTCGTTACGGGCGTGCGGCGGTTCTGGTGGGGCTTCTATCCCGCCTACAACGTGGCCGCGAGCGTGCCCTACCTGCTGTTTTTTGCAGGCCTGCTGATTGCGGCCGCCGTCGAGATCGTTCGCGCCTACCCGAGCTCGAAAGGGACTGACCGCGAGCGGATCCGCCTTTTCGCGATTGCACTGGGCATTGGCTACCTGGCCGTCGTCGATTACCTGCCGGTATACGGTGTCTCCATTTACCCGTTCGGCTGGGCGGCGCTGCTCGGGTATACGGCAGTAACCATCTACACGGTCGCGAGACTCGGGCTGGTGCCGATCACTCCATCGCTCGCGGCGAACGAGATCATCGGCACGATGAGGGACCTTCTTCTGGTGAGCGACCGCGACGGCAGGATCCAGTTCGCGAACAATGCCGCGTGCACCTTCCTCGGATATACCCGGGAGGACATCGTCGGCCGGCCACTCGAGGAGCTCATGGTTCCGACCGATGGGAACGAGGCCACGCTGCGAGGCCGGTGGGTCCGCGATCGCGAGTACCTGTTCCGGACCAAAGCCGGCCAGCCCATCGAGCTGACGCTCTCGCAATCGCCCGTGACCCATCAGGGAGAGGTTACGGGCGCCGTGCTCATCGGGCGCGATCTGCGCGACCGGAAGCGTTACGAATGGGAGGCGCGGCGCGCCGTGACGCTCCTGCAGTCGACACTCGACTCCACGGCCGACGGCATTCTGGTCATGGGCCAGGAGGGGAGGGTCCTCACCTGGAACCAGCGCTTCGCCGACATGTGGGGCATTCCGACCGAGCTGATGGAGCAGGACGAGTCTCACGATGTGGTCGGGCTGCTGGTCGAACAGCTGGCCGATCCCGCCGAGTTTCTGCGCAGTCTGGAGACACTCCACGTCCATCCCGAAGCGGAGAGTTTCCACCTGCTCGAGTTGAAGGATGGCCGCCGCTTCGAGCAGTACTCCATCGGCCGTTACCTCGACGACGCGCCGCTGCGCGTGTGGAGCTTCCGCGATGTGACGGCGCGGCTGGTCGCCGAGGAAGCCCTGCGCGATTCCGAGGCACGGTACCGGCTGCTGTTCGAACAGAACGCCGCGGGAGTCTGCGTGGCGACGATTGCCGGTCGGGTGGTGGACTGCAATTCGACGTTCGCGGAGATGGTCGGCTATTCGGCCGACGAGCTGACGAACCACAATCTCGACGACGTGTTCGCGCGCGCCGGAGCAGCGGAGAAGATCCGGCGCAACCTCGACGACACTCCCACCCTGCGCGGTCTGGAGATCGAGCTGAAACGGCGCGACGGCGAGCGCGTCTCCGCGCTGGCCAACGTCTCGCTTCTCGGCCGCGGCGATCGGGCCCTCCTGCACATGACCGCCGTCGACATCAGCGATCGGAAGCGCGCCGAGGAGCAGATCGAGTTCCACGCCTACCATGACGCGCTGACGCAGCTGCCGAACCGGCGCCTGTTCGTCGATCGCCTGGAGCTCAGCCTCCTGTCGGCGAAACGCGCCCGCGGGAACCTCGCGGTGCTGTTCATCGATCTGGACCGCTTCAAGACCATCAACGACACCTTCGGACACAGCATCGCCGACGGCCTGCTGGTCGAAACGGCGCAGCGCCTGCGGAGCTGTGTTCGGCAGACCGATACGGTGGCACGCCTGGGCGGCGACGAGTTCACCGTCGTCCTCACGGATCTGCGTCAGCCCGAGGACGCCGCGCGTGTGGCCGAGAAGATCCTCGAGCGCGTGGCCGAGCCGGCCACCGTCGGCACGACGACCATGGAGGTCTCGGTCAGCGTGGGCGTCGCGGTCTACCCGTACGACGGCGGAGACATCGACACGCTGCTCCGCAATGCCGATAACGCCATGTACCGCGCCAAGGAAGCGGGTCGGAACACCTATCAGCTCTGCACCGAGCAGATGAAGACGCGCGACATGGAGCGCGTGTCGATGCAGTCCCGCCTGAGCAAGGCCATGGCCGGCGACGAGCTGGCGCTCGCTTATCAGCCACAGGTGTCGGTCGACACCGGCCTCATCACGGGCGCCGAAGCGCTGGTCCGCTGGAACGATCCGGAGCGTGGCGTCGTCGTGGCCGCCGACTTCATTCCACTCGCCGAAGACACGCGGCTGATCCTGCCGCTCGGCGAATGGGTGCTGTTCACGGCCTGTCGCCAGCTCCGCCAGTGGTGCGATGCCGGAGTGGCTCCGCCGCGGATGGCTGTGAACATCTCCGCCCGGCAGTTTGCGCAGCGAGACCTCGCCGCGGTGGTTCAGCGCGCCATCGATACCTGCGGGATTGATCCGTCGCTGCTGGAGCTCGAGATCACCGAGGCTGCGGCCATGCACCACGTCGACGTGACCATCGAGACGTTCAATTTCCTGCGCGAGATCGGCGTGTCGGTGGCCGTCGACGATTTCGTCAGCGACTACTCGTCCCTCCGCTATCTGCAGGTGTTGCCGATGAACGCAGTCAAGATCGACCGGCGCCTCATCGACGGGGTGGCGAGAGTATCGAGCGACGCAGCCATTGCCACCGCCATCATCGACGTGAGCCACACGGTCGGCCTGCGCGTCGTCGCCGAAGGTGTCGAGACGCGCGAGCAGCTCGAGTTTCTCAAACGCCAACGATGTCAGGAGGCACAAGGCTTCTACTTCAGCCCGGCCGTCGCTCCCGAGAGCTTCAGGCAGCTGATGATGAACGCCATGCCGCTGCCGGCCGTGAAACCAATCCCCGCCTCGTAGTGCCGTGACTCGTCATCCCGAGCGCGAGCGAGGGATCTGGGCGGTCGGGCGGCGCACGAATGCACAAGATCCTGCGGGCGGGCGTGTGTTCGTTCTCGTTCCGAAGGAGACCCCCTCATCCCTTCGGCACCTTCTCTCCCGCTTTGATGTTCGCGGTGGCACTTTCTGCGAGGATCGACGCGGGGGAGAAGGTGCCGAAGGCGGATGAGGGGGCGAGACCGGTTGACAAGGCCATTGGGATGGCAGGTCGTTAGGCAGCGCGTCCTTCACGCCTTGCCAGGCGGTCTCTTGATCGCCCTGTAGTTGACGCCCGTGCTCTGCAGGCGCTGCTCGTGGACGAGGATGCGCGCGACGAAGTCGTCGTAATTCTTGCGGCCGGGGGCCGTCCAGCCGACCTCCGCCATCGCCGCCAGGCGAGGGAAGGCCATGTACTCGATGTGCCCGAGCGAGGCGATGTACTCGGTCCAGATGTTCGCCTGCGCGCCGAGGATGTGGCGCGCTTCTTCGGCAGTCAGTGCGGCGGGAACCGGCTCGAATCCGTAGACCACGTCCAGCGGCAGGTTGCCTCCGATGCCGGGCAGCTCGCCCGGGTCCTGTGATTGCGCGTAATCGAGGTAGGCGTTCGTGGTGGGAGACATGACCACGTCGTGCCCGGCCTTCGCCGCGGTGATGCCGCCCTCGATGCCGCGCCACGACATGACGGTCGCGCCGGGCGCGAGGCCGCCTTCCAGGATCTCGTCCCATCCGAAGAGGCGTCGTCCTTTCGCGGCCAGGAACGCGTCCATGCGGTGCGTGAAGTAGCTCTGCATCTCACGCTCGTCCTTGAGGCCGAGCTCCTTGATCCGCGCCTGCACCTCCGGACTCGCCTTCCACTCGTCCTTGATGGCCTCGTCGCCGCCGACGTGGATGAACTTCCCGGGGAAGAGCTCGAGAACCTCGGTGAGGACGTTCTGCAGAAAGAGGATCGTCTTCTCGCTGGGATTGAAGATGTTCGGGTTGACGCCCCACTGCGTCCAGACTTCCAGCGGCTGCCCGGTCACGCCTAACTCGGGATAGGCGGCGATCGCGGCCTGGGCGTGGCCCGGCATCTCGACCTCCGGAACGATTGTGATGTGCCGCTGGCGGGCGTACTCGAGCGAGGGATCTGGGCGGGTGGGCGGCGCTCAAAGTGCGCCCGTAGCGCGGGCGTGCGGCGGGTCGATGGGTCCGTTTTTGAGCACCGCTCCTCCCACATCCCTCGCTCACGCGCGGGATGACGAGCCTGCCATGTCTGCGGTCGCGGAAAAGCCGCCATGTTCGGCACCCGCTATACTCGATCCGATGACTTATGAACGGCTGCCCGGGTGGGATCTCGTCCAGCAGGGACTCGCCGATCTTGCGGCAGGTCGCGAGACAGCGCCCGCACTGGTCGTGCTGATCGGAGAGCCGCGCCTGCGCTCGATCGGGCTGTCGATTCCTGAGGTGCCGGTGAGCGATCCCGACCACCGTCTATTCGCCCTTCTCGCTCGTGAAGATGCGGACTCGGCGCATGGGCGATACAACGCTCTCATCCGCGAGCTCGTCAGCTTCGAGCGCGCTGCCGAATGCGCCGCGTAGTCGATTCCGGCCGCCTTCACGCGTTCATCGAGGCACTCGGCCGGGTTGCCAGAGCCGAGGCACGCGTCTACCTGACCGGCGGTGCCACTGCCGTTCTCCAAGGATGGCGGGAAACGACGATCGACATCGACCTGAAGATCGATCCCTAGCGTGACGAGATTCTGCGAAGCATTCCGGCGATCAAGGAGAACCTCGAAGTCAACATCGAGCTCGCGTCGCCCGGAGATTTCATCCCTGAGTTGCCCGGATGGCGGGAGCGAAGTTCGTTCATCGGCAAGAGCGGACCGCTGTTCTTTCACCATTACGATTTTTTCAGCCAGGCATTGTCGAAACTAGTGGCCTGTATCGGCTGAATTGGTACCACTTGGCTTGGTCTCGACGCCGTGAGCTTCGTTGCGCCTCCTCAGCATAGTCACCGCTATGCCTGCGTCGGCGCGCCTCGCTCACGTCGCCGATCCCGGCGCCACTGGTACCAATTCAACCAATACAGGCCACTAGAGAGGCGACGCTGAACAACGGAGTCGCGCCTCACCGGCCCGACCCGCGACGCGAAAGGGTAACCCAGTTGCTATGCGGGAACGAAGCGGACCGGGTCCGGATCGGCGATGTATCCGCCGTCCTCGTCGCTGTAGAAGATGTTGATGTGGTAGTCCTTCACGATCCGCTACTCAGGCGTAGATCATAACGCTCAACGAGCCGCAAAAACTGCCGGATCTGATACGGCTTCGCAACCGCGGGAAGTAGCGCTCGATGTCGCTCGCCTCGAATTCGAGAAAGTAGCGGACGTACCGCGAATCGGGAGCGACCTCCAGGATGCGGAAGATCTCCCTCCGCCTCTGCAACCGCACGAGCTGCACGACGTTGATCATCGTCGTGAGCAGGTTCAGCAGACCGACCGGATAGGCGCCGATGAGGAATCCATACACGGAGAACGTGGCCGCGCCGGCCATGTTCACGATGCGCAGGCGCACGATCGATCGCATCAGCAGCGAGACCGCGATGAGGATCGAGGCGGCGTAGCCGAGGAGCTGGAGTGACGTCGAGTGTGTCATGGAAGGGGCGGAGGATAACGCGTCGAGGCGGTGATGCCCAAGGGATCGCGCACCCACGGCAAGAGTCGCATGCTTCTTCTGCAAGCCATGCACGCGTGCAACCGGTGAAGCGGCTCGGGCGTCGGGGCGCCCTCTCCAGCCTGTGTGTAGAATCATCGATGATGATGCGAGACACTGCAGGAAGGTCATGAGAGCCGGCCCCGCCCTGGCGTACGCCCTCGTACTGCTGTTCTGCACCACTGCCTCCGCTGCCGCCCAGCCTTCAGAGCGTACGGCCGGGCGAACGCTTCAGGTCGGGATCTGCGAGATTCCTCCGTTCTCGTTCAAGAACGCCGCCGGTCAGTGGACCGGCATCAGCGTCGACCTCTGGAAGCAGATCGCGAACGGGCTCCACTACCGCTACACATTCGTCGAGGCTCCCCGCGACGAGCTGATCCTGAGGATTTCGCGAAACGAGCTCGATATCGCGGTCAACCCTTTCGCCATCACCGCCGAACGAGAGCGGGTGGTCGACTTCACCCACGTCTTCTACACCTCCGGCCTCAGCATCGTCGTGCTCCGCGATGCGGAAAGCGTGCGCTGGCAGGACGTGGTCAGCACGATCTTCTCGAAGGACTTCGCCATGATCTTCGGCGCCCTGTTCGCGTTCCTTCTGCTCGCGGGAGCGGCGATGTGGCTGCTGGAGCGAAAGCAGAACGCCAATCGCTTTTCCCGAGGAGTCGCCGGCATCGGCGACGGCTTCTGGTGGTCGGGAGTGACGTTCACCGGCGTCGGCTACGGGGACAAAGTGCCGGTGACAGCGGCCGGTCGCCTCGTGGCACTGGTGTGGATGCTGGTGAGCGTGATCTGCGTCTCGGCGCTCACCGCGACCGTGACTGCGAAGCTCTCCCTCGGACACCTGAGCGCAATTCGCGGCTATCACGACCTGGGCCGGCATGTCGTGGGCGCGGTCGAAGGGAGCGTTGCCCAGGCGTACCTGCGCCATCACGACATCGCGACGAAGCCCTTTCCAACGCTGGGAAGCGGCCTGGATGCCGTCGCCAGCCGGAAGGTCGACGCGTTCGTCGACGACGCCGCCACGCTGAAATTTCTGTGCCGCGACCGGCTCAACCTGACCATCCTTCCGCAGATGGTCGAGACCGAGAACTACGGCTTCATCATTCCGAACGGCAGCCCGCTGCGCGAGGAGATCAATCTCGAGATGCTGACCGTCACCGAACAACCGGTGTGGCGCGACATCGAGCTTCGATATCTGCAGAGTGATGTCAGCGCCGGGCACCTGACACGGCAGTCCCGAGCCATCGCCTCACTTCGATCCCGCTGATCGAGGCCTCACCTGCGGTCGGCCTGAGCTCGATCGAGATCCCGCTGCCGTCGGCCGCAACGGCGAAAAACGTTCGCGAGACCGCAGTGTAGGCGCCGTACTCCGCCGCGAGATCGAGATCGTGGACGATCTCCCGGCCGTTCGCAAAAATCGAGAAGATGCGGTCGCCGGGCTTCGCTCCGGCCCTCGTCTCGCAGAGCCGCAGAGCATGACCTCGTTCATCGTGCCCCAGAAGAAGATGGCCGGATGGTTGTAGTGCTGGCGGATCATCTCCACGAGCATCCGCTCGCAATTTGCCGAGAACTTCGCCGCATCCGTGCCCGCCTGTGCATCGCGATGCCCACGGCGGTCATGAGGTTCGTCACCGAGGCTGCAGTTTATGCCGGATGTGGGCACGGTCCTTGACGCCTCCGGGCGGGTCGATTAATCTCCGCACGCATGCGTAATACTGAGACTCAGTCGCAATTCATGGGACTCCTTCTCGCCCTTCTCCTCTGCGCCACCGCACGCCCGGCCCGCGCCCAGGAGAGCCCCTACTTCGTCCTCTACGACCACCATATGGAGGAGCCCGGAAATCTCGAGATCTCCCTCAGCCCCGTTCTCGCCTCCCCCCGCAACGGCCCCCGCTCCCTCGCCACCAGCCTCGAGCTCGAGTACGGAACCACCGCCTGGTGGACCAGCTCCCTCTACCTCGACGGCGCTTCGGCCACCGCCGGTCCCAGCGCCTTCACCGGCTTCCGCCTCGAAAACCGCTTCCGCCTGCTCATGCACGAGCACCCCGTCAACCCCGTCTTCTACGTGGAGCTCGCCGACACCAACGGCGCGGACCGCGTCGCCAAAGAGATCGTCGGCTTCGACTCCTGGCGTGACTTTGCGGAGCCCATCCGTGAGGCGCGAACCGAGACAGAGCGCGAAGTCGAGACAAAGCTGATCCTCTCCGGCAACAGGCGCGGCTGGAACGTCGCCGCGAACGCAATCGCAGAAAAGAACCTGGCCGGAGCGCCGTGGGAGCTCGGCTACGCGGTCGGCACGAGCCGCCCTCTTGCCCTCGCCGCCCAGCCGTTCGAATGCCACCTCTGTCGCGAGAACTTCACGCTCGGCCTCGAAATGTACGGAGGCCTCGGCGAGGCCGGAAACCTCACCCTGTCGCAGACCTCGCACTATCTCGCGGCATCGGTCGCCTGGAGTCTGCCGAACGGAATCACGCTTCGTCTCAGCCCCGCGCGCGGCCTGACTCAGACCAGCAACCGCTCGTTCGTGCGATTCGGCATCTCCTATGAGGGCCACATCCGATGAGAATCGCCGCCTTCACTCTCGTGCTCCTCGTCGTCACCGCCTGCGCGAGCGCTCCGATCCCCGCGAGGAATCCTTACGCGAATCGTCCGGAAGCGGTGCAGGCGGGGGCGAAGCTCTTCCTCCAGCACTGCGCCGCGTGTCACGGCGCAGACGCCAGCGGCCATGCAGCACCGAGTCTCCGGAGGGCGGCCGTGCAAAGCCTGCCCGATCCTGCTCTCTTCTCTTTCATCACCAACGGAGCTCTGAGGCGTGGCATGCCCTCCTGGGCGCAGCTGCCGGACGAACGCCGCTGGCAGCTCATCGCTTATCTGCGCTCGCTGCACGACGATTGACGCTCGCCGTGTGTCCCCCGCTGCGGCGGGGAGATGGGCAACGAACACGCGAAATACTCTGGGAGTTTCGTGGGACCGTCAGCGAGGGATCCAGGCGGCCAGGCGCCGCCTGACAGCATCGAGAGGTGCGGATCTCAGCCCCGACTCACCCGTCCGTCGACGCCGAAGTTCATCAGCATGTCGAACTCTTCGACGAAATCATCGACCGAGAGGAGTTGCTCGGGATCACAAGTCTGTGCTTCGGCGCCCTGCACAGCGTCGTCCTGCCGGATGCAAAGCTTGCCGGCAACAGGGAGCGCTGGAAGCTCTTGTGTGGTCACAGGACCAGACACGAGCAATCCAAGTGCCACTCGAGTCGTCCCCGATGCCAGATCAGTCGGATTGAAGCGGGACAAATAAGGTCAGGCGCGCAATTCCGCGGGCCCCGCAATTCCGCGCTCACTGATTCGAACAGACACGCCACGCTCAGACCAACACTTCCTCCGGAACTTCCTCGCGTGCCTTCGGCTCCAGCACGGCATCGATGATCGCGTTCAACGTCGCGCTCGGACGCATGGCCTTCGACGTCTTCTCGAAATCGGGATGATAGTAACCGCCCATGTCGACCGGGTTGCCCTGCGCTGCGAGAAGTTCCGCGTTGATCCTCGCCTCGTTGGCGATCAGCTGGCCGGCGATCGCAGTGAACTTCGATCTCAGCTCGGCATCCTTCGCCTGACTGGCCAGAGCCTCCGCCCAGTACAGCGCGAGATAGAAGTGGCTGCCGCGATTGTCGATCTGCCCGACCTTGCGCGCGGGTGACTTGTTGTTGTCGAGGAACTTCGCGATCGCCTGGTCGAGCGTGTCGGCGAGGACCTGCGCCTTGTCGTTCTTGAATGTCACGGCCAGATGCTCGAGCGACGCGGCCAGGGCCGAGAACTCGCCGAGTGAATCCCAGCGGAGATAGCCCTCCTTGACGAACTGCTGGACGTGCTTGGGAGCGGAACCACCGGCGCCGGTCTCGAAGAGTCCTCCTCCGGCGAGCAGGGGCACGATGGACAGCATCTTCGCGCTCGTGCCGATCTCGAGAATCGGAAAGAGGTCGGTCAGGTAATCGCGGAGGACGTTGCCCGTGACGGAGATCGTGTCCAGGCCCTTCCGGATTCTCTCCAGCGAGTAGCGGATGGCCTCGTCGGGAGTCATGATCCGAATCTCGAGTCCATCGGTATTGTGGTCTTTTAGGTATCTCTCGACCTTGGCGATGACGTTCGCGTCATGCGCGCGGCGGCTGTCGAGCCAGAAGACGGCGGGAGCGCCCGTGGCCCTGGCCCGCCTGACGGCCAGCTTGACCCAGTCCTGGATGGGGATGTCCTTGGCCCGAGACATTCTCCAGACGTCGCCGGCCTTCACCTCGTGCGCCATCAGCACGCGGCCGGCCGCATCGACGACGCGCACGGTCCCGTCGAACGGAACTTCGAACGTGGTGGGGTGCGATCCGTACTCTTCCGCCTTCTGCGCCATGAGGCCGACATTCGGCACGGATCCCATCGTGGCCGGATTCAACGCCCCGAACTTCTTGCAGTTCTCGATGATCTCCCTGTAGATCGTGGAGTAGCAGCGGTCGGGAATCATCGCCTTCGTGTCCTGCAACTTCCCTTCCGCGTTCCACATCTTCCCCGACTCACGGACGACGACGGGCATCGAGGCGTCGACGATGACGTCGTTCGGCGCGTGCAGGTTCGTGATCCCGTTGTCGGAGTCGACCATCGCCAGCGCCGGACGCTTCGCATACGTGGCCTTGATGTCGGCCTCGATCTCCGCGCGCTTCGCCTCCGGCAGTGCCTGGATCTTCTTGTACAGATCGCCGAGACCGAGGTTCGGATTGACGCCGGCCTCCTTGAAGGCCGCGGCGTGCTTGTCGAACACGTCCTTGAAGAAGACGTAGACGGCATGTCCGAACAGGATCGGGTCGGACACTTTCATCATCGTTGCCTTGAGGTGCACGGAGAGGAGCTGGCCTTTCTTTCGTGCGTCTTCGATCTGCTCTTCGTAAAACTTCCGGAGAGCTTTCACGCTCATGAACGTGCCGTCGAGGATCTCGCCCGGAGCGGCGGTCAGGCCGTCCTTCAGGATCGTGGTCCTGCCGTCCTTGCCGGCCAGCTCGATCCTGAAAGCGCCGCCGGCGTCCACGACGATGGACTTCTCGTTGCCGTAGAAGTCGCCCTCGCTCATGGTCGCGACTTCGGCCTTCGAGTCGGGAGTCCAGGCGCCGAGCTTGTGCGGATTCTTCTTCGCGAAGTTCTTGACGGCCAGCGGTGCGCGGCGGTCGGAGTTCCCTTCGCGGAGGACCGGGTTCACCGCGCTGCCGAGGACCTTCGAGTAGCGGGCCTGGATGGCCTTCTCGGCCTCGGTCGTCGCCACTTCCGGATAGTCGGGAACGTCATAGCCCTGCTCCTGCAGCTCCTTGATCGCTTCCTTGAGCTGCGGGATCGAAGCGCTGATGTTCGGCAGCTTGATGATGTTGGCGTCGGGAGAGTGAGTGAGCTCGCCGAGCTGGGTCAGATCATCGGGGACTCTCTGCGTTTCCGTCAGCTTCTCGGGGAAGTTGGCGAGGATTCGGCCGGCCAGCGAGATGTCGCGGGTCTCGACGGAGACGCCGGTTCCGCTGGTGAACGCCCGAACGATGGGGAGCAGAGAATAGGTTGCCAGCGCCGGCGCTTCGTCGACGTTTGTCCAGAGGATCTTCTTGTCGGTCATGGTTCTTCCTTGGTCACATGTCGTAGTGATCTTGCCCACGAGGCTGATGTCGTATTGAAGCGTGCCCTCCGCCAGTGCCGAACCGCGCGCGGCACATGTGCTGGTGATGATGCTCACGCGACGGGACGGAGGGGCGGAGCAGCGATGGAAGGGCTGAACCCCGCCCAATGAATCTTCACCACACAGACGCAGAGACACACAGTCGATTGGGGATTTGAGATTGATGATTGATGAACCGAAGAGGTGCTTGATCGGTTCGTAAATCATGGCTCTTCAGGATTCTCAGTGGTCCGAAGAAATATCGAAAAAGGGCACTGCAGCCGCGGAGCGGCGGCATCTCCGGGAGACCAATGTCGCGATCGTGCTCTTCACGTTCACGCCTCAGCACAAAGGGCCCGCACAGTTCGTGCCTGCGCCCATCGCAGTCAGCCGAGCCACGGCAGCCACGCGGCCGCGATGACGTAAACGAGCCAGGGGACCAGGACGACGGCCGCCGCCGCTGTTGGGGAGAGCGAAGTGGAAACGCGCCGGATGCCGATGATCGTGAGGACGACGCCGGCGATCGTGATCGCATCCGCGCTCAGGAGCATGCGGTTCAGGCCCGGCGAGGTGGTCTGGACGAAGAACGCCGGGTTCGTCCCGAGGGGATTCTTGATGTTGAACGTGCTCAGGTTGCGGCTTACCGTCACCACGAGGGCGATCATGCTTTCCTTGACGGCGGTCGTGAAGAAAGTCACGTGCGCGACGACGGCAAGGATCCGCTCGTAGGAGACATCGCCTCCTGCGACGGTTGCAGCAAGCCAGTACAGCAGGGCGAGGAGAAGAACCGTCACCACGAGGCCGAAAAATGCGGACAGGGCCTGAGTGGTCATGATCTCGTCGCGGTGCGTCATGGCGCTGGCGATGAGCGTGTCGACGTCGACCGCGGCGGTCGCACGGAATGCCTGTTCCATCAGCCGCCGCAGGCCGATCTTGTAGATGACGTAGTAGTTGACGGCGGTGGCGATGACTGCAGCTGTGAGCGTCGGCAGAAAGGCGCGCGGCGTGTCGCGCAGCAAAGTGAGCGTGACCACCGGATTGGTGAACATCTGCCAGTAGAGCATCAGCCCGCGTAACGCGCGCGGCGGCTCGCTTACAAACTGGGCTTCGGTTGCGATCGTTTCCATGTTCACTCCGTGATCAGATCCACGTGAGAGGTTCATAAGTCGGGGCGCCGACGATCTCCCACAGCGCGGCCTCGAGGGCACTGCGGCGGTCGCGCGACGGGCCGAGGTCCGAATTGAGATCGATCTCCCGCTCCATCCGCCCGTGGTTGAGGACGCCGACACGGCCGCAGACGCGCTCGACGAGCGCAAGATCGTGCGACGTCAGCAGCACCGACTTTCCGGCGTCAGAAACGGCGCGCAAAGTGGCGACCAGCCTGTAGAGCGAGGTCGGATCGAGACCGTCGAAGGGCTCGTCGAGAAGAAGAACGGCGGGTGCATGAATCAACGCCGCGGCGAGGCCGAGCTTCTGGCGCATGCCGTGGGAGTATTCGTAGACGTAGTGATCAGCGGCCGGTTGGAGATCGAACAGATTGAGGAGATCGTCGATTCGCGTCTCCACTGTGGCCGGTGTCAGGCCGTTCATTCCGCCGCCCAGCGCGAGGATCTCGCGGCCGGTCAGATAGTCGAAGAAACCGAACTGCGACGAGTAGAAGCCCGACTCCGTGTGCGCAGAGGCGCGCCCGGCCACAACCGGTTTATCGAGGATCGATACCAGTCCCGAAGTCGGGGCGAGCAGGCCCGCCAGGATCGACAGCGTCGTCGTCTTTCCGGCTCCGTTCGGGCCGATGAGGCCGTAGATCGTCCCACTCTCGACGCTGAAAGTGAGCTCCTGGACGGCCGGGGCGCGACCATAGTCCTTCGAGAGCCGTTCGACTCGGATGGCCTCGGTCATGCCGCCAGCGCCCCGATCTTGTCAAGCATCTCTTCCCCGTCGCGCCGAAGCAGAGCGGAGCGCCAGACCGGGAGTGCGCGCCATCTCAGCACCGCCAGGACCACCGGTGCAGCGATGAACAGGAACCAGTTCGTCGGAGTCGGAGGCACGGCGAAAACGATCAATGCTCCCCCGGCGAGAATGAACTGCAACACCGGCACGAGGAGCGCGCCGACCGTGAATCCGCCCGAGTACATTGACGTGCGATCGATTCTCTCCGGATAGCGGATCGACATGATCGTCCCCGCAATCTCTCCAACGAGCAGCCCGCATACAGCGAACGACAGCAGGCACGCCCAGGTCAGCGGCGTCTCGACGCCCGAGTGACGCTTCAGCGCCGCCGCGAGCAGAACCGCGCCGATCATGACGGCCTGCATCGCCGTCAGCGTCGCGTTCTTCACGCGCATCAGCCGATCCATCGTGACGCCGAGCGTCGTGTAGAACCAGAGCCCCGCGCCGTCGACACCCAGAACGTTGCCGCGCAAGTAAGCATGGAAGATCATCACCATCCAGATGTACGGCACGAAGTCGTACACCCCTTGCACACGCGAGAAAAACGGCCATGCAAATCCGTATGCGGCGCCCCACAGCAGGAGAAGGACTGCGCTGCGGTTCCGCAGCCACCCTGCCATGCTCACTCGCCAAAGCAGCGGAAGCCGCAGCCACACGCTCCCGAGCGGCAGGCTCTCCGCACGACGGCTGGCGCCGCGCCTCGACGCAGGGCCCGAACTGCCGGAGTAGACCACGCTTTTCGTGACGAAGAAGTCCGCGATGAGGAGGGCAGAAACGGAGAGGAGGAGAATCAGCAGCGCTCGCATCGTGGACTGCTGCAGCAGCAGATCCGCCAGCGCTCGCGCGGGGTGCAGCCGGACCAGCCAGGGAGCGGCGACGACGGCGACGATCATGGCGATGACGACATAGACGAAGACTCGTGCGCGTAGGGGAAGGACCCTGGCTCTGAATGCCGCGACTCTCGCAAGTGAGACGGTCGCTCTAACCGTGTACACCACCGCTACGAACCCGATCGCGGCCAAGAACCAACGGCTCGCGCTCCATCGGCCGAGGACTGCCACCATCGAAAGGATCGAAAGGACCACGGCCAGCGGGACCGTGAAGAGGGAAAGCGCGAGCTCCACCGCATACAGGCGCACGAATCCGATCCTGAGCGCGATCAGACGATCGGCGCCGATATGCCACGTCAGATCGCGCCCGGTGACCACACCGACGGCGACCCACGTCAGCCACAGCGAACCAGCGATCTTCTCCAGGTCGGAAACCGTCACGACGAGAGGAAACCGTCCGATGACGTGCGCGAACCTGCCGGTGATCAGGATGGCCAACGCGGCCATGCTCAGCACGGCCGGCCAGCCGTACTGTCGCTGCAGGCGCCGTAACCTCTGTCTGCAAAGCATCCTTCCGAGAAGAAACACCATCGCGCTCCGCGAAGTTGGCGCCCCGGAAGGGGCGCCAACTTGGACGTTCACTTACCCGTTCAGCACATCAAGAACCGCGCTGCTCCCAGTACGAGAGCGCCGCCACCGCAGACCACGCAACCGAAGAGTCCCGCGACTCCGAGTCCGAGGGCAAATCCGCCGGCGAACTCACAGGCGTCGCCGCCGACGGCGGAAGCCTGCTGGACGGGACCGAGAATGCCGCTGCCGGACGCGCCCGCAACTGATACCGATGTTGCGATTGCGACTGTCAAAACCATCGCCACGATGAAAATACCCCTTCGACCTTTCATGGAACCTCCTGTTAGATACTTACGCGTGCATCCGGGCGTACTGCCACAGCACCAGGAGGATCCCCAGTGCGCCCATGATGCGCCCAGCCAGAAGCCATTTTTCGGATCTCATTGCTCCCTCTCGGAGGTGCTCAGCACGCGTACGCGATGAGCGCGAGGCTGTACCACGCGCCAACCGCGCACATGATCGAGCAGGGGGTCAATGCGCCGAGAGCGAGAGCGCCGGTGAGACCGAGGGCACCATCGCAGCTCACGCCGCCGGAGAGCTGCGTCTGGACACTCGCCACCAGCGCGTGACTTCCGGCCGGCGGCACGAATGCGCTCACGGCACTGACCGAGACGGCGATGGCCGCGAGAACCGCGAGCAGCAGATAGGACCGTTTCTTCATGAGGACCTCCTTCTTGGTTGAATCGTGCCGGTCATCGGCACGACACTCTTTGCTGTGGATCCCATGTCGGGTCGAAGACGATCGTTTCTCCTTTCCACGCCCGCGCAAATGCGGAGAAACGCCAGTGCAGCCTTCCGATTGCGGGGTCATCGACCTCGACCAGATCGGGAGCGAGGAATCGCCGGATGACGACGAAGTGGTCGCTGCGAACGAAGGCGATGGCGGGCAGAGGAGCTCGGCGAAGATCGGCTTTGGTCAGGAACCAGGCGCGCGACTCGATTCCTGCGCGCGCTGCGGCCACGCGCAGCCCTGCGATCGAAGCGCCGGCAGCGGACGTGCCGGCATCGAGCGCCAGGGTCGAGAGGTCTCGCTCGATGCCGCGGCCGGCGAGGATCATCTTCAGGCAAGCCGCCGCACAATCGTTGCGGTGCTTTTGCAGAATGACGCCGCTGTCACCGACGTACCTCGCACCCTCGATTGCTGCGCGCAATTCCTTCAGTCGCTCCCTCGGCAACGCAACGCGACGGACGATTGCTGGCAGCGACACGAACGCCGCGCCCGCGATCGCGAGAACCGCAAGAATCGCTGCGGCGCCAAGTCGTTGCGATCGCGTCGGCATCGATATCTCAGCGCCCCCGACGGGCAAAGGCGACCAGTTTCTGCTGAGCGGATCGAGCCTCATGCTCGCCGACGAAACCGTCGCGTACGAATCCTCTTTCGTCGACCAGCAGCACCGTGGGCAACACCGGCAGGACGAAGGCGCGCTTGAGCGCGCCGTCGCGATCAGCGAACCGCTGACTGACCGCCGATGCGAGCGGGTCGGCCATGTCGTCGCCCGGCTCGCGTACCAGGACAAGCCTGAGCTCCGGGGGGAATGGACCGATCTGCGGCAGCTCCTTCTGGCAGACGCCGCACGACGGCGAATAGAAGACGATGACGGAACGGGATCCGCCTCCGACCACCGTGGCAAGATCGACGGGCCGCCCGGTGGGATCGCTGACGACGATCGACGGAAGCGGCTTGCCGACGCCAACCGTCGTCGTCGGCAGCGGAAGCTTGTGGCGCATTTGCCATCCCGTGACGGCGAGCCCGAGTGCACCGAGCAGGAGTGCGGAAAGAGCGACGAGACGTCTCGATGTCGATGATGACGACATGGATCTGCTCCTCGAAGGAAGTCCATTTATCCGGAATAACGGACAGCCTAGAGCAGCATCCTGCCGCGATAACGTGGCGATAGACACGGATTGTTGGTGACGTGCGCCACATCTTAGTGGCGTGCGCCACACCATTCAAGTCGGCTAGCGCCCCGGCACGTTTTTGACGATCGGAATCGCACCGCAATCGTCCGTCACTTCCGCAGCGCCCATCCGGCCGCGATCTGGTTCGCGACCGCATTCCGCTCGTCGAGCGTCAGGTGTCGGGAAACTTGCACGGACAAGAATGTCGGTGGCTGCCTGCGCCACCGCTAGTCAGCCAAGCACGAAGCGGGCGTGCTCCCGACGCAGCATTTCGAAGGGCGACATGAACTTGATTCCGAGGCCTATGCACGCGTCGGGAATCTTGATCCTTCGCGTCGTGGCTGCGGGCCGTTCGTGCGTCACGACGATGTGCTGGCCAGCATGCGCTTGCGCAACGAGGTAATAGTCGGCGACCTGCAGGAACGTGCTGATCGCGGCCGGTTCGTACCCGCCAGACGTTGCCCAGTCGCTGACTGCGGCCAGAGACGCAATCACGGAGGGGTCTGGCGCCTGGAAGAACGTCGGATCCAAAGCCGCCGCCCATTCCGACAGATCATCGGCGCCATCCTCGATCTCGTCAGCAACTTTCTCGACGCTGTAGACGATCCCGGCTTGATTCCGTTCGATCAGCCAGTCCCAGAATGCGGGGCAGAAGTCGAGTCCATAGTGAAGATTCTTCGCCGCGATGAAGACGTTCGCGTCGAGCAGGTACGCCATCAGACAGCGAGCCCCAGGTTCTGGCCCAGCTCCCGAAATGTCGTCATCTTCTTGAAGCCGAGAAGTCGCAGCGCCTCGGTGAACGACGAGCGACCCTCGAGCGTGCTCACCACCAGGGCCCGCGCGAATCGCTTGCTGGCTCGCGCCCCGAGAGTCAGGTAGAAGTTGCCTCCGCTGCCGGCCGGGAGGGCGAGCAGGCGCTGCAGCTCGCTCTCGTACGCCTGATGGAAGTGCTGCTGCGTCAGGCTGCCAACGTCGAAGATGCGGCGCAGGATCACGAGCGTGCTGACTTTGAAGCGCCGCGCCAGCCGCTCCATCTCGTGCTCAACATTCGCGCCGTCGCGGTATTCGTCGCGCAGGATCGCCATCGGAACCAGCAGCTCCGCAGCGACCTCGTTGCACCAACGCTCGACTCGGTTATCGGGCGCAAGAGACGGCTGCGAATCCGACACCGCGGACTGGCCGAGCCAGACGTGAGCGAGCTCATGAGCGAGGGTGAACATCTGCGCCGCCTTCGTGTCCGAGCCGTTGATGAACACGAGCGGCGCGAGCGGATCAGCCAAAGCGAAGCCGCGGAATTCATCCGTGTCGAGCTTGCGCCGATTGTTGCTGCCGACGACGCCGCTGACCATGACCAGCACGCCGGCGGCGTCGGCGACCTCGATGAAGCGGCGCAATGCGTCGGTCCAAGTCGGGATCCGGCGGCGCTCTTCGACATCAAAGCCGAGGGTGTGTCGGATGTTTGCGGCTGCTTCGATCACGTTCGAGGTGGCAGTCGCGGAAGCCGCGAAGGACACTGGACGCTCGCCAGTGGAGCGGGCGAACTCGCGATACCACTCCTGACGCTGCTGGCAGAGATAGATCGTGTCGAGGAGATCGGGGCTCGGACGGCCGATCCGTGCGCCGGCAACCGTTCGGAAATCGGGAATCGGCATCCGCTCGACCGGCGGCTCAGAAAGGAAGAAGTACCCGAAAGGAGTATGCGTGGCTCGTGCGAAGTTCTCGAGCTGTTTCAACGTCGGAAGCGCCTCGCCGCTCTCCCACGCATCGAGCTTGGGAAAGCGTTCCTCGAGAACGTCGCGCTCGATCATCGACCGCTCACGCGCCCAGCGCACCAGCTCCGCTTTGACGTCAACCTTCATCACGTCGTTCCGAACTGTCTAATGATCCCTCGGAATGCCGCTGAGGTCACGCCGTGGTGACAACTGTCTTTGGCAACTTCCGAGGACTCCACCGATGGGAGACGGAAGTGACCAGGAGCCTCATCGAAATGGAACGAGCACGATCTCCTTCGCGACCGGGTGACGCTTCGGCTCTTCGATGGGCTCCATGACCAGGTAGGCGATGTCGTCCTGCCGGCCGACGTCGTAAAGCGTGCAGATGTGGGGATGATTGCTATCGATCAGGCGAACGGCGTTGTTCCAACGCCGCTCCTGCCCCAAACGTACGCGTAGACGCGCTCCGTGACCCGCTGAAGCTCTTCGTCATCGAATGGCGGCTGCGGAAGCGTTCTCCACAGATCGTCGAGAATCGTCGTTCGAATCTCAGCCTGCGTCGTGCTCGTTTCCGTCCACCGCGGCATGGTCGCCAGCACGCGCTGAATCGACCCGAGCAGATGCCTGCTGGCCTGCTTGATTCGCTCGCGATCTGCCCGTCCGATGTTTCCCTGAAGGATCAGGTCGAACAAGGCCAGTTCGGTCTCGGTTAGACCCTCCTCGGCCGCCCGCTTTTCCTCAGTGTCGAGCGACGCGACCAGATCCATCAGGGCCGCAAACGTTGCTTCGACCGTGGCTCGATCCTTCTCCCGGTTGTAGTCGGCGACGATCTCCTGGTATCGGCGGTAGTAATCCATTCGCAGCGGGTTGTTCTGCAGCATGTCTGCGAGCTTCTTCTCGACGATGTCGCGGATGTCCTGCAACGCCGAATGCTTGCGACGGACCTTGCGTGCGAACTCCTCGCGCAGCTTTTCGAAGTCGATCTTGCTCAAGTCCACCTTGAGGCCTTCGGCATGATCGACGCCGACGTCCTGAGCTCTGATGGCTTCATTGACGATCCGATGCAGTTCCTTCAGCAGCTCGGTGACATCCGCAGTGTCCCGCCGTTCCTGGAGCTTCTTGTAGATCGCTTCAAGGTTGTCGTGCCGCTCGGCGTACGACCACGCGGCCGGTTCCATGACCAGGGCCTTCATCCGGATGAACACGTGCCGCGCGATGATCTCGAAACGGCGCTTGACCTCGTCCGACGTGTAGCAGGCGTCGACCGCATCGCGGAGCGCTTCGATGCGCGTGAAGCCGGTCGCTCCCCTCAAGCGTGTCGCGTCGAAGCCGTGCGCAGCGAGGTGACGCTCAGCCTCTTCGATCGCGTCGATCAGCGCCGCGACGAGCTCTTTGATCGGGGCGGCCGGTGTTCCTGACTCCTCGCCCTCCTCGTCGCCGAGGGCGTAATCGGCGAGCGCCTGCCTGAGACTCTTGAGCATCCCGTTGTAATCGACGATGACGCCGCAGTCTTTGCCGGGGTAGACGCGGTTCGCGCGGGCGATGGCCTGCATCAGCGTGTGCGCCTTCATCGGTTTGTCGATGTAGAGCGTTGCCAGGCATTCGACGTCGAAACCCGTCAGCCACATCGCGCAGACGATCGCCACGCGGAACGGATGGTTGGGGTCTTTGAACGCGTCCTCAACGCTCACGCGCTTGCCATCCGGTGTTTCGAAGCCACGCTTCATCCGCACCCGATGAGGGATGATGTCGAAGCCCCACTTCGCGAAGTCGCGCCCTTCGTTCTGCGCCTCGCTGATGATGATCTCGATGATGGTGCTCTCCATCCATCGTGCACGCCCGCGCAATGATTCGAGCTCGCGGCTCAGACGCTCGCGTTGATCTGCTTCGCTGGCCATCGCCAGGTCGCCTTCCGCGGCGGCGGCGGCCGCCCGGACCTGAAGGAGGGTCGCCTGCCAGCGAGGCTCGATCCGCTGCAGCATCCGCGCGCAGGTGATCTTGTCGATGCAGACCATCATCGACTTGCCGGTCTCCCAACGAGTCGAACAGTGCTCGACGAAATCGTCGGCCAGCTTGTCGAGGCGGTCGTCGGCCGTGATGATCTCGTAGTCTTTTCCGAGCAGCTTCTCGAGCAGCGTAGTCTGGTCCTGATCGAGGTCCGCCTTCTCGACTGCCTCGGCGATGCGGTCGTTGAGGTCGAGCCGTTCGATCCCGAGCTTCTCTCCGCGATTCTCGTAGATCAACTTGACTGTCGATCCGTCTTCCTCGGATCGCTTGAAGTCGTAGCGCGAGATGTATCCGCCGAAGATCTTCTTAGTTAGCTCGTCGTGCTTGAGGATGGGCGTGCCTGTGAAGCCGATGAACGAGGCATTCGGAAGCGCCTGGCGCATATTGCGCGCGAACTTCCCCATCTGCGTCCGATGCGCCTCGTCGGAGATGACGATGATGTCGTCACGCTCGCTGTACGGCTCGGTCACAGGCTGGTTGAACTTGTGAATGAGGCTGAAGACATAGCGATGGTTGCCGAGGAGGATCGTTTTCAGTTCTTTGCCCGATCCGGCGCGCGGAGTCTTCTCATCGGTGATGCCGGAACCGACGAACGTCCGCCGGATCTGGTCGTCGAGATCCTCGCGGTCGGTCATGATCAGGAACGTGAAGTTTCCAGGGATCGAGCGCCGGACCTTCTCGGCGAAGAAGGCCATCGAGTAGGACTTGCCGCTTCCCTGCGTGTGCCAGAAGACGCCGATGCGCCCGAGATCGGGATGGGCACGCTTCGAGAGGACGAGTTCCTCCACGGCTCTGGGAGGTGCCACGTCTTCGTCGGCGACACGGTCGAGCCTCGTTTCGACCACGGCGCGGTATTCGAGCAGACGCGCTTCGGGCGGGTACTGGCGTTTGAGCTCTTCCTGCCGTTCGACGGATGCCACGGCATTGTTGACGCCGATCACCTGATGATTGCGCGCCACGATCTTTCGTGTGCCGCCGGGTCGGCTGTCATCAAAAAGGATGAAGTTTTCGACGATGTCGAGCAGCCGCTCCTTGGCCAACATGCCGTCTAACAGCGCCTCGGCGTCGACGCGTCCTTTGTCGGATTCACGGTCGCGCTTCCATTCGGAGAAGTGATCCCACTTGCTCGTGATCGATCCGTAGCGCGCGTGGTCGCCGTTGCTCACGACGAGAAAGGCGTTGTGATGGAACGCGTGTGGAATGCTTTCGTTGAGGTAGTCGGTGAGGTTGTCGTCGAAGCCCGCTCGGATGTTCCGGTACACCGCCTTCAGCTCGATGAAGACGAGCGGCAGGCCGTTGACGAAGCAGACCAGATCGGCGCGGCGGTTGTAGTGAGGAACGTGAGTCCCCTGGATCTTGAGTTCGCGCACGGCAAGGAAGCGATTGTTCTTCGCGTCGCGGAAATCGATCACGCGTGCTCGGGCGTAGTGGATTTCACCCGTCTCGTCGAGCCAGTCAACCGGCACGCCTCTCTGAATGAAGCCGTAGAACTCGCGATTGTGCTGGAGAAGCGATCGCGAGAGATCGCTGCGCGTGAGCTTTTCGATCGCGAGATCGCGCGCGGTTTCGGGCATTTCCGGATTCAGGCGCCCGATAGCGGTGCGGAGCTCGCCCATCAGAACGGCATCGCGTTCGGAGTCGCGGCCGAGCGTTCCGTTCGGGCCAAACGTCTCGGTGTTGTAGGCGTAGACGCTTTCCCAGCCGTGGGCGTCGTGGAGATGGTCGGCGAAGGTCTTCTGAACGAGCCGGTCTTCGCTGTTGATCGCGGTTAGCGCCACGCAGGCTCCTCGTCGAGTGCCGCCATGGTTCTAACTCTACAGGAGGTAGTGACTCAGGCCCAATCAACGCGTCAGAGATTTGCGCTCGACACCCCCGCCCGAGCCAGATGCGCCCGTGGGCCTGCCTGCCGAAACGCGCGCCGGAGGCGCGCCGAACGGTAGCCGGTGGCGGAGCGAAGCGACGCCACCGGACCACGGGGCCGCCGACAATGGGCGCCCCGGCGCCGGATCTTCGCAATGTAGAAACATTGAATGCACCGATGATCCGAGGAATGCTCGTAGCGGAGAAACGCACGATGCCTTCCACGCACACCGCGCTCGACTATCACCTGGTCTTCAGCACGAAAGAGCGCCGACCGTTAATCGACGAGAATTGGCGAGACAGCCTCCACGCGTTCCTCGGCGGCTGCATTCGTCAGGCCGGCGGAGTCGCCTCTCGAGTCGGCGGCACCGTGGATCACGTTCACCTCGCAGTCGGTCTCCGGCCAATGCATTGCCTCGCCGATGTTCTCCGCGACATCAAGCGCGCGTCGTCGGTTTGGGTACACGACACAGTCGGAGTGTCCGAGTTTGCATGGCAGGAGGGATACGGCGCATTCACGTTCAGCCGTCGCGATCTCGACTCAGTGGTGCAATACATCGAATCGCAGGAGGAGCATCACCGCCATCGCACGTTTCAGGAGGAGTATCGCGCGATTCTCGAGAGCCTCGGGGTCACCTTCGACGAACGATATCTCTGGTAGGTCCGGCGCCCCGTCCGGGGCGCACACTTGAATCCACCGATGTCATCCGGTGGCGTCGCTGGCGCTCCGCCACCGGCTACCGTTCGGCGCGCCTCCGGCGCGCGAGCATGCGTGTCACGGAAAAATGAGTGCAGACAATCAGCGATCGTGAACCGTATCGGGAGTAGCGGGGCCGTTCTCTTCATCGAGTCGCGGATCATCGGGATCGATTTCGATCAGCACGCCGTCGCGAACGATGACGAGCGGCGTGCCGGTCTGTCGCGCGATGTCTCTGGCACGACGAGCGGCACGAGCGAGCGCCTGAGGAACCGCCTGCATGTCGGAGTTATCGTCCCATTCCACGTTGCCGCTCATTGCTTATGTCCTTTGCCGAGGAGTACCGGCCGCGTGCCGCTGTTGTCGTACCAGATCCAGTAGTCGACGCGTTGCCTGTACAGCTCGAGAAAGTTTCTCATACCGGCCGCAAAACGGCGTCGGACGACGTCGGCGGGAATGTCGTGACCACCTTGTCGAACGCGCGTGGCGACGCGCTTGATTGCGTCCTCTGCTGAAGGAAGCGATAAAAAGACGAGCTCCACGAGGTAACCGCCCGCACGCCAGCGTTCGATGCGGCGGAGGTACGTGTGACCGGCGAGTGTGGTCTCGAACGCGAAGCTGTGTCCGGCGCGGGCGTGAGCGTCGATCTGTTCGAGCATGAGCCGTCCGGCGCGAATGGCGGCGGCATCGGGATCGAACGGAGAGAGACCGGCGGCGATCAGATCCGCGTTGACGAACAGCGGCAATCCTGCCTCGGCCGGAAGGAATTCGCGCGCGAAGGTCGTTTTCCCCGCGCCATTCGGCCCGGCGATGATGACGATCTTCTTGCGATCGCTCATACCGCGATCTCTCCGCTCATGAGGCGCGGGAGGAGAAGGTCGCGGGCGGCGCGGAGCTTCTGATTCTGCTTTTCCAAGTTCGCAATTTGTGCGTACACAGTTCGTGCGAAATCGTCGAACATCCCGATCATCCGATGATCCGGAAGAAGAATCTCGGCTTTGTGCGCCGCTTTGCGATCGAGGGTCGGTACTGAGGCGCCGCCGTTGTACTGCTTGAGATCCATTCCTCTAAGGAGATAGAGCGCGAACAGTGGTGTAACCCGCCGAAACTCTTTCACCCACAGGGCCGTGTTGAGCGGCCAGAAGTCTGAGGGAGCAAAATGAACTTCGCCCAGTGAACCGCTGCGTCCCGTAACCAAGCCGGGTCCGGCGACCCGCGAGGCATCGTGATAGCCGCAAATGCCGGTGGAACCATAGATTGGCACGTCTCCTTGATTTCTAGCTTGAGCGGGCAGATCGAAGCCACGCTGAAGGACTAGCGCATTCTCAAGTGCGGTTCGTTCCCACCGCTCTGGCACGCCATCGACCACGCGAGTGTGCTCATGGCCGGGGAAGCGGAGGCGGACGAACCACTCGCGATAGAGCTGCCGCGCCGCCTCCTCCAGCAGAGCCATCCGCCGCCGGTTGTTCTCGATCAGATCGTCGAAGGCGGACAGGACGTCAACGACCACGTCCTGTATGACGACATCTGGCAAAGGGATCTCAAACTCCTTCAACACTGCAAGATTGATGTGAGGCACGCCGGACGTCGAAGTCTGGTTGATGATCTTCTGTACGGTCGCGGGCAGACGAAAGAAGTAGTAGACGAAACGAGGGTTGGCTTTCTCGGGGTCAACCGAGAGCTTCATCTGGCTCTGGGAAATGATGTACCTGGCGAACCGCGCATCGTGAGGGATGACGCCGACCTGACCGAGCGTGCCTCGCTGGGTGAAGATCACATCTCCCGGGTAAGCAGTGTTCGATCGGAGATCGTCAGCTTTGGTCTCCGACACGAACACGAAATCCTCATCCCGAAAGGTAGCATCGTCAGGGAGATTGGAGCCGCGAATGACTGGGACGCCGTCATCGACATAGTCACGCGTTGTCAGGTTCGAACCGAACGGGCCGCCGACGAGCGCATATCGCGTAGGCGCTTTGACAAAGTCCAGTGGCGCGTAAGGCCAGCTCACGCGCCAAGTTCCTCGAAGTTGTCTTTAATCTTCGTGGCAAGTTCCACCGCTTCCTTGTTCAGATCGCTCAGTTCCACGTGGATGTCGCGCAGCGTCTGCTCGAAGTCGAAGTCGTCGTCCTCTTCGGCAGGAGCAACGCCGACAAAGCGGCCAGGCGTGAGGCTCCAGTCCGCAGCCTCGATCTCGGCGCGGTCGACGAGCTTCACGAGACCGGGAACGGACTGGAACTCGGCGTTAGGGAAACGCTCCTGCAGCCAAGCGATCTGGCGATGAACGTAGGCGGCCTGCTTCAGCTGCTCGACGGCCGTCTTCCGTTCTTCGTCGAGCTGCTTGATCAGGCGGCCGAGGGAACGGCGGTCGAATGCACTCGCGATCGCGTCGTCCGCGCCCGCTTCGACTGCTCGATCGCCGAGGCGCGAGGCGAGCTTGTACAGCAGGTCGATCTGCTTCACGAGCCCGCGTATCGACTCCGCGATCGAATCGAAATCCTTTCGCGTGGCGTGCTGCGCCTTGTTCGTGCGCGAGCGTTCCTTCGCGTGCGCCTTGCTGAATTTCGTCAGAGCGGCCAGCAGCGCCGCGCGATCCCCGGCGTACGCTGCGGATGCGTCACGCAATTCCGCTGCGGCCTCGCCGATCGCCTGCCGCTTTGCGTCATCGAGCGATCCGCTCTTGCCGGCGAGCTTCACCACCGGGTCGAGCCGCTCTATAACCCCAGCAAGCCCCGCATCGAACCGATCGAGCATCGGTGCGATGAGCCGGCACTCCTCGCCTAACGAGAAGAAGTAGTCGTCGACCAGGCGCAGAAAGCGCTTCGTCTCGCCGCGATGCAACCAGACGATCGCGGCGAGGTTCTTCATCTGCTCGGGCGAGAAGTCGTAGATCTTCCGCGTTACCTTCCGGAACACGTTCCGCGCGTCGAGCATCAACACTTTGTCCTTCCGCTCCGCCGGTTTCCCGCGGTCGAAGAACCAAAGCTCGCACGGCACTGTCCGCGTGTAGAAGAAGTTCCCCCGGATCGAGATCATTACGTCGACGTCGCCTGTCTCGACGATCTTCCGCCGCACCTCTTTTTCGCCGTGTCCCGCGCTCGACGCCTGCGACGACATCACGAATCCCGCGCGGCCATGCTCGTTCAGGTAGCTCCAGAAATACGAGATCCAGAGGTAGTTCCCGTTCGGGACCTTCTTGTTCTTGTTCTCGCCGGGCAGTCCGAACGGCAGCCGCGGATCCGTCTTCACTTTCTCCGCATCGACGAGATCGACGTTGAACGGCGGATTGGCCATGACGAAGTCGCACTTCCCGCGCAGCGTGTGCTCGTCCTGGTAGTACGTGATCGCCTCGGCGATCTTCCCTTCCAGACCGTGCACCGCGAGATTCATCTTGGCGATGCGGATCGTGTCGGGGTTCTTTTCCTGGCCGTAGAAGACGACCCGCTTGGCCGTGTCCTCTCCCTCGTGCTCGATGAAGTGGCTCGACTGCACGAACATCCCGCCCGATCCGGCCGCCGGATCGAACACCGTCCCGTGGTCCGGCTCAATGACGTTCACGATCGTCTGCACGATCGACGACGGCGTGAAGAACTCGCCGTTGTCGTGCGCCTTCTGCATCGAGAACTCGGCGAGGAAGTACTCATAGATCCGCCCGAAGACGTCGCCGCTGGCCCCGCGGATCTGCTCGCTATTGAAGAGTCGCATGAGGTCCTCGAGCACCTTCGGCTCGAAGATCCCGTAATCCTTACGCAGGACGCCCTGCAACGGCTCGAAATCCGCCTCGATCGCGTTCATCGCTGCCGTCACGAGAGTCGGCAGGTCGGTCTCGCGCGTCGCCGCCTGCTCCATGATCCATTCGTAGCGCGCCTGTTTCGGCAACCAGAGCGCCCGGCGCCTCACGAAGTCCGCCGGCAGCACTTTCCGCTTCGGCATGCGCCCGGACGCCTGATCCTCTTGGATCTGCTTCTGCGCCGCCTCGAAGCGGTTCGCAGCGTGCCGCAGAAAGATCACGCCGAGGACCGGCATGAAGTAATCGTTCGACGTGAGCTTCGAGTTCGCGCGAAGGTTGTCCGCCGCTTCCCAAAGATCTTTTTCCAGCTTCTCGATGTCTTTCCAGGTTCCGTTCATGGCCTCAGCAAGAGGGCGAGCACTCCGACTCTCGCACCAACCGTCCGAGTTCGAAACTTACAGGTTCTCGCTCGGAATGGGAATGGCTGACTGCTATCGCGGCTCCGGCAAGGGGTGCATCGGCGTCTTCTCGTGACTTGGCTGGCCAAAGGCGACGCACTCTGACTCTTGAGTCGAGAGCAGTCGTTCAGCTATCGACGACGCGGTTCGGCGTAGTACCACCCCTCTTCGTCGACCCGAGCAAAGTCCTCGGCGTCCTCCGCAAGCTCCTTCGCGATCAACTTCTCCTCGGCTTCAAAATCGAGCAGCTCGCGCCACTCCTCAAGCGGCGCGTTGCCTTTGCCAGTCGCCGAAGTGACCCAACCGGCGCGCGACGCGCAATACTCATCTCGATATTTCTTCCAAAGCTTTTCAAAGGCCGTGAGAGGTTTTAGTCCTTGCCTGAAGACGCCGACGAAGTGGCGTTGCTCATCGGTCACTGGACTGATTCTTTGCATTTCAAGAGCAAACAACCACGAACCATACCGCTCCACGGCGGCAATCTCGTCGAGCGTAAAACCCTTGCGCGAACAACGGAACTCGAACCGCCGCCGCAGGAACGTCTTATGTGGATCCGAACTCGTCATCACATCCTCGCATGATGGTTTGGTCGCTTCGTTCTCGACACTACTCCCCCTCTTCGCTCGTGTCCCTGGCGCTCTTTGGCGGGATGGCCGAGCAGCACGTGATCGGGACGAGGCCCTTCGCTGTTAGGCGGCGATTCAGTTCGGCAAGCCCCGTCGAGCGGAGCTGCTGCCAGCGCGCGAGTTGTGCGTCGAGATCGCGGCGGTATTCGCCGGTCATCTCTTCGAATTGCGAGGTCGGCGCGCCGTCGCCGAAATCGACCTCGTCCTCCAGATAGGCGACCCGGACATTGAGCTGCATCGGATCGTTGAGGAGATCGGTGCCGGTCTTTGCCTGCGGTTCGTAGATGGCGTTGAGAATTTCGCCGGCCTGCCGGTCGATCGAGGAGAGCAGCTCCGCGTCGTGCGCCGGAAGCTTCGGCCGGACGGCCGCCATCTGCTGCCGCACTTCCATGATCCCGTGCGCGGCCGCGTGAATCTCGCCCAGCATTTCCATGAGCCGGCTCGCGAGCGCGAACTCGGCGGCGAGCGCGTCTTCCGTCACCTTGACCCGCGGATCCAGCCCGACGGTCAGCGGCGCCGTCACCGTCCGCCCGTCTGCGGTCAGCCTGACGGTGTACGAGCCGGGAAGAGCGAAGACGCCGCGCGGCGGACGCTCGTTGTAGACCGCCGTCGGGATCAGAGGCGGCAGCGGGTAACGGAGGTTCCACGTCACGCGGTGCATGCCGGCCGACGACGGTAACTTGTCCGCGCCGCTCGTCGCGGCAAACGCCGTGCGTCCCTGGCTGTCGACGACGGTCAGCGAGACATTCTTTGCGGCAGAGGCAAGGGTGTAGTCGAGGATCGCTCCGTCGGGCGGGTTCGCGCCGGCCGGCTCGACCGGCACAGTGTACGTGCCCGCTTCATGGATGCGCAGCGCGGTCCGCGGGGCGAACAGGTGCAGCGGCTCGGCGGCGAGGGGCACGGTCGCCTCGCGCAGCGGCTCGATGGCGTCGAGAATCCAGATCGAGCGCCCGTGCGTCGCCACGACCAGGTCGTCGTCGTGAACGGCGAGATCGCGGATCGACGTCGTGGGAAGGTTCAACTGGAGCGGCTGCCAGTCGTCCCCGTCGTCGAACGAGACGTAGACGCCGGTCTCCGTCCCCGCAAAGAGCAGTCCCCTGCGCTTCGGGTCTTCACGCACGGCGTAGACGTGCGCCGGGCTGCGGAGGCCGTTCATGATCCGCGTCCAGCTCCGGCCGTTGTCGTGCGTCCTGAAGATGTACGGTGCGAAGTCGTCCAGCTTGTGCGCGTCGACCGCGACGTACGCGGTGTCCGCGTCGAACGGCGAAGGCTCGATCATCGAGATCTTCGCCCACTCCGGGAGGCCCGGCGGGGTGACCTTCGTCCACGTCGATCCCCCGTCGGTCGAGAGCTGCACGAGGCCGTCGTCCGTGCCGATCCAGATCTGGCCGGCGCGCAGCGGCGACGGCGCGATGGCGAAGATCACGTCGTAGTACTCGACCGAGGCATCGTCTTTGGTGATCGGACCGCCGGACCTCCCCTGCTTCGAGCGGTCGTTCCTGGTCAGGTCGGGGCTGATCACCTTCCACGTCGATCCGCCGTCGCGTGTCGACATCAGGGACTGCGAGCCCATGTACAAGAGCTGCGGATCGTGCGGCGAGAAGACGACCGGCGAAGTCCACGTGAAGCGGTACTTCAGATCGCTGGCCGGGTGTCCGCCGTTGGCGTTCGACCAGGGAGCGATGTCGCGCAGCTGGTGCGTCTCCTTGTCGAAGACGGTGAGCGCGCCCGCGTAGCCTCCGGCGACGACGAGGTTCGGGTGCAGCGGGTCGGGCCAGACGAAACCGCACTCGGCGTCGTCGCCGCCGACGTTGAACCAGTCGCGCTCCGTGATGCCGCCCCAGCCGCGGCTGGCGATCGCGATCGCGCCGATGTCCTGCTGCGCTGCGTAGACCGAGTACGGAAAGGCGCGGTCGGTCGACACGTGGTAGAACTGGCCGATTGGAAGATTGTTGCGCTTGTCCCAGGTGCGGCCGCCGTCCACGGAGATGGCCACGCCCTGGTCGAATCCCTCGATCATGTGATCCGGGCTCGACGGGTTGATCCAGAAGTCGTGGTTGTCCGCTCCCGGAATCCCGACGCGCTCAAAATTCTTCGCGCCGTCCGTCGACTTCCAGAACGACCCGCCCGCGACGTAGACGATGTCCGGATTTTTCGGATGCGCCCAGATCTTCGTGAAGTACCACGCCCGCGACCACAGGCGGTGGTCGTCATTCGCCAGACGCCAGGTCGTTCCTCCGTCGTCGGACCGATAGAGGCCGCCATCGGTCGCTTCGACGAGCGCATAGACGCGCCGGCCGTTCGTTCCCGCGGCGACCGTGACTCCGATCTTTCCGATGATCCCCTTCGCGAATCCGCCGCCCGTGACGGCGCTCCAGGTGGCTCCGCCGTCGATCGACTTGTACAACCCGCTGCCCGGTCCGCCGCTGGAGAGGCTCCACGGTGTGCGGCCCATCTGCCAGAGCGCCGCGAAGACAGTCTTCGGATTGTCGGGATCGGCCGCGAGCTCGATCGCGCCACTCTGGTCGTCCTTGTAGAGGACTTTCTTCCAGGTGAGGCCTCCGTCCGTCGTCCGGAAGACGCCACGCTCGCTGTTAGGCCCGTAAACGTGACCTAACGCCGCGACGAGCACCGTCTTCGGGTCGGAAGGATCGACGACGATGCGCGCGATGTGCTGCGTGTCGTCGAGACCGATGTGCGTCCACGTCTTCCCGCCATCGGTCGATTTGTACATGCCGTCGCCGAACGAGACGTCCTCGCGCGGCGCGGACTCCCCCGTCCCGACGTAGATCGTGTTGGGATCCGACGCCGCGATCGCGATTGCGCCCACGGACCCGACGGCCTGGTGATCGAAGATCGGCTCCCATTCTTGTCCACCGTCAGTCGTGCGCCAGACACCGCCGATCGCCGCGCCTAGGTAATACGTATCGGGTTGATTCGGAACGCCGGCGACCGCGGCGATGCGACCACCGCGGTATGGCCCGATCTCCCGCCATGACATCCCATCGAAGAGCGCGGCCGGAACGGGAGCACCCGCCGCGGCGGAGGCGAAGAGCCCGAGAAGGACGAGGACGAGCGCGAGGGGCCTGAACGTGTGCTTCATCCCCTCATCGTAGCAAGGTGGATCCCGCGACGGGTTTGAGATTTGAGATTGGTGATTGAGGCTCTACGGGGATTTCCGTGGGTGAGATGAGAAAGAGAGAAGTGCCAAACTCCAGAGGCGGCGGAGCCGCCGACATAATAATTTAGCGGCGGCCGTCAGGCCGCCGTTCGATCGGCCCGACCCAGCGTCCGAGCGCGCGCAGCGCGCGACAGATCCTCGGTCTGTTTCACCCGACCTCCTGTCGGGCACTTCGTGCCCTCGTACGCCGACGTGATCGCTTGCTCCGGCGGCCTGACGGCCGCCGCTAAATTCTTACGGCGGCTACGCCGCCTTAAATCTCGCCGCTCCGCGGCGGGAGTGCCCTCTTCGAAATTTCGCCGGACCCACTGAATATCCTGAAGAGCCATGATTGCTGAACCGATAGACCCGTGCTTCTGCGGTTCATAAGTCATCAATCTCAAATCTCAAATCCGTCACGCCGGCTCCGCTTCGCGATAAAGTCCACTCCACAACAGGAGAGCGCAACATGTCGAAGATCTACGCCGGGGTCGACCTGGGTGGGACGAGCTTCATCGCCGTCGTGGCCAATCGCAAAGGACGCGTGCTCGGGAGCGCCGGAAACACCACGACGCCGGGAGCGGAACCGCAGGCGACGATCCAGCAGATCGGCGATTGCATCGTCGAGGCTGCGAAGGAGGCATCGCTCCTCCCCTCCCACATCCGCGCGATCGGAATCGGCGCGCCCGGTGCCGTCGATCTCAAGCGCGGCATCGTCGTGCGTGCACCGAACCTCGGCTGGAGCGACGTGCCTCTCGCGTCCACACTCCGCAAACGCCTCGGCCCCGATGTCGTCCTCGGCAACGACGTGCAGGTCGCCATCCTGGGAGAGCACGCCTACGGGGCCGCCCGCGGCACGAAGCGGGCAGTCGGGATCTGGGTCGGCACCGGCATCGGCGGAGGCCTGATCGCACGGGGCAGGATCGACCGCGGATTCCGCGGCGCAGCCGGAGAGATCGGTCACATGCTCATCAAGGAAGACGGCCCCGTCTGCTCCTGTGGACGGCGCGGATGCGTCGAGGCGCTGGCTAGCCGCACGGCCATCGAGCGCGATGTCCGCGCCTCCGAAACGGAAAGCGCTGCGCTGCGGATCATGAAGGAGCGGAACAAGGATCGCATGACCAGCAGCGTCATCGAGCGGGCGTTGAAAGAGAACGATCCGGTGATGACCGAGGTCATGGCGAGGGCGCAGCACTATCTCGGATTGCTCGCGGGCAACGTCGTCAACCTGTTCGATCCGGAAATGATCGTGATCGGCGGGGGAATCGCCCAGCGCCTGAAAGAGGCGTTCGTCGCGCCGATCGCCGAGGTGGCCCGCAGCCGGTTTCTGAGGCCCGACCCGGAGAAGAGAGTGCAGATCGTCCACGCGCGGCTCGGCGACCACTCCGGCGCCCTCGGCGCCTGCGCGCTGGCGCGTCAGATGACGTGATTCCCGCCCGCCATCGCTGATCTGCTCCATTGCAGCGTAAGGTACGATGCACGGCGTGAATCGTCCCGCACGAAAGCCCTCCGGCTCGCATGCGGCGGGAAACGGCGCCCGCGCCACGGAGAGCACGCGCGCGAAGGGAAACGTCGCCGGAGTCCTTGCGGCATACATTCCAAGCTTCCGCCAGCGGCGTTCTGTCGTCTGCGCGGACGTCGATAACCGCACGCTGGCCGATCGGCTCCGCGAACGCGATCTTCCCCAGCGAAGCAGCAGCGCCCGTTTCGAATCGCTCGCTGCCGTGGCATGGCTCCGGCGCGGGTTCCACATCCCCGGACACGAGCCGCATCACCTCCGGATCCTGAGCGCTCGTTCTCTGCAGTCGGGCTGAGTTCGCCATGCTGCGGCTGCCATCGCTTGCTCTGGCGTTGTTCCTCTGCGGTGCGCGTGTCATCGCCTGCCACATCGACGCCCCTGACTTCACGACGGCATATCGCGGCGACACGACCGGCGACGTCGATCTCGACCTCAACGACTATGGCCGGATCGAAGCAGACGCCGACGACCCGCGCTGCGTCGAGAGCGCGCTCGCCGCCCTCCAGGCGAAGCTGGCGAACAGCCTCAATGCCTCGCCGAATGCCTTCCGACGCTGGCTCGACAGCTACAACGTGGGGCTGGTCATGGCTACCGCGAACCGGCTCGGCAACGAGGGATACGCGGCAGCCGGCGACTGCAGCGGGACCGTCGCACCGGACACGCCGCTCGACTGCCTCCTGACGCTCGTCCTGCAGCGCTTCGAAGTGGGAGTGACGCTGCCCGAGCCGATCCCCTGCGGCCTCGAAGTGGACCCGCCTAACACCTGCATGGACGATCGCTCGGGCGATGCGTCCGCGTATGCCTGGATCGCCGCCTACCGCGCAGGCAGGGGAGACGACGTCGATGCGCTGCAGGAGAAGGCGATCGACAACATCCACGCCGGTTTTGCGGCCATCTGCATTCACAACCCGGCGAAGTTCGCCGCGAGTGACCGCACGCGCCTCTGCGACGGCACCATCAGCGAGCTGGAATCCGGATCGGCCGTGACCCTCGCGCTGAATCACGGGTACGAGCTCGTGCATTACGGGTTCGGGCTGCTGACGAGCATTGCGTCGGCGGTTGTCGGGCTGCGCGCGTCCGGCTACGACGGCCACTATGGGCCGCCGCTGTCGGTCGACGACGAGATCGTTGCCCGCGGGCTCTTCGCCGAGGTGCAACGCGCGTCGGCCAGCGGCACGGAGTTCCGCGGACCCGACGCTAGCGGCCACGGCGGTTGCATCACCCCGCTCCGCAGCGGCGGCGTGTGGACGCTGCTCGACAACGCCTGGTGTGGAGGCGATCCGCAGCGCGAACCGGTCTACCACCCCGACATGTACCACCTCAACAGCGCCGACTTCACAGTGCGGACGTTCTTCCCGGACATCGTCGATGGGCCGCCCGACATTCCTGAGACCATTTACCGATCGACCTCTCCGGTCAACCAGCAAAGGTTCACCGAGACAAACGGGTTTTTCTCGCGCGGGCGATACGAGGTCTACGAAATTCACGGCTTCGAATGGATCGGAAAATCGGAAGGCCGCGGCGCCGAATCGTGGTTCATGCCGCCGAACCACAGCGCGCCTATCGGCTTTTTCGAGGGTGTCTCGCGCGACGGGGTGGCGGAGGGGTGGGCGTGCGATCCCGATTTCCCGTGGTCACAACCGTCGGAGGTGCGTGGCACCGTGTGGGTCGACATCGCCAACGAGCACGGGACGGTCGTGGGCGCCGCGCGAGCGAATGCAGCCAGCGAGCCGGCGGTCAACGCGTTGTGCGGAGGAGGGACAGCGCACCGCTTCGCCATCCACGTTCCGGCCGCTGCGCGCGGGGAAGCGCTGCACGCCGCGGCGCACGACTACACGTGGATCGGGACGTCGACTTTGCGATGCCTGGCTCCGGAGGGCTGCATCTGGAAGAGCGTGCGGCGCAGGCCTTCGGGGTCTTCGTGATCAGCCGAAACGGCCGCGGGCGCGCACTCCGAGTTTGACGACGTCCATCATCGACAAGCCGAAGCGCAGCTTGAACCGCATCACCATCGACACCTTGTAGGCGAGAGCGAAGAGCGGGTCCAGCGGATACTTCACAATCTTTCCGAGGAACGGAATCATCTTCGGCCAGAAAATGCCGAGAAACGCGACCTTCTGCAGGCGGACGAGGTACTTCAGGTCCGGCATCTTCTTCAGCGGGGAGGCGACGGTGATGCTGTCGAAGTCTTCGACCTTGAAGTCGGGATCGAGATATCCCTCGCGCTGGCAATAATCGAACGATTCGGTGCCGATCAGCGGCTGAAAGACGCTGGCGCCGACGAGATCAGTCCCGATCTCGGCGTTGAGGCGCACAGTCTTGAGCCCGTCCTGGAGCGTCTCGCCCGGCGCGCCGAACATGTTGTACGTCAGGAACTTCACGCCGTGCTTGTGCATCAGCGCCGCCGCATTGCGGATCTGCTCATCTGTCATGTGGCGGGCGAGGATGTTGTTGCGGATCTGCTCGTTGCCGACTTCGATGCCGAACGAGACGTACCGGCATCCCGACTGTCCCAGCGCCTCGGCCACGTGCTCCTTCAGTTCGTTCGCCCGCACCAGGCAGGTGAAGGGAAGCTTGACTTCCTGGCGGTAGATCTCCAGAAATTTGAGTAGCCACTTCCGATTCGTCGTGAAGGTGTCGTCGATGAAGCCGACCGTCCCGATCCCGTATTTGCTCTTGACCTGGAGGATCTCCTCGATGAGGTTCTCCGGCGAGCGGTAGCGGACGTACTTGCCGAGGCCGTCGTACATCTCGGCCTGCGCGAGATTGAAGCAGTAGGTGCACTTGTATGGACAGCCGCGGCCGGCCATGAAGCGCTTGTACGGAAGCTCGCGCAGCGTGCGGTACTTGAAGTGCAGCGTGCGGTCGGCGAACGGGATGGTGTCGAGGTTTGCCACCAGCGCGCGGAGCTCAATCCGCTTCAGTCCGCCCTGGCCATCGTGGCTGATCATGTTCGCGATCTCGGACACGTCGCTTCCCGAATCGACTGCGTTGCAGACGTCGAGGAACGCCCCTTCTCCTTCGCCCTTGCAGGCGAGATCGATGTAGGGATGTTGCACGATGAAGTCGGGTGCGAAAGTCGGATGGGCGCCGCCGAACACGGTCAACGTCTTGATCGTCTCCTTCGCCTCCTTCGCTGCATCGATGGCCCATTTGAAGCCGAACGAAGTGATGGAGAGAGCCACGATGTCGGGCTGCATCCGCCGCAGCGTGGGAGCGAGATTGCGGTCCCCGTCGGCCGAGAGGATGAACATCTCGACGTCGTGGCCTCCCTGCTTGGCCACCGCCGACATGTATTGCGGTCCGAAGGACTCGTAGAGAGCGTCCTGAATGAACAGTACTTTAGCCACGCCGAGAGAATATCACGCTGCGATGTGATGTGAAGCACGGCAGTTATGGCAACGTGAGCTCGCGGCGGGTTCGGTCGTGGGTCAAACGGACCTCTGCCGAGGGCTCTTGACTGTCGGCTGCGGTCGGCCGATCCGTGATTCACTTGGAGGGATGAAAGCGCTCTTCCGATTCGCCGTCTACGCAGGCCTGAGTTTCGCGGCCTGGAAGCTCGCTGGCTGGTGGGTCGTGCTGCTGACCGTGGTTCTTTGCGCAATTGTCGAGGTCGGCGTCGCGCTCTGGGCTCTGGCCGACCGCGCAGAACGGCGGCTCGGAAGGCGGGAGTAGGCGCCGATCGGACTTGAACTTCGACCGTCTTGCGCGACGGCGGCAACCGTCTCGTCGCGCGCCGTCATCGAGAACTCGACCAGGGCCGTTTCCCGTCTACCGAAGAATCCAATCAACCTCCTCACCAGCTTGCCGGCGATCACCACGCCGGTGCTCATCGACGGGCTTTTGCAGCCGGGCGCTGCGCCCGGCATGCTCTTCATCGAGGTGAGCGGCGCGGGCGACCCCTTCCTCGTTCAGGGGAGCGCGCATCGGGAAGCACGATCTGCGGGCCCGACCGGGAGAAGAGAGTCCGGATCGTCCACGCGCGGCTCGGCGACCACTCCGGCGCCCTCGGCGCCTGCGCGCTGGCGCGTCAGATGACGTAGGCCGACTTCGCGGCCGGGCCGTTCAGCGACGCGCAGCGAGGGTGGACTCGAGCACTTTCAGTCACACTCACCAGCAATGCCGAGGGGTTTGCGGAGTTCACCACCGACCAGGCGGTGTTCTGGGTTTCGGTGCCGTCGCTGAATCCGAAGGTCCTGGGGCAGCGCTTCGACATCCCGAAGAAGGCCGGGGCCGAGGTTCGTTGGGACCTGCGGCCGCGAGAGTGGAGACGGGAGGTGAAGCGATGAGAGCCCGTTTCCTTCTCGTGCTCTTCTTCGACATCCGCTGAATCAGAACAACGTCTGCTTCACGATCACCAACTGCCCGCACACGGCATCCGGCGCCTGTCTGCAGGCCGGCACGAGCATCGCGGTCGATCCGGCTGTGGTTCCGATGGGCGCCTCGGTCGCCATCGAGAACGTCGGTACGCGTGTCGCGCAGGATACCGGCGGCAGAATCAACGGCTACCACATCGATGTGTTCCAGGGCTTCGGGCGTGCGGCCATGCAAGGTTGGGGAAATTTCCGCGGAACCGTGCGATATCTGAGTGGAGGCGGACAATGCGCAAACTAGGATGGAACGTCGCCGTCGTGCTCGCCGCAGGGGTCGTTTTCTCGATCACGGCGGCGCCTTCGCCGGCGCGGGCATGCGACCGGCTCTGGGTTGCGGGCGGCGGATTGTGGCTCGCCCAGGGCGATGAGGTTCGCCTCGTCGCTTCCGACGAGCGCGGAGTATTCTCGCCGCGCTTCTCTCCGGCTGGAGAGCGCATCGTCTATGCGCATGAAGTGCGGCTCGACAGCGGCACCCGGCCCGAGCTGGTCGTCATCAATGACGCCGGCCAGGTGCTGCGCACGCTGACCCTTCCCGCCGATAGTCCCGTCAACGCCATTCTTCAGACCGGCTGGCGTGATTCGCGGCACGTGTTTGCCGAGGGACATGTCAACCCGTCGACGTCGCAGTATCTGGAGTGGGACATCGATTCGGGGCGCGTCGTCGACGAGAAGGTCGGGTCGTGGTTCGCGGTCTCGCCGAACGGGCGTCTGCTCGCGCAACGCGCCAACGTCCCCCACGGCGCCCCGCCGCCATACGACGGTTCCACGCTCCTGATCAACGACAAAGTCGTGTATCCGCCGGAAGGCGATTCGAGCTATCACCGCTTCATGGGCCCGCTCGTCTGGTCGCCTGACAGCAGCCGCGTGGCGCTGGCCGAGCATACGGACGCAGCGACCGAGATCGTGGTCGTCAACGCCACCGGTGGCGTGGCGACGCGCGCGTCCATTGCGACGACCGCGCCGGTCGACCTCTCGTGGACGGCGCCCGGAACGCTGATGATTCGGAGCGGCAAAGAAGCGTGGCGCCTGGACGCAGCCGGCGGCAAGGCCGAACGTGTGCCGCGCGCGTCGATTTCCTCGACGAGCGTCGCTCCGCCCACCGCGCTGCGAGAGCGTGTCCGCGGCGTGAAGCTTCGCCCCGAGGACTCGAGGTGCCGACCATAGATCCGGTTGGGGATCCGTCGCGCGCGGCGGCTCCCCAGACCAAACCGCTGGACGGCGTTCGTGAAGTGGCCGCGCAGAAACGCCCGACAGGCCACGGCGCTCCAGAATCGCGGCGCCATCGGCGTCATTCCGGAAAGAGTCCTGACGTTAGCTAAGTAAGTTACTAATCGGTCCGTAAGTTAGTCTACACGAAGCCATTCACCTGCGGTACAATGACGTCATTCGAATCGACGGCCGAACACTCTCGCACGAGAGCAGCGAAACGATCAGACTGATGGCGGTACGCCGCGTCCGGAGCGGCGAGAAGCCGAGCGAAGT
>JAJXWV010000067.1 GCA_021781455.1 Acidobacteriota bacterium | reverse complement strand
CGATCTTCGATTCCGCCGTACAGAATCCGTCGAAGCGCATCACCGGCCTCGAACAGCGCGAACTTGATGCTCGACGAGCCGCCATTGATCGTCAGAATGTGCGGCCTAACCGGCTTCATGCAGCTCTCCTTCGCCATTCTGCAATCCGGCCGATGCCGGGTTCGCGCAGGGGGGAGTGGGCGGCGGCGGGCGGCCTTCCTTTGCAGGCACAGCTGAGCCCGCAACCCTCATGCCAGAATCGCCTCAAAGAGAATGCCGGGAAGATCGCCGGATCCTGGGCTGCGTCTGCTACTCCGAGTAACTTCCCGCGATCATTCGTCGGCGTGGAGTATGGCTTGCATGAACTTCGAAGCTCGCCGGCGTCATACGCCAGCAAGGAGAACCATATGAAATGCAACGCATGCGGCAAGATGAACTGTGGATGCGACAAGGGCGGCAAGTGCAATTGTGCGAAGGACTGCGCCTGCGCGAAGAAGTCCCCGGGCCCCAGGTAGTCTGGTGATCCGGATAGGAATCGAGGAGACAATCGGCCTGGCCGACTCCCCTGAGTCGCTGGAAGGCATTCGTCGCGGTTCCAGCGAAGAGAGATCAGGAGGCGCTTGAGATGGGCACGACCAACGGCAGAGTGGCGCCGTCCGACGCGCTGGTGTTGTTCGGCGTGACGGGCGACCTCGCCCACAAGATGATCTTCCCGGCGCTCTACGCGATGGTCAGGCGAGGCGTCCTCAACGTTCCGGTGATCGGCGTCGCTTTCCCGAAGTGGAGTCTGGAGCGTCTGCACAAACGCGTCACGGACAGCATCAGGAGATCGGGAGGGATCGATGACAAGCGTGCCCTGCAGCGTCTTCTATCGTCGTTCAAGTATGTAAGCGGGGATTACAACGACCAGGCCACGTTCCGGGCGATCAAGGAGGCCCTGGGCAGGGCCCGGCGCCCGGCGCACTACCTCGCCATCCCGCCCTCGCTCTTCGAGACGGTGATCAAAGGGTTAGGCGCCGCCGGCCTCGCGGACCATGCGCGCGTCATCGTCGAAAAGCCGTTCGGCCGCGACCTCGCTTCCGCGCGCGAGCTCAACCAGGTCGCGCACAAGGTGTTCCCGGAAGACTCGATCTTCCGCATCGATCACTACCTCGGGAAGGAGGCGATCATGAACATCCTTTACTTCCGCTTCGCCAATTCCTTCCTCGAGCCCATCTGGAACCGCAACTACGTCGCCAGCGTGCAGATCACCCTTGCCGAGAAGTTCGGCGTGAACGGCCGCGGCGCGTTTTACGAGACCGCCGGCTGCCTGCGCGACGTGATCCAGAACCACCTCTTCCAGATCGTCGCCCTCGTGGCCATGGAGCCGCCGGCCTATCAGGGCTTCGGAGCCGTGCAGAGCGAGAAGGCAGCGGTCTTCCAGGCCATGCGGCCGCTGAAGAGCGCCGACGTGGTCCGGGGCCAGTACACCGGTTACCGTAAGGAGCCGAACGTGGCGCGAGACTCCGATGTCGAGACCTTCTGCGCAGTACGGCTCTTCATCGACTCCTGGCGCTGGGAGGGCGTGCCGTGGTACCTGCGCTCCGGCAAACTGCTGCCGGAGACGGCCGCCGAGGTGGTCGTCCAGCTGAAGGCTCCGCCGCAACGCCTCTTCACCGATTCTGCGCCGGCGGACGGCCGGGCCAACTATCTGCGCTTCCGGATTTCCCCCAACTCCGCCGTCGCCCTCGCCGCTCGCGTCAAGCGGGTCGGCAAGGAGTTCGTCGGCGACCAGCGGGAGCTCTACCTCGTCGATCATCAACCGGGAGAGGAAGAGCCGTACGAGCGGCTCCTGACCGACGCCATGGCCGGTGATGGAGCCCTCTTCACCCGCGAGGACGCCGTCGAAGCCGCGTGGGCGGTGGTCGATCGAGTCCTCAAGACCCACCCTCCCGTGCGCCCCTACAAACCGGGGAGCTGGGGACCCAAAGAGGCGGACGCACTCATTGCCGCGGACGGCGGCTGGTACAACCCCGTGCTCGACCGGGAGAACGCGTGACCTCGACCGAGGACCTTGTGGTTCTCCTTGACTGCGACAACACGCCGCTTGACAACGACCATGTGCAGGCGGACCTCTGTACTACTAGGCAGATGATTCTTCGCGAGGTGCGCAGATTTCCTTGCACAGGTGACAGTGCGACCGGTCCCCTCGCCCCGCGGACCTTCGATCCGAGCGGTTGGTGCATCGCGCCGCGGGGCGAGGGCACCTATCATCTTCGGTTGCGGGCGAAGCACTGAGCGACCACCGATTCTGCTGAACTGAATGATGGTTTCTATTCTGAAGAGTGCGATTAGAACGGACTCGAAGGCCGCAGGGAAGACCCGTGAGTGAACGACAATCGACGCTCGACTTTTTTGATGCCTCCCTCGAGTGGCGACGCGTGTTCGCGGAGACCTGGGGCACGTTCCTTCTCGTGCTGGTCGCTGCCGGGGGCGGCGTCGTTGCGGAGCTGAGCGGTGGCCGGGTCACGCTGGGCATGATCGTCGTGGCACCGGGACTCATGGTGATGGCGACCATCTACTTCATGGGCGCCGTGAGCGGAGCCCATTTGAATCCGGCAGTCACGCTTGCATTCGCGTTGCGGCGCAACTTCCCATGGAAGAGAGTCCCGAGCTACATCGCCGGACAAATCATCGGAGGGGTTGGTGCGGCTGTCTTCCTTCGGGCCATGTTCGGGACGGTCGGCGCGCTCGGTGCGACGTTACCGGGTCCTGGTGTGACCAGCGGAAAGGCTCTGGTGATGGAAGTGGTGCTCACGGCCGGGCTGGTGAACACGATTCTGGGCACAGCGTCCGGCGCGCGAAACATCGGCACGAACGGCGCCCTCGCCGTAGGCGGGTACATCGCTCTGGCGGGACTCTGGGCGGCACCCGTGAGCGGAGCGTCGATGAACCCGGTTCGATCGTTCGGCCCTGATCTGGTTCGGGGCGATTTGAATTCAACGTGGATCTACATCGTGGGCCCCCTTCTGGGTGCCCTCATTGGCGTTGGTTTCGAGTGGATTCTGAAAGGTAAGGGAACGGCGGCGGGCAGTGTTGTGGCGCAGGGCACGCTCGGCGATCGCGAATCGAGTCCATGAGCTTCGACGGAGAGCCTTGCCACGGGTGACCGCACGCGACTCGACCTGCGGCCGACCTAACCCCAATGAGACAACAATCGGGTGCAGGACGCTTGTCAGGATCCCCCATCGATTTTTGGCTCACAGGCCACAATGAAGGCGACGCGACAGCCCGCGGAGAGTTCACCATGACAAGGACTGCAATGAAGGACGCCGCAGAGTCGGAGACCCTGAAGCCGTCCAATCCCCAGCCCCCTGGCATCGCCTCCGCGTCGATTTCCGACACGCTCGCCGCGCTCCACGTCAACCCCGACACAGGGCTCACATCCCAAGAGGTGCTGGCCAGCCGCAAGGAGCACGGGTACAACGAAGTGGCCGTTCAAAAAGAGCACCCGCTCCTCAAATTCCTGGGGAAATTCTGGGGAATCTCGGCGTGGATGCTCGAGCTGATCATGGTGCTTTCGGCGGTGCTCAGGAAATTCTCCGACCTCGTTGTCGTGGGCGCTCTGCTGATGATCAACGCCGTGTTGAGCTTCATGCAGGAGCACCGTGCCGCCGGTGTCGTCGAGACACTGCGGCGGAAGTTGCAGGTCAGTGCGCGTGTCCGGCGCGATTCGAACTGGCAGGTCATTCCGGCCCGGGACCTGGTCCCCGGCGACATCGTTCGCGTGCGATCCGGCGACATCATCCCGGCGGATGTCAAACTCCTCGCGGGAGCCTTGACCGCGGACGAGTCGGCGCTCACCGGCGAATCGAAAGACGTGGACAAAGCGCCCGGCGCGGTGCTGTCGTCAGGGTCTGTCGTCCGGCGGGGTGAAGGCAATGGCGTCGTGATGCTGACCGGCGCGAAGACCTATTTCGGCCGCACCACGGAGCTGGTGCAGGAAGCGCGTCCCAGGCTCCACATCGAAGCGGTGGTGTCCAAGGTCGTTCGCTGGCTCTTCGTCATCGTCGGCGCGCTGCTGAGCGTGGTGATCGTGCTGTCGCTGATCCGCGGCGCGCCGCTCCTGGAGATGGTTCCGCTCATGCTCGTGCTGCTGATGAGCGCGGTGCCCGTCGCCCTTCCGGTCATGTTCACAGTCAGCATGGCCGTCGGGTCGAAGGAGTTGGCAAAGCGCGGCGTTCTGGTCACCCGCCTCAGCGCCTCGGAGGATGCCGCGACGATGGACGTCCTCTGCGTGGACAAGACGGGCACCATCACGATGAATCAGCTCGCCGTCACCAGCGTGATCCCGCTGGAGCGCGCGACGGAAGCCGATGTGCTGTTCGCCGGTGCGCTCGCGTCGCAGGAAGCCAACCAGGATCCGATCGACCTGGCGTTTCTGGCAGCCGCAAAAGAACGGCACATCTTCGACGGCCTTCCCGAGGTCACGCCTGTCTCGTTCGCACCGTTCGATGCGAAGAACCGCCGGACCGAGGCCGTGGCCGAGCAAAGCGGGAAGCGGCTGCACGTGATGAAAGGCGCCGTGCGCACCGTCGCCGAGGCCTGCGGCCTGCAGCCTCCGGCAGTTGCGGCGCTGGAGGCGCGCGTCAGCGAATCGGCGGCGAAGGGCTATCGAACGCTGGCCGTAGCGCGCGGCGCCGAAACGGGCACTCCCGTATTGCTGGGATTGGTGGCGCTGTATGACCCGCCGCGGCCGGATGCCAGGCAACTCATCGCCCAGCTCGAGGGCTTGGGCGTTTCGGTGAAGATGCTCACTGGCGACGCACTCCCGGTGGGACGCGAGATTGGCCAGGGCGTCGGCCTGCCTAACATCCGGCGCGTGGCTGATTTGAAGGCTGCGGGCGCACTCGCCAGCAACAAGGCCATGGACCTGCTGGCGGGCAGCGATGGTTTCGCGGAGGTCTATCCCGAGGACAAGTACATCGTCGTCGAGCATCTGCAGTCCGCCGGGCACGTGACCGGCATGACGGGCGACGGCGTCAACGATGCTCCCGCACTCCGCCAGGCCGAGGTGGGAATCGCCGTGAGCACCGCGACCGACGTGGCCAAAGGCGCCGCGAGTGTGGTCCTGACCGACCCGGGGCTCACAAACATCGTGGCGCTGGTGGAACAGGGGCGGACGATCTACCAGCGCATCCTGACCTGGATCATCAACAAGATCAGCCAGACGATCCTGACGGCGACCTTCGTGGCCATCGCGTTCGTGGTGACCGGTAAGTTCGTTGTCTCCGCCTTTGTGATGCTGCTGCTGGTCTTCATGCTGGACTTCGCGAAGATCGCGCTTGCGACCGACAACGTTCGTCCATCCAGGCAACCGGAAACATGGAACATCGGGGGTTTCATCGCCGTGTCCGTGGTGCTGGGGGTGGCGATGGTTGCTGAGACTCTTCTACTCTTGTGGATCGCCTGGTCGCATTTCGGTTTGGCGGCCGACAACAATGCCCTCTACACCTTCAGCTTTCTTCTTCTGCTCTACTTTGCCGTGTTCTCCGTTGTGTCCGCTCGGGAGCGCCACTGGTTCTGGGCGACGCTTCCCAGCAAGACCTTTCTTTCAGCTCTCGTGGCAGATGCACTTACGGGCACGGTCCTGACGTTCGTCGGCCTCCCGGGTCTCCATCCATTGCCCTGGTGGCAGATCCTCGCGACTTTCGTCTATGCAATTGTTTCGTGTCTCTTCGTCAACGACGCCATCAAGGTCGTCATGATCAGGCGGTGGGTGAAAAGCACCGTGACCAGGGCACCGGTCGACGTGACCCCGCAGATCGCCCCCGCGCACTCATGAACTCTACGAGAAGCGAAACCGCGAGGACAGTCGAGCACCGCAGGAGAGCAGGCAGAGCATGGGACTCCGAAGGATTGCCGGGGAGAGCGTGAGGGCTGCGTCAATGCCTTCCAGCCAGAGCATCGTTGACGATCGTCTGTGCTTCGTCCTGAATGCGGCGGAGATGATCCGCTCCGCGGAAGCTCTCCGCATAGATCTTGTAGATGTCTTCCGTCCCTGACGGACGCGCCGCGAACCATCCGCTTTCCGCGACGACTTTCAATCCGCCGATGGCGGCACCATTGCCCGGTGCCTCAGTGAGGATGGCCCGGATCTTTTCTCCAGCCAGCTCAGTGAGACGGACCTGCTCCGCCGAGAGTTTCTTCAGCAGCGACTTCTGCTCTGGAGTGGCTTTGGCTTCGACCCGGTCGTAGACGGGCTCACCGAACTCGCGGGTGAGGTCGCTGTAGATTTCGCCGGGATCCCGCTCCATGCGCGCCGTGATCTCCGCCGCGAGCAGGGCCGGGACGATCCCGTCTTTGTCCGTCGTCCAGACGCTGCCGTCGCGACGGACAAACGACGCGCCGGCGCTCTCTTCGCCGCCGAATCCGAGCGAGCCGTCGAGAAGACCATCCACGAACCACTTGAAGCCGACCGGAACCTCGTAGAGCTTCCGCCCCAGCTTCGCGGTGACGCGATCGATCATCTCGCTGCTCACCACCGTCTTGCCGACAGCCGCTTCTTTGCGCCAATCCGGCCGGTGCCCGAAGAGGTAGAAGACTGCCACCGAAAGATAATGGTTAGGCGGCAGCAATCCCGCGCTGCGGGTGACGATTCCGTGGCGGTCGTGGTCGGTGTCGCAGGCGAAGGAAAGGTCGAAGCGGTCCTTCATTCCGATCAATCGCTGCATCGCATAGGCCGACGAAGGATCCATGCGGATCTGGCCGTCCCAATCCACGGTCATGAAGCGGAAGGTCGGATCGACCGCCTCGTTGACCACAGTCAGGTCCAGCCCATAGCGCTCGGCAATGGGCCCCCAGTAATGGACCCCGGCGCCGCCGAGCGGATCCACTCCAAGCCTGATCTTTGCGCCGCGAATGGCGTCCATGTCGAGCACGTTGCCGAGGTCGGCGACGTATGCGAAGAGATAGTCGTGACGGTGCGCGGTGGAAGCATTCAGCGCTTTCTCGAAGGAGATCCTCTTCAGGCGCGTTAGGCCGTTCTCGAGAAACTCGTTGGCCGCAGCTTCGATGCTCGTCGTAATGGCGGATTCCGCCGGCCCGCCGTGCGGTGGGTTGTATTTGAAGCCGCCGTCTTGAGGCGGATTATGAGACGGCGTGACCACGATGCCATCGGCGAGTCCGCTCTTGCGTCCGCGGTTGTACGACAGAATGGCATGGGACACGACGGGCGTCGGGGTGTATTCGTCTCCCTCAGCGAGCATGACGTCCACACCGTTGGCCGCCAGCACCTCCAGTGCGCTAGCCAGTGCCGGGATCGACAGCGCGTGCGTGTCCACGCCGAGAAACAGCGGGCCATCGATCTTCTGTTGCCGGCGATAGAGGCAGATGGCCTGCGTAATGGCGAGGATGTGCCATTCGTTGAATGCCCGCTTGAACGGCGAACCGCGATGTCCCGAGGTGCCGAACACGACCCGTTGCTCAGGGACGGAGGGATCAGGACGGTCCGTGTAGTAGGCAGTGATGAGCCGCGGCACGTCGACGAGCATCGATGGCTCAGCGGGTTTCCCTGCAAGAGGACTGACGTTCATCGCCGCATTTTCTCTCAGGTTCGTCGCCTTCAATAGGAGCGGCTGAAACTGAGCATAGACATGGGGGAAGCGTGGGGTGTGCGGGTCGCCTAACTCAGAACGGCCGGAACCACACCGGCTGAGGGTGTCGTTGGGGCTTGACCGGCTTGCGTAGCCGCTTCGGATTGGAGAGACGCCATTTCATAGCGGCCGTTCCTGAGCGCACAGCCGGTAATTTCGACAGTTCCGACGACATGGCCGGTGGGCAAATCGCCGACCTGCTTCTTGAGCTTCGCGAATCCCTGCTCGTCGCCCGCCTCCAATGATGCGTAAATGAATACCGTGCCGCGGATCGTTGTCGGAATCGTTCGGTACTCGATCCGCTTCGTCCCCTGCATGATCTCTTCGACGTAGGGTTGCCGAATGCTGAGAGCAAGCCTGATGTCCCCTGGCATGTGGCCTGCGGCACGAAAGAGCCTGGGCCAGAGAATCGGGGCGATTCGTTCCCACGCAGATCATTCGACGATCCTTTCGTCGCGAAATTGTTCGAGCCTGGGCCAAAGAATCGGGGCGATTCGTTCCCACGGGACGATCTTCCGGATCGCCGCGCTTCGTGCCTGGTAAGTCCCGGCTCCGTCGCCCGCATTGCGAACCTCGCGAACGACACTGGCTGGGAAGCCCGCCGCCCTGACCAACCACACCAGCATGTAAGGATTGACGATGTGGTTGTATGCGAAACCTGCGTCGCGCCCCACGCCACCGACCCGGCCATAGGCACCTGGCCCGTGATACTCGGCCAGCCATCCTAACCAGTGCTCCTTCTGCGTGCGGAACCAGACACCCGGATTGATCCGCGGCCGATCCGACGGAAGGGCGGCGATCCTCGACCTGAGACGGCGGACGCTGATGAAGACTTTCACAATTCCCTCGTCATTTCTGGTGTTCGGTGCGAAGCGTTTCCGGGCCGGATTTGTTTCGAAGATCCGCGACGAATTCAGATCCCGGAGCAACGCCGGAGACCAGCAGGTGATCGCGGGCTCGCGTGCACGCCAAATACAGCAGATGCCTCTCCGTCTGGTAAGCCTCGTCCAGATCCGATTCGTCCGAAACGGATTCGATGCGCTCCTGCAGAGGAATCACTTCGTCGTCGCAAGCCATCACTGCGACGGCTCGGAATTCGAGACCTTTGGCGAGATGCATCGTAGTGATCGACAGCCGCCCGTGTTTGGTGTCCATCCGCTCATCGAGCATCAGGTAGGAGACGCCGGCTTTCTTCACTGCGACTTCGGCGCGAGGAAGCTGCGCAGTCGAGCGGACAAACACTGCGATCTCGTGCGGCTGCAAACCCTCGGCGGTTCGGTCGATGATCCATTGCGCCACGCGATCGCGCTCGGCGGATTCGTTCTTCTCGATTGCGATCGTTGGTGGGATGCCGTTGAAGACGGAGATCGTGCCCGTGCGCTCTTCGGTGATGCCGTCGACGTCGGCGAGAGTTGGCGCGAGGAGGCGGTCGGCCTGGGAGCGGATCTGGTGCGAGGTGCGATAGTTGATGCGAAGCCGCGAGGAGCGGCCGCGGATGTCGACGCCGAGAGAGCTCCAGGAGAAGGGTTGCTGGAAGATGCGCTGGCCGAGGTCGCCGGCGAAGAAGAGGCTGTTAGGGCGGCCACCGCCGAGAGCGGCGAGGAAGCGGAGCTCGGCGACGCTGACGTCCTGTGCTTCGTCGACGACGACGTAATCGAACGTCGGACGCGGAAGTCGCGAGATCTTCTCTGCGAGGCGGCTGAAGAGCGTGGCTTCGGTGATGAGCTTCTCTTTGCTTAGTTTCGCTTTGACCTTCTCGAAGATCGACCAGAGGAGGGCGCGCGGCTTTTCGGGGAGGCGCGTCTTGCGGCCGAGGCGCTTCACGTCGCGATACTCCTCCCAGCTCTCGACCTGCCAGGCGTCGACGACGGTCGACCACTCGGTCCAGAGGAAGTGTGCCGTGAATTTGTGGTCCGGAGTCGCGGCGGACGATTCGCTCAGGATCCGCTGCAGCTGCTCCGCGGTCGCGACATTCGCCTGACCGAAGTGGACGGCATACAGACGCCGTCCGATCGCGCCGATCGAGTGAAGCTCGAGTCGCTCGGCGATGCGCGGCTCGTTGCCGATGAGCATGCGCAGACGCGAGCGAAGCGCGTTCGCCAGCGGTTCAGAGAACGTGGTCAGGAGGACGCGCGCGTCGCGGTCGGTACGGGCGAGATGAACGGCGCGATGAAGAGCGACGATCGTCTTGCCGGTGCCGGCCGATCCGGAGACGCGGGCCGGGCCGGAGTAGTCGTGCTCGACGAGCTGCCGCTGCGCGGGATGAAGGAAGATCGCCCACTTCTCCCACGGCGCATCGAGCGCACGCTCGAGCTCCTCGACGTTGTTGATGACGCGAAAACGTCGCTGTGCGTCGGGATGCCGCAAACCGTCCTCGATCGACGACGCGGCATCTGCCACCCTGCCGGCGGAGACTCGGATGCCGGGGCCGATCGGCGGTCTCGTTCCGGTCGCGAGATCGAGCAGGGCCTCGGCTGCCTCGCTCGGCAGGTGCTCGGCCACGTCGAACAGCGTCTCCTCGGTCGCCATGCGAACGTCGGCCATCCACTCCTGCGGGACGCCGTAGCTCTGTAGAACCCACTCGGGAATCTCAGAAAACAGCGGTTTCCTCTGGAGCACGGGCACTCCTGGCTGTGCTCCAGGTCCCTGTGGCACGGACACGCCCGTATGTGCCTCATCTGCCGGCTCGAAATACCGCGGGACCACGATCTCGCGGACCGTCTCCCGAATCTCGACGAGCTGCGCCGCGCCGGTGACCGGATGCTGCTCGATCTTCCGCCGCTCCGCCCATCGATAGGCCGCATCGTGGTGATCGACGTAGCAGAGCATCAGGCTCGATGGGGTTCGGTGCACGATGATGCGGATATCGGCATTGACACGGACCGACCAGAAGTTCGCGTCCCTCGCCTTATCGAGACGGTGGAACTGCAATCCTGGATTGGCAGGGTTCAACTGCAGGTCGAAGGCTGTTGTCTTAGCGGCCCTCTGCCCTTCAGCAGTCAACCGGCTCAGACTTTCAGTGAAGCTGTCAGCGATCCGGAACTCCATCGTCATTCACCGCTGGCGGCATCCGATTGCCTCTTCACTTGAACGCCTCGCCCAGTCGCTCAATCGCGCGGCGGAGACTTGGCGACGCATGAGCTGCACGGCTGAAGTCCCACTCGTTCACGACGAAGCTCGCGATACGAGGATTGAATGCTGGCCCGATGGCAGCTGTGCCACCTGGCGCTGGGACGAGGTCTTCGCGAATATTTCTCCGCTTCGACTTCCGCGCGAGGTTGACTATGAACTCTTTGGGTTGAGGAACTGAGTCTGTATTGGCTGGAATGCGATGCGGTGGAACTCCGAGGAAGCCGGCGAAACCGTCGCGATCCGCCATGATCCACGACTCGATTTCCATCACTGCGATGCGGAATAGAAGCATGGGACCCGGCGCCCCTTGAATGAACTGGCTGATGAGATCAGCAGGACATGGCTGCGGGCGATCCAGATCCGCCAGTATCAGTACCGGCACTTTGTGCGCTGCACGATTCAGCTCGCGAGCTTTCTTCTCAATATGGCTGCGGCCGTTCCTAGCCACGAAAGAGATCGAGAGCTCCGGTCGGATCGCAGCTACGAGCTTCTTCACGACAGCTTCGCTGAGGAGATCTTCAACGGCGGCGATCATCGTGCTGTGTCGATGAGAGAGAGCTGCTCAGCGCGCGCCGGATTGCTGCGCGGCAGAACGGCTTCCCCAGCGGACAAGCCGGACTCGAGAAGAACGCGGATTTCGGCGACGTCTGAAGCCACGCTCACTGACGTCCCCTCCGCGGCCGGGCTGAGCATGAGCACTTCGCGTCCGTCGATCCCTTTCTCGTTCAGCAGATCGTCGCTGTGCGTGCTGATGATTACCTGCCGGCGGCGGCGTTTCTGCACTCGGTGAATGACTGGCGCGAGCTGCGCGACGATCGCAGCGTTGAGTGATTGTTCGGGCTCTTCGAGGAGGAGCATCGATTCGTCTTCGAGCAGTGACCATAGAAGTCCAATCAGCCGGAGAGTGCCGTCTGAAAACTGGTCTTCGCGCTGCCATCCAGCATGTGGGCGCCAATGCGAATAGAGCGCCTCGAGATGCGGACGCCCCGATTCCTTGTCGCGCACGAACCGCAGCTGCTCGAGCTGTGGAACCGCAATCTGGAGTGCGTCTTCAATGATGCGCAGACGCGATCTGCGCCGCTTCTCCGTCGTCTTCGCAATCCGCTCGAGAAAGGCCTGGCCGAAAGGATCATCCTCGATGATCCGACCCTGGATCTGATCGGCGTGCCTGAGGAGCTGCGGCACCAGGTGTAAATACGTGATCGTCTCGAGGAATCGCGCCACGACACGAAACTCGGCATTTGCGCCGATTTGTTCGAGGAAAGTCTGCGTCAGCCGTTGGGGGTCGGTTCGGTCATCCGGGTTCGGCCGCATCAGAATCTGTTCGTCGCCTCGCCAGACGTTCTCCCACGCAACGCGCGGCAGTCGGTGGCCGCGAGTGTCTTGTCGGATGCCGAGGCCGTAGCGCCAGGCGACCGGCTCACCGACGGACTCCGCAAAAGAAAGCTCGATCGATATTTCAGGATCTCGACGCGCCGCGAGACTCCTCACCTTGGGCACCCCGCCCCGGTCCTTGATCGCCTTCTGCAGTCCGCCACCCTCGCGTTTCGCGATATCCCGAAGGAAGCGAAACATGTCGAGGAAGTTCGATTTCCCCGCAGCATTCGGACCGACGATGAACTGCCTCTCGCGCAGATCCACATCAATCTGCCTGAAGTTGCGCCAGTTCTTCGCGTTCAAGTGAGTAACAATCACACGCGCTCCTAACCTGCGGATCGAGGTCGCCGAGGGTCCCGAAACCGTTGCTTACCCACACACGATAGTTCAAGCATCGATGCGAAACACCTTCATCACCTCATCCCCGAGGTGGTTGATGACTTTCACCGCGATCCGCCCACTCGCTGGCTTCGGAAACGGCCGCGAAGTGTCGCTGTGGAGGGTTTCCCACGCTTCTTCGTTGATCTCCGCCTTCAGGGTCGTTTTCAGGGCTTTGTAGGGATCATTGGCCCCGAGGAAGTAGGCGTGGCGGACGAAGAAGCTTTCTTCGTTGTAGTCGGTGTCGATGAACCAGCAGGCGATGCCTTCGGGGCCGTCGCTGCGGACTTCGCCAGTGCTGGGGTGGAAGACGTCGACGCCGTTCACTTTCACGCGCAGTCGGCCGTCGTCTTCGTTGAGGATCGTGATGTCGGGCTCGCCGAAGATCACGAAGAGATTGCCTTTGCCAGTGTTCTTGAGATCCTCGGCCATGTGGAGGTCGGCGTTCATGCGGGCCTTGAGGATCGGGATGCGGCCGAGCTTCGCGAACTCCGTGGCGTGGGCGTCGTAGTTGAAGGCGCACGCGATCAGGACGTCGAAGCCGCCGTCGGCAGCCTCGCGCGCGGCTTCGACGAGGTCGGGGCGGGAGACGGTGCCGAACTCGGGGCCGATGAAGATCGCCGCGCGACGTTCTCTTCCTTCGTTGGAGGAGACTGCTGAAGCCCCCTCATCCGGCCTTCGGCCACCTTCTCCCCCGCGCCGCGGGGGAGAAGGGTCTCGATCGGTGGCTCTCTGCGAAGCAGTGGCAGGGTCGTCGCCGGTGCCACCCTCGATGTAGCGGCCGTCGGCGCAGACGAGGTCACCGGGCCAGGGAGTGAGCGAGGTGAAGGTGATGCGGTCTTCCTTGTGGGCCTGCTGGACGCCGGCGATGCGGAGGTTCTCGAGGATCATCGACGGGAAGTCCTGCTTCGCCTCGTAGCCGGTCTTCCTGTCGGCGATGCTGTCGATCAGCTTGTCGTTCTCGTCGACGCCGAGGACGCGATGGGGCGAGAGGCTCTCCACGGTGAACGGGCCGGCGACGCGGACCTTCCGCTTGTCCTCGTACGGCTTGTCGTAGAGAAACTCGAACTCCGCCTTCGAGGCGATCGAGGCGTCGATCTCCTTCTGGCGAGCGATGCGCGCCTGCCACCAAGCGGCGTGGAGCGTCTTGGCTTCGCTCGACCATTTCGGATCGGCGTCGCGCGGGATCTCCCACTCCTGCCACTGCTTCTTCAACGTGGCATTCAGTGATTCGCGAAGCGGCTCAAGTTTCTTCTGCGACTTCTCCCATATGACGTCGATCTCGGCGTTGTTGGCAATCGACTTCAGTGTGACGTGCGGGACGCGCTCGTAGACGAACCCGTGGCGGATGTCGCCGCGGACGGCCTGCGAAGATGGAGCGGTACGAGTGATTTCCGCCTCCTTCACCTGGCCGTCGCGCGAGTCGGCAAGGAGGTAGTACGGGAAGCGCGCACCCATGATTCGGGCGCGTGCGAGGGCAAGTGCAACGCGAGATGTGTCGATAGTGATCCAGCGGCGGCCCCACTGTTCAGCCACCGTTGCAGTTGTGCCCGACCCGCAAGTCGGATCAATGACTAGATCCCCAGGGTCGCTAGCCATCAGAAGACAGCGCTGGACGACCTCTCGATTTGTTTGAACGACGTATGTCTTCGGCTCAGCGAAACCAGACGTGGTCGTGTCAGTCCACAGATTCGAATATGGGTAGATCGCGAAGTCGTCCAAGAATCTGACGTAGCGCAGCGTGTTGCCTATGAAGATCAGGCGCTTACTAAGCGACAAACGCTGGAGGCCCACCGAATCTGTCTTGAACGTGCCCTTCTTAACCTCAAAAGTCTTACCTTCATACACAAAAGCACGAACGTCTTCACCTTGAGCCGGGCGCTGGCTCGTTATGTTGTCGTGCGAAAAGATTCTCAATCCGGAAGCCGGCTGGCCTGCCGCCTCCCAGTCGCTCACCGTATTTCGTGAACCAGCCCCATCCTGAGCAAACGAGTACTGGGTCGCGCCTTCGTCTCCCGGCGATTTCATTTGAAACAGCCCTCGATATTTCGCGGCGGGGAAACGGCCGTACCACAGCAATGAATCGTAAACACCCGACAGCTCATCCGATGAAGTGGAGGAAGTCTTTTGAAAGACGATTTCCGCGATGAAACACGCAGGACTGAACACCTCGTCCATAAGCGTCCGGACGCGGTGAACGTTTTCATCACCGATCTGTACGAAAAGTGAACCCGAGTCCAATAGCAGGTCACGCGCTACCGTTAATCGGTCTCGCAAGTAGGTCAGATAGCTGTGGATTCCATCACGCCACGTATCGCGAAAAGCCTTAACCTGTTCCGGCTCACGCGTGATTTGTTCCGCGTTGCCATCTTTGACGTCCCGACTCGTCGTCGACCACTGGAAGTTCGAGTTAAATTTGATCCCATACGGTGGGTCGAAGTAGATGCACTGCACCTTCCCACGAAGGCCTTCGCGCTCGGCGAGGCTGGCCATGACCTGGAGTGAGTCGCCGAGGATCATGCGGTTCGACCAGTTCTGGTCGTGCTGGTAGAACTCCGTCTTGTCGACGCCCTTCGGCAGGCCGTTGAAGTCGGCGAAGAGGCTGGGCATGATCTCGCCGGCCTCGTGCTTCCGCTCCCGCGACTCGCGCAGCAGCTCGTCGATCAGCGCCTTCGGGTGGACCTTCTCCTGGATGTACAGCGGCGGGGCGTTGACGACCAGATCGCTCCAGTCCTGCTCGTCCTTCCCGCGCCAGACGAGCTGCGGGTCGAGATCGCGGTTGCGACGCTCGTACGCGATCTGGATCGGAGTCTGTTCGTCCTTTTCCAGGACGGCCTGGTACTCGGCCGTCGGAATGTTCTTCCGCTTCGCCTCTTCGTGAGTGAGGGCGGCGATTTCTTTTTGCGTCTTTGGCTTCGATTTCATTGAAGAGTGAAGGGTGAAAGCTAGCGCCCTTCGCTGGCTCCTTTCGGGGTGGCTCGCGTTTTCTTGACGATAGTGGTCAGGATCGCGACGAGCTGGTTGGCTTCGTCGGTGATGGCGTTGAGACGGGTCGAAGACATTATTTCGGTCGCCGCCAGAAGGCGGAGCCAATAATGAGTTCCGCGGGCTTCTTTGCATGCAATCGAGTACTTGGCGGTGAAGTCTCCGCGGCTCCGGCTTCCCTGCCCCTCCTCGACGTTTGCGCCAACTGAACAACCTGAGCGGAGGAGCTGCCTGGCAAGCGTTCGACTGACACCGGGCGCTTGATCGAGCTCGCGGCACAGCTGCACGCCTCTCGTCCCAAACGCGAATGTCCGCTTCCCCAAATCGCGCGGCTGCCCACTTTCACTCTTCACACTTCACTCTTCGGCTTTCGCGAATCCGATCCGCCGCTTCGGCTTCACTTTTTCGCTGATGAGTGCGCGGATCGCTTCGAACACCTGTCCGAACTGTTTGTCGTATCGTTCTTCCAGCGCGTCGAGACGCAGCACGAGCTCTTCATGTTGATCGGCTGCGCGGCGGAGCCGCACGAACGCGCGCATGATCTCCACGTTGACCTGGACGGCTCGTGCGCTCTTCAGGACGCTCGAGAGCATGGCCACACCCTGCTCCGTGAAGGCGTACGGCTCAGTACGCCGTCCACCCCAACCACTTGAGATCACAACTTGTGATTTCAAGTTGGCAAACTCCTCCGACGTGAGATGGAACATGAAGTCGTCGGGAAACCGATCGAGGTTTCGCTTGACGGCCTGCACGAGCACGCGCGTCTCGACGCCATAGAGCTCGGCGAGAGTGGCGTCGAGCAGGACCTTCTCTCCCCGGATGGCGAGGATCGCAGAGAAGATGCGCTCGCGCGGAACGAGAGAGGTCTTCTTCGTCGTCATGGAACAGCCTCGATATTCCAGTGCTGTGCGATCGGGGTCCCTCGCCGCGCTGCGCCGCTACGCGCCTCGGCCGACACTCCAAAGCGCCACTGCCCACTCTCACTCTTCACTCTTCACCCTTCACTCTTCATCACGCGGTCAATCATCTGGTTGAACTGGCTCTCCACTTTCTTTGCGAAATCGAGCTCCATCTCCCAGACGTCTGTGAACTCGGCGAAGGCCCAGCGGCCGTGCGTGCCGAGGTGGTTCACACCGGGGACCCAGTAGGTGTCCATCGTCGACTTCTTTTCTTTGGCATCCTCGCCGCGGTAGCCCTTGATCTCAACGACCAGGTGCAGCAGGTCATCGGCGCCGTGGCCGTCGTCGACGAGGACGATGAAGTCGGGGCGGTAGCGGCGCATCTCGGAGGCGTAGCGGTACGGGACTTCGAATCCGAGGCTGTGGTTCTTCACGTAGGCGCGGACGCAAGGGTGCGATTCCGCGACGCGGCAGAACTCTCCTTCCCAGTCGCTGTCGAGAATGCACCAGTTGATGTGGCAGCGATCGAACTTCGTCTCCCAGCGATCCATCTTCGAGGTGTTGAAGTTGACGTGGATCGTCGAGCCGGTGGGGTTGTATGGATCGAGGACGGCTTTGATGGGACGCGCGCCGGCATATTCGCGACTGATGGCTGCAGTGATCTTTTCGCACGCCATGTCTGCGATCGTCGGATAGAGGAGCTGGGCCGGAAACGTTCCCGCTTTGCAGATGAGGTAGTTGTCGAGCCACTGCCGCGTGATGGCCTTGAGCTGACCGAACAGATGCAGCTTCGGATCATCTCCGGGGTCGCGGTACTTGGTCAGCAGCAGATGTTTGGTCAGATGAAAGAGGACAGTCGACTGCCGGACGTCGCCGGTGTGCACGAGAGTGAGGTCGACGCCCTCGCCGACGATGCCTTCGTTCCGCGTAATCGACGGGCCGACGAGAGCCGGCGTGAGCTCGAATGTCGACTCGTCGTTGAATGTCGCTGACAGGCGGTCCTCGGGCAGCTCGACGCGATAGCCCTCGACGCGCGGGAATCGGATCTCGCATGCGTCGCGATCAGGCGTAATCGCTCGGACATTGATCGTCTCGCGCGGCGGGTGTGGCGGCGCGACGACCGGCTTGGCCGTGAAGTCGAACGGAATGCCGAGGACATCGGCGTACTCGACGTTGAAGAGGCTCTCTTCATTGATCTCGTACGACTGCCGGCGCAGTGCGCGGCCGATGACCTGCTCGCAGAGGAGCTGCGTTCCGAACGCTCGGACGCCGAGGACGTGTGTGACAGTGTTTGCGTCCCACCCCTCGGTGAGCATGGCGACGGAGACGACGCAGCGGATCGACTCGCCGAGGCGAGCAGGCTTGCCGACTGTGTTCATGACCTCGCGGAGAAGGTCCTGGTCGGTGAGGTTCTCGGCCTGACGGCGGTCGCCACTCCGCTCGATGATCTCGCGGCGGAAACGCTCGATCTCGTCGGTGGCCATGCCGCGGAAGTTGTCGTCGAGCGCCTCGCCTGATTCGAGCTGCTCGCTGTCGATGAGAAGCGTCCGCGGACGAGGAATGGCGTTTCCGTGCTCGTCGAAATTGCGGAACAACTCGAGCCGACCGTTGACGACGTCGCTCGAACCATCTTCGTTTTCGCGGATGAATCCTGAGATGTAGTCGTAGACAAGCTTTGATGTCGAAGTGTTGTTGCAGACGACGATGAAGCAGGGCGGAACTTTGATGCCCGCCTCCTGCCAGAGGTCGAACGTCTTTTTGTAATGGCCATAGAGCGCTTCGAGGGCAGTCTGCAACTCGACCGGAAGCGCGAGTGGATCGAGACCGCTGGACTTGCCGCGCCCCTTCTTCGGCATCTTCTTGCCGATGTGTTTCCAGAGCTCGCGATAGATCGGAACCTGCGCGCCGGGAATGTTGTCGGCCACTGGCACGCGTGGAAGCTTGACGATCCCGCACTCGATCGCGTCCATGAGTGAGAAGTCGCTCATCGTCCAGGGGAAAAGCGTCCCTTCCGCATAGCCGGAGCCACTGAGGAAAAACGGCGTCGCAGAAAGGTCGATGACCTGCTGCACGCCGAGTTTGCGATTGACCGCCTCGAGACCTGAGATCCAGAGGCGCGCGGCCTCGAGGTTTTTCTCCGCCTCTTGCTTTTCGTCGCCCTTGAGCGTCTCTTCGTCTTCGCCGGGCGGCTTCTCGCGATAGCAGTGATGCGCCTCGTCGTTGACGGCGAGAATGTTCTTCATTCCCATCAGATCGGGCATCACCCGCTGGAGCATCTGCCCTTCGGTCTCGAGCATCTCGATCTCCGGACCGGTCCGCCCCTGCAGCAGCGCGCGGCCACCCTTCGAGATGTCGAGCGTCTGCCGCAGCTTGAATACGTGGTAATTCGTGATGACGATCTTGGCTTTACCGAGATCCTGGAGCATGTCGGACGGGACGAGCTCGCGGCTCTGGTAGTAACTGTCGGGGTCGTTCGGCTGGAGGACGCGCAGGCGATCCTTGATGGTGATGCCGGGCGTGACGATCAGAAATCCGCGCGTGAAGTTCTTACTGTTTGACCGACGTACGGCGTTCACCGTCTGCCACGCGATCAGCATGGCCATGACGGTGGTTTTGCCGGAGCCCGTGGCGAGCTTCAGAGCCACGCGCCACAGGAGCGGATTCGAATCAGCGTTGGCGTTGGTGATGTGCTCGAGGAACTTGCGCCCTTCTTTCCCGATCTTGGGTGCGACCTCGGTCAGCCAGATCGCGGTCTCGACAGCTTCGACCTGGCAGAAGAACGGCCGGATGCCTGTGAACGGATATTGCCGCCAGTGCTGGAGGAGCCGCGCGGTCTCCGGCGTGACGTTCCACTGGTTCGGGTTGGGTAGCGCGCGCCAGCGATCGACGTTCGCTCGCAGCTCATTGATGAATGAGGAGGTCAGCTCGTACTGCTGCTGTTCGGTCGAGAGCCCCTTGCCTTCGTTGAAGACGAGGTCCTTCTGCTCTTTCTTCTGCTTCTTGGGTTTCGGGATCGGTGTGATGAACTCGGCCTTCCGCCGATTGGGCACGATGTGATTCGTCGGTTGCCCGCTCTCATCGAGCTCCCAGTGCTGCTTCGGGTACTCGTACGGCGAGTTGAGGATCGGTTTCTCGAAGAAGGTTTGTGGCATTGATCAGGTTGCGTAGCTTGGGTGCTTGTACGCCGAATGAAGCATGTGCTGCGTCTTCTTCGCGACACCCAATGAGATTCCAGACTCACGGATTTCAGTCGCCACCAGCGGTGGTCGCATCGACGTCGTTGAAAGGCAGATCCAGACCTGACGGTAGGTTAGCACCGACGAAGCGACCTCGGCAGTGACGGAGGGAAGAAAATCCCATTCGACTCCACTCAAACGCTTCGATGATCGCGGCTGCCCCTGTGGGACCTCACAGACGCGGTGCATTCGCGCGATCAAGCCATCAACGTCACTTTTGACTTGGTCCTGCCAGACGGACCCACCGGCTGCGCCGAAGACGTTGCGAAGATGCTGAGCCGCTTCTCGAAAGATGGAGGCGGATTCTTTCTCCCAAGGTCGATCCGCCCACATCTCACCGCGTCCCTGCGCTCGCGTGCGTTGCGGGCTGGGCGGAGCCAGCCTCGCGGCCCGCGCCGAGCACGACGCGAACCCGATGCTCGCCCCCGTCGTCCACGAGTGGAATCTCCGCCGGGTCGATGGGTGATCCATCGAGCTCGACGCTCGCCACGCCGCTGCAGCGCCGCTCCGGGTTCTCCACGGCGATCGTGTAGTGCGTCTTCCCGAAGCGCCACTCGATGAAGTAGGTCGGCCACGACGACGGGATGCACGGGTTCAACCGGAAGGATGCGCCGCGGCGCTCGAGGCCGAGGATCCCCTCCAATCCCGCCCGGTACATCCACCCGGCCGAACCGGTGTACCAGGTCCAGCCGCCGCGTCCCCGATGCGCCGGGTGGTCGTAGACATCGCCTGCGACCGCATAAGGCTCGGTCATGTACTGCTCGACCTGGCTCGCTGTGCGCGAGTGGTTGATGGGATTGAGCATGTGAAAGAGCTCCACCGCCTCGTCCCCGCTCCCGAGGCGCGTGAGCGCGAGGACAACCCACGCCGCCGCGTGCGTGTACTGACCTCCGTTTTCGCGGATCCCGGGAATGTAGCCCTTGATGTATCCCGGATCGAGAGCGCTGTGATCGAAGGGCGGCGTGAGGAGCAGGATGACGCCCGATCCCCGCCGGACCAGGTGGGCGCGTACGGCACCCATGGCGCGCTCGGCCCTTCTTCTCGGCGCGGCACCCGAGAGAACGGCCCAGGTCTGGGCCACCGAGTCGATCTTCCCCTCGTCGTTCTGGGACGATCCCAGCGGGGTGCCGTCGTCGAAGTACGCGCGCCTGTACCATTCGCCGTCCCAACTCTGCTCGAGCATGGTTCCCAGACGCTCGCGCTCGGCGCGGTAGCGCGCTGCGCGCCGCGCCTCACCGCGCTCTTCGCACAACGGAACAAAGGCTCCCAACACGGCGTGGAGGAACCAGCCCACGAAGATGCTCTCCCCGCGACCCTCGGGTCCGACGTTGTTGTAGCCGTCGTTCCAGTCGCAGCTCCCAATGAGCGGCAGGCCGTGCGCGCCGGCGGTAATCGCCCGATCCACGGCCCGGATGCCGTGCTCGAACAGCGTGCCGGTCTCGCGTGAGATCGCCGGGATCCCGTATGCCTCGGGTTCTCCAGGCGGAACGGGAGGTCCCTCCAGGAAATGCACCTGCTCGTCGAGGACAGCGCCGTCTCCGGTGACCTTGACATACTCGGCCGTCGCATAGGGCAGCCACAGGAGATCGTCCGAGCAACGCGTGCGAATGCCCTCGCCGCCCGGCGCATTCCACCAGTGCTGAATGTCTCCCTCCACGAACTGGCGCGCGGCCGCTCTCAGGAGGTGCTCGCGGGTGAGATCCGGCCGCGTGAGCATGAGCGCCAGCACGTCCTGGAGCTGGTCGCGGAAGCCGTATGCACCGCCCGCCTGCGAGTAGGCGGAGCGTGCCCAGACGCGACAGGCGAGGTCCTGGTAAAGAAGCCACCGGTTCATGAGGATGTCGAAGGAGTCGTCGGGGGTGGTGACGCGGACGGCGCCCAGGATGTCGTCCCACGATTCCTCGACGGCGGCGAGCTCGGCGTCGGCAGTGGCGACGGCGTCCTTGCCCGCGAACCGCTGCAGAAGCATGCGGGTCTCTGCCGCGTTCCGCCCCTGTCCGAGGAGGAACACCACGCGACGGGTCGCGCCGGGCTCGAGGTCGACCGCGATCTGCAAAGCCGCGCACGGATCGAGGCCGGCACCGAATCGGCCTAACAGCCGCGGCTGGCCGAGCGCGGCCGCACGGGAGAGCGAACCGTTTCGGCCGAGAAACTCCAGACGGTCCCCCGTGGCGGAGAGGAGCGGCTCGCTCGCAGCGGCGAACGCGACACGCTCCCTGGCCCGGCTGTACAGGTCGCGCGCCAGGATTGCACCTGTCTCGTCGTCGTGCTCCGTTGCGACAAACCTTGGGCCACTGGCGATCGGCGGGCCGAGCAGCCATTCGTTGTACGAGAAAAGCGTTAGGCGCCGGGGCCGGTCGGAGTGGTTCGTCAACGTCAGGAGAGACAGCTTCACCGGCTCCTGCCGTGCCACAAAGACGGCCAGATCCTGGGCAATGGCGTGCGCGGCGTGAGAGAAACGGGTCACGCCCGGCGCATGACGCACCACCCAACGCGGAGAGCCCGGCGTGCGCCGCACTGGCGCCGGCGTGGCGCCCCACAGGGTGCCGCTCTCCTCGTCGCGGACGAAGATCGCTTCGGAGGTCGGGTTCGCGACCCCGTCGTTCGCGAATGGCGTGAGCCGGTTCTCGCGGCTGTTCTCGGCCCAGGTGTGGGCTGCGCCCGAGGTGGTGACGATGCTCCCGAAACGTGGATTGGCGAGAATGTTGACCCAGGGAAGGGGCGTCTCCCGATCGCCCTCGAGAACGACGACGTACTCCCGCCCTTCACCCGCGAAGCCGCCGAGACCGTTGTCGAGGAGAAGGGACGGACGTTCCGGTTCGCCTTCCGGCGATTCACCATCCGTGGCCTCGTCGACTGGCACGACGCTCAACGGGAGTGGAGGCTCGATTTCTGTCCGGTCGAGCTGCTGTTCGAGGGTGCCGCGGTCGCCTGAGAGGACCGCCTGGGCGACCACGCTCAGCAGGATCTGTTCAGCCTCGGGAATCGTGTCCGCTTGCAGAAGAAACACGCCGCCGGGTTTCGTTTTCCAGGCAGTCCACGGACCGCTGTCGACGAGCTGTGTGAGCTGCTCGTTCATTTCTTCGCGGTAGCTTGCTGCGTGCTCATTGAGGATCACCGCGTCGGCCTTCAGCCCTTTCAGGCGCCAGTGCTCGTGAGCGGTCAGGATTTGCCGGACCAGCTGCAGGTCGTCCGGCTCCTTCACGCGGACGAGGACGATCGGGAGATCCCCCGAGATGCCAAACCTCCAGAGGCCATCCTGGGCGAGCGTGTTCTTCGCCAGGGTCTCCTGGCCGGCGCGGAGGGATGCGTCGGAGAAGAAGACACGGGAACCGAGCCGTTCGAAGAGCTGGGCCTGTTCGACGGAGATGCCGAGGTGGCGCAGCGACATCTGCGTCTGCGTGTAAGCAAGGGCGAAGACGCGGGCTGCGACGCCGTGGTCGTGGTACTTCTGTGCGCAGCCGCGCGCAGTCGCCACGTCGGCGGCCACGCCGGTCGTGAACGAGACGCGGGCGAATCCCCCGGGTGCAAGCCGCAGCCGGGTTCGAAGACTCAGGATCGGGTCGAGTACGGCGCCGGTCGTCCCGGAGAGCGCGCGCCCGTCCATCGCCCTTGGGTTGTCGGGACCGCGCCCGCGCCCCAGAAAGCGCATTCGGTCCGTCTCCCACTCGACCTGCGCTTGAGTGGGCCCCTGGATGGAGAGGACGTGGAACCCGACGAGCGCAGGATCGTGTTGAGAACGGGCCCGTCGGTGCGCGAGGAGAGCCGTGTTCTCGGCAATCCACGTCGTCTCGACGAAGAGCTTTCCGAACGCGGGATTGGCGACGTCTTCGGCGATGGACCCCAGCCCCAGCTCGACGTAGCTGGTCAGCTCGATTTCGCGAGGGCGGTCGCTGCGATTGGTCAGCGAGACGCGGCGGACCTCGACGTCGTCTCCAGGTGAGACGGCGATTTCGAGACGCGTGGTGATGTCGTCGTCGATCCGCTCGAAGGTCGCCTTCTCTGCGAGGAACTCCACGAGGTAGCTGTCGGCCTCCTTGCCGACGGGCTGGTAGGCCGCCGACCAGACGGTGCCGGTATGAACATCGCGCAGATAGACAAACTGGCTTCCGGGATCGCAGGTGCGGTTCTCCCGCCACCGCGTCACGGCGCGCCCGCGGCAGAAGCTCGTTCCTCCTCCCCCGTTCGTGATGATGGCGACGTAGTTGCCGTTCGAGAGAATCTGCGCACGCGGGTACGGCGTGTGCGGTGAGCGGAAGCGGCGTGGGGCCCGCACGAGCGCGGCCGGTTCGGCTCGCGTCTTTTCGGCCGGACGCGGCTCGATGATGGGCGCCTCGTGCGGAATCCGCTCCTGCAGGAGAAGTTCGGTCGCCTGGATTCGGGGGTCCGCATGGAAGCGGTCGACCATGACGTCGCCCAGAACAACGTTGGCGATGGCCACAAGCGTCATCCCCTGGTGGTGCGCCAGATAAGTCTTCACGACGGTGCCGTGACCCGGTCGTGTGACCGCTGCGTCGACGGCCTCGTTAGGCCGCCGTTGTGTGTAGTCGATGGCGTCGTAGTATCCGAGCGGTCCCTCGCCCCCCTCCCCTGTCAGGCGCCGCAGGTTTCGTGCGGCACTGGCCGGATCCAGGAGGGCGGCCAGGGCAGTCGCGTAGGGAGCAACGACGAGCTCGTCGGCCAATCCTCGCTTCAACCCCACGCCCGGGACACCGAACTCCTTGTATTGATAGTTGCCGAGCCGGTCGACCAGGTCGTAGGCGGACTCGGAGATTCCCCACGGAACGTGCCGTTCGCGACCGTACCGGATCTGCCTCCTGACAACCATGCGGCAACTCTTACCGAGGAGCGTTCCCGAATACGTTCGCATGAGGAGGAGCGGCATGAGGTACTCGAACATCGTCGCGCTCCAGGACACGAGCGTCGGAACACCCTCCACGCTGACGACGAGCCGTCCCAGGTGGAACCAGTGGCTCTGCGGGACGTCGCCCTTGGCGATGGCGAAGAAGCTTGCAAGGCGCGACTCCGAAGCCAGGAGGTCGTAGTAGGCGAGATCCGTTTGCCCCGGCCCGCCGCCGTCGGCCAGGCGGTAGCCGATCGAGAAAAGCTGGCGCTGGCGGTCGTAAAGGAATGTGAAGTTCATCCCGTTCGCCAGGGCCACCGCGCGACTGGCAACATCGGACAGTCGCGAATCCAGGTCCGCTCGCGACGCGCCCATCTGCCGGCATCCCTCGGCCACGGCCAGAAGCGCTCCCGCCAGGTTGCCGCTATCCACCGTGGACACGTAGCGCGGCAGCAGCGGTGAAAGGTTCTCCGTGTCGTACCAGTTCAGGAGATGCCCCTCGTGGCGCTCCAGCCCCTCGACTGTGGTCAGCGTCCGATCGAGCCTTTCCACCATTGCATCCGCCGGCAGCAGACCGAGGTCGTGCGCCGCGAGCGTGGAGAGAAGACCCATACCGATGTTGGTCGGCGAGGTGCGATGGGCGACTCTGGGCACTCGGTCTTCCTGGAGGTTGTCGGGAGGAAGCCAATGATCCTCAGGGCCGGCCAGGGTCTCGAAGTAGAGCCAGGTCTTTCGTGCCACGTCCATCAGGAGGCCGCGGTCTTCGGTCGACAACTCATGCTGGCGTTGTCCGATCGAGCGGCTGAGCCAGTACGCGCACGCCGGTGCCGCCGCCCAGCAGACGAGGAACGGCAATGCCAGCGGAAGAGCCGCGGGATCTACGCTGCTTGTCAAGGCGAAAAGACCCAATGCCACAATCGGGCTGGCGACCATCTCGACGAAGAAGGACCGGATTCCTCCCTGCAGCATGTCGGCGGCCCGCGCCGCTTGCGCGTGCGCCGTCTCCCACTCGAGGAGGCTGCGCTGCGTGATGACCAGACGAACAAGGGTCAGGACGATGGCATGCACCCTCTCCCAGGCGTGAGATGCGAGGAACACCAGGGTCAGGAGCGCCTGCCCGAAGGCGGTGCTCAGATCCTCCACGAGGCCTCGAAGGTGGACGCGAGCCGGCTCGTGGGCCGCGCGTGGCTTCAGGAGGTGAAAAAGGGAGGCCAGGAAAGGGAACGCAACGACGGCGAGACCGCCCATGGTCCAGACGAGGGCGCTTCCCGGCAGGAACGTCCACGCGGCCGCGAAGAAGGCCAGCAGTGAGGGTGCCACGAGGCTGCGCCGCAGGTTGTCGAGGATCTTCCACTGGCCGATGAGCGGAAGGCGGTTCCGCAGTAAGCCCTGCGGTGTCGGCACCAGCGGGAAAAGCCACGCCAGAATCTGCCAGTCGCCGCGCACCCAGCGGTGCTGCCGGCGCGCGTGCGCGAGGACGTTGGCGGGATAGTCGTCCACCACCTCCACGTCGGAGGCGAGCGCGGTTCGCGCGTACAACCCTTCGAACAGATCGTGCGACAGCAGCGCGTTCTCGGGAACGCGCCAGCCGACGGCCTCACGGAAGGCGTCGACGTCGTACAGTCCCTTGCCTGTGTAGATTCCTTCGCCGAACAGGTCCTGATAGGTGTCCGAGACCGCCGTGGTGTAGGGATCGACGCCGGTGTGCCCGGCGTAGACCCGCGCGAAGAGCGACCCGGCGGCGCTGGCGAGGTTGACGCTCACGCGCGGCTGGATGATGCCGTACCCGTCCGTGACCCTCCGCAGGGCGGCATCCACCACGGGCCTGTTGAGCGGATGCGCGATGATCCCGATCAACGCCCTTGCCACTCCTCTGGGGAGCCGCGTGTCGGCGTCGAGTGTGAGGACGTAGCGCACCGACGGGAGTATTGACAGGTCTCCGACTTTGACGGAGAAACCGGTGTCAGTCGCGGAGCGCAGCAGGCGATTGAACTCTTCGATCTTTCCCCGCTTGCGCTCCCACCCCATGAAGACGCCCTCTTTCGGGTTCCACTGCCGATCGCGGTGGAACAGGAGGAAGCGGTCGTTTCCATCGGGCTTGTGCCGGAGGTTGAGCGCCTCGATCCCCGCCACTGCTGCGCGCAGGATCTCGTCGTCTCCGGCGACGGTGAGCGTTCTCGCATCCACGAAGTCGCTGAGAACGGCGAAGTGGATTCGGGGATCGAGGTTGCCGAGGGCCTGCACTTCCAGGTGCGCGAGGAGGCGCTCGGTATCCGCCACGCTGGTCAGGAGCACCGGCACGACCACCATGGTTCTGGCGTTCTCGGGAATCCCTTCGCTGAAATCGAGGCGAGGCAGCCGGCGCGGCGGCACGAGCGCAGCCACGATGCGCTGAACGAGAAGCACCGCGAGTTCGCTCGCGGGGAGCAGCGCGAGGATGGCAGCAACCGTCGCCAACCAGGCGAGGCGCGCAGCGCCTGCGTAAGCGTACGCACTGAAAACGCCGAAGGCGGTCAGCAGAGCAATGCCGCCCAGGTACTCGGCGGTTGCATGAGCGAAGGCCCAACGGCGGAGGCGGTTGGAAAGGCGCGGGCGGTAGGCCACGTCGATTTCGAGGTCGCGCCGGCCTGCGCCGATGAGGTGGTGACCGACGTGCGCCGCCTTCTCACCGATTCCCTGCCGCTCCGCCGCCTTGCGGGCGCTCTCGACGGCGCGCAGTGCAACGCGCACCTGCGCGTCGCCGGTCGGCTCGGCGAGATCCTCCACAGCGTGCCGGTAGCGATCGCGGCTGGCGAAATCCATCCGCGGGTAGGCCCCGGCCGGGTCGCGGCGCAGGATCTCCTCGACCGCGCTGACCGACTCCACGAAGCGGCTCCAGTCGAGCGTCGCGCAGAACCTGAGGCTCGTCACGGTGTTGCTCGTGGAGACCTGATCGGTGGCCTGCCGCTGACTTTCCGAGCGAACCGCATCCTCGGGCGTCGTCCCTCCCGCTGCAAGGGCCTGCTCCACCGCCGCGGCGAGCGGAGAGGCGCGGGGATCGAATTCGCGCATTCGCTGTCGGAGCTGTGCCACGAAGGCGCTCGGGAGCGGCTCGGGCAGAGCAGCGGGAGCCTCACCGCGTTCCAACCGCGCCAGAGCAGCGTCCGCCTCCCGACGTGCCGCCCTGCCCGTGACGATTCCGTCCGTCAGGAGCCTCAGGTTCTCGATGAGCGCGAGCTTGAGCATGCTGGATAGCGCCCAGAGCTCGCCGATCGTCAACGGCGCGATGGTCTGGAACGCGCGGACGAAACGCGTGAGCCGTTCCGCGTCCAGTCGTCCGTCGCCGTGCCGGATCAGCTCGAGCGCCATCGCATGGACGCGGGCCTTGCCCAAAAACTCTCGTGCCGCGAGCTTCGGCAGTTTCCGGTAGTACCGAACCGGGAGGTCATGCTGCGCCGCGCGCGCCTCCGACTCGACGAGGTGAAAGTTGTCGAGAAGCCACTCGGCCGCCGGAGCGACGGCCACACCCTGGTGAACGTCGTCAGCGAGGATGCGGTACGCCGCGCTCAGAACGCTGATGTTCTCTTCCAGCCGTGGCAGGACGTCGTGTCCGCTCCTTTGCGTAGCAGGGAGCAGCGTGAACTCGGCGGCGAGCGTCTTCGCTCGCGCCTCGAGGCCCTCGACACTCAGGACCTCTCCCCTCAGAGGCATGGCCGTTTCGGGATGGCGCTTTCCGAACAGAGACACCTCCAGCAGGATCCTCAACCGTCGCGCTCCATGCTGCCGCCGACCATGCCCGCGACCTGGAGCTCGCGGCGTTGCGCACTGACAGCGTGCACCGTCGCCTGATGCCGGCACGGACTTCGACAATGTGACTGAGCCCGACCAGTTCGCTTCCTCCAATGCAAGGAACGTACAGAGACCGCGATTCTCGCCATGAGTCCTGAAAGAAGCGACCGCTCATTGTGATTTCGCGCTTCGAGCAGTTTCTACTCAGCGGCCTCGTGTGCAATGTCGGCTGATGCACTGCTGACGGCCGTCACGACGTGGCTTGTGGGTCCGGACCTTCCCGCCCTCGCTGCTGCATGAGCGCGAGGGTGTGTTCATGGGAACGATCCTTCCGCGGGACCTCTGCGGAGGCCGGTTCTTCCGTCGGTTCAGATCCCGATCAAATCCAGCTTCATGGCCACGAGGGCGCGCATCTCCGCAGGTGAGGCAATCTCGTTCTCCGGTGTGCGGTCGACTTGAAAGGCCTTCTTGCCCTGTTTGGTCTCGATCGTCACAACAGGATTCCCGTTCCGGATGCTCTGCACAATGCTCGATACGAGGCTCGAGGCGTTGCGCGCCTTCAGTTCCTCTGTGAGCGATAGGCGCACCGCATCGCCGAATTCATCGAGATGTGCTCTGGTCCAAAATAACGACATTCAATTTTCCTCAGTATTGACGGCATGATCATATCAAATGCGATGCATCACAACCGGGCATTCACATGGATTGCGCTCTATATGCGTGACATACGATGCGGCATTGGGTGAATGAGCCTAATCAATGTCATTACCGAGTGGCGCACTGATGAGAAACCCAGCAACGGATGGGCCGGCTCTTGCAGGAGTGGATTCTTCTCGTCCTGTCTCCGATCCGCGGTTCAGACGCGCTCGCTTCGACATTGGCCGGCGAAATGTGCGACTTCGCGAGCCGCTTCGACCATTGCGGCTCGTTCAATGCATGGAGCAGTGAGTAGTCGTCGCGTTTCCTATCCATAACTCGACTGTCCGCGCCCTGCGATCGCGACCGGTTGAACAACCAGGAGGCGATCCATGGCCGAATTGACAGGCTTTCGACCAGAAGCACCGGCCTTACACGATCCTCTCCAGCTGATCGAGCAGATCGATACGTATGCCCAGGACGTCGTCGATACCGTTCGCGAGCCGCTGCTGATTCTCGACGGCAGCCTCTTTGTGCATTCCGCGAACCGCGCCTTTTACCAGACCTTTCGCGTCTCACCCGACGAGACCGAAAACAGACGTATTTACGAGCTCGGCAACGGACAGTGGGACATCCCCGCTCTTCGCACTCTGCTCGAGGACATCGTTCCGACGAGCTCGGTCTTCAATGACTTCGAGCTCGAGCACGAGTTCCCCTACATCGGCCGGCGCGTGATGCTGCTCAATGCGCGAAGGCTGCGGCAGGGCAGTCACCGGGAGCTGCTGGTTCTGGCGATGGAAGACGTCACCGAGCGGCGTCGCGCCGAAGCGGAGGTGGCGAAGGCCAAAGAAGCGGCGGAAAACGCGAATCGCACAAAGAGCCTGTTCCTCGCCAACATGAGCCACGAGCTGCGCACGCCGCTCAACGCCATCCTCGGCTTCTCCGAGATGCTCCAGGAAGAAGCGGTCGAGAAGAACCTGCCTGAGTTCAATGCCGACCTGCAGAAAATCTCCACGGCTGGCAAACACCTGCTCGGGCTGATCAACGACATTCTCGACCTCTCGAAGATCGAGGCGGGCAAGATGGAGCTGCACCTCGAGACGTTTGACGTCTGCTCCTTGATCGCAGAGGTGGAGTCGACCATCGCGATGCAGGTCGCGAAGAATGGCAACACGGTCGAGGTCTCGTGCGCTCCCGACATCGGCGTCATGCACGCGGACCTGAGCAAAGTGCGCCAGGGTCTCTTCAACCTGGTCTCGAACGCAGCGAAGTTCACACGCGACGGTCATATCCGCGTCGAAACCGAACGGAAGCTGATGGACGAAAGGGAATGGATCACGTTCCGCGTCTCCGACACCGGCATCGGCATGGGTCCCGAGCAGATCGTCCGGCTCTTTCAGCCTTTCACGCAGGCGGACGCGTCGACGACGCGCAAGTTCGGCGGCACCGGTCTGGGGCTCGCGCTTACGCGTCGTTTCTGCCAGATGATGAGCGGCGACGTCACCGTCCACAGCGTGCTGGATGAAGGCAGCGTCTTCACAATCACGTTGCCCGCGATGGTCAATGAATCCGGCAACCCGGGCGTGTCATTGAAAGAACGTCGCGTCTCGGGGCGTCTCGACGACGACGCGGAACCGCCTCCCGCACGCGGAACGTGCGTGCTCGTGATTGACGACGAACCACTGCAGCGCGACCTGATGCAACGCTACCTGCGCAAAGAAGGCTTCATCGTACGTACGGCAAGCGGAGGAGCGGAGGGCCTGCAGCTGGCCAGGCAGTTGCTGCCGGCAGCGATCACGCTCGACGTAATGATGCCCGACGTGGACGGCTGGGGCGTATTGGCGGCGCTCAAAGACGACGTGGCACTGCGTGACATTCCCGTGATCATGCTGACCATGGTCGACGATCCCGTGCGAGGCTTCGCGCTCGGTGCATCGGATTACGCGACGAAGCCGGCCAATCGCCACCGCCTGTCCCAGATCCTCAAGAAGTTCACCTGTCTTCGTCCCCCTTGTCCCGTTCTCGTGATCGACGACAACCCTTCGGCTCGCGCAAGCACGCGAGCGATGCTGGAGAAGGAGGGATGGAACGTAACGGAGGCAGTGAATGGAATCGAGGCGCTGAAGAGCATGGAGAGGGACAGGCCGAGCCTGATCTTCCTCGACCTGATGATGCCGGAGATGGACGGGTTCGCCTTTGCCATCGAAGTACGGCGACATGCGGAATGGCAGTCCATCCCGATCGTGGTGGTCACCGCGAAGGACCTCACCATGGAAGAGCGGCGACGCCTGAACGGTCACGTCGAAACGATCCTGCAGAAGGTTGGCGAATCCCCCGAGGCATTGCTCGCGCACGTTCGCGACCTTCTCAACCGGAGCGCTGCATCGCGCGTGTCGCTTGAACGTCTGGAGACAACACCATGAGCACCATTCTGCTTGTCGAGGACAATGAAATGAACCGCGAGATGTTGTCGCGGCGGCTGGAGCGCAAGGGCTACAGAGTCGTCATCGCCGTCGATGGCGAGAAGAGCCTCGAGGTGGCGCGGGCAGACATGCCGGATCTCATCCTGATGGACATGAGCCTGCCGGTCGTCGACGGCTGGGAAGCAACGCGCAGAATGAAGGCTGACGACGCGCTCAAGCACATCCCCGTCATCGCCCTGACCGCGCACGCCATGGCGAACGATCGCGAAAAAGCTCTCGAAGCGGGTTGCGATGAGTACGACACCAAACCGATCGATCTGCCGCGCCTCCTCGCCAAAATCGAGAATCTGCTGACCGTCGCCACCCAGGAGTGCATCTCGTGAGCGTCGCCCACTGCAAGAGCAATCTCTCCTCGGAGCTTCTTCACGACCTCCGAACGCCTCTGAATCAGATCATCGGCTACTCGGAGATGCTCGTCGAGCAAGCTCCGGAGCACGAGGGCCTCGCCGCCGATCTTCAGAAGATCTGCTCCGCGGGACAGAAGATGCTGGAGATCATCGACGAGAACTTCACCGTCGGCGGGGAGGAGACGATAACCGCGCCATTGAGCCGCGGCGAGATCGCTCCTTCAACGGCCATGCGCCCGCAGGTGTCCATTGAGCCAGGGGTGGTGCTGGTCGTCGACGACGACGCCAACAACCGTGACGTGCTCTGCCGCCGGCTGACGCGCCAGGGACACGCCGTCAGGACGGTCGGCAATGGCGCCGACGCGCTGCGTCTGATGACCGAGACTGCGTTTGACGTGGTCCTGCTCGACATCATGATGCCCGACATGGATGGTCACGAAGTGCTGCGCCACATCAAAGCCGACGCCGGCATGCAGCAGATCGCCGTCATCATGATCTCGGCAGTCAACGAGGTGCAGTCGGTCGTCCGTTGCATCGAGGCCGGAGCCGAGGATTACCTGACCAAGCCGTTCGACCCGACGCTGCTCCGGGCGCGTGTCGACTCCTGCCTGCAGAAGAAGCGCACCCGCGATCGGGAAGCCGCTCTGTTTGCGCAGCTCCAGCAGAATTTCAAACGCCTGCAGGAGGTCGAAAAACTGCGCGACGACATGCGCAACATGATCGTCCACGATTTGCGCACTCCCCTGTCGGCAGTCATCGCCGGCGTCGAGATGCTCGGCACTTGCGGCACTCTCGATGCCACACAGCGCGAGCTCATGAACATTGCCATGAGCGGCGGCAGGACCCTCCTCGGAATGATCAACGATCTCCTGGACGTGGAGAAGATGGAGTCAGGCAAGACGCGGCTCGACCTCGACGGGCTCTCCGCAGCTTCGCTCGTGGCCAGCGCTGTCGAACAGGTGACCTCCCTCGCAAACGAGCCGCGCACCGTGATCGTCGCCGACATCGCCCCGGACCTGCCCCGATTCGCAGGCGACGAAAAGAAGCTGAACCGCACGCTCGTGAACCTCATCGCCAACGCGATCAAGTTCACCGGCGCCGGAACCGTGACGATCACGGCGTCGGCCACCGATGACCACGTCCGCTTCTCCGTTCGCGACACCGGATCCGGCATCGCCCCCGAGGCGCTCGAGCGGATCTTCGAAAAATTCGGCCAACTCGACTCCCGCAAGGTCGGGACCGGCCTCGGCCTCGCATTCTGCAAGCTCGCCGTCGAAGCTCACGGCGGTCACATCAGCGTGAAGAGCACGCCTGGCGTCGGAAGCACGTTCGCCTTCACGATCCCGCTCCGCGCATCCGCACAGTGACCGCTGAGCTAGGTCGCTAGGCTCAGAGGCTGTGCGGAAATCGCAGGATATGCTCGACAGGCGGCGTAGCCGCCGTAAGAATTTAGCGGCGGCCGTCAGGCCGCCGTTCGATCAGCCCGGCCCAGCGTTAGAGCGCGCCAGGCGCGCGACAGATACCCCGTCTGTTTCCGTAGCCTTCTGTCGGGCACTCCGCGCCCTCGAACGCTGATGCGATCGCTTGCTCGGGCGGCCTGACGGCCGCCGCTAAATTCTTACGGCGGCTACGCCGCCTGGACCTGCGCCGCCGAGTGCGCGCGCCGAACACCGTCACCTGGACGGCTGCTCACCCCGCTGCGCGAGGGCATCGTGGACTTCGACCGCGAGCTCGTGCGCACCGAACGGCTTCTGCAGAAAACGGCATCCCCTTTTGCTGAGGCTTTTCCTCGCGGCCTCCTCCGCATAGCCGGACATCAGGATGACCCGCATCTTCGGCCAGCGCGCCGTCATGGTCGCGGCCAGCTCGATCCCCTGAATGCCGGGGAGCACCAGATCGGTCAGCATGAGGTCGAATGGAGGACCATTGCCGAGATTCAGCGCCTGTTCGCTGCCCGCGGCGATCGTGACGACGTAGCCTAACGCCTCCAGGACACCGTTCAGGCTGTGGCGAACGTCGTCTTCGTCTTCGACGATGAGGATGCGCTCGCCGTGTCCCGTAGGCATTTCAGGCGATGCTTCGGCCTCGGCGGCCGCGCTTTTCGCGGCTTGCGATCGAGGCAGCCGCACGAGAAACGTCGTCCCGGCGCCGTCGCCGTCGCGAACCTCGACCGTTCCGCCGAGCTGAGTGACGATGCCGTGGACGACCGACAAACCCAGGCCCGTTCCCTTCTCGCGTTTGGTGGAGAAGAAAGGCTCGAATACGCGATCGCGAATCTCCGGGGCGATCCCGACACCGCTGTCGTCGACGGCGAACCAGACCCAGGGGCCGGGCTCGCCGCCGGAGCGGATGACCAGCTGCCCCCCTTCCGGCATGGCATCGACGGCGTTGACCACGAGGTTCACGAGCACCTGTTCGAGCTGGCTCGGATCAGCGGTCACGGGAAACGAAGCCGGTGCGAGGTCGGTGACGAAGGCCACGTTTGCCCTGACGAGCTGCTTGAGGAGGTTGACGGCACCGCGAATCGTCTCGTTCAGATCGAGCAGCCGTGCTCTGGCGGTGTCCTTGCGCGCGAATAGCAGAAGCTGACGGGTCAATGACGCGCCGTGCCTGATCTGCCGTTCCATGTTGGCTCGAGTGGTATTCACTCTTTCGGGGTCCTTGCTGATGCGTGCAAGGAGCTGCGCCTGCGCGAGCAACGCCTGCAGAAGGTTGTTGAAGTCGTGAGCGATTCCGCCGGCCAGCATACCGACGGCCTCCATCTTCTGGGCCTGGCGAAGCTGAGACTCCAGTGCGATCTCCTGCGTGACGTCGCGCTTGACCGCCACGTAGCGTACGAAAGTCCCGTTCTCGTCACGCACGGGCGAGATGCTGGCATCTTCTTCGTACAGGGCTCCGTCCTTGCGCCTGTTGATGAGGTGACCGTGCCACGTCTCGCCGTTCTTGAGCGTCGTCCAGAGGTTCCGATAGAACTCCTGGTCGTGCTTGCCGCTCTGCAGGATGCGCGGGGTCTTCCCCAACGCTTCCTCGCGCGAGTACCCGGTGACGGTCGTGAATGCCGGGTTGACGTATTCAATGACTCCATCGAGGTCGGTGATCATGACTGTCTCTGCAACCTGCTCGATGGCGGCGACCAGGCGCCGCATCTCCTCCTCGAGGCGCCTGCGCTCGGTGACGTTGGTCGCAATGCCGACAATCCTGTAGACGTCGCCGGCGGCGTTTCGTACCGGAATCAGGGTCGTGTGGAAGCTGCGGCGGCCGACCGGCAGATCGAGCTCCTCGTCGTAGCTGATGAGCGTCCCGGCGCTCAGGCACCGTCGATAGTTGGCCTCTGCATTCCTGGCGATCGACTCGGGAATGACGTCCGAGACGAACTTCCCGGACGCATAAGGGCTCGAGAGACCGACCGCTTTCTCCTCGGCGGGATTGAGCCCGGCGAGCTTGAAGCGGCCGTCGGGCATGACGTCGAGAAGGAAGATGCATTCGGAGGTGTTCTCGAAGATCTCCCGATAACGGAGCTCGCTTTCTCGCAGCGCGTCCACCGTCCTGCGCGATTCGGTGACGTCGCGGAAGTTGACCACGATCGCCTGAATGGCGGGCTCGCCGAGAGCGTTCCGGGCCGTCGCTTCGATCCACGCCCAGCTTCCGTCTCGACGACGGCAGCGAAAGACGGCAGTGGTCGTCATCCCCGGCTCGCGCTGGAGTCTTTCCAGCATCGCCGCCGTCACCGCCCGGTCTTCCTCGTGCAGAAAACGGCGTACGTCCTGCCCGATCACCTCGTCCTGGGAATAGCCGAGGACACGCTCGGAGGAAGGGCTCACGTAGGAGACTGTCGCCCCGCGTGCGATCAGAAGGATTCCGTCAGAGGAATTCTCGATGAGGGCGCGGAAGCGTTCCTCGCTGGCCCGCAAAGCCAGCCGGGCCAGTCTGCGCTCCTGCGCGAGCCTCTTCTTTTCGATGGCGGCCTCGATCGCGCTCGGAAGCCGTGCGGTGCGGTCTTTGAGGATGTAGTCGTCGGCACCGGCCTTGATGCAACGCACCGCGGTCTCCTCGTTGAGCGAGCCGGTGACGATGATGAATGGAGTATCGGCGGCTTGCTCGAGTGTGATGGCGAGAGCCGAGAGACCATCAAAGGAAGGCATGCTGTAATCGGACAGGATGATCTGAGGCGAGAATTCATCCAGCTGAGCCTTGAACGCCTCCGCGGTGTCGACGCGCCGCATGACGAAGTCCATCCCGGCCGTGCGCAAGGTTCTCGCGACCAGTTCCGCGTCCGACGGAACGTCCTCGGCAATCAGAATGCGAAGCGGCCTGCGCGCTTCCCCGGGCCGTGCCGCGTTCGACGCCGACTCCTGCGCATGTTCTGTCACGCCTTTCTCCTAGACCGGCGGCTCGTTGAGAAGCAGCCAATATAGGCCTATGTGCTCTACGGCCTCCACAAACTTCTCGAAATCGACCGGCTTGACGATGTAGCTGTTCGCTCCCAGCCGGTAGCTCTCGACGACATCGCGCTCCTCCCGGGACGACGTCAGCATGACCACGGGTATCAACTTCGTCGCGTCGTCGCTCTTCAGCCGGCGGAGCACTTCGATCCCGTCGACCTTCGGCAGCTTGATGGCCAGCAGGATGACTTTCGGCGATGAGCTGCCGCGGTCCGCGTACTCACCCCTCCGGAAGGCATAGTCGAGTGCCGCAACACCGTCGTTGATCACCAGAATCGGATTCGCGAGATTTGCCTTCTTGAGGGCGCGCACCGTGAGCTCGACATCCGCCGGACTGTCCTCGACGAGCAGGATGTCGGCAACGCTTTCCTCATTCATTCGTCACCTCCACGATCGGGAAGGCGAACGAAAAGACCGCGCCTTCCCCCGGCGTTCCTCGCGCCCACACCCGGCCACCGTGCCGTTGCACGATCCGCTGGACCAGGGCCAGGCCGACACCCGTTCCCTCGAACTGCTCCAGCGAGTGCAGTCTCTGAAAGACGCTGAACAGTTTTTCGGCGTAGCGCATATCGAATCCCGCTCCGTTGTCGGCGACCTCGAAGACGACCTCGTGATCCTCCTGACGGGCGCTGATCGAGATCGCAGGATGGTCCGTGCGGCCCGTAAACTTGACCGCGTTCCCGATCAGGTTGGCCCAGACCTGGCGCATGAGGCTCGCATCGCCGACGAAATGAGGAAGCGGCGGGCACAGGAAGTCGTACCGGCTCTCCTCCTCCTTCGGGACGATTTCGTCAAAGACGGCCCTGGCCATTGCGGCCATGTCGATGCCCTTGGGGTCGAGCGCGTGGCGGCCCGTGCGGGAGAACATCAGCAGGTCGTCGATGAGCTGTCCCATCTGCTTCGTGTTCTGCCTGATGACACCGATCACGCGACGTCCCTCGTCGTCGAGCCGCGGTCCGTAGTCCTCCTCGACGATGCGGGAAAAACCATCGATGGCGCGCAGCGGGGCGCGCAGATCGTGGGAGACCGAGTAGCTGAATGACTCGAGCTCCCTGTTCGCCGCTTCCAGCTGGACGGTGCGGTCGTGCACGCGCTGTTCGAGCTCGGCGGCATGCGCCTGCAGTTCCTCGTGAAGCCGCCGGATCTCGTCCTCCGAGCGCTTTCGCGCAGTGATTTCGCGAGCCACGCCGCGCATGCGCACCGGCCCGTCGTCGTCAAACGAGAAGCGGCCGCTGAAGGCCACCCAGTGGATGCTGTGATCAGGCCAGACGACGCGGAATTCGTGGGTAAATGCCTCGCGGCTGTCGATCGAACCATCCATCGCGTCAGCCACTCCGGCCCGGTCTTCCGAATGGATCCGGCTCGAAAACGACTCGAAAGTTCCGTCGAACTCGTCCGGCGCAAATCCCCACAGCTCTTCGTGCAGCCGCGACCAGACGATGCGGTCGTCGTGGATGTCCCAGTCGAACGTCCCCATGCGGGCGGCCTCGATCGCCAGCCGCAGGCGTTCCTCGCTCTCCCGCAGAGCCTCATCCGTACGCCTGCGCTCCGTGATGTCGAGAGCGTGCGTGAGGAAGTAGAAGGGATGACCTCCGTCGTCGCGCGCAAGAGTCGTTTCCACCCGAGCCCAGACGATCCGGCGATCCTTTGTGAGGTAGCGCTTTTCCATCGACCAGGTCTCGCGCTCCCCGGCCAGCAGGCCTGCCGCCCCTTCCCTGCTTGCCACGATGTCGTCCGGGTGGGTGATGGAGTCAAACGGGAGCGTGGCCAATTCCTCCGACGAATACCCGACGAGATCGCAGAACGCCTGGTTCACCCGCTGCAGCCGCCCGTCGGGCCCGGTCAGGCTCAGCCCGACGGGAGACTGATCGAAGAACGTGCGAAACCGCTGCTCGGTCTCACGCAGCGCCGCCTCGGCCTTCTTCCGCTCCGTGATCACGTCGAAAATCGCCACGAAGCACTCCGCCTCCGGCCGGTACACCGAGACCGAGAACCACAATTCCAGCCCCTGGATGTACATCTCGAACTTCTCGGGGACTCCCGTGATCACCACGCGTCCGTAGATCTGGAACACCTCGGGATCGGATTGACGAATGCCGGGAATGACCTCGCTGACCCAGCGTCCCTCGACGTTCTCCAGGCCGGTCAGCCTCGAGAAAGCGTCATTGACGTTCAGGTAAAGGAAGTCGTGAGGCTCCCCGTCGATGAAAAGCATCCGGCAGTACGCCATGCCCTCCTGCATGTTCCGGAACAACGACTGCAGGCGCTCGCTGGCAACCTGCACCTCGGCCTCGGCACGACGACGCTGCCGGTCGATCTCCAGAGTGTCGAGGGCGAAGGCGATGTCCCCGGCCAGCTGGAGCAGCAACGACGTGATCTCGTCGGTGAACACGCCGGCCTGCGCCCCATACACGGCCACCGCGCCGATGACCCTCCCGCGCACTTCCATCGGAAAAGCTGCGGCGGCTCGAAAGCCGCGCTGCAAGGCGGCCGCGCGCGGCGGTACCGCAGAGCCCTCCGTCGTCCAGTCGTTGATGACCACAGGACGCCCTTCGCGAATCGCCGTTCCTACCGGCCCCCGCCCCCGCTCGGCGTCGTCGAAATGAATGTCCGCGGCCTCGATGTATCCGTTGTCGTCGCCCGATGAGGCTACCGGCCGCACCTGCATGGTTTCCTCGTCGGCGAAGCCGATCCAGGCCATGAGGAACTCGCCATCCTCGACCAGGATCCGGCATGCCTCGGCGAGCAATCGCTCGTTATTGCGGTCGCGAACAACGACCTGGTTGATCTCCGAGATCGTGCGCAGCATCCGGTTGAGAAAGCGAATTCGCTCCGCAGCAGCCTTGCGCTCGTGAACGTCGCGGATGATCGAGAGGATCAGCGTCCCGTTCGCTACCGGCCGTGCGCTGACCTCGACTGGAATTCGCGTTCCGTCCTTGTTCATGTGAACGGCCTCGAAGAGCAAGCCGTCGCTGACAAGAATGGCCCGGTGCATTCCCGGCACCTCGGAACGGGTCTCGGGCGGACGAAGCTGTTCGACCTTCATCCCGATCAGCTCCGCATGGCCGTAGCCGTACAACCTCTGGGCAGCGCCGTTTGCCGCGATGATCGTCGTATCGGGGTCGAACATGACGACCGCGTCGTTCGCCTGCTCAAACAACTCCGAGAATCGGGCTTCGCTCTCCGCGAGCGCGACGGCAAACCGCTTCCGAAAGAAGGACGAGATCTGAAATGCAACCGCGGCCATGAGGATCGTCAGGGCCAGTGTGGCCATGCCCACCCACCAGATGCCCTCCTTCGTCTCTTCCAGCGCCTCGGCCCGGTCCATCTTCACGATGAGACCCCAGCCGGTTCCGGCGATTCCGTCCGTGGCAGCAAGAACGCGATCGCGCCGATAGTCCCGGTAGTCGCCGAAGGTGCGCACGCCGTTGATGGCTACCGCGGCGGGAAGCCCCGGCGTGCTCGCCGGACGCTTCACCGTAAGAGGAGGCGCCGGGTTGTGCCTGAGCGGACTCAGAGCGACGATCGAATCACCGTCCCGCCTCACGAGAAGCGTTTCACCCGTCAGAGTCGGAACGGGATCGGTGTGAAGAAGCGGATAGAGCCACGCTCGCGGGTCGATCAGAATGATGACCTGCGCGCCCGCCGCGGAAGGGACCGGCTGGTTGACGACGATGACCGGCGCTCCCGAGCGGTCGCGCTGGAAGTCGATTGAGTTCGGTGAGCCTCGCGTTGTCGAGAGCAGCGACTGATCCAGCGGGACGCTGCCGCTGTTCTGCGCGATGACGACGCCGTCGGCGCCCACGACATAAATCGCCTCGTATCCATCGAATCCATACGCGGTCACGAGGTGATCGAGCAGAGAGGTCGCGTCGCCCCGGAGGTCCTCTCCGCCGGGGGCACTCGCCGAATGCGGAGCCGCTGCGAGAGACACGACCGCGTGGTGCGTCGCGATGAGCTCCGCGGCGGCCTTCCTCCCGCGGACCCAGGTCTCGATCGTCCGTCGCCGGTCGTCGCACACACTCAACAGGCGTTCGCCCGTGTAGCGAATCGTCTCAGCGATCTCCCTCGGAATGTAGATTCTGACGAAGTAGGTGAGCTCGACGACGAGTGCCAGTCCGACCGTGACGATGACGACGATGGCGTCCCGCTTACGACGGTCTCGTCTGTAACCGATCGACTGGCTCAAGAGCCTCTCCGAGACAGGCTGAAGATCAACACTGCTGCTTAACGCTCAGTTCTTCAAAGACTTATGGGGAATCCATGCCCCTTTAGAATCGAAGATTCCAATGAGGATCGAACCCCAAGAGCAGAACAAGATTTGGCAATATAACATCTTACACCACTCTTATTTTGAAACATGGGAGAGTAAGTAACCTTCGCCATCTCTATTTATGTGGCTCGCGCGTTCGTTGACCATCCACCGAAGTAGAACTTCGCCGGACGGGCGCACGCCGCTCGTCGAGTTCGCCGAGGCGGGTGCGTGGCTCGGCCGGTTCCGGCGCTGATCGGTCCGCGAATCGACTGGTCATGGAAACAAGCGCAGGGATGGCCTCATGGGTTACTGTACGGCCCAAATGAGGCGGCCATTTTGCAAAGTCGAGGTCCGATGCGCGTAAACGAATGCTTTGAGGAGATCCGCGTCTACGAGGGCGTGGCCGAGCGCACGGGCGTCCAGTTCCAGCGCGATGCGGTGCGGCGCAGCGACGGTTGCTGCAGGAGCCTCACCGAGCTAATCCGGAAGGCGCGCGCCGCTGGCGACGGCACCTTCTATCTCCCCCTCCATGTCTGGCCCGCCGGCACCGACCGCGTGGAGCTCCAGAAGCCATGGGTCGTGATGTCGTCTCTTCCCAGGGGCGAGGGCGAGTGATCCGCACGCCGTAGAGACACGCAGCAGCGCGCCCGCAGCGGTCAGGAAACGACGACGAGAGTTGCGGATGCGCTGCTGCGCGTCCCTACCCCGTAACGGCCGTCCCTATTTCTTCAGCCAGCTCTGCGTGGCAATCTCGAAGATCGTCTCGACGTCCGCAGCCTCTGAGCGGCTGGCGATGCGATCCTTTCCCGTCCCGGCATCGACTTCGACATTGATGTCGACGCTGTTGCGGTCGAGCGCCTTGGCGGCCGCTCCCTGATAACTGAAGTGATAGATCCTCAGACCCTGCGAGGTCGAAAGCGTCATGCCACCGCCCCCCGTGCTACCACCACGGCCACCGGTGTCGTAGCTGCCGGTGTTGGTCATCGCGCCTGTGACGAACGGGTTATCGCGCTTCGACTCTTCCCTCGAGGTCACCGCGACATCCATGGCCGTCGGAGGCCCGAGGAGGATGATCACTTTCCCGCGGAGGCTCCTCGATCCCTGAACCTTCCCGACAGTCAGGTACTTGTCCGCCTGAGTGGCTCGCATGGCCACCTCCTCGGCAAATCCGGGCTTCCGGTTCGCGAGGAACGCGGAGACGAATTTCTCGGCCTCCTCGTCCGTCTTGATCGTCGCCCACTGTGCCTTCTCCGCCTTGGTCATGAAGTAGCCCTGCGGCGACTGATCCCAATCCTTGAACTTCGTCAGACCGCCGGCCAGCAGCGGAACGGCGACGAAGAGAATGCCGACCATCAGGCAAAGCGACACGCGCGATCTCATGTGGCAGCCCCCAGTGAAAGTCATGTTCGGGAGACGTTACGCCCAGCCCGCGGCACTGTCGAGGCCCATCTCGTCACTCTTCAGAGTGGCGGGGACGTGCCGCTGCGCGATCGCCGATAACCCTCACGCGCGGCAGGACGTATATGAGGTTGCGATGAAGCGCAGGACGAAGATCATCATCGGAATCGTCATCCTCGTCATCGCCGGAGTGGCCGCGGCTGGATTCGTGTCTCGCCGCGGCAAGGACGTCACGGCGGTGACGATGGCGAAGGTCGATCGCCTCGACATCACCACGCAGTTTCTCACCGAGGCCATGACCCTGACCGCGATCGGAGGGGTGATCGGTGTGGCCCTCGGATTCGCCGTCTCTGCCGTTGTGCGTGCGGTCAGTCCCCTCGCCACGGCCACTCCGCTCTGGTCTGTGCTCCTAGGCCTGGTCGTCTCGATCTCGATCGGCCTCTTTTTTGGGACTGCTGACTCGAAGTTTCTCGCGCTACGCGAAGATTTCCTTGGACAAACGGCAGGGTGACCGGTCAACTCGCCCTGTGCTCCCCAACGAACAACCTCGTGGAACTGATCCGCACGTTGAAAGGGGAGTGGGGGCGCGATGGCTCACGAAAACCCCCGCAATTCCAAGAGAAATCCGAGGATCCTCGGTACCCCACTCCCCCTCGCCGGCGCGGCCGTCGGGATCACCGCGGCATGACGTCGCCGCCCACCCACTTCATCTGGGCAGAAAACGCGTCCTTGGGCCACGACTCTCCCTTAAGAAACACGTGCATTTTGTATGTGTGGCCTGGCTTCAGATCGACATTGAAGGATGGTGTGTAACGGTACACCCAGGGGCCTAAGCCCCAGGAACCCTGCTGGATCGTCTCCCAGTTCTGCGTCGCGATCGGGATGGCTGTCGTGTCGTCGTACAGTTCAACGACGCTGGCAAAGTCCTTACAGCTTAATCTCGGAGGAATGCGAATCTCACAACCCGTGATCTCGAACTTCGGAGCCAGGATGATGCTCTTCTGGTACGCTCCCGAGTAGGTGAACGATTGGTTGTACCCGACACTCGCCGTCCCTTTGCATTCACGAATCCATACACCGGCGCCCTCTACCGCCCCTCCCCACGATTGCGTATCACTTGGATACGTCGTGGGTCCGGTGCTGACTGGACTACATGCATTCGAGAACTCCGGCTGAGCGAAACGTGGATTGAGCGTTACGGTCGAGGCCAGGCGACCCACGACTGTCACCGACGCGAACCCATGACTCAGCGACACGGTTTGCTCGGCGGTCGACGTGGGGTTTGTGCGCGGCTGGACCTTGTATGTGCCGTCGTCTAGCCGAACCAGGATGATCCTTGCCACTTTCCATCTTTTGGTTAGGTTCATGGTGACGTTTTCCAGAGCGAGGTCTGGACGCGTACCCGACCAGTCGTCGTAGGTTGTGTCGCCAACATAGGAATCCCAGTGATCGATGGGCGTTTGTTGTTTTCTTGACAAGAAGCTGGCCTGCCGCCATTCCAGCGCATCTACGGCCATACCGGGATTGACGAGAAGCCGCACGCGCAAACCCTCAGGTTCCTTGGCCGGATAAGGGGTGTTCTGCATGACGAAGTAGTCGGCACGCGCGAGGAATGGCTGCAAGGCACTCGGAAGCTCGACAGCGATGTCCGAGTACACCGGATAAGTGAGTTTCGCGAATGCGACGCCTTCCACCGCTGCGCGGAACCTTTCGAATTCCATCTCTATGTAGGGTGCAAAGGTGTCGCGGCCCCACTTGCTGGCTGTCTCCGGGGCGGGATAATTCGCTTTTGTCGAATCGTCCGTCCCGAGCTGCGTATAGGCGTTGAGGATCAGTGTCGCGCACTTGATCTGGATGCCGAGGAGCCTGTTGAAGTACGCTTCCATCGCCTGGTAGCGTTCGTTGGCATCGTAATAGGGTGCTGTCATCGTTGCCGCGACCTGATCGCCGAATAGGTCGATGACTCCCGGTTTGCCCTCGGGGTCGATCGCGGTGTGAATCATGTTGAACTTATTGATGTAATTCAGCCCTTGGGGGTCGAGAATCTCGGTCGCGAATTCGGTCTTGATGGCCATCGGCACTTTGTTGCCGCTTGCGACCTGATTGACGAACCATTGAAGCGACATGTTCGGGTTCGCCTGATCGTAGTTCGTGGTAAGAGCGGCGACGACGGGGTCGACGAGGCTGGCCTCACCGACACCCTGGAGGATCTTCGCTTCCATCAGGTCCAGCCTGGTGAGCGTGTCGCTCAACAACTCCACCATCTGGGCCTGCGTCTGCTGGATCGCGTCGAGCTGACTCATCAGCTCTGCTGACGGTTTCTCGTCCGGCCCGTACCCCATCTTCGAGAGGAACGCCGCCATGGCCACCTGACCGGCCCCCTCGGCGAACCCTCCAGCCGCCCCTTTGACCAGACTGCCCCACGTCAGGCCGCTGCCTCCTCGCATCAGCATCGGCCCGAGCTCGATCAGGTCGGCCCCCGCGGAATAGATCCAATAACCGTGCGTCGGCTTGAACGCACCGTCGACCGCGACCTGCTCGTAGCCGTTGACATCGAACGAATAAACGACCGGTCCGATCGCCTCTGCGGCAACCGCTTCGTCGAACGACGTCCGCATATGATTGACGTAAACTTGCTGATCCGCCCGCGACAGCTCCATGTCGTAAGGGACGCCGATCAGGTTCCACCCGTTCTCCAGCTCGACGGACACATTGGTGAGCGTGTTGGGCGTGCCGGTCACCATGAGCATCGTCGGTACCGGCAGGTACAGCCAGCACGCGTGGCCGGGCGGGAGGTTGCCGTCCATCCCCTCCACGAACTCCTGCTTCGCCGCGTCCCACAGGAACACGCGCGAGCCATTCGGCAGGTTAGGGAAGATGTCGGCGAGCTTGTCGGAGGGGGGGCGAACCGGGATCGAGACTAGGCTCAACCCTGCAGACATCGGCAGCAGGATCGTCTCGCCCCCCGGCGTGGGAGGCAAAGTGAGCGTCTTTGCCTTAAGTGCTTCGCCAGAGAGGCGGGAACCGCGAACCGACGGCAGAACAGACGGTATGGGCGCAGGCGGAGGTCCGGACAGCGCGCCTATTGGACCATCAGAAGGGGGGCGGGACGGCTCCACCGCACGATCCGCGTCTCGCTGATCGGGCCACGCCTGAGCCATGGCCGAAGAGGTGAGAAGAAGAACGAGGAGGGATAGAGCAACCCGAATGGGTAGCCGGGATCGCATGGCAAGTACCGCCCTTTCTCTGCTGGGTGGGAAAGCTGCGCGGGAAAGCTGGGTGAAAAAGCTGGGTGAAAAATTCATTTTGGACTCACGCGCGGCTTCTACGTGTGCCAGACGCTACGTAGTGGAGTGACACGTTTGCGAATGGCGACACGAGGAGCGACGCGATGACGTCGAAGGTCGGACACGCCTGGCCGGTCGAGGCTCCACCCGCCTTGTTGCGCGACGCGGTCAATCTCGTCTTGCGAAGGGCTCGAAGGAGACGCTCATGTCCACCCAAACAGCGCGTGGCAGCGTCACGGTGGTGAAAGGAGCGACCACGCTGCTCAGCGAGGGTGGGGCGGCGATGCCGGAGCCGATTCGCGCCGAAGTCGCCGAGATGCTCAGCAGGAGCGTCACATCGCTGCACGACATGCTGAACGATCTCCTGAGTCTGGCCCGTCTCGAAGCGGGGCAGGAACGGCGCGAGATCACCACGGCGCAGCGCAGCTGCGCCCCTATGCGAGGGATCTGGGGGGGCGGGAGGCGCCTAACATGCGCGGTTTCAGCATGTTTGGTGCGCCACCCACGCTCCCAGATCCCTCGCTGACGCTCGGGATGACATCATCGAGCTCATTCACGACTGCGGGCCCTTCTCGTCCCGCGGTTGATCTGGCAATCCCGCTCTCCTTCGTGCGATCACCGTCGCTCGACTCCGCGCCGCGCCTTTGGTACAAGAGCGAACCAGCCGGAGTGAAGGAGCGGATGATGAGGTCATTGTCTCGACTTGTGCTGTATGCGTGCGTGTTGCTGGCGGTGTCGTGCGTGAAGGCTCCTCCGGAAACGTCGACGGCCGGAACGACGCGCGCCGCGCACAGCGGACCGGTGCGCATCGGCTTCTCCATGGACACGCTCAAGGAGGAGCGCTGGCAGCGCGACAAGGAGCTCGTCGAGCAGCGCGCCAAGGAAGACGGCGCCGATCTCGATGTCCAGGTTGCCAACGGCGATGACGCCGTGCAGACCAAGCAGGCGGACAACCTCCTGACCAAGGGCGTGGACGTCCTCATCGTCGCGCCGCACAACGGCGAGATCGCCGCGTCGATCGTTGAGGCCGCACACCGCAAGGGAGTGCCCGTGATCGCCTACGACCGGCTGATCATGAACTCCGACGTCGACCTCTACATCTCCCATCAGGTCGCGCGCATCGGTGAGATGCAGGCCGAGTACGCGCTGCAGCACGTGCCGAAGGGCAATTACGTCCTGATCGGCGGATCGCCGACCGATTACAACGCCATTCTCCTGCGCCAGGGCCAGATGACGGTGCTCAAGCCGGCCATCGACCGCGGCGACGTCAAGATCATCTCCGACCAGTTCGCCCGCGAGTGGAAGGCCGAGGAGGCGTTGCGCATCACCGAGGACGCGCTGACGCGGACCGGGAACAACATCCAGGCCATCGTGGCCTCGAACGACGGAACCGCCGGCGGCGCGATCTCGGCTCTCGAAGCGGCCGGCCTGGGAGGAAAAGTCCTCGTCACCGGGCAGGACGCGCAGAGAGACGCCGTCCAGCGGATCGTGAAGGGCACTCAGACGATGACGATCTACAAGCCGATCCGGACCCTCGCCTTCGACGCTGTCGACGCCGCCATCAAGCTCGCCCGCAAGCAGCCGGTCAACGCCCCCGACAAGATCAACAACGGGAAGAAGGACGTCCCGGCCATCCTGCTCGAGCCGATCGTGGTCGACAAGAACAACGTTGACAGCACCATCATCAAGGACGGCTACCACACGCGCGAAGAGATCTACGGCCACTGACATGACTGCGCCTCTGCTGGAGATGCGCGCCATCTCCAAGCGCTTTCCGGGTGTCCTGGCGTTAGACCGCGTCTCGTTCGACCTGCAGCCGGGCGAGATCCACGCCCTGGTCGGCGAGAACGGCGCCGGCAAATCGACGCTGATGAACGTCCTCGGCGGCGTCTATCCGCACGGCACCTACGACGGCGAGATCGTCATGCGCGGCGAGGCTCGCCGCTTCGACGGCGTCCGCGCCGCCGAGAATGCCGGCATCGCCGTCGTCCACCAGGAGCTCTCCCTCATCCCGGAGTTCTCGATCGCCGAGAACATCTTCCTGGGCCGCGAGCCGCGCCGGCTCGGAATCATCCAGAGCGAGGATCTCTTCAGCCGCGCCCAGAAGGTGCTCGACCAGCTGCACCTGCAGCTCGAGCCTCACATCCCGGTGGAGAACCTCGGCATCGGCCAGCAGCACCTCGTCGAGATCGCCAAGGCCCTGGCCCGCAACGCCACCATCCTCGTGCTCGACGAGCCCACTGCCGCGCTCACCGATACCGAGGCCGACGTGTTGTTCGGGATCCTGCGGCAATTGCGCGAAAGCGGCGCCGGGATCATCTACATCTCTCACAAGCTCGAGGAGGTGCTGCGACTGGCCGACCGCATCACGGTCCTCCGGGACGGACGAACCGTGAGCACCGATGCGTCCGGCGCGCTCGACACTCAGAACCTGATCGCGCGCATGGTGGGCCGCGAGGTCGCCGAGATCTTCCCGGTCAGCACGCGCAAGCCGGGAGAAGCGGTCTTCGAGGCGCAGGGAGTGGTAGTCGAGGATCCGAGCGTGCCCGGAAAGCTACTCGTCGAGGACGCCAGCTTCAGCGTCCGCCGCGGCGAGGTCCTCGGCATCGCCGGCCTGGTTGGCGCCGGCCGCAGCGACCTGATGATGGCGCTCTTCGGCGCACACCCCGGAAGGACTGCCGGAAAATTCTTCGCCGACGGATCGCCGGTGCAGATCGACCAGCCCTCCGACGCCATTGCGGCGGGGATCGGCTTCGCCACCGAGGACCGCAAGCGGTACGGGATTTTTCTCGATCAGACGATCGTGGAAAACCTGACGCTGGCGGCGTTGAAGCGGCTCTCAGGTGCGGTGGTCACGCACCCCGACGCGGAAACCGCCGCCGGGCAGCGCTCGATGAAGGAGCTGCGCATCAAGGCGCGTTCGGTGTTCACGATCGCCGGAACGCTGTCGGGCGGAAACCAGCAGAAGGTCGTGCTGGCGAAATGGATGCTCACGAATCCGAAGGTGCTCTTCCTCGACGAGCCGACGCGTGGGATCGACGTGGGGGCCAAGCACGAGATCTACCGGCAGATCGACCGGCTGGCGGCGGAGGGGCTGGCGATCGTGCTGGTGTCGTCCGAGCTGCCGGAGATTCTGGGGCTCTCGGACAGGATTCTGGTGCTGCATGAAGGTCGGATCACGGGGCGGTTCAGCCGCGAGGAAGCGACCGCCGAGGGCGTGATGGCGTGTGCCACCGGGCAGGCGAGGATTTCGGGACGTGCAGTGCAGTCAACATGAGAAGTACTGGGTTACGCGGTTGCGCGGTTGCGCGGTGGAGATGATGACGTGGCGTTTGCTCACCGCGGAACCGCGCAACCCCGTAACCCCGTAACCCCGTAACCGTCCAGCAAATGACTAGAACAATGACCACAGCCGACCGCGAAGACGAAGACGCCAGTCTCGTCAGCCCCGATCTGGGCGAGACGCGCCTGGGACGATGGCGCATTCCGACAGCGGCATTGCGCGCCTACTCGATGGTGTTTGCGCTCATCGTCATCTGGCTCTTCTTCCAATGGAGGACGGTCAGCGATCTCTATCCGTACGGACTCTTTCTCCACCCGGTCAATCTCGCCAATCTCCTGAAGCAGATGTCTGTGACCGGAGTGGTGGCCGTGGGGATGCTGCTCGTCATCGTGGCCGGGCAGATCGACCTCTCGGTCGGATCGATGCTCGGCCTGGCCGGCGGGATCGCGGCCATGACGCAGGGATGGGGGCTGCTGCCGTCGCTGGCCTCGGCCATCGTGGTGGGTGTCGCGGCGGGTGCGCTCCAGGGCACTCTCACCGCGTACCTCAACATCCCTTCGTTCATCGTCACGTTAGGCGGTCTTCTCGGGTGGCGCGGCGTGATCCTCTATCTCAGCGAGGGCGAGACGATCCCGGTGCGCCTTCCGCTGTTTCGCAATCTCGGCGTGGCACTCGTCACGCCGGCATCAGGAGTGGTCCTGGCGGCCATTGCCATCGCCAGCGTGGTGTGGCTGACCCTTCGGCGGCAGAGAGCGCGGCGACGGTATGGTCTTCCAGTTTCCAGCACCGCGGCATTGTCGGCGCGGATGGCCACCCTGACGGTTCTCATCATTGTGTTCATTTACCTGATGAACGCGCAGGGCGGAGTGCCGCTGCCCGTGATCATCATGATCATCGTGGCCATTGCGGGAAGTTTTCTGACGCAGAACACGACCTTCGGCCGCTACCTCTACGCGATCGGCAGCAACCGGGAGGCGGCGCGGCTTTCGGGAGTCAACGCGCGAACGCACATCCTGGCCGCGTTCGCTCTGCTCGGCGGCCTGGTCGGCATCGCCTCGATCCTGCACACGGCGCGCGTCGGCAGCGCCTCCCCGGATGCCGGCACCCTGATGGAGCTCGACGCCATCGCCGCATGCGTCATCGGCGGGACGAGTCTCATGGGGGGCCGCGGCAAAGTCTCGGGCGCCCTCCTCGGCGCTCTGATCATGGCCAGCCTCGACAACGGCATGTCCCTGCTCAGCGTCGAAAACGCCACGCAGTACATCATCAAAGGTGCCGTGCTCGTGGCCGCCGTAGGGTTCGACATGGCGGGGCGAAGGAAACGCTAGGGGAAAGCTGCAATCGACTCAGCGCAGCCCGTAATTCGAGATCCGGGACGGCCTGAGAGCCTGTGCGTTGCGCAAGTGAGCAGTCTACTTTTCGGCAGAGGCGAGGCGAAACCAGCTGATTGCCTTGGTTGCGAATTGAGCAGCGCCTCGCGGTTTTGCGCCGAAATCAGCAGAAATCTCGCTCTCCAAGAAGCGAGCGACTTCTTCTGCTGTTCCATCCCGCGAGAGGAGGCTGAGCAATTGATCTACGACAGAGTCATATTCGTCACGCGGCCTCCCCGCTGCGAGGAGGCCTGCCGGATCCCAGCCGTTTACCAGCGTCATCAACTGTTCGCGCAAGCCGCGGACAGTTTTGCGATTTTGTCGATCCATACGTCAGCCCAACGGCCCGCGTCTCATCGGGTCCGCGAGGCGTTATGGTAACGCACTCGCAACCCGGCTCGAGAACGACCGCGTCCGCTGCAGGTGCTGGTTGGGTACCACGGCCGCAGGCCAGCCGCAGCAAGCTAGTGGCCTGTATCGGCTGAATTGGTACCACCTGGCTTGGTCTCGACGCTGAGCGCCGCTCGCGATCGCCGGTAGGGACGCGCAGCAGCGCGTCCGCAACTTCGGTCCGAACGCAGAGAGAGCGGTACCTGCGATCTGCCCTCTGCGCTCTTGCGTAAGCGGAAGGAGCCGTGCCGCGTCTGATTGATTGAATCTCGAGTCGGTCAGAAAGGATCGTCATGAAAAAACTTTTCGTTGCATTTCTCGCAATCACACTTCTCGCTGCAGGCACAGCGATCGCTCAGATGCCGGCGCAGCACCCGCCGCGTCCCGCGGCCATCCTCGCGAACTATCTGCAGCTCACGCCCGATCAGGTCGCCGCGTGGAAGCAGGTCAACACCGACACGGCGGCCGCGGTCAAACCGCTGGCCGAGAACGCACGGTCGATAGGGAAACAGCTCCAGACGGCGCTCCAGGCTAGCTCGCCCGATCCCGCCGCGGTCGGCAAGCTGGCGATCGCCGTCCACGCGCTCCGCGCTCAGATCAAAGCGCTCCGCGATTCTGCGAAGAGCGAGCGCGCAGCCGTGCTCACAGCCGATCAGAAGACGAAGCTCGACGCGTTCCAAGCGGCGATGGCGTTCGGCCGGCGGAATCGTTTGCGCCCGTAACGCGAGCTCCCGGTCGCGCAATGCCCGGGCGCTGACTTGAAGGGACGCGCAGCAGCGCGTCCGCAACTCCGGGCGGGCTGAGACGAGAGCTGCGGACGCGCTGCTGCGCGTCCCTACCCGGTGACCTGGCATCCACACCGCACGAAGGGCGGCCTCGCGGCCGCCCTTCACGATCGGCGCAGGCAGGAATGCCTGCGCCACACCAGAGCGTCAACTGTTGATCGTCAGCGACAGTGTCGGGTGCGGCACCGACGGCAAGCCGTCGACGATCGGCGTGGTCGGAGTGACGGCCGTGCCGACGGAGTAGTACTCGATGATGTGGCTCTCCCAGCCGTGACTCTGTTCGCGTACGTTGACCCCCACGATGCCCTCGGCTCCGAGCGCCATCGCCTCGTGCTGCATCCGTTCCATGGCCAGCTCGCGCGCTTCGTAGAGCGCCTGTGTGAAGTTCCCCATCTCGATGTTCTGTCCCATCGTCTTGAACGCCTGGCGCACGCTGAGGTGCGCCACGTGGTAGACGCACGATCCCATCACCAGGCCCATCGGCGTGTAGCCCATGGTCCGCAGCAGATAGAAATCCTGGCCGGAGAGGTCGCTGGTAAAGGGCAGTCCCTTCGGCGTGCGGTGGCTGGTTCCGTCGGCGCTGCGCACGGCCGTGCCGACGGCGATGAACTCGGCGAGAGCCTCGCCCCATTCGTAGCGGCCGACCTCCAGGCGCACGCCGACGATGCCGTCGGCGCCGAGGATGTCCGCCTCGGCTTCCATGCGAGACATGGCCAGCTCGCGGGCCTGGTACATGGCCTGGGAGAGCATGGTCAGCTCCATGTTCTGGCTGTACGCGCCCTGCTGGTAGCCGATGTGGTAGATCGACGAGCCGATGACCAGTCCCAGGGGCTCGAAGCCGGCCTTGCGGATGAGCATGAACTCGTTGACGGAGAGATCGCTGGTGAAGAGCTTCGGCTTGGCTCCTTCACCGCGCATCTGACGGAGCCGCTCCGCGGCGTGCGGAGCGAGGCCGCCGGCGCCGGCGGCGGCCGTCTGCTGCACTGGAGCGTTAGGCGGGGGCGGGGCACCGGGTTGAGGCTGATCCGTGCGACCAAAGAGGCCCATGAGTCCTTCCTTTCTTTTGTCGAGGGAGACAACAAAGTAGGCCCTCTGCCTGCGCCTGTAAAGAGGCCTCGAACATTTTTTGCGGGGAACGGAAGAGTCCGTCACCGATTCGTCGTAAAATCGGCGCCTCCAATGCCTGAATTTCGCAACTGCAGCAACTGCGGTGGCCGCCTGGCGGCCAGCGCCGACGGACGCACCGTGGCCTGCGTCTACTGCGGCTCCGGGAGCAGCGTGGCCATCGACCCGCAGGCCCTGGCCGCCTCTCTGGCCGGCGACTCGGCCACCCTGCACGCCGGATTCGAGCGGCTGATGGAGACCTTCCGCCAGACGTTGCCGGACCGCACCACCGTCCGCGAGGCGGGAATGCTCTTCAAGAAAGTCGCGGGATTCGACGTCGTCCTCGAGGAGCTCACCTTCCGCCTATCGCGCAATGGAACGAAGATCGAGGCGCAGCGGATCATGACCGTCCGCGGGATCACGCTGAAGACGGAGACCATGTCGCTCGAGCAGTGGCTGACATCCCTGGCCGAGAAACTCTCCGCGATGGCCTCGTCGAGCGCCGCCGCCCGCGCCGCCTTCACCCGCATCGCCGCCGGATAGCTCGGCAGGCGGCATAACCGCCAGAGGCGGCGGAGCCGCCGTAAGAATTTAGCGGCGGCCGTCAGGCCGCCGGAGCCAGCGACCACAACAGCGTACGAGGGCGAGAAGTGCCCGACGGAAGCGTCGAAGACAGAAGGATCTGTCGCGCGCTTCGCGTGCTCGGACGCTGGATTGGGCTCATCGAACGGCGGCCTGACGGCCGTTGCCCGCCTGCGCGTCGCCGACGAAGAGCAGGTTCTTTCCGCCGAACCGGAACAGCACGACCAGGCTCTGGTTGTTGAGGAAGTTCTCGATCTTCGCGGCCGCCGCCGCCAGCATGTCCGGCTGCGCGTCGTCGATGGCCTTCCGGATTTCGCGGTAGTCGATCGGCTCGACGAAACGGAAGCGACTCCTGTCCGGATACTCCTGATGCCGCTGGTCGACCCACTCCAAAGGAAGCATCGGCATCGAGGAGTCGCTGCCCGACGGAAGCCCCTCCTCCCTCGCCGCTCATCGCGGCAGGTAATAGGAGAAGTACAACAGACGGTTGGCGGCGCCGGGATATTCGGCGAGCGAGCCCACGCCGATGTCGTAGTACGCGATCTGCATCGCCCCCGCATCGTCGATGGGCAGCACGGCGCGACAGGCCTTCAGCACATTCGTCGGCTTGAGGACCGTGTGTCCGTCGCGCCTCTTGTGCTCGTCGTAGGCGCTGTTCCAGGTGCCGTCGAGGCAAAGCACGAGGCGCCGCGGCGTGCGCATCTCCTCACCCGGCCTCGGAGCAGCCGTTTTCTCATCGGCCTGGAGCTTCCCTTCCGTCGCGAGCGTTGCCACCGTCATGATCACCGCCCAGACGAGCGCGTTCCGCCCGGCGGTGAAAGCCGCGCCCGTCGCGTCTGTCAGCCTCGAGTTGTTCACACGACGATCCGATCCCGATCTCGCCGTGCGAGAGGTCTCGGATTTCACCTTTGTTTGTAAGAGGGCCATCTGGCCGCTCTGTGATCTCAGTGCTCTCTGTGGTGCACCAGAGCTCACGCCAAACGCCGGAACGCGGATCGTAGACTGCTACCACGGAATGATTTCGCCCGCCATCAGATCGTAGAGACTGCAGCCCGCATCGCGGTCGGCCGAGTCCAGCCATTCCGCGAGCTTCTCCGCGGCCGCTCGTGGCTCCGTGTCGGCATCAACGGCGGCGACGCTGGTCCTGAGTCGCCCCGGATGGACGGCAAAAACGCGAATGCCCTCTTTCCGAAGCTCCTGATCGAGACAGACGGTGAGCATGTTCTGTGCGCTCTTGGCGATCGAATAGGAATAGATTCCCCGGAACTCACCGCCGGCGGCCCGTGCAGTCGACCCGAAGCGCGACGTGATATTGACCACCGCCGGCTTCGGAGCCTTCCTGAGAAACGGCAGTGCCGCCCGCGTACAGCGAAACGCTCCCACACAGTGCACGCGGAACAGTTCCTCGAGATCCTCGGCAGCCGTCTCCGGCAGCCACCTGAGCTTCCTGACGTTCCCCGCGTTGTTGATGAGGAGGTCGAGCGAGCTCGTGTGCGCCTCGAGCACGCTGGCGATTGCACTCTCCGCGCTGGCCAGCCCGACGTCGGCGCAGATCGGATGACACCGATCCCCAGCCAATTCCGCTTCGACCTTCGAGTCACGCACCAGCGGGAACAGCATCCAACCTCGACGGCGGTAAACCTCGAGAACCGCTCTTCCGAAGCCCCGACTCGCGCCCGTGACAAGCACCGATGGCATCGCGTTAACGTCTCAGGCAGATCGTAACGCACTTGCGATCCCGCTGCCGAGTGGGCATCGGGTGCTGCAGGCACCAGTTAGCCGGCACGTCGCTTGCGCGTGCGCTCGGGCATGGCCTTCATCGCTGAGCGGAGAAGCCGGTTGACGCTCTCGGCGGAATCGAAAACGGTTGCGACGTCGGGTTCGATCACGACCGCCACCGTGGCCTGCGGCACTCTGGAAGCGAAGCGGTTCGGACGCGACCTGGAGTAATCAAACCGGTACTCCGCTCGCATGTGCGAGGCTTTAGGCTTCCGGTTACTTGATTGCTTCTTCGTAGTCATGACGTTCACGCGGCGCACAGTTGATGATGCGGCCCGCCTATCCCACTTCGGGATCCTGCTCCTGCTTCCGCCTCCGCATCAGGAACAGCAGCCCCGGCAAGAGCGGTACGGCGATCGTGGCGATCGCTTTGGCGACGAGGATCGGGTCGCCGCTGCCGAGGCGGGGCCAGTTGAAGATGAAGAGATCGGCGGTGAAGTGGGAGAGGACCACCGTCAGGGCGTCGTAGCGGAGAAAGGCCCAGCCCCAGACGCAGCCGACAACTGTTAGGGCAATTGCCCGTCCCCAGAACGGCTCCGCGGGCGGAAGGAACGTCAGGCCGGTGTGGCTCGTCCCGTAGAGCACTGCCGGAACGATGATCGCCAGCCATCGTTTTCCGTAGCGCGAGATCAGCCACGTGCCGGCGAAGAATCGGTAGCCGAGCTCCTCGACGAGAGCCACCATCAGGAAGTAGAGGAGCGTCGACGCCGCGGGGCAGATCGAGTTGATCGCGAAGAAAAAGAAACCCTGCGGCTGGATCGCCACCCAGGCGCCGGCGAAGAGCTCGAGTGCGAGGAGCGTCAGGGCCATCGACCCGCCGCAGACCAGCCCCACCATGAAGCCGCGCAGCGAGGCCATCCCCACCGCAGGGTCTAACAGATGCCCGCGGCCGATGCTCCAGAGCGACACCCCCCGATTGGCGCCGCTGCGGCGGTCCATGGCGTCGCCGGCGGCGATGACGATGAACAGCGCGAACGCGATCCACGCGCCTTGGGCGAGGTCAAAGGCCAGCGACTGGAAATCGGCGATCCAGCGCGGCCAGAGCGAGTCCCACTGCAGCAGCAGATCGGTCGTGCGCAGCAGCTGCGTCAGCAGAAAGAACACGATGATGATGGCCACCCATCGCGCGGCCGTGCCGAGGCGGACCTCGCCGCGGGCGAGGCTGGTGAGGAAGACGACCAGAGCCACCAGTCCGCCGAGGCCCACCAGCACGAAGCCGCCGGTCTGCAGGGCCACGGTCGGCGCTTCGCGCGTGCGGGCGGCGCGGCGGGCCTTCTCCGGCAGGACCAGCTGGCGGTGGACGGACGTGACCTCCGCGCCGGAAACCGTCGCGGTGATGCGCTCGCGCAGCTCGGGATCGCGCGACAACCATCGCTCGAAGACGAACGCGTGGTCGCGCCGGGCCGGGCGTTCCCTCTGCGAATATCCGGTCTCGGCCAGGCCGGCGAGATTGCCGTGCAGTGCCAGAGCGATCGCGGGCATGACGATGCGGCGAGCCGCGGCCTGGTCGATCACGGCGCCCGGCGCGTCCTCCTGGACCGTGCGCCCCCAGCCGATGACGTGCGCCGTGGGATGAATGTCGACCCACCGCGAATCAGGGTCGCCGCGCCGCTTGAAGTACGCGATGTAGTCGTAGATCGGCTCGCCCTCGCGGATCAGGCGCTGGGTCGTGTTGCGGCCGAACGTGCGCAGGAGGTAGTCGAGGATCTCCGGATCGTGCTCCAGGCGCGCCGCGGCCGCGAAATCGTCGGCCGGCATGCGCTCGCCTTTCAGGAAGGCCCTGGCGCTGGCGATGATCCGCGACGGCGGCGCGTTGACGTCCGTTGCGGCCAGCGGCCAGAGGCGCGCGAGCGAGCCGAAGAAAATCAGCCCGCCGGCGAGGGCCGCGAGGGCCAGCCAGAGGTCGGAACGGTCGAGGCGGTTATTCATGTCGCGAATCGATCCGAGAGTATCCGATTGAGAGCGCGGAGGGCAGAGCGCGGAGGGCAGAGGTTGGAGCGCAGAGGACGGAGGATGGAGGGCGGAGGGCGGAGGGCGGAGGGCGGGCCGCTCGAGCCTCCAGGAAACAGGCGGCGTAGCCGCCGCAAGAATTTAGCGGCGGCCGTCAGGCCGCCGGAACAAACGATCGCTTCAGCGTACGAGGGCACGAAGTGCCCGGCAGAAGGCAGGTGGAACAGAGACAATGATCTGTCGCGCACTCCGCGCGCTCGGACGTTGTGTTGGCCTGACGAACGGCGGCCTGACGGCCGCCGCCAAATTCTGCCGGCGGCTCAGCCCTCTCGACGCGCGCCCTCTGCGCTCTCGTGACATAAGCTTTGCGCCGTGAGAAGAACCGCATTCGTCCTCTGTCTGCTCATTGCCGCCAGCGCCGCCTTCGCCGCCACTCGCACGGAACGCAATCGCGACCGATGGGTCGATCGCACGCTCCGCTCGATGACCGTCGACGAGAAGATCGGGCAGATGCTGATGCCCGGCAGTGGCCCGGGCGGATTTCACGCGCTCGATGCCGAGGAGCTGAAGGAAGCGCGCCGCGACGTCACGGAGTTTCATGTCGGCGGCGTCCACGTCGCCATCGGAGATGCCTCCTCGATCGCCCTGACCCTCAACGCGCTGCAGCGCCTGGCGAAGGTGCCGCTGCTCACGGCTCACAATCTCGAAGGAGGAGCCGGGTACGTCCTCTACGGTGCCACGCGCATGCCGCTGGCGATGGCCATCGGGGCCACCGGCGACGAGAAGCTCGCCTACGAAGCCGCGCGCGTGACGGCCATCGAAGGCCGCGCCACGGGTGTGAACGTCAACTTCTATCCGGTCGCCGACGTCAACAACAACCCTGAGAACCCGATCATCAACATCCGTTCCTTCGGCGAGGACCCGGCCACGGTGTCGCGCTTCGTGGCCGCGTACGTCCGCGGCATCCAGGAGAACGGCGAGCTGGCCACCGCCAAGCATTTCCCGGGTCACGGCGACGTATCCACAGACTCGCACCTGGCCATGCCGGTTCTCGACGTGACCATGCAGCGGCTGCAGTCGGTCGAGCTCCCGCCGTTCCGCGCCGCCGTCGACGCCGGAGTCGGCGCGGTCATGTCCGCGCACATCTGGCTGCCGCAGATCGAGCCTCAGAAGGGATTGCCGTCGACGCTTTCCAAGAACGTGCTCACCGGCCTGCTGCGCGACGACCTCCACTTCCGCGGAATCGTCTTCACCGACTCGATGAGCATGCGTGGCGTGACCGCCTCGTTCAGCAACGCCGACGCCACCGTGCGCGCCGTCGAGGCAGGCGCCGACATTCTGGTCGGCATCCCGAGCGTCCCCGAATCGTTCCACGCAATCCAGGAGGCCCTGCGCAGCGGGCGCCTGACGGAGGCGCGCCTCGACGAGTCCGTCCGGCGCATCCTCCGCGCCAAAGCATCCCTCGGCCTCGACCAGCCGCAGAACCGCTACGCAGACGTGAACCAGCTGATGCTCAAGGTCGGCACGGCCGAGAATCGCGCCGTGGCCCAGCGCATCGCCGACAACGCCATCACCCTGGTCAAGGACGACGCCCATGTGCTGCCGCTCCGGCCGTCCGTCGGCACGCGCGTCGTGCAGATCAACCTCCTCGACAACCGCACCGGATGGCGCGAGGGGCCGGTGGGACGGATTGCGACGAGCGAGCTGGCGAAGCGCTTTCCCCGCGCGGTCACGGTCCAGATCGACGACCAGAGCACGGCCGGCGAATACGACGCCGTCCGCAAGCTCGCGCAGATCTCCGACGCGGTGCTGGTGAATGGATTCATCCGCGTGGCCGCGTACAAGGGATCGATCGACCTCGATCACGAGCAGATGGCGCTGCTGCGCGACCTGATCGCCATGAAAAAGCCGCTCGTCTTCACTGCGTTCGGCAGCCCTTACATCCTCCTGCACCTGCCGGAGCTCCCCGCCTATGCCGTGACATACGACATCAGCGGAACCGCCGAGCATGCGGCGATCCGAGCGATCACCGGCGAGATCCCGTACAAGGGCCGCCTGCCGATCAACCTGCCGGGGCTGTACAAGATCGGGGACGGGTTGACGCGTTAGGCTCTTGTCATCCCGAGCACTCGAATCGCGCAGGCGCGACACCGGAGAGAAGAAACGTTCGATCGTTCCCCCTCTCCCCGCCGCAGCGGGGAGAGGGCCGGGGTGAGGGGTCTCGTTCTGGTTCAAAAGGAGACCCCTTGTACGTTATCGGGGCGGGCCTCAGGATACGA
>JAJXWV010000061.1 GCA_021781455.1 Acidobacteriota bacterium | reverse complement strand
CGCGCGCACCTTAGTCGACTCAGCTTCGCGTGTTCGCGGTTATTCGGAGGAGACCGACCCCGCAGTTCTAGTTGTCGTCAGGCCGCAGGTCTAATGGTCGCTGAACACCAGCCCTTTGTGGCCGGCGTCTACCCGATGCTGCTAGACGAATCCTGCTTCTTCCTTGCAGTCGATTTCGACAAGGACGGCTGGTTCGACGATGCAGGAGCATTCCTTGAGACTTGCCACACCATGGAGGTTCCTGCCGCGCTCGAGCGCTCCCGGTCAGGACAGGGCGGGCATGTCTGGATTTTCGTCGATGAGGCCATCCCTGCATCCCTTGCGCGAAAGCTCGGATCCTGCCTTTTAACCGAAACGATGACGCGGCGCCCGGAGATCGGCTTCGCCTCGTATGATCGTTTCTTCCCGAATCAAGACACGCTTCCGCAGGGAGGCTTCGGCAACTTGATCGCACTCCCGCTGCAGAAGACGGCTCGTGAACGGGGCAACAGTGTGTTCATCAAACCGGACTCTGCTCCGTACGCCGACCAGTGGGCATTCCTGTCGTCAATCCCGAGGATCGGTCGCTCGTTCATCGAGTCACTTGTGACTGACGGCGAGCGCAAGGGCTCGATCCTCGGGGTTCGGCTGCCGCCCGACGATGACGGTGACGTCGAACCATGGATCACGCCCAAGAACGAGCGCTCCAAGCCAAGAAGAATCAAGGAGGATTTGCCTGCGAGCCTTGATCTCGTGCTCGCCGACCAGATCTACATCGCGAAAAACCTCCTGCCTCCGGGTCTCAGAAACGAGTTTCTTCGGCTCGCGGCCTTCCAGAACCCGGAGTTCTACAAAGCGCAAGCGATGCGCCTCCCAACATTCGATAAACCTCGGATCATCGCCTGCGCCGAAGATCGCCCGCGTCACATCGGGCTCCCGCGGGGATGCCTCGACGAAGCGATGGCCCTGATGTCCGAGCTCAAGATCCGTCCGAACCTGAGCGACGAACGGCAGCCGGGCACGGCGCTGCAAGTGACGTTTCGTGGGGAGCTCCGGCCGGAGCAGGCGCATGCAGCCGCGGCGATGCTATCCCACGACACGGGCGTACTTTCGGCCACGACTGCCTTCGGAAAAACGGTCATTGCCGCGTGGATGATCGCGGAACGGCGCGTGAGTACGCTCGTCCTGCTCCACCGGCGGCAATTGCTCGATCAATGGATTACCAGGCTTTCTACGTTCCTGGGTCTGCGGGAGGAGGAGATCGGTCGTATCGGGGGAGGCCGTGATCGAGCCAACGGCTCGCTCGATGTCGCCCTCATCCAGAGCCTGTACCGAAAGGGCCAAGTCGACGATCGCGTCGGCTCGTACGGCCAGATGATCGTCGACGAATGTCATCACCTGCCGGCGTACAGCTTCGAACAGGTCGCACGGAAGGCGAGGGCGCGGTATGTGATCGGCCTATCCGCAACGGTGACGCGCAAAGACGGGCATCACCCGATCGTCATGATGCAATGCGGGCCGATTCGTTATCGCGTGAGTGCACGTGCTCAGGCGACTGTGCGGCCTTTCGAACACAGCGTGATCGTTCGGCCCACCTCATTCCGGGGGAACGAGACGAGTGGTGACCGGCGCATCGAGTTCCAGAATCTCTGTCGTGAACTGGTCGACGACGATGCCCGCAACCACCTCGTATGTTCGGACGTCCTGGATGCGGTGAGCGTGGGACGTTCTCCTCTGGTCCTGACCGAGCGCAATGACCATCTCGATCGGTTCGTGTGGTTGCTCCGAGAAGTGGTCCCTCACCTGATCGTTCTTCGTGGAGGGATGGGTGTCAAGCAGCGTCAGGCAACCGCCGCTCAACTGGCTGCCGTTCCGCCTAACGAAGGCCGAGTTCTGCTGGCGACCGGCAAGTACGTCGGCGAAGGCTTCGACGACCCTCGCCTCGACACGCTGATGCTCACATTACCGATCTCCTGGCGTGGGACCATCGCTCAGTATGTCGGGCGGTTGCATCGCCTGCGCGACGGGAAGAAGGAGGTGAGGGTGTACGACTACGCGGACCTCGACGTACCGATGCTCGCCAGAATGTTCGAGCGCCGATGTAGAGGCTATGAGGCGGTCGGGTACAAAATCGAACTTCCAGCGAGTGCGGTTCCCGGATGGCCTGCAGCCGTAACCCTTCCGGCGGATCTCGGGTGGAAACGGAACTACGCCGCTACCGTACGCAGACTCATTCGTGATGGCGTCGAGGCGCCGCTAGCAAACCTGTTCGCCAACGCTGCCCGCCCCATAGATCCGGATGCCAGAGGTTGTGAACGTGCGCGAAGTTCCGCGGAAGCTTTGCTCTTCGGCCGGCTCGATACGCTGCCGCCGACGGCGGGGCGTTTTCAGCTCAATGCCGACCTTCCGATCCCCTTCGACTCGCGGGGCCGGATGGAGGTCGATCTCCTGTGTCAGGACGTGCGCCTCGTGGTCGAGGTTGACGGCACGCAGCACTTGAACGACCCCGAAGCGTACCGCCGTGATCGTCGGAAGGACCATATCCTTCAGGAGAACGGGTATTTCGTGTTGCGATTTCTTGCGGAAGACGTCATTTCCAGTCTGGACGTCGTCCTCGATACGATCCTGCGCTCGCTTGCTCACCAGAATGCATGCGGACCAGACACCCGGCGCTAAGTGGGCGCCTTGCTTGAAACGACTACTTCGCGACTACTTTGTAGAATAGCGGGAAGGTGATGCCGTTCGGCATCTTCCCCACCTTCACGGCGCCGTTTTGCGATGTCGATGACGGACACTGAGTCAGCGACAGTGTCGGTCACGGTCAAATTGTTGCGCCAGAACAGGCGCGCATCTTCCTTGCAGCAACTCCGGAGGCGCGCGATGCAAGGCATGCACGGACTGATGGGCGGCATGATGGGCTGGTGGTGGATCTGGTCGATCATCGCTCTGCTGCTGATCGTTTTCCTGGTCGTCGTGATCATGAGGCTGGTTCGGAAGTGACTCAGAATCACCGTTCGTGAACCCGGCAAGATTGCATTTTCAACGTGCGCGACGCGCCCGGAATACCGTCGTCGTCCCTCTGCTTATGAGCATCACCATATCGCCATTTAGTTATAAATATCTCGCCGACAGGAGTGTCTGAAATGCGCACCCTCTTCCTCGCTTTCGCAACCTCTCTTTTTCTCGTCGTTCCTCTCTCCGCTCAGATGAACGGCACCGGCCCGACCAACATGATGTCGAATGAAATCCTCGCTCCGGCTGCAGGTCGCGGCCCCGGCTCTGCCGGATCGTTCTGGCGAACCGACCTCTGGCTGAAGAGCGCCGCAGGATCGACAGTGA
>JAJXWV010000064.1 GCA_021781455.1 Acidobacteriota bacterium | reverse complement strand
AGGCGGCGCTCCGTGGCTTGTTCTGTTTCTCGCGCTGGCCGCAGCGCCACTTCTCGCCCAGAGCATCGCCGTGACACCCGCCGGGACGATCGTCGCCGCGCATGACGGCGTCGTCGATCTCTACGCGGCCGACGCGAAAACGCGCATCTGGCGTGCGGCCGGCGTGCCGTACTCCGGCGCGATTGCCGCGGGCGAAAAGGACATCGCCGTCCTCGATCCGATCGACAACCGGGCCGTGGTGATCGATCTCGAAAGCGGCATCCCCCGTCCGATCCGCACCGGCGAGACGCCGATTGCCGCCGCATTCGTCGGACGCGATCTCTACGTGCTCGACCGCGATGCGCGCATCGTGGAGCGGATCGCCGCCACCGGCCCCAGAGCCAGGGTCGCGGTGGCCGCCGATCCCGCGTTCATGCGCGAGGACCATGGCACGCTCTACGTTTACTCACGAACCGCGGGATCTCTGCAGGAAATCACGTTGACTCCGTTCGCCGTTTCGCGAAGCAAACCGGTGGCCCCCTTCGCCTCCGATCTCGAGATCAGCCGACACGTCGCATATCTCGTCTACCCCACAGGGAGCGGGGTGGTTCTTGACGCTTCCCGGTTCGCAAAGGGGGGCGGAGTTCGGAAGTCGTCGCGCTCCGCCGGCACGATCCGCACGGTCGACCTCACCTCGATGCAGGCGATGAGCGAAGTGCCGGTCGGAGCAGTGCCGGTCGATCTCGCGCTGATCGTGCCACCGACGCCGATTTCGGCGGTGATGGTGGCGGTGGCCGACCCTTCTTCCAGGCGAGTCTGGATGCTCGAGGGGGAACAGTCGGTCGCCGAGGCGACTGCCCGTGGGTTCTTGCGCGGCCTCATCGGCCTGAGCGCCAATCCCGCCAGCGCTTCGATCTTCGAAAGCGGAGTCGACAGGCTGTCGATGAACGGAAGCAGCTCGATCGCTTATGACTCGAGCATCGGCACGCTCTACCGCTTCTCGAAAGGGAAAAGCAGCGTCGTGGCACACGGCGTGGCTCCAAATGCCTTCTCTGCAATCCCCGGGGGCGTGGCCTGGTGGCAGGACGGTACGTTGGTTGCACAAACGGACAACAGATGAGCGGGATGAAGGCTTGCATTCGCTGTGGCCGGAAGATCGACGGCCAGGCGCGGATCTGTCCGTACTGCAACTGGGATCAGACGCTGCCGGTTCCGGCGCAGCACGCCGCCGGTGCGCCTCCGGTCGAGCCGTATGTGCCGCCACCCGAGCACCGCTGGCGTAAGCCGGTTCTCGCCGGGATCGGGATTCTCGCCGTCGTCCTCGTCACCGGGCTGGCCATCGCCCAGCGCCTTCGGGACACCGGCCCTCAGGCCGTGCCTCCTTCGGAACAGCAGGTCGAGCAGATGAAGCTTCAGCAGAAGGAAGCAGCTGCAGGACCGGCCAGGCCGACGCAGCGTGCGAACGTGACACTGGTGCCGGACGACAGTCCTGCGCCATCGATCGACCAGCAGCCGATCACGAGCGCACCGACCACGACCACCGCCCAGGGCCTCGACAATGCCCTTCAGCGGACCGACGCCACGGCGGTGTCTTCCTCCCAGTACTCGCAGATGGCGCAGGCCGCGCAGAACGAAAAGAAGAACACGAACGTTCTCGTCGACCCGCGGTCGCTCGGCGGAGCGGCGTACGAGCAGGGCGCCACGGCTCCGGCACGGTCGCATCAGACGGCCGGTGAATCGGCGACCGCGAGCGTTCCGAGGCCGGCCTCCCGTACGGCGCCGGTGCCCGAATACCAGCCTGTGCCCGATCTGTCGGTCCCGGAGAACGCCACCGCCCGACTGGAGCTGAGCATCGGAGCGGACGGGCGGGTCAGGAACGTCGACGTGAGGCAGGCGATCCCGGCGAACATGGGCCAGTTGGTCTCCTCGGTGCAATCGTGGCGATTCAGGCCGGCCACGGAGAACGGCGTGCCGGTACCCTCCTCGTTCACGGTCGAACTATCATTCCATGCTCGTGAGTAAAGCAGTTTGCGTGGCCTGCGGACACCAGATCGACGCTGCGGCGAAGCTCTGCCCGTACTGCGGTGCTGATCCGAAGACGGGGCAGAAGGTCGACACCGAAGCGCTCCTGCGCGAGACCTTTCACCTGCATCCCTCGAGTGCCACAACGCGCGTCGTCGAATACGCGAGGCAGCGTCAGGGCATCGTAGTGGCGCTGGGCATCCTGGCGCTGCTGGTCGTGCTGGCCGCGCTCCACCAGTTCGTGACTGCGCGAAACGCCACCGCCGTCTCCAGCGGCCCGGCCGTGCCGCTCAGTGACATCGCCGACCTGGGCGGCCAGGCGAACGAGCCGGCGCAGCTGCCGATGCCGACGCTCCACTTCCAGTTCGACGGGAATCCGAGCTCGCTGCGGACCTACGTCGTCGAGCCGGGCGCAGTGACACCGCCCGACGTCGTCGCCGCGCAACAGGCCGCCGCGCAACAGGCCGCCGCGCAGAAGGCGCAGAACGGCGCACGTCCAGCCCCGCACCAGCCGGCCACATCTCCGCCTAACAACTCGCCAGGAACACCGCCCGCCTCACGACCGCGCTGATGGGCGAGCTCGTTGCGTTCGTCATCCTCGTCGCCGTCGTGGCGTGGTCCGTTGCGTACATGCGGGCGCAGAAGCCGGTCAGCTCTCCGCAGAATCTCATCCAGCAGCACCGTTACACGGAGGCTGTCGTGGCGGCCGAACGGATTCTCTCCACCTCTCCAGACGACTCTGCGGCCTGGCTCCATCGAGGGGAGGCGCTGAAGCTCCTCGGCCGCTTCGACGACGCCGTCGCTTCGTATCACCGTTCATCCGATCCCGCCGCCCGCGAGGGCATCGCGCTGTCGCTGGCGCACATGGGCCACGACCTCGACGAGGCGCGGGCGATCATGGAAGAGACGATCGCGCTGCACCCGCAGATCCAGGAGTTCCAGGCGCTCGGGCTCGCCTACATCCTGCTCCGTTCCGGCGACCGCGAGGCGGCGTTACGCACCTACCGCGACAATGTCGAGCTGCTCGAGACCCGCTTCCGCGACGACTACACCGATCCCGATCCGTTGCTCGCGGAGACGCTGGTCATGTTTGCGAAGCTCGCGGAGGCGAACGGCGATGCCCAGGCCGCGGAGCTCCTTCGATTGCGAGCCGCGCGGTGGGCTCCGGGCAGCGTGTGGGCTTGACGAGTACTGAGTACTGAGTACTGAGTACTGAGTGCGCGTCCTCGATGCAGTTACTCAGTACTCAGCACTCAGTACTCAGCACTGCAGAGCCAGCCTGTGAAAATCGCCGCGCACCTTCTGAATCGGGATCGGCGCGGCGCAGGGGTGCACGCGGTTCGCGAGCAGCACCATGATCTTCTGCCGCTCGCGATCGACCCACACTGAAGTTCCCGTGAAGCCGGTGTGACCCCAGGAGCCGGGCGAGAGCATCGAGGTCGCGACACTCCCGGTGCCGAGCTGCCATCCCAGTCCGCGGCCGTCGTCCATGCCGGGAGTGTGGTTGCGAACCGCGTCGGCGACCAGGTCGCGCGGCACGAGCTCGCCATTGATGAACGCCTGCGTGATGCGGAAGACGTCCCGGGCGGTGGCAAACAGCCCCGCATTCCCGGCGCACCCGTGTCCCACCCCCCAGGAATTGCCGTCGTGCGTCTGTCCCCAGATCAGTCCCTGGCGGACCTCGCACTCGATCTTCCGCTCCGCGCACATCTTCGTTTCGTACCTTTGCCCCCACTCGGTCGCAGCGATGCGCGGCTTGAGCAGCGGCGAAGGATCGAGCGTGGCATCGCGAAGCGCGAGCGGCTCGAAAATGCGCTCTCGCGCCAGAACATTGAAATCGCCATGGATCTCACGCAGCGCGAACCACAGCAGGATGAAGTTCAGATCGGAGTAGATGACGCGCGTGCCGCGCTCGCATTCGGGGCCGTCTCGCAGCAGCGTCTGCAACGGATCGGGAAAGGCGTAGAGAGGCATCCAGGCGCGCAGTCCCGAGGTGTGCGTCAGGAGCTCGTGGAGCGTGTATCCGTGCAGCTGCTGATCGAGCGACAGCCGTCCGGAGGCGACGTCCTGCAGAACGAGGATCGTCGTGACGAGCGGCTTGGTCAGAGAGGCGCAGTCGTAGATCGTGTCGATCGTCGTCGCCAGGCGCAGCGGCACCGCGACGGCATTGCCTAACGCGCCTTCCCGCTCGATTCCCTCAGGCGTTCCGATCGCGTACACCGCGCCCGGGAAACTGCCGAGGTCGATCTCGCGCCGGAGGAAGTCGTCGATGGCGGTCATTGGTGTCCGATTGTACGAGGAGCGCAGGTCGCAGACCGCAGACGGCAGACCGCAGACCGCAGACCGCAGACGGCAGACCGCAGGGGGTCCTGAACGATGTGATGGGCCTGCCCTCATCAGCGGTCCGTGGCCTGTGGTCCGTGGCCGGTGGCCTGTGGTCTGTGGTCTGTGGCCTCTGGTCTGTGGTCTGCGGTCTCTGGTCTGTGGTCTGTGGTCTCTGGTCTGTGGTCTCTGGTCTGCGTTCGGGCCGCTGAAAATCGCCTGCGTGGCAGCGTTCAATCCTGCTACCATCGGGCTGTCCATTACCGCTTTCAGTTCAGGTGCCTCGAAACAAATGTTTCGTCTCGAAAAGCTAGAAATACACGGCTTCAAGTCGTTCTACGATCCCGCCAACCTCGATTTCCCGTCTCCGATGACCGCTGTGGTCGGCCCGAACGGCTGCGGCAAGTCCAACATCTGCGACGCCATCATCTGGGTGCTCGGCGAGAACCGCGCCTCGCACATCCGCGGCGAGACGATGGACGACGTCATCTTCCAGGGCTCGGCGCGCCGGCGTCCGCTCTCCATGGGCGAAGTCACGCTCACCCTCGGCACCAGCAACGGCGACAGCAATCATCCGATGGCCGATGACGGAAAGATCGTCATCAACCGCCGCGTCTTCCGCACCGGTGAGTCGGAGTTCCGCCTCAACGGCCGTCGCGTCCGGATGAAGGACATCTCGGACATCCTCATGGACACGGGACTCGGCATCCGGAACTACTCCGTGATGGAGCAGGGAAAGATCGACCTGATCCTGTCCAACAAGCCACAGGACCGGCGCCGTCTGATCGAGGAAGCGGCCGGGATCACGAAGTACAAGACCAAGCGCCGCGCCGCGGAGTTGAAGCTCGAAGAGACGCAGCAGAATCTTCTGCGCATCGACGACACGCTCGGCGAGGTGACGCGCAACCTGAACTCGCTGAAGCGGCAGGCGGGAAAAGCACGCCGTCACAAAGAAATCTCGGAACAGCTTTCCACTGCGAAGCGCGCGCTCTACAAGGGCCGCATCGTCCTGGCACAGGAAGAACAGAGTGCCGCCGAGACCGCCGTTGCGGACGCTCAGGCGCGCGAAGCGGAACTGGCCGCGCAGCTCGAGACGGACGAAGCGGACCTCGCCGAAACGCGTACACAACACGCCGGCCGCGCCTCGCGCGCCTCGAACATCCGCGAGGAAGTGGCCGGTCTGAGCGCCGACGTGGAGCGGCTGCGCTCGTTCATGCAGCAGTCGGAGACGAACCTCGGCGACCTGGTGCAACGGATCGAGACCGCTCGCGCACAGATCGCCGGGCTCGAACACGAAGCAACCGAGCAGCAGACCCTGCTCGACGAAAAAAACCAGCAACTCGAAGCGGCGCGGGCCGAGCGCAACCGTCTCCGCGACATTGCCGACCAGCTCGAGCGCGAGCGCCAGGAGAAATCCGATGAGGTGCGCGGGCACGAGAAGTCGCTGACCGACTCGCGCGAGTCGCTGATGCGCACCATCGCCAGGATCTCCGAGGCGCGTAACCAGGTGCACCAGATCGAGATCGCCGTCGAGAAGTGCGAGTTCTACCTGACCAAGCTCGACGACCAGGCGCGCAAGGCAGCCGAGAACCGCGCCGGCGCGCAGGCCACCACCGACGAGTGGAATGACCGCGTGCGGGCTGCGGAACAGGCGCTTGTGGCGGCCCAGCAGCAGGCCCGCGAGACCCTGGCGCATCGCGACGAGCTCGTAGCCCGCCGCGATTCCATGCGCGAATCTCTGGCCAGCGCCCGGGACACGATTTCGCAGACAACCTACAAGATCGACTCGCTGCGCACGCTCCTCACCTCCCTCGAATCGCAGGAAGAGGACGTCCGCCGAGCCATCCTGGAGCTCATCCCGAGCGCGCTCTCGGCCGCCGAGTCCGTGCGCGCCGCGGAGGGATTCGAGGCCGCCCTCGACACGCTGCTTCGCGAGATCTCCAAGGCGGTGGTCGTGGAGGGCGCGGAGACCGCGCTCGAGGCCATTCATCGCCTTCACGAGCGCGGCGCGGGGCGCGGCGCGTTTCTCATGCTCGACTACAAACCTGTCGGCGAGGGCTCCCGCCGCGGAGACGCCACCTTCTCCATCATCGGCGAAGGTGCGGTCGCCGATGCGGTCCGCCACGCCATCCCCGAGGCCTACATCGTCGGCAACCTGCAGCAGGCCATCGAACGCGGCAGGGAACGTCCCACGGCCACGTTCATCACGCTGGAGGGCGACATCGTCCGCGGTCCGCTGGTCGTCGGCGGACGCACCGAAGGAGCCACGCCCGGCGTCTTCTCGATCAAGCGCCAGCTGGCGGACTTCGAAGCGATCCTCGGAAGCGAGGAGACCCGCGCCAGCTCCATCACCGCCGCGCTGCATGCCGTCGACGAGCAACTGCACGCGGCGGACGATGCCCGCATCCTGGCCGAGGAATGCGCCCGCACGTCGGAACAGGAACTGCGCGACCGACGCAACGAGCGCGAGCGCGTCACGGCCGAGCTGAAGCGGTTCGAAAACGAGTTTGCCGCCGCCACCGAGGAAGCGGCCCTCTATGGCGAGGAAAAGGACCAGCTCATCACCCGGAAGAACACCGCCATCGAGGAGCTGTCGCGGCTCGAACATGCGGAAGCAGAGTCCCAGCAGCAGATTCGCGATCACGAGGAACAGCTCGTCATCGCCAGGCAGGCCTTCGAAGAGGTCACCGACGTGGCCTCGAAGGCCCGCGTCGACGTCGAGACGGCGGCCGGCAACGTCAACGCCATCCAGCGCGAGCACGAGAACCTCTCGCGCATCGTCATCTCCCTCGGCGGCCGGGCCACCCAGCTGCAGCAGGAGGTGGAGTCGCTCGTCCGCAAGCAGCATGAGACCGAGACCGCTGTGGAGAACGCGCGCGGCCAGCTCGACTCCTCGTTAGGCCGGCTGCACGAGCTCTCCGAGATCCGCGTCAGCCTGGAGGCGGAGGTCGCCGATCTGGAGGTCCGGGTGCGCGACCTCGAAGTGCGGGCCGTGGCATCGCGCGAGCTCTGGAACACGGCCAGGGATGCCTTGTTCGAATCGGAGCGGCGCGCCGACCGCGCCCGGGCCGCCTTCGACCTGCTGCGCGAGCAGATCGCTCTCGACCTTCATGCCGGCATCGAGGCGCTCGCGGAGGTCGAACCTCCGGCTGACGACGACGCCCGGGCCGAGCTCGATGCCGAGGTGGCCCGGCTCGCCGACCAGATGGAAAAGATCGGTCCCGTCAACGTGCTGGCCATCGACGAGCACCAGGAGCTCGAGCAGCGCGAATCCTTCCTGCGTACGCAGCGCGACGACCTCGTGCAGGCCATCGAATCGCTCCGGCAGACCATCCGCAAGATCAACCTCACTTCGCGGGAGCTGTTCCGCGACGCCTTCAATGCAGTCAACGAGTCGTTCACGCAGATCTTCGAGTCGCTCTTCGGAGGCGGCACCGCGCGCATGCAGCTGCTCGACGAAGAGGACGTTCTGGAGAGCGGCATCGAGCTCGTCGCTCAGCCCCCGGGCAAGAAAAATCAGTCCATCGCCCTTCTCTCCGGCGGAGAGAGAGCGCTGACCGCCATCGCCCTGCTGTTCGCGATCTTCCGCTTCAAGCCTTCGCCGTTCTGCATCCTCGACGAGGTCGACGCGCCGCTCGACGAGGTGAACACGGAGCGCTTCGTGCGCCTCGTGCGCGACATGTCGCGGGACACCCAGTTCATCGTCATCACCCACTCCCGCCGCACCATGGAAGCCGCGGACATCCTCTACGGCGTGACGATGGAAGAAGCGGGCTGCTCGCGGCTGGTGTCGGTCTCGTTCGCCGATCTGGAAGGGTGACCACCGCCGCCCGCCGAAGACGGTTGCGGGGTTGCGCGGTTGCGGGGTCGGCGATCGGATCATCCGCTTCACCACCGCGCAACCGCGCAACCGCGCAACCAGAAAAAAAGAGGCAGGCGCGTCGCGCCTGCCTCTTGAACCCAGGCCGCCGCTTTCGCGGCGGTCCCCCTACACACCAAGTTTGAAACGACGGGAGCCTATGCGGGTTCCCCGGGCGGCTCTGTGAGGCGGATCACGGCCGTCGTGACGATCCATGCGAAGAGCAGCGCGATGAGCGCCGACGCGACGACGTCCGACGGCCAGTGGCGGAAGGCGAGCACGCGCGCGGCAGCGACACAGAGCGCGAGGATCAGGGCCACCACCCGCAGCACGACGCTTCGCGAGGCGAAGAGCAGCACTCCGGCAAGCGCAAACGCGGCGATGGTGTGGCCGCTCGGGAACGAAGTCGCTGACGGGCGGGCGTGCGTGAACGGGCCTAACCAGAGCTCCGGCCGGGCCCGTCCGGCAACATGCTTGATGATCTGCGCCAGCACGCCGGCACCGAGCGCGGCGATGGCCATGGAAACGGCATAGCCGATCCAGCGGCGGTGCTGGTAGACCACGCCGGCGATGGCGAAGAACAGGATGATCAGGGGCGGGTTCATGCCGCCGCCCAACCGATTGAAGAAGCGGATGGTGTCGTCGATCGACTGCGACTCGATCGACTCGCACCACGCCACGAGCGCCGAATCGACGAACCGCCACATCAGAGCCACGACGACGGCGCAAACGACGAGGGCGACGGCCAGCGGCAGCGGTGCGAACGCACGGCGATAGCGGCCGTTCCGGGCCGTTTCCCACAGGGTGCGGAAATCGCGGGCTCTCCAGCTTCCCGATTGCAGCAGCGCGATCGTAAAGAGACCGGCCAGGAACCAGAAGACCACGTCCCAGCGCGGCTGCTCGCGTCCCAGGAATGAGAGCTCGTCGATCCCCAACGGCGCATTGCAGCAGAGCTCGTTCACCGACACGATGGGCGAGGGCCACCAGACCGACAGAATCAGCAGCGTCACGAAGCCGGCAGCGGCGGTCGACCGCTTAGCGTCGATAGACATCGGTCCATTTTCCGATCATGCGCACGCTGGCTATGCGGCGATAGTGCAACAGGATACCGGCGATGTCGGCAGCATGGCCGCGGCTCGTCACGATGAGCGTCGGACGGAACGAGCTGTTCGAAAAGTCCGTCGCGGAGACGTAATGCACGTGCTCCAGATCGCGTGGCATGTCGCGCGTCCAGAGATGAGGCGACGAGTAGAGCGCGATGCTGTCGCCGGGCACGTGCTGCCGAACGAGCTCGCGGACCAGGGGACGCGTCGAGGCGATCTCGTTGACCACCGGCATCAACGCCGCGGCGGCATAGACGAACGCAGCCAGCGGCACCAGACCGACAGCGATCGTCGAGGCGGCCAGGCTCTTCGTACGCACGACCACGACGATGCCCACGATTGCGGTGACGATCAGGACGACGAAAAGCATCCGCACCGACGTCATCTGCAGGTAGGCGTGCTCCGGCCCCCTGACCGCCCTCGGTGAGACCAGCAGACCTCCCGCTCCCAGAACGACCAGCAGCACGAGCATGAAGGCGTTCGCGGCGAGGCCCCAGCGAGTCCAATCGTCATCGCGCGCCTGTTCCACGAAGTCCCCGATCAGCAGGGCCACCGGCGGGATGAGGGCCATCATGTAGACGTCGAGCTTGCTGCTGAGGAGCGAATACGGCAGCACCACGGCCACGATCCAGCCGGCGCAGAACTTCACTCCCGCTGACGCTTCGCCGCGGCGGTAGGCCGCAATCAACGCAACGAGCAGGAGCAGCAGCCAGGGGAAGATCGTCGCCGGCGCGTGCTCGAGATAGAACCAGGGCGGCGATTTGTGCACCCACGCGCTGACGGCACGCTCGGCGAGCTGCTTCTGCAGCACGTCGTGCGTGTAGCTGCTCCCGCCAATGATCATGGCCGGAACGAACCAGAGCAGCGGAATTGCGATCATCGCCAGGATCGCCCATGCGTAGTTGCCGCGTGGAGCGCGTTTGCGCCGCCACCACTCGATCGCAAACAGCACCATGACGATCAGTGGCGCCATGGGACCCTTGTCCAGCGACGCGATCCCGAGAGCGACGCCGGCGAAAAGAAGCGCGCGGAAGTCGTCGTGCTCGAAGAACCGGAAGACGAGCCAGGCCGCGAGCGCGATCAGCGCGGTGAAGGACACGTCCATCCTGGCGGTCTGCGCCGATCCCCACACCAGCAGAGAAGTGCCGCAAACGAACGCCGCCGCCATCGAACGCCGCCCGAACAGCTCCCCGGCCATCGCGTAGACGATCCATAGCAGAGCCGCGTACGAAATGAGGGAGGGAAGAACGAAGGTCCACATCGAGTACGGACCGAGCAAAAAGCTCAGCAGGTCGACGATCCAGAAATGCAGAGGCGGCTTGTGGGTGAAGGGCTGACCCAGGAGCGTCGGGAGAAAGAACGCCCCGGTGGCGCGCATCTCGCGTATGACCATCGAGTACTTGGTCTCGTCACCGACGAAGAGCTCGCGCCCGAACGGGGTGATCAGCGTCGAGGCGAGCACGACGGCGACGGCGAGTCCTGGGATGTGCTGGCGCCGCATTTGCGGCGCGCATTGTACGCGACCGGGCGGGTCGGCACGCAGCGTCACGAGGGGCCGCGGAAGCACCGTGAGGGGACGTACATACGGAAGTGAGCGGCAGCCTCAACTCTTTGCAATACTGCAACTTACGGCGCGGCAAAATCCGACACTTAGACCGTTTTGCGGTGCTAAAATGCGAATGCCGATTGGTACTTCAAAGGAGGAAAATCGATGTCGAATTCAATTGCTGACATTCAACAGATTCTCACGACAGAAGATCCAGAATTCCGGCAGTGGGTCGAAGAACACCACGAGTGTGAAGACCGGCTCCACCAGCTGATCTCGAAGAGCCAGATCACTGCCGAGGAGGAGATCGAAGAGAAGCGGTTGAAGAAACGCAAACTCCATTTGAAGGACCAGATGGCTCAGCGGATCCGCACATACGACACAGCGCACGTGGCGTGATCCGCGAAAACAGACACGACATCGAAGGCTCCGGGCGACCGGAGCCTTTTTTTGTGGTTGCGCGATTGATGAAGTGAGAGATACCGGGTCACCGGGTCACCAGGTCACCAGGTCACCAAGTCACCGGGTCACCGGTTTCTCATCACCGAACCGGTGACCGGGTGACCTGGTGACTCGGTGACCATTTCTTCAGCGAAACCACGCGTCCGATATTCCTTGTCCACAGCACTCCCTTTGCATAACATCGCGCCCCGGAGATCCAGCGGAACATGCGCCTGCGGTTCGCCCCTGAGGGATGGTTGTTGATCATCCCGTTCGTCGTTCTTGCCGCGGTGGCGCTGCTGGTGCAGTGGACCGTGGCGGCCATCGTTTTCGGCCTCATCGCCGCCTTTCTGCTGAACTTTTTCCGCGATCCCGTTCGCCGCGGATCGGAACGCCACGTTGACGTCCTCTCGCCGGCCGATGGAACGGTCGTGCAGATCAAGGACGTGCCGGACGGCTCGGTGTGGCCCGGCCTGACCCGGCAGGTCAGCATTTTCATGTCCGTCTTCGACGTTCACGTCAACCGGGCGCCGATCAGCGGTCGGATCATCCACTACCGCTACAACCCGGGAAAGAAGCTGGCCGCGATGGTGGAAAAATCGTCGACGGAGAACGAGCAGAATCTCATCGTCGTCCAGGACTCCCGCGGGGCGGTGGTGGCCTTCAAGCAGATCGCCGGGCTGCTGGCGCGGCGGATCGTCTTCGACAAGAAGGAAGGCGACGAGGTCGTCAGGGGCGACCGTATCGGCATGATCAAGTTCGGATCGCGCGTCGACATCTTCTTCCCGCCCGCCGCGCAGATCCTCGTCCAGAATCGCGACAAGGTGAAGGTCGGCCTCACCGTGATCGCGGAGATCGCCGAATGAAGCCCGACCTGCGGAAGAACCTCCGCCGCGGCGTCTACGTCATCCCGACATCGTTCACGATCCTCAATCTCTTTTTCGGTTTCCGCTGCATCTACTACGCGACCCGCGCGCTGGAGGCCATGGCCGGCAACGACCGGACGCTGGCCATCGACTTCTTCGAGACGGCGTGCCTGTCGCTCCTCTTCGCCGCGATCTTCGACACGTTCGACGGCATGGTGGCCCGCCAGCTCGGCGCCACCAGCGAATTCGGCAAGGAGTACGACTCTCTGGCCGACGTCGTGACCTTCGGCGCCGCTCCCGCGGTTCTGGTCTACGCCTGGGGCCTGCACACCCTCGACCGCCTCGGCGGTGGCCTGGCGTTCCTCTTTCTGGTCGCGGTCTCGCTCCGTCTGGCCCGCTTCAACGTCCAGACCGGCAAGACCGACTACCGCTACTTCGTCGGACTTCCCAGCCCCGCCGGCGCCATGGTCCTCGCGTCGCTGATCAGCTACGCGCCCCTCCCCGTGACCGATCACCGTTTCGCAATGGTCGTCGCCGTCGTCACCGTGGCCGTGGCCTTCGCCATGGTCTCTCCCATCCGCTACCGCAGCCAGAAGGGTCTGAACCTGCAGCGGGGCTGGTCTCTGATGTACTTCGTCGGCCTGGCTCTGGTGGCCGGGATCGCCAGCAGGTGGCCGCGCGAGTTCTGGTTCGCCGGCTCGCTGCTGTACCTGATCTCCGGTCCGCTGGTGCGCCTCTGGTCCATCGCCTTTCCTCGCCGCGCCGGAGCGGAAGCGCCGCCACCGCCGCGCCCGGCTGAGACGCACTGAGGCGGCGCAGCCGCACGAGCTCGCAGGCCTCGCATTGTTGGGGAGAGCGCAAGCTCATCCGGACACGAGAGGCTGAGATCCTCCTCTCCGTACTCGCTTCTTCAATTTTCAATTTTCAATTTTCAATTTTAGCCCGCGGCTACCGTTCGCTGGGCATCAGTGCTACAACACGCGCCGCACGAGAACGACCATGCACCATCCCAAGAGCAAGAACGGCTACCGCCTCGGTATCGTCAACCCGCTGACGCTGGTCGGCAACGAGATCACGACCATCCTCCGGGATCGCGCCTTTCCGTACGAGCGCGTGACGCTTCTCGATTCGACGGGCGCCGCCATCGGTGCGCTGACCGAGGTGGGGGACGAGCCGGCGTTCGTCACCGCGGTCTCTGACGACGAGCTCGAGGACCTCGATCTGGTGTTCTTCTGCGGACCGCCGGCCGGCAATCGCGAATGGATCGAGCGACACCGCGAGGATGGCTTCATCGCCGTCGACCTGTCACAACCGTCGAGCACCGAAGACGGCAAGCTCGTCGTGGCCGGCGTCAATCTCGAGGACGTCGCCGGCGACGAGGAGGTGCTCGTGTCGCCGCATCCCATCGCCATTCCCATCGCCCTGCTGCTGCACCAGATCGGGACCGTGAGCCCCATCGAGAGCTGCACGGCCACCGTCGTTCAGCCGGCCTCGGTCTTCGAGCAGCAAGGCGTGGAAGAGCTCGCGCAGCAGACCATCAGCGTGCTGAACATCCACACCGTGCCGATGGAAATCTTCGACCGGCAGCTGGCCTTCAACCTCTATCCGGCGCCGGAGCACAACGAGAATTTCGTCGTTGCGCAGGTCAAGGCTCTCGCCGACGCGCGCACGCAGCTGGCACTGCTCGTCACGCAGGGGACGATCTTTCACGGACACACGTTCTCGCTTTTCATCAGGACGCGGGAGCCGCTCGAAGTGAAGCGGATCACCAGCACACTGAAATCGAATCCGGCCCTGGCCCTGCCGGAAGGCGATCAGCAGTTCGGGACGATCGACGCCGCAGGGAAGGACGAGGTCCTGATCGCGGAGGTCCGCCCTGATCCGGCGATCAGCGGCGGATTCTGGCTGTGGGCCGTCTGCGATAATCTGCGCCGCAGTTCGGCACTGAACGCCGTCCTGGTCGCCGAAAAGGCGCTGTTCGGAGCGGGCGGCGCAGTGAAAGGCAATTGAGAATTGAAAATTGAAAATTGAAAATTGAAAACGTCCTGGGGTTCGGTCAATTTTCAATTTTCAATTCGTCCATCCAGGAGGTCTGGCACCATGCAGGATTTTTATGAACCGAAGATCGGCGATCGCGCCCCCAACTTCCGCCTGCCGTCGACGCGCGGCAAGGACGTGACGCTGAACGAGTTCAAGGGCAAAGACGTCATCCTCTATTTCTATCCGAAGGACGACACGCCCGGCTGCACCGCCGAAGCATGCAGCTTCCGCGATCACGAATCCGAAATCACCAGGTCCGGCGCCGTGATTCTCGGCGTCTCCACCGACTCGCTGGAGAGCCACGACAAATTCAAGGGGAAGTACAACCTGAATTTCCCGCTGCTGTCCGACACCACGTCCGACGTGGCCAAGATGTACGGCGTGTGGAAGGAAAAGAATCTCTACGGCCGGCGCACGTGGGGCGTGGCGCGGACGACGTTCTGGATCGGCCCCGATCTTCGCATCCGGAAGATCTGGAAGAAGGTCGACACCGCAAAACACGGCGAGGAGATCCTCGGCGAGCTGAACGCCGCGCACGCGAAGTGACGGCGCCGCGCTGACGCGACTCCCGTCACTCTGAGCCGGCGTAACCGGCCCCCCGTCACTCTGAGCCGGCGGAGCCGCCCCCGGCGGCGGAGCGCGGCGAAGAGTCTCTTACCGGGACGATTGTCAGGCCAGCCGGCAGGCTCACCGCGATCGCGCAATCTGGAGACTCTTCGCCGGGCTGCGCCGCTCCACCCGCCCAACTCCGGCGGCTCAGAGTCAGAGTGACGGGGGGACGCCGCTCCCCCTGGTGTGGGGCGAGCTTTCCAGCCCGCCAGGGAGGGCAGGCTGGAAAGCCTGCCCCACACCGCCGGCTCAGAGTGACGGGGCCGCGGTGGACTTCCGCGCACGCGCCACGATCCGGCGCGATGCCTCCTCCAGCGACTCGAAGTCCTTGGCGAAGCAGAAGCGCAGCATGCGCGAGCCGCCGTCGCCGACATAGAACGCCGATCCCGGAACCGATGCCACGCGCGCCTGTTCGAGCAGTGCCCTGGCCGCTTCGACGTCGTTCGCGAACTCGTCGGGAATGCGGGCGAGCATGTAATACGCGCCCTGCGGCAGGTACGGCTGGAACCCCGCTTCGGTCAGTGCCCGGGCGAGAAGGTCGCGCTTCTTCCGGTAATCGGCGGCGAGCTTCTCGTAGTACTCGTCTCCGACCTCCAGCGCGCGGGCGATGCCCCACTGCAGCGGCGTGGGTGCGCAAATGTAGAAAAGGTCGTTGACCAGGCCGATCGGGTGCGCCACGCGCTTGTCCGCGACGACGTAGCCGACGCGCCATCCCGTGATGGAAAAAGTCTTCGAGAAGCCGCTGATGGTGATGGTCACGTCGCGGCAGGAATCGATCGACGCCATCGACAGGTGCTTCCGCCCGTCGTAGACGATGTACTCGTAGATCTCGTCCGTGTAGGCCCACGCGCCGAACTCGCGGCAGAGGGCGCCGATCTTCTCGAGCTCGTCGCGCGTGAAGACCTTGCCGCAGGGGTTCGAGGGCGTGCAGACGACGATGCCCTTGGTCTTCGGCGTGAAGGCGCGGCGAAGCTCGGTGAAGTCGACCGACCAGTCGGGCTCGTGCAGCGACACGAACTTCGTCTCCACGCCGAGCATCTGCAGCGTGTTGTAGTGATATCCGTAGTAAGGCTCGAAGAGGATCACTTCGTCGCCGGGATTGAGCGTGGCCATGGCGGCCGTGGCGAAGCCGCCCGTGGCGCCGACGGTCACCACGATCTCGGTGGCCGCATCCGCCTTGAATCCGTTGAAGCGTTCGACCTTCCGGGCAATGCGCTCGCGGAGGAGGTCGATGCCTTCGAACTTCGAATACGTGGCCTTCCACTCGGTGATGGCATCGCAGGCTCCGTCGACGAGCTCGCGGATCGTCGGCAGGTCGCAGATGCCCTGCCCGAGGTTGATGCCGCCGACGCGCTCGCATTCGCGCGACATCCGCCGGATGTCGGACTGGATGACTCCACGGATTCGATTGCTGACCTGATTCATGGACGTAGTGTACCGTGGCGTAGACAAGCACCGCCCCTGCACGACGGCGTCTCGATGACGAAAAACCTGAGAATTCCCGCGAAAATCGGCCAGTTTCGCGGATCGTGGCAGGCGCAGCCGTCGGCACCTCCCCTGCAGTTCGTGATCATCGGTTCGAAAGGATCCGCCGTGAAAAGCTCAATGAAGTGGATCGCACCGCTGCTGTTCGCCATCGCCGTCCCGGCGCTTGCCCAGGTCAACGACACGTATGTCATCCCGGCCGTGGGCAACACATACGGCGAGGGCGGAACGCACTGGATCACGCAGCTCAGCATTTTCAACCCGCAGACCTACGCGTTGACGGTCAGCGTCACGTACGTTCCTCAGGGCGGCGGCCACGGACTGGAATCGCGCATTACCATTCCTTCCAACGCGGTCGGCTACTGGGACAACTCCCTCCAGGAGTTGTTTCAGTCAACCGGGGCAGGCGCCTACCTCGTCGCCACATTTCCCGAAGACAATCCCACGGTTCCCAACGACGTAGTCTCGCGCTCGTTCCTGGTCAACTCCAACACCGTGAACCTCCTGAGTGACGGCGGCACGTACGGCCAGACGATCCCCGGTACGTTCACAGGTCTTCAGGACTACACCGTCGAGGGCGTCAGTGCCATCTCGCATGGCGTCCGCAATCTCGACCAGTACCTCTGGCGGACGAATTTCGGCGCCGTGAACCTCGGCTCGACGCCCATCACTCTTCGCATCAGCGTGTATGACGCGGACGGCAACACTCTCGTCAAGAACGCCCAATACTCAATGCCACCACAATCGCAGATGCAGTGGCGACTGCCGGTGCAAGTCGACCACGGATCCGTGGAGTTCTTCGTCGATGACACGACGAACAAGGCGGTCGTGTTTCCGTACACGTCCACCCTCGACCGCCTGACCAGCGATCCGATGTACCAGAGCCCAGCCCTCCTGGCCTCGGCCAAGTACCTCTACGGCAAGACCGCTGTCGTGCCGATGGCCGTGGGCAAGCGGATCGGAACCGAGGACGCCCGCGCCATTCGCGCGAACGCGATCCCGCTCGGGGAAGTGCCGCTGCGGACGAAGTGACCGGGCCTTGCCGGCGTACGGATGAGCCTGCGGCATGCGTCGATGACTGACGCATGCCGCATTTTTTTCCGCGGATGGATCGGCGGCGGCCGCGGATAGAATCGCCCCATGAGCACGGCCATCAACGAGACCCATCTTCCGTTCCCCCTCGCCCGCCGGGGAAAAGTGCGCGATGTCTACGACCTTGGCGAGCACTACCTGTTCGTCGCCACGGATCGCATCTCCGCGTTTGACGTCGTTCTCTCGCCCGGCATCCCGGACAAGGGAAAAGTGCTGAACCAGATCTCGAACTTCTGGTTCGAGCGCTTCCGCGACGTCGAGAACCACCTGGTGGAGACGGATTTCGCGCGTTTCTCCGAGGAGGTCCGCAAACATCCGGAGCTGCGCGGCCGCAGCGTCATTGTGAAGAAGTGCCAGGTCGTTCCGATCGAGTGTGTGGCGCGTGGATATCTCGTCGGGTCGGGACTGAAGGAGTATCAGAAGAGCGGAACCGTCTGCGGCATCCGGCTCGAGCCGGGGCTGAAGACCGGCAGCAAGTTGCAGACGCCGATCTTCACGCCGGCGACCAAAGAAGAGAGCGGCCACGACGAGAACATCTCGTTCGAGCGAATGGCGGACCTCGTCGGCGCTGATCTCGCGGGGAAGCTCCGCGACCTGACGCTGTCGATCTACGACCAGGCCGCCCGGTACGCTCTCGGCCGCGGAATCATCATCGCCGATACGAAATTCGAGTTCGGCCTGCTCGACGGCCGCATCATCTGGATTGATGAGGCGCTCACGCCGGACTCATCAAGGTTCTGGCCGGCCAGCCAGTACAAGGTGGGCGAGAACCCCCCTTCGTACGACAAGCAGTTCGTGCGCGACTGGCTCGAGTCGACGGGGTGGGACAAGAACCCACCAGCGCCCGAACTACCGGAAAAGGTCGTTTCGAGGACCCGCGAGAAGTACTTCGAGGCCTTCGGGGAGCTCACCGGTCACGAGCCCGTGCTGTAGCCACGGCTTCCTGGAAGGGGAAATCGGGCAATCCGGGAAGGTCTCACGTAACGAGGCAACTCCACGCCTCGACTTACGGTAACAATTTCCAAAATTGGACTTGCGGAGACAGCCCTGCGTCTTTGGGAGTGTGCGTCGCAGGGTTCCACCCGTGGGTGCCCAAGGTCGGGGCCTCTGAATCCTGCTTTGAACCTTACCGGGAGGGGCCAAGAATAGCACCAATCCGGAAAACGGATGCAAGTGCGTGAACTGAAACCGGTTACAGGGCTGACATACCGGCCGCACGGTCGGAAATTTTGTCCCGAAAGGCCGAACGCTTCGCCGCGAAGAAACGTGTCTCCGTTTTCCGCCTAACAAACGTCCTTGCTATTTCGCGCTGTAACAGTTCTGTCATGAAGCCGCGCCTCGGCGCCGCACATTTCGCGCGATGCCGACGGCCTGCCGCAGCGCCGCCGACTTGCTCTCGGTCTCGTCGAACTCGCGCGCAGGATCGGAGTCGTAGACGATCCCCGCGCCGGCCTGCACGAAGGCGCGATCCCGGGCCAGCAGGATCGTGCGGATCGTGATGCACGAATCGAGATTTCCCGAGAACCCGACGTAAGCGACCGAGCCCGCGTACGGTCCGCGGCGCGTCTTCTCGAAGTGGTCGATCAGCTCCATGGCCCGGATCTTCGGCGCACCGCTCACGGTGCCCGCCGGAAAGCACGACAGAAACACGTCGATCGGCGTACACCCCTCGCGCAGCCGTCCGGAGACATTGGTCACCAGGTGAATGACGTGGCTGTAGCGCTCGATCGAGCAGAAGTCCGTCACCTCGACCGTTCCACTGGCACAGACGCGGCCGAGGTCGTTGCGGCCGAGGTCGACGAGCATCAGGTGCTCGGCGCGCTCCTTGGGATCGGCCAGAAGCTCGCGCTCCAGGACGGCATCCTCCTCGCGGCTCTTCCCGCGCGGCCGCGTCCCGGCGATCGGCCGCGTCTCGGCCACTTCTCCGTGTACCCGCACGAGCATCTCGGGCGAGGCGCCGACCAGAGTGCACTCCGCGGTCCGCAGCAGGAACATGTACGGCGACGGGTTGATGGAGCGCAGCACGCGATAGAGCGTCAGCGCGTCCCGGGTGGGGTAGTCGGCGTCCCACCGCTGCGAGACGACGATCTGGAAGATCTCCCCGGCGGCAATCTCTTCCTTCGCGTTCCGCACCATCGCTTCGAACTCTCCGCGCGAGCAGGTGCGCTCGAAGGGCAGCGGCTCGGCCTGCGACGGAAACTCCAGGATGTCCACGGAGACGCGGCGCAACCGTTCCACGGCGCGGTCGATCCGTCCGTTCGCTTCTTCCAGCGAGGCGTTCGGGTCGGAGGTGAAGACGTTGGCCACGACGAACAGCATCTGCCGCACATGGTCGAAGACGACCACGTTGTCGAAGAACAGGAGCTTGGCGTCGGGCACGCCGAGGTCGTCGGGGAGCGTGTCCGGTATGCGCTCGCTCCAGCCGCCCGCCGCGTAGCCGAAATAGCCGACTGCACCGCCGAAGAAGGGCGGCAGCTTCTCTTCACCGTACACGCGCAGCGGCGGCAGCTCCCGGCGCAGGATGCCGGCGGGATCGCTGCAGCCTCGTTCGAAACTGAGGTTCCGCCGCGGGTCGAAGCCCACGAAAGAGTAGCGGCCGACGTTCTCTCCCTGCTCGACGCTTTCGAAGAGAAATCCTTCGGTCCCATTCGGCGAGAGCGCGGCAAAGGCGGCAACGGGAGTCATCGTGTCGGCGCTGAGCTCACGCACGACGGGCACGACGTCGTAGTTCTTTCGAAGTTCCTGGAAGTTCAATGGATGGCCTCGATGAAGAGTTCGTTCTGGCGAACGGCCTGGGCCCGCAGAAGGTCGAGACCGTCGAAGACCTGCACGCCGTTCGATGACAATTGAGAGCGCCGCTCCGAGAGCCGCGGATCGCCGTAGGCGGCCTCGATGTATGTCGAGCCTGGCCGCAGATTCAGGCTCAGAGCCGATCCGGGCGCAGGCGGCAACGTATTGATTACGATCTCGCCGTCGAAACGCCCGAGCTCGTCGAGCGTTTGGGCGCGGACACCGAATCCGGCGGCAAGGCCGTTCGCCTTCCCGGCAGTGCGGTTGAAGATCGTCACGTGCACGCCGGCCCCGCGCAACGCCACCAGCGCCGCACGCGCCGTTCCTCCGGCGCCGACCAGCGCGACCGATTTACGGTCACGTCCGCAGAGCTCGCGGAGAATTGCCGTGAAACCGTCGACGTCCGTGTTCTCGGCGAGGAACCCGTCGCCGCGCCGCACGAGCGTGTTCGCGGCCGCGCAGGCACGGGCGTTCTCGCCGATCGCCGCTCCGCGCTCTTTCGCGAACGCGAACGCCTCCTCCTTGAACGGTGCTGTCACGCTCAGGCCGCGCAGCTCGCCGGACTGGAGTGCAGCGGCGATCTCCGCGAAGGTTTCGAACGAAGCGACGGTGTACGCGGCATCCGCTCCCTTTTCGCGGAACAGCGCGTTGTGGATCGACGGCGACATGCTGTGACCGGCCGGATTCCCCGCGATGGCAAAGACGTGCGTCGCGCGGAGCCGCTCCCGCCGCGGGCCGTAGATTTCGAGCGCGGTCGAGAGCGTGACCTGGCCGGGCGCGCCGCTGCGCGACGGCTCCGGCGCCACGAAGGCGAGCTCCGAGCCGCGAAAGGGCGCGAGGATTCTCGAGTAAAGCCCCCGCTCCCCCATGCCGATCACCGTGATCGGCCTGCGGCCGTCCAGCAGACCGAGCAGCCGAAGGTTCTCCGCCATCGACTGCGGCGTCGTGGCTACCTTCACATGCGCGCATTCCAGGCTGCACATGCGTTCCACGAGCACCTCGACATCCGGCACGCGCTCATAGTCGTGATGCGAAAGGACGATGCGATCGGCATGGCGTTCAATCTCCGCCCGCTCGAGACGTTCATCGAACTCGACGTCGATGAGATCGATCCCCGCGGAGAGAGCGGCCTCGATCGTCACTTTGTCGGTCCGTCTGCCGCGGTGCGTCAGGATCAATGGCTTTTGCGTCGCCGCGCGAAGCGCTCCGTAGTCGACCTTTCCAAACGCGTCGGCGCGCAGCTCCACTGCGTCGTGATCGAGCGCAATCCCGCGGATCGCCTCGATCGCGGCGTCGAACGTCTTCTCCAGAATCGTGACCACGAGTTTCATCAGTCCTGAGTCCTGAGTCCTGAGCCCTGTGTACCGAATCCACTCAGGACTCAGCACTCAGGACTCATTCTTCGCCCCAAACAAAAAACCTCTTCCCCAGAAAGGAAGAGGTTCACGTTGTGACTGCTGCGGAGGCGCCCTTCCTGCGGGGCGCGTCAGACGCGTCCCGTTATTCGCTCGAGGGCCACCACCAGAGACGAAGCGACGCGTTCATGAGGGAGAGAGGGTAGAGGGCCGCCGGTGTCGTGTCAAGGCAACCGGCGGACACCTTCTACTGCGATGACGATGACGCTGAGCATCAGCAGGGCGATCCCGCGTGCATCGAGAGGGCCGGTAGCAGCCGCTGCCGTGCTATGGACGCTCGGCGCCGCAACGGCGATCGCCGCGACCACCAGGAGCAGCAGCAACATGAGGAGCGAACGCATCATCCCGACCTCCGCGCGTTGATACGGAGCAAAGGCGCGATGCGTCCAACACAAGTCCTGAGTGCTGAGTCCTGAGTTATGTCGTCTCAAACTCAGGACTCAGGACTCAGGACTCAGCCAGCAGCGCCAGCCTCTCCCGGGCGGCCAGCGACTTCCGGGCCTCCCCGGCGTTGGCCCACATGTTCTGCAGGTTGGCCAGCACGCGGGCGAGGGTCTCCCGGCCGCCCCAGGCGCGCAGGTGCTCGCTCGTCAGTCGCACCGCCTGGCCGGACGCCGTCGCAACGAGCTGGGCGATCTCGGCGAGGGTCAGCGTCGTCCCTCCGTAGAAAGGGTCGACGTAGACCTCGTTCAGCTCGAACTGAACCTTCACGATGTAGTGCGCCGGCAGCCCCACTCCGAATGCGTTCAGGCCGATGCGCGAGGCGACGTGGAGAAAGACGATGGAGAGCGTGATCGGGATGCCGAGCTTATGGTCGATGACCTCGTGCAGGTATGCGTTCCGCGGATCGTAGTAGTTCTCGCTGTTGCCGCGATAACCGTCGACGTCGAACATCTCGGCGTGCAAGTGTCCGAGGCGGAAGATGGCAGGCTCGGCGGGACCGCAGCGGCGCAGGACGCGATCGGCCAGGTCGTCGAGCTTCCGCAGGTACGAATCGACATCGATCTGCGGATGGTCTTCGAGCGCGATGAGCAGCGCACCGCGAGCGAGATTCCCGTTGTCGATCTCCCCCGCCGCAAACTCGGCGAACTGTTGCCGCGCCGCGGCAGGATGGATGAAGAGAGGGTCGGCCATCGGCTGGGTCGAGTGTACGCTTGAGACTAGTCCTGAGTCCTGAGTGCTGAGTCCTGAGTAGATTGTCCAGGCTCAGCACTCAGGACTCAGGACTCAGGACTCATGAAACCCGCACGGACTGAAGCGATCATCCTGCACACGTTCGCGGCCCGCGAGCGCGACAAGATGGTCGTGTTTCTCACCCCGGACCATGGGAAGCGCAAGGGATGGGCCTACGGCGCGCGGAGCATCAAGAGCCGCTTCGGCGCGGCACTGGAGCCACTGGCGAAGGTCCGGCTCGTCTATTTCGAGCGGGAAGGCGAAGAGGCTGTGCGCATCGAGTCCGCCGATCTCATCCGCTCGCTTTTTCCGGCGCAGCAGAACCTGCTCAGCAGCGTAGCGGCGACGTACATCGCCGAGATGATGGACACATTCGCACCGGCGGAAGATCCGGCCGAGCTGATGTACCGCCTGCTCGACCGGTCGACCGAGGCGCTGCTCGAAGGAGCGCCGCCGATGGCGGTGGTCGCGTACGCCGAGGTGTGGATCCTCCGGCTCGGCGGAGTGTTTCCGCCGGCGCGCAACTGTATCGCCTGCGGGGCGCCTCTCAACCGGCCATTGCGATTCGACGCCGCACTGCAGGGGTTCGCCTGTCCCGACTGCGCCGGCCGCGACGCGTACGTCGTGGCCAACGAGATCACCGATGCTCTCGAAGCGATCGGGAAGCTGCCGGCCGCCGACTTCGCCGCCCGGTCCACGCCGGACGAAGTCTTGTTCGAGATCCGCTCGCTCGCCGGCTCGATCCGCCGTCACTTTCTCGGCCACGAGCTGAAATCGTTCGAGGTGCTGGCCAGCGTCGCCAGTGCTGAGTCCTGAGTGCTGAGTCCTGAGTGACCGCGATTCTACTCAGGACTCAGGACTCAGCACTCAGGACTCAGACAGCGACGCCGGCCGATCCTTCGGCGATCAGCTGGCGCGAGTGGAAGGAGAGCTCGTTCCAGGCGTCGAGGGCGAGAGTCCGGCGCTCGACGCGCTCCTCGGCGGCGCGGGTGTAGACGGTCACGTGCAGGAGCGCGGAGCCGTCCTCGCGCAAGTCGGCTTCAGGGAGAAAGGAAGCGATCGTGACATCGACCAGTTGCGGCTGCGTCATCATCTTCAGCGCTGCGCCGTATTCGTCAGCGCTGGCGATGACGCGCGTCAGATTCCATGCCGGCGTGGCGAAGATCTCGCCGGAAAGAACGAAATACTCGTAGATGGCCTCCGCAATTCGGGGCACATCGAAGTGCGAGTAGACCGGCTCGCCGGCGATCACGTACGGCGTGACCGAGCGGCCGTCAAACGCGTACGCGAGACGTCCATGGCGAAGGCGAATGTACTTCGCCGCCTCGAGCAGGGAGTCGGCGCGCATCTGCATGTACATCCCGAACCGCTCCTCGGGCGGCAACGCGCTCGTGTCGAAGGCTTCGCGGAATCGCGCCGCGGCGAGGTCGTGCGCCTCGTCCACGGCCCTGCGCACACGCTCCACTTCCACGAGCGGGATAATGCTGTTCATGCGAAAAACCCTGCTGTTCTGCCTGATGATCGCTGCAGCCTGGGCCACAGCCGGCGCCGCCACCGTACAACAAGAGAGCACCGCGGTGAACGCCGTCGTCGATCAGTTCCACAAAGCCGCCGCGGCCGCTGACGAGCCGCAGTATTTCGGCCTGATGGCGCCCGACTTCGTCTTCCTCGGTACGGACGCGACGGAGCGATGGGATCTGACGGCATTCCGCGCGTTCGTCCACCCCTACTTTTCGAAGGGAACAGGATGGACGTTCACGCCGCACGACCGGCACGTGACGATCTCGCCCGCCGGCGACGCGGCCTGGTTCGACGAAAAACTCGACAGCGCCTCGTACGGCGATTGCCGCGGCTCGGGAGCGCTGGAGAAAGTCGGCGGCCAGTGGAAGATGTCCCTCTACAACCTGACCATCCCGATCCCGAACTCGCTGGCCAAGACGGTCGTGAAGATGATTCGGGAGGGGAAGTGATCAGGCGTCCGTCATTCTGACCCCGGTGTAGGGCAGGCTTTCCAGCCTGCCCCCCCCAAACAGGGCGAGAACAGGACAGGCTGGAAAGCCTGTCCCACACGGCATTCGCTCATGCCCGGGATGACAGGAGCCACTCCGCGATCAGGCTGCCTAACTCATGCTCGCGGCCGCTGAAGCCGTGGGTGGCGTCTTCCATTACGACGATCTCGCTGTTCGGGTTCGGACCGATGGCATCGGCCAGCACGCGCACGCATCCCGCCACGTCGTCATAGCAGTACTCGTCGCGATCGCCGTAGACGAAGAGGGCCGGCTTGCGGATGGCACGCACGTATCGGAAGCGTCCCCTTCGCGAGAGGCTCAGTCCGCGCGTCACCTCGAGGAACGGGAAGACGTTGTAGTCGCCGTCCGGGTTGATCACGTCCCGCAGCGAGCGCCAGCTGATCATCTGCGCCGAGATACGGGGCGGCACGATGTCATCGCCGCGCTTCTCCGCGATCATGGCTCGCGATCTCTCCAGCGCGGCATGGAACCGCCGCTCCCCCAGGGCCGCGTAGCTCATCCCCGTGTCGTCTCCGCCCGCCAGCAGCACGTATTTCCGAAACGGGTTGCGCATCTTGTAGTGATCGTAGACGGCGATCTTGTTCGCGCCGGTCGAGTGGCCAATGAGGAACATCTCCCGGACTCCGCGGCGCCGCAGAAAGCGCGCCGCTCCGTCGATGTCCTTCACGCAGTCGCGGATCAGCTCATGAGCCGCTCCGCCGGCCTGGCTGCGCGATCGCCGCCCGCGCCTGATGCGCAGCCGCTTCACCAGATGGGCTCCGCGGTTGTTGAACGGCAGGAAGGCGATGCCGCGTGCCACGAGCTCCTCGGCCAGGAGGTTGGTCCTCTTCGAGTCGAAGACCGAGGCGCCGCCGGTACCGTGCAGAAAGACGGCTGCGCGCCGCACCGGCCGGCGCGGCTCGTACAGCAGTCCCGCCAGCTCCACTCCGTCCGTGGCCTCGAAGCTCACGAGACGGCAGAGGGGCTCAGAATGATCTCGTGTTGCCGTTCGTCCCATCGCCACCAGTTCTCGTGCGCCAGATCGACGCCACCCAGCCAGCCGGTGGGCGGATTCAACTCCACGTAGTCCGCTTCGTCGGCCAGGACTTTCCTCGCCACCGGCGTCAGCGTGAAGGCGACCCGCACCGGTGAGGCCGGCTGCTCCACGATCGACAGCAGCGGCGTCGAGCCACTGGCCAGCCGGCGCAGCGTGCGCATGACGTCACCGTCACCAAACCCGAAGCGCGGCACGTCGACGCTGAAGCGCTCGAAGATGAAGCGGAATTCGTTCACCCCGCCGGCGATGATCTCCAGCAGCCGCTGCTCCATCCCGCCCAACCCGTTGCGCAACGACGGAAACCGCGAGGCGTGCAGGCGCAACCCTTCGCGGAGGAACGGGAAATCGGGGTTGGCGCGCTTCGTAAACCGATTCAGCCCCGTGGCGTCGTTCGATCGGTAGGCGTCCCAGACCCGTGCCGCGGCCTTGATCATCGAGGGTGTGACCGCGGAACGCGACTCGAACAGCGGCACGAGCTCGGCCTGCGACAGCGGCTGCGGATTCCAGATCAGAGTCAGCCGGCGGTGCGTCGCGAAGCGCACCAACAGCGACACCAGATTGATCAGGCAGAAGAGGTCGTGCTCGAACCAGAGGACGACCTCGTCCTCCTTCATCGCAGCACCGAGAGTCTCCTCCAGCTGCTGCAGACCATGGCGGACGCGCAGCAGTTTCAGGTCGTAGCCCGCGGCCAGGAACTGTGCGCGCATCTCCAGGTCGACGTCGCTCGGCACCGGACCGTTCGCCAGCGCCTCCCGGAACGCGACCTGCTCCCCCGGCAACCCCGCCTGCAACGCCAGCTCCGCAACGACGTCGCCGTTGTGGATGTGAATCATCGGTTTTCAGTTTATCCCGAGCGCCGCGCGGATCATCGCAGAGCGCAGAGGGCAGAGGGCAGGGGATCTTGCACTTTGGGGGGACAAGGGCATCGCAAGTGTTCGACATCATCAGCGCTCAAGGCTCGAAACGGATGCCGATCCACCAGCGCGTCCGGTTCCGCAGCGGCTCGTCGAGGATCCGCGCCGCGCCGATGGTGAAGGCGAGGCCGGGCGTCTTGATCAGCGGGATCGGGTCGAGCGAGCGCGCCACCTCGACGCCCGCCAGCGAAAGCCGCTGGCCGAGCTTGTGCTCCCGATAGAAGAACGTCAGGCCGCGGAATGACGCCTCCACCCGCCCGCCCGTGTAGCGCTTCCCCTGGAGCGTCGCCGTCTCCAGTGCAGGGTCGAGGACTCGATTGGCGATCGCCGAGGGGGGAACGATCGTCGTGGCGATGCCGCCGACAGTCATCGGCTCGCTCCCGCCGGCTCGATCGGCTTCGAGCTCCGCGCCGAATCGCACGTCGCCGAATCTGAGGCCGGCTTTGACGATGCCGCGCGCATGCGGCGCATCGCCGGCCTCGCCCGCGAAAAGAGCTCCTCCGTCGACGCGTGCGTCGCCGAAATGGTGGCGGCCGCTCCAGGAGGCGGAGGCAAACCCGAGATTGCGGCTGCGCGAAGAGAGACGGCTGCCGAGCACTCCGCCGTCGACTGCGAAGTGAGTCAGCGCCGAGTGAGTGTCCCACGACGCTCGCAGCTCGAGGCCGCCCTGGCGCGAGTTGCGCTCGCGCATGCGGTAGATCTGCGCCGCCACCTCGACCGGCCAGCCGCGCCACGCGGTGGCCAGGGTCGCTCCGCGCTGCGAGCCTGCCCGACCGATGGCGGCGACGGCGATGGTGTCGAGGCGGCCGACCACGTCGCCCAGGCGCAGGCCGGCTTCCAGGGTGCGGGCGGCGGGTGCGTCGTTCGCGTGCAGCAGCCAGTCCGGCTCCTGCCGGCCGAGGCCGTACGGCCGCGAGGGCGGGAGAGCCTGCGCGGTGAAGGCGGGAGCGTTGGGCGGGAGGGGCGGAAGGGCCGGAACGAGAGAACGATTGAACGGCTCCCGCGGCGGAACGGCGGCGATGGAGTTCAGGACGCGGACCGTATAGCCGTCGGGCTCGAGAGACATGAAGAAGAGGCGTCCGTCGCTGGAGGGTGCGGGGCTGAAGGCGCCGCCGGACATGCGGGTGACGGGTGTGATACTGCCGTCCGGCCCAAAACGATTGATATCAATGTACCCGCCGGACATGACCGTGGCGAAGATGTCTGCGGAGTTGCGGCTCCACTCCGGCGTGGCGGCGTTGGCACGCGGCGGCATGGCGAAGGTGCGCTCGGCGCCGGAGACCAGAACGCGGACGACCAGGTGCCACGTCCCGCCGCTGTGGGCGGTGAACACGACGCGCCTGCCGTCCGGGGCCACGCGCGGATGCGTGATCACCCGTTGCAGTGACGGTTCGGTCAGCGGCCGGACGGCACCGGATGCGAGATCGACGACCACCAGCTGGGACAAACCGTCGCGCGTCCGGACGGCCACGGCTTCCTTTCCGTCCGGCAGCGGGTCCGCATCGCTGACGTCGGCGAGTGAAGTGACGCGGGCGAGCTCCCCACCGGCGGGCGACCATCGGTAGAGATCGTGATGGAGGTCGCCGCTGCGGTCCGGCACGCGATGGGAAAACAGGATCGAGCGGCCGTCCGGCATCCAGCGCGGAGTTTCGATGTCCCCGGCGTCGGGAAGCACGAGCGTGTGCAGCGCTTTGCGAGGGAGCGGCTTCGTGCGGACCGGCGCCACGTCCTGCGCGTCGCGCGCGAGAGTCTTCTTCAGGCCTTCCTCGAATTTCTTCTCTTCCTCTGTTTCCGGCCCCGTCGACCAGACCACCAGGCGCTGCGGCTTCGAGCGGAGACGGCTCACCACGACGATGCTCTTGCCGTCCGGCGACACGTCCGGGTCGCCGGTGCCGTACTCGGTTTCCTGCCAGAGGTCGCCTTCGCGGAGGCCGGCCCCCCCTTCCCGATCGACCGAGAGGGCATGCGCGGTCAACTCCGCCGTGAATCGGCCGTAGAGCCGCTGGGGGGAGTCGCCGAAGACCCCTTTGAAGGCCTCCTCGAAGCTGCGCCGCTTCCGCGCGTTCATGCGCGGCCACAACCTGAGCAGGCTGCCGGCGCCGTTTCGATCCTCGAGCCATTCCAGGTACGCCGAGCCCGCCAGGTACGCCATCGACATGCCGAGAAAGCGCTGGTCCGACTGCAGCTGCGCATAACTGGGAAGGCGGCCCGATTCCGCCCACTTGCGGAGGATGGCGGCGCGCAGGGTACTGCTCGGCCGTCCCGATCCGGTCAGGCGTCCTTCCACCACCGTGGCGTAGCCCTCGGTCACCCAGCGCGGAGAGTTGAGCGCGATCGGGCCGATCGGCACGAGCTTCTCCAGCGTGCGATCCAGAGGGTTCCGCGACGCGCGCACCAGATGAACCATGTGCGTCATCTCGTGCACGACGAGGAGGTCGATCCAGTTGCTGTAATCGCCGATCGTCGACTCCGGGCCGGGAGGCTCGGCAAAGAGGACGATACGCGGCGTGTCCAGCAGCGGGATGGTGATGCCGTTGGCCTGGGCGACGGGATCCTCGACCACGATGTCGGTCGTTTCCGCCGGGGCAAATCCGGTTTCGGTGACGATGGCTTCACGGATCGACTCGAGCCTCGAGGCCGCGCGCAGGGCCCAGGCCTCGTAAGGCGCGGGATAGTGAAGCCGGAAATGCGGCGTGGTCACCGTGCGCCAGGGAGCGGCGGGGGTCTGGGAGAACGCGGCGGAGGCGAGGAAGGTCAGGAAAAGAGCGGCGGCGATTGGGCGGGACATTGAGGCGTTAGTTTAGCGAGGGCGGTTGTGGAAGCGGTTGCGCGGTCGCGCGGTCGCGCGTTCGCGACGGCGTTACCAGCCTGACAGCCGTAATGCTCATGGATTCCGACCTTAAATCGGAGCCAGAATCGATATCGGCCTGAAACCGCGCAACCGCGCAACCACCCCGGCGGTCGCAACCCTCTCGTTTCCATTTCGTTACACATGGATGGTTGTCGATAAACGAACGTTCGTGCTATTCTAACCCCGCCTGAAAGGAGCGCCCATGTTCGATACCATTCATGACGACGGACTGAACCCCAGATTCGTCTTCCTCAGCCCTGTCTTCTTCGATGAGCTCTCCCCCGACGACCGCCTTTCCCACGACCGCCTCGTCTCCCACCTCGCCGCCGCCGCCGACGCCTTCCATACCGGCGAGGGCTGCGGCCGCCATTGCACCGGCGACGAGGTCAGCGTCGTCCGCGACATCACCGTCGAGCAGCTCAATCCCGTCACGGCTGCCGGCACTCTCCGGATCGACGTCTGGGTCGAAACGCTCGACGAGAACAGCTGCACCTACGGCTTCCTCTGCTCGAGCGAGGACGGCCTGACCCCGTACGCCCGCGGCGAGCGAACGGTGGTCAAGCTCGACCCGGCGCTCCTGCGCCCCTCTCCCTGGAGCCGCGGCTTCGTCGAGGAACACTCGAAGTTCCTCCGGACGCTGCACGCCTACGCATGAAAGGTGACCGCACCCGCGCCGCCATCGTCGAGCGTGCCGTCGACATCGCCTCGGTCGACGGTCTCGAAGGGCTGACCATCGGCCGGCTCGCCGACGAGCTGCGCATGTCGAAAAGCGGCGTCTTCGCGCACTTCGGCTCCAAGGAGGAGCTGCAGCTGGCCACCGTGGAAGCGGCGCGCAAGCGCTTCATCGATGAGGTCTTCCGCCCGGCGCTGAAAGCGGAGCGCGGCTATCCCCGCCTGGTCGAGATCTGCCGCTCCTGGCTCGATTACGTCAATCGCGACGTCTTTCCCGGCGGGTGCTTCTTCGCTGCGGCGTCATTCGAGTTCGACAGCCGCAGCGGTCCGGTGCGGGACGCCATCGCCCGCATGATGGACGACTGGATCGGCGCGATCGAGAAGGCCGTCGAGCTGGCACAGGCCGAAGGGCATCTCGATCCCGAGATCGAGCCCGCCCAGCTGTCGTTCGAGATCAATGCGCTCTTCTTCGGCGCCAACTTCGCCCACAAGTTGCGCCAGGATCGCACCGCCATCGAGCGCGCCCGGGTGGCCATCGAGCACCGTCTGGAGTCGCTGCGCATCGACGGCGCACCGCCGGCAACGGAACCGGTCAACGTCCGGCGTACGACCGCCGCCCGCCCGGACTTCATCGACTGAGGCGCGCAGGAAGATTCTCAGAGTGACGAGGTCCCCACGCTCGCACGCTCCACCCGCACATCGCCGAATCGGTCGGCGGCAGCATCGCGCTCCCGAACGCTGCGGAACGCGCCGACGACCGTCGATCCCGACCCGCTCATGCCCGCCCATGCCGCGTTCTCCGCGTAGAGCCGCTCCTTCAGCTCCCGCAGCTTCGGCATGCGCGCGAAGACGGGCTCCTCGAAGTCGTTGACGAGGTCGCCGCAATGCGCCAGGAAGTCGCCGGCGAGCATTGCGCGGTATCGATCGACGCCAATCGGCGGCGAGTAGCTTCGGATTGCGCGGAATGCTTCGGCGGTCGCGACGCGCTCCTCGGGCAGCAGAAGCAGCAGCGCAATGCCGGCGGGCGTCGGCAGCGGCGTGAGGACTTCGCCGCGGCCGGTGCCGTACGCCGTGCCGCCGAGGAGAAAGAACGGCACGTCCGATCCGAGGCTCAGCGCGATCGCCAGCAGCCTGTCGCGAGGCGTGCCGAGACCGAACATCTGATCGAGGGCCAGAAGGGTCGCTGCGGCGTTCGACGAGCCGCCGCCAAGCCCCCCGCCGGCGGGGATGCGTTTGTCCAGGTGAATCGCGACAGGGGCCACGCCGAGCGCACGCGCGGCACGGACGACGAGGTTCGACTCTCCCGTCGAAATCGACGGATCAGTGCAGGTCAGCGCCAGCCGGCTGGCGCGCTCGAAGGTGAGCTCGTCGTGAAGTGACACACTCTGAAAAAGCGTTTCCAGGTCGTGAAAGCCGTCGCTGCGCTTCCCGGTGATCCGCAGCGACCAGTTGATCTTGGCGTAGGAGCGGACGCGCATGTGCGTCCAGTTTATGCCGAGCGAAGCGAGGCATCAGTGGTCGCCACGACGCGCGGCGGTCTCACATCCGTGGCTCGACGCAGCAACGGTAACCGCTCGGGATCGTCGCCGGCTGAACGTCCGCGTCCGTCGAGACCAGCTCCAGGTGCGTGATCTCGAGCGTCTCGCTTCCGCGGCGGACGGTCACGCCATGCGGCGGGAACGACGGAGGATCGAACGAGATCTGCACGCTGCCGATGGTGCCGCCGGCCAGCCCGCGATCGCTCGTCTCGAAGTCGCCGCGAGCGGGGAACCCGGTGACGTCCAGCGCCCAGGCCGCCGGATTCGTCTGCGGGTCGAAGAATCCAATGGTCCCTGCCAGGCCAGCCGCGCTTCCCTGCCACGCGGTGTGGTTGACGTGATCGAGAAAGACGATGCGGTCGCCGTCCGCGGAGAGCGTCATGGCCTCCGTTCCGAAGGGCGTGTAGGCGCTCAACTGCATGCGCCCGCGCTGCGGCTCGACGAGGAGCTGCGCGCGGAACGACTGCGTGCGCGCAGCCGTTGTGATGCGGATGCGCATGAGGCTGCGGACGGCGTGAAGAGACTCCATCCGGGCGGTGAGCTGACGCATCACCGCCTCGCGGGATCCTGGCGTGAGGGGCGTCAACGAGGATTCGTTGCCGGCCGGCCGCGTCGTACGGCACGAGACCACGAGGGCGAGCGCGGCCAGTGCGCCTGCGAGACGGCGGGCCCATCCGCCCCTGCGTGCCTGACCAGTCACCTCAGCGCCGCTGTGCTGTCTGCGACTGCTTCTCCAGATCGGCGATCTTCGACCGCAGCTTGGCCTCGTCCTTCGGCTCCGGTTGCAGAGAGAGGGCCAGGCGATAGAGGGTGAGAGCGCGGACGTAATCGCCGCGCCGGGCCAGCACGTCGCCGAGGTGCTCATGCACGGTCGAGTCGCGGGGAAGCAAATGCGTGGCGTCGGTCAGGTACTTCTCGGCGAGGTCGAGCTTGCCCTTCTGGAAATAGACCCAGCCGAGCGAATCGACGTAGGCGCCATTGCGCGGCTCCTGCCCCACGGCCCGCGTCAGCATGTCGGTGGCGCGGTCGAGGTTCACGCCGGCGTCGGCCCACATGTAGCCGAGATAGTTGAGGGCGGCGGCGTTGTCGGGGTTCTTGGCGAGCAGCTGGAGAAAGACGGCTTCCGCCGCCTTCTTGTCGCCGCTCCGCTCGTATGCGGACCCGAGAGCGAACTGCAGGTCGACGTCATCGGGCTTGTTCTTCAGCGCTTCCTTGACCAGCTCGATCGCCGACGGCGCGTCCTCGGCCTGGATGAAGGCCTCGGCTACGGCCACGGTGTTGCGGGTGCCGAACTTCGCCTCCGTCACCGCGGCCTGGCGGGCCTTGTCCTTCTCGCCGTTGCGGACGAGCATTTCCACGTAGCGGGCATTGACGAAAGGATCGGAGCCGTACTGCTCAACCAGTGGCTGCAGCAGCGCGATCGCCTCGTTGTACTTCTTCTGTTTGCGAAAGGCCTCCAGGGCGATGTTGATGGCCTGGCCGTTCGGCTTGTCGTTGAAGACCAGAATCGGCCTGGCCAGTGCGATGGCGGCGTCGTAGTTCCCCTTCTGCAGCTCGATGTAGGCCAGCTGGGTGTTGGCCAGGGCCTGCAGATTCGGCGGCAGATCGGGAACGGCCTGCATCTGGTGAAAGGCCTTGGCGGCCTCGTCGAGCTTCTGCTGTCCGATCTGGGAAAGGCCAAAGCTCGCCAGAAGCTCCGGATCGTTGGGTGCCTGTTCGAGGAGCGAGCGGTAGATCTTGTCGGCCTCGGGGTAGCGCTCGAGATCGCTGAGAGCTTCCGCCAGGTAGAACTTCGAGCGGGTGTCCTTCGGATCGGCCTCGGTGAGGACCTTGAAGCTGGCCATGGCCTTGTCGGCCATGCCGGCGCGCAGGTAATAGAACGCCTGCTGCTTCTGCAGATCGAGGTTCATGGGATCGTCGGCGATGAGCGGCTTCAGCAGATCGGCCGCTTTCCCCCACTCGTTCTGCTTCTGATAGATGTCGATCAGCTGGAGGACGGCCGGAGTGAAGGTCGGATCGAGGAGGACGGCGCGCTCGAGATACTGCCGGGACTCGTCGCCGCGCCCGAGCTTGGTCAGGACCTGCGCGTAGGTGTAGTTGATGGAGCGCTGGTCGGGCGCGCGTTCCAGCAGCGTGGCCAGGATCTTCGCAGCGTCGGCGGGCCGATCGGTGCTGATGTAGATCTGGGCGATGGCCATCCCGCTGCTCAAGTCATCGGGGTTCCTGTTGAAGGCGGCGCGAAGATGAACGAGGGCCTCGTCGATCTTGGCGCGATCGGTGCCGGCGCGGTCGAGGAGCATGCGGCCGAGGAGTCGCTGGGCGTCGTAGAAGTCGGGCTTCTCCACGACCACTTTGCGCAACTCTGCCTCGGCGCGATCGACTCGACCGGCGTCGATGAGAATCGTGGCGTGCTCGTACTGCAGCGTGGGATCGTTCGGACTCCTGGCCATCACCTTGTCCAGAAGAGCCAGGGCCTGGTCGTACTTGCCGTCCGCCGCTGCGAGTTTCGCCTGCAGAAAATCATACGGATCGGAGGCGGGCTCCTGCGCAGCAGCGGCCGTGGCGACCAGGAGTGCCGCCGCTGCGATCAGCATCATTTTTCTCATTGTGTTCATCGTAGCATTCGCCCCCCCGGCGCAGACGCCGCACTGACACTACCGGGCCCTCGACAGCCCGTAACCCCCGTTCCAGCCCATTTCATGCCACATCGTTCGGTTCGACACCGAACTGTGCTAGAAAGCTCCGGGTTACCGGGAGACATCGCCACTTGAGCCTCGAGCGACTCGAGATCACACCCTTCGCCGCGATCGTCGGCGACCTCCTGCAGAATCGGCGGACCGGATTTCTGACGATTCTCCGCAGTCCGCTTCGGAAAGTCCTCTACTGGTCCCAGGGCGAGCTCGTCCTGATCACGTCGGCCGCATCGGAGGATTCGCTCGCAGACTTCCTGGTTCAACGCAACGGCATCCCCCCCGAAGCGGCCGCCGAGCTGCGCGAAGGCGACCCCGCTGGCGTGGTGCTGAAGTTCCACGAGACCGGATTGCTCGATCTCTCGTCGCGTCAGACGCTGCTGCGCGAATGGGTGACGTCGCTCTTCATCCCGCTCTTCTCGCTGGACGAGGGGACGTCAGCCTTCACGGATGACGACGCCCTCGCACCCGAACGGCGGGTCTTCCTGCAGTCGACGGCGTCGCTGATCCTGGAGGGGATCCGCTCGATCACCAACGGGCTGGTCCTGCGGCGATCGCTCGGCGATCTCAAACGGGAGATCGAGCCGTCGCGTGAAAGCCGGTTCAGCATCGACGGCGTGGCCCTGACCGAGGCGGAGCGCCGCATCGCCTCGAGCCTCGCCGAAGCGCAACCGATCGAGACGTTCCTCCGCCACTATTCCACCGACTCGGTGACGGCCGCGAAAGTGGTGATCGCCATGTTGACGCTCGGCATCTTCGGCACCGTCGACGTGCGCGCACCCCAGGCCGTGGCCATGAATTTCGACGACATGCAGCGGGACCTGGAGCTGCTCGCGGCCATCGGATCGAACGATCAGCGATCACTGCGCGCCGTGGCGCTCTCGCGCCAGCTCGGCACCACCGACCACTACCAGCTCATCAACGCGCCGCGAGCGGCCACCCGCACCCAGATCATCGCCGCCGGTGAGGAGACCAGGAAGAGATACGACCCCAATACCTATCCGGCTGTGGTCCGCGAGTCGGTCAATGCCATCAATCGGCAGATCGATGAAGCGGTCAAGGTGCTTGCCGACCCGGTGCGCAGAACCTCGTATGACAAGCTGCTGCAGAATCCTCCCTCGCGCGGCAGTGAGGGCGGCATTCAGCAGCGCGTCACGCAGCGCTCCATTGCCACGCAGAACTTCACGAGGGCCCGCGAGCTGAGCGTCAATGGGGATTACTACGGCGCCATCGTGCTGCTCAAGCAGGCCGTACAGTTCGCTCCCGACATGGCGGACGCCTGGTTCCTCCTCGGCTCCTGCCAGGAGCGCAATCCCAACTGGCGACGCGAAGCTGCGGAGAGCTTCCAGATGGCTCTCTCTCTCGATCCGAACCACGTCGACGCCCTGATCTCGCTCGGCGATCTGTACAAAGCCGAAGGACTGACGACTCGTGCGCAGACGTGCTACGAGGACGCCCTGAAGATCGCGCCGGATAACGCCGTGGCTTCGAAACGGCTCAAAGAGTTGAAGCGGCGGTAACGCGCCGCGACCGCGGCACGGCGACGAGCGCGCAGGCCATCAGTGCCAGAGCGCTGACGACGGCTCCGACGACGACCAACGGATCTCGATAGCGCAGAACGACGCGGTGCCGGCCGGGCGGGATCTCCACCGACTGATAGGCCACGTTCGTGCGGCGGATCGTCGCCGGGACGCCGTCGACGGTGGCCTGCCAGTCGCGGTGCCAGGTGACGCTGCAGACGAGTAGAGCGCGTCCGGCGGCACTCACGTCGAGCACGGCGCCGTTCGAAGACTCGCTGGCCCGGCCGATGAACCCCGGCGCCGGCACGAACGGCGCGATGGCCAGATATGCGGCCCGCGCGCTGTGTCGTTCAACGATCATCCGGCGGACGAAGTCGTCGGTGTTCGAGACCGGGACGATCTCGTCGGCGAAGTAGTAGCGCGGATTCGGGCCTACCGGTACGAAAGTGATCGGCTCGACGTCCTTCGGATCGGGATGACGCGCGATCTCCTGATCGAAGGGGCGGTAGGCAGCCCGGTAGCCGACATTGGACATGGCGGCGAACGCCTCCGCCCAGTCGGGACGACCGCTGCGCCGCACCTTCCACATCGCTTCGGTGAGCTCGTCGCTCCCGGCCACGTTGGTCAGGTCGATGTCGCGTTCGAACACGGTCGAGAATCCGTACGCGGCGGGAAGGCGCGGAAACAGCTCATTGCGAAGAGTCCAGGGGCGCGTCGGCGCGTTGGCGAAGTAGCGGCGCGAGATTGATCCCGACGACCATTCGGGCTCGAAGAAGATGCGGTAGCCGCTGCTGGGCTGACGCAACTCGCGCACGACCGGCGGCGCTTCGAAGAACTCGCGCGGCTGGCGCGGCACGATCTCGCGGGTGAGCGGAAGCAGATCCGCAGCAACGAACGCAGCGAGTGCCAGCGCCACCACGCGCGCCGGCATCCGCCGCGTGATCAGCAACAGGGCCGCGAGCGCCACGACACGAGCCGTTGTCAGCAGCCAGTCGATTCGCGACTCCGCGATCCAGTGCCTGACGATCGGAAGCCCGGTGGCCTGCCACATCGCCGCAAACCAGTCTGCGTACGACGATGTGAATGTGAAGAACGAAATGAGGATGCAGATGACTGCCAGAACCGCCGAAACGCCAACGGCGGTCTTGCGCCACGACGCCTCGTTGATGATTCGGTCGATGGCCAGTCCCGCCGCAATCGTGAGCGCAAACGCCGCGATCACCGCGAAGCGCTCCGGAAAACGAAGTACGGTCGGCAGGTGGGCTGCGTAGGCGATGCGCAGCAGCGGCGTGTGCTCGCCGAACGCGGCGATCCACGCCACGATGCTGCAGCCCGTCAAAGCGAGAATCCCTCGCTCCTTGCGGAGAAATCCGGCGATGAGCGCGACCAGCGCTGCGCATCCAAGATAGAGGCTGTGCAGATAGGGCGTCGTCGCCTGACGGTAGGCGGCACCTCCCCAGTAGTCGTCGCTGAGAAACGGATTGCGGCCGGCGAAGCGCGGCTGGAGCAGCTCCATCAGGCGAACCGGCGGCATGCTCCAGTAGGAGATCGTGTCGAAGCTCAAACGCGTGGCCCGCGGCGTGTCACGGATGTGGCCGAGGAGGGGGATCACCTGAACGGCCGCGATGAGCAGTCCGCCTGCGAACATCGCGCACGCCATCGCGGCCAGGGCGGCCTTCGCACGGCCACTCTCGCCGATCCACACGCCACAGACGACGAGTGCCGCGAGCGTTTCCAGTGGCACGGCGGGATCGAACGTCAGCGCCTGCAGAGCGACGAAGACCGCCGTGAGCACGAAATCTCTGCGACGGCGGTACAGAAGAAAGCGGCGTCCGAAAAGAATCGTGAACGGCAGCCACACCGTGCCGAAAAACGTCGGCAGCAGATTCGCGAGCGACAGCAGAGGTCCGCCAAAAACGAATGCCGTCGCCGTGATCAGTGCGGCACCGACGCTCGTCCGCAGCGAACGCATCAGCGAGTACATCGCCAGCGCGCCAATATAGAAGTGCAGCAGGATGTGCAGCCGGAAACCGAAGTAGAAGTCGCGAAGGAAGATCGGCCACTGGCCCGGGTAGAAGAGCTCGTACTCCGGGTTTGCGGCGAGCGGCTGGCCCGCGGAAAAGAACCTGTTCCAGAGCGGGAACTCGCCCGCGCGCACGAGATCGTGAAGGATCCGTTTGACCGGAAAGTAGTAGCGCGCCAGGTCCCGGATGAAGAAGCCGTTGCCACCGAACCAGACGTCGGAGAAAACGACGGTGATCAGCCCGAACAGCACGGCGACGGCGGCAACATCCGCGATGCGCGATCGCGGACGTCGATCTTCGACTGGGCTTGCCTCCGCCATCCGGCGACATGTTAGCGGAGTCGATGAGCCACTTGTCATCCCGAGCGTCGGCGAGTGACCTGGGAGTGGAGAGTGCCTTGAACGTGCCGAAACTGCTCATGTTAGGCGCCACCGACCACGCGGATCCCTCGCTGACGCCTCCAAGAAACCTTCAGTGTTATGCGGGCTCTGGCGTTCGTTGCCCTTCTCCCCGTCGCCGGGGGAGAAGGTGCCGAAGGCGTACAAGGGGTCTCCTTTTGGAACCAGAACGAGACCCCTCACCCCGGCCCTCTCCCCGCTGCGGCGGGGAGAGGGGGAACGATCGAACGTTTCTATCCGGTGTCGCGCTTCCGCGATTCGAGTGCTCGGGGATGACAGGGAGCCAAACGAAAAAGGCCGGCGTTTCCGCCGGCCGATCTTTCGAGTGAGACGAGCGCGCCCTACATCAGCTCCTGCATGATCTTGTCGAGCGCTTCGCGCGGGGGGCGCGTGCGTTCCAACGTCAGTGTGGCCAGAGGCTCGTCGACGACGTGCAGAAGATCCATGAAGCTCTTCTTCTCCGGCTGCAGGTGGACGAGGCCGGTGAGCATCTGCCCCGCGCTCTCCGCCTGCTTCAGCCGCACCAGTGCGTTGGTGGCGTCCGTGGGATCGTAGGCTTCCTCGATCTTCTTGAGCACGATGCGCGAGCCGTCGTGCATCGTCACTTCCTTCACCTCGCCCGGCTCGTAGTCGACTTCGATCTGCTCGTACGACGGCACGAAGCCGATCTGGTGGAGCAGCTCGTCGTGCTCCTTGGCGTAGGTGTAGCTCTTCGTCGAGCCGTCGTGATTGTTGAAGGTGACGCACGGCGAGATCACGTCGATGACCGCCAGCCCGTTGTGCGCGATGGCGGCCTTGAGAATGTTCACCATCTGCTTCGGATCGCCGGCGAAGCCGCGCGCCACGAAGCCGCAGCCGAGCTGCACGGCCAGCGCGCAGAGGTCCATCGGCGGAAGGTCGTTGATCACGCCGGTTTTCAGCTTCGAGCCCTCATCGGCCGTGGCGGAGAACTGGCCCTTGGTCAGCCCGTACACGCCGTTGTTCTCGACGATGTAGATCATCGGGATGTTGCGGCGGATCATGTGCATGAACTGGCCGAGGCCGATCGAGGCGGTGTCGCCGTCGCCGGAAACGCCGATGCCGAGCAGGTGATGGTTCGCCAGCATGGCCCCGGTGGCGATGGCCGGCATCCGCCCGTGCACGGCGTTGAAGCCGTGGGCACGGGAGAGGAAATAGGCCGGGGTCTTCGACGAGCAGCCGATGCCGGAGAATTTGGCCACCCGCTCCGGCTTGACGCTCATCTCGTAAAACGCCCGGACGATCTGGTTGCTGATGGCATCGTGACCACAGCCGGCGCAGAGCGTGGACTTTCCGCCGTGATAGTCGGTGGCCTTGAGGCCGATGCGGTTTTCCTTCGGAACTTCGGCAGTGCCGATCTTCAGTGTGCTTTCGGCCATTTCAGTCCTCCGTGGCTCGCGTCGTGGGCTGCGTACCGCTGGCCATCGGGCTGGCCTTGGCAGCCGGCGGCTCGGCGCGTACCAGAAGCAGCGGCTCCGGACATTCGATCGTGGCCTCCATCTGCACCACCGCCTCGGTGATGCTCCGCGCGTCGCACGGCAGGCCGGTGTAGTGGAGGATCTTGCGGATCTTTTCCTGATCGGCACCGAGCTCGAGCTTCAGGAGATCGCCCATCTGGCCGTCGCGGTTCTGCTCGACGACGTAGATGCGGTCGTGCATGGAGACGAAACTGCGGACATCGCCGGTGAACGGGAGCGATCGCAGGCGCAGGTAACTGGTCTCGATGCCGTGTTCGGTGCGCAGCTGGTAGCGCGCTTCCTCGAGTGCGAAATCGGTCGTGCCGTAGGCGATGAATCCGATGCGCGCGCCTTCGCTGATGTCGACGGCGGGAGGCGGGACGAAGAGCTTCGCCGTCTCGATCTTCCTGGCCAGCCGGTCGACGGTGGCCTTGTAGACCTCCGGCTTCTCCGAATAGCGGGCGAAGTCGTCATGGCCGGATCCGCGCGTGAAGTAAGAGGCCATCGGGTGATCGGTGCCGGGAAGGGTGCGCCAGGGGATGCCGTCGCCGTCGACGTCGGCATAGCGGCCCCACTGCCCCTTCAGCTCATCGAGCTTTTCCTTCGTCAGGACCTTGCCGCGCCTGATCGGCTTCTCCGGATACTTGAACGGGTCCGACATCCAGTTGTTCATCCCGAGATCGAGATCCGACAGGACGAACACCGGCGTCTGGAACTCCTCCGCCAGGTCGAGGGCCTCGATGGCGAAGTCGAAGCACTCGCTGACGGACGACGGGATGAGGACGATGTGCTGCGTGTCGCCGTGAGACAGATACGCCACCTGATTGACGTCGCCCTGCGCCGTGCGCGTGGGCAGACCGGTGGATGGACCGACGCGCTGGATGTCCCAGATCACGCCCGGGATCTCGGCGAAGTAGCCGAGGCCGACGAACTCGGCCATCAGGGAGATGCCCGGGCCGGCGGTCGAGGTCATGGAACGTGCTCCGGCCCACCCCGCGCCTAACACCATTCCCACAGCGGCCAGCTCGTCCTCCGCCTGCACGACGGCGAAGGTGGCCTTGCCATCCTTCTCCACGCGATACTGGCGCAGGTAGTCGATCAGCGATTCGCACAGCGACGAGGAAGGAGTGATCGGATACCAGGTCACTGCGGTCACGCCGCCGAACATCGCACCGATCGCGGCGGCGGCGTTGCCATCGATGATGATCTTGCCCGCGGTGGCGTTCATCCGCTCGATGCGGTGTTTCTCCTGCTTCGGGAGACTGGCCCGGGCGAAGTCCATGCCCTTGTCGATCGCCGCCACGTTCGGGTCGATGGCTTTCTTCTTTCCCTTGAATTGCTTGGTGATGGCGTTGACGAGCTCCTCGCGCTCGATGCCCAAAAGCTGCGCCACCACGCCGACGTAGACCATGTTCGCCAGCAGCTTGCGCAGGCGCGAGTCGTCGGCCAGCTCGCCGGCCAGCTTCGCGAACGGCACTTCGAAGAAGGCAATGTCGGGCCGGGAGGACTTCAGGTTCAGCGGCGCGTCGTAGATGCAGAGCGCTCCAGGCGGAAGGCCCGCCACGTCTTCGCGCGCGGTCTGCGCGTTCATGCAGACCATGATGTCGACTTCCTTCTTGCGGGCGATCCAACCATCTTTGTTCGCCCGGATCGTGAACCAGGTGGGCAGGCCGGCGATGTTCGACGGGAACATGTTCTTCCCGCTCACCGGCACCCCCATCTGGAAGATCGAGCGCATCAGGACGTTGTTCGACGACTGTGAACCGGAGCCGTTGACAGTGGCGACGTGGATCGTGCAGTCGTTCACGATCGGGTCGCCGCCGGCAGAAGCGGTCTCCAGCACAGCCGACGCGGTTTGGGATTCGGGCACGGCGTCTCTCCTTTTTTGATCGGTAGGCGTGAGATTGTAACGCGACGTGAGCAGCCCCTTAGTCCTGAGTGCTGAGTGCTGAGTTCTGAGGTCGAGGTCGTTATTACTGAGTGCGGAGTGCCGACTGAGGTAACGCGGGCTGCACTCAACACTCAGGACTCAGTACTCAGCACTTCCCTCAGCACTCAGGACTCAGCACTCAGGACTTATGATTCGCCACCATGCTGCGAACCGTGTGGGTAGCGCTGGTGGCGCTCTTCGTGACCCTGCCGCTTGCATCGACCGTCATCGTCGTGGCGATGTTCTCGTCTTCATCGCCGCTCATCGACTGGATCGAGCGGTTGTGGGGACGCCTTCTCGTCGCCGCGGCCGGCATCGATCTGCGCACCGAGAACCTCGACCGGGTCGACCGCTCGAAGCGGTACATCCTCGTGTCGAACCATTACAGCTACTTCGACATCCCCTGCATCTTCTCGGCAATCCCCCAGCCCATCCGCTTCATGGCCAAGGCCAGCCTGTTCAAGATTCCGGTCTTCGGCTGGGCGATCGGGCGGGCGGGCTTCATTCCCATCGACCGGAAGAACCGCCGCACGGCCGTGAAGTCGTTCGACCTCGCTGCACAGCGCATCCGCCGCGGCAACACCATCGTCATTTTTCCGGAGGAGGGGCGCACCCGTGAGATCCGCATGCGTCCCTTTCAGCGCGGCGCCTTCCTGCTGGCCATCAAATCGGAGACGACGCTGCTCCCCATCGCCGTGGACGGCACCTACAACGTCTTCCGCGTCGGGTCGCGGAGCATCACGCCGGGAGTGGTCACGGTGAAGATCGGCCAGCCACTCGACTGCACGGGCACGACCTTGCGCGACAAGGACCGCCTGGCCGAGGAGGCGCGCTCGCAGATCGAGGCGATGATCGGCGTCTACGGAACCAGTGAGGAAATCGCCCCCCACCGCAGGAAAGCGAGCGAGAACGGCACGAAGTAACCCGCAGGATTTCCCTCTCCCCGCGGGAGAGGGCGAGCTCGCGAGATCGATCGAATCGCACGATGTGGGTGAGGGGCTTGCCATTCGCGCTGACGTTCGAGATCCCGCGAGCTCCAACACGTCCCTCACCGGTTCGCGCGAAACGAGCGTCAGGGATCATCGCCTCTCCCGGTGGGAGAGGAAGATCGCGCGCCTTCTGGCTCTATCTCTTTGGGACTAACGGACCTGCAGCAGGGCCCGGCGTACGTCGGGCAGGTCGGCCTCGAGCAACGTGCGCATTTCGATCGTGAAGCGGTCGTCCACGATGCGACCGACTATGGGCGGGTCATGTGCGAGAAACCGCGACTGCAGCTCACTGGCCTGCCCCGGCACCTCGACGGCGACCGACACGATCGTTTCGGTCGGAGTCGTGCCGCCTCCCAACGCGCAATCGCTGTCGACCACTCGAGCACCCGTTTCGCGGACGAGATCCGCCGCGCGCGAGCGAAGCGCATCGAGCGGCGTGGCCAGCATGCGATAGATCGCGATCCGCTCCTCGTGCTGCCCCACGGCGAAGGCCCGCAGGGTTTCTGCGATGACGGCGTACGACTCCTTCCCCGCCCGCAGCGCACGCATCAGCGGGTGCTTCCGCACTTTGCCGATGATCTCAGCGCGCCCGAGGATCAGGCCGCCCTGCGTGGCCCCGATCAGCTTGTCGGTCGAGCAGGTCACAGCGTCGACACCTTTTGCGATCAGCTCGCGGATAGTCTCGCCCGCGGCAAAGCCATACTTCGCCAGATCGACCACCCTGCCGCTGCCTTCGTCGTACAGCATGGGAAGCTTCTTCTTGCGGGCCACGGCGACGAGGTCTTCCACCGTGGGCGTCTCAGTGAAGCCGACGATGTCGAAATTCGAGCGGTGCACGCGCAGGATCGCCGCGCTTTTCTTCGTCACCGCTTCGGCGTAGTCGCGGGCGCGAGTGCGGTTCGTCGTGCCGACTTCGCGCAGCCTGGCCCCGCCCTGCTGGATCACGTCCGGCACGCGAAACGCTCCACCAATCTCCACGAGCTCGCCACGCGAAACGATGACCTCCCGCCCGGCAGCGACCGCAGCCAGAAGCAGCAGCGTACCGGCGGCATTGTTGTTGGCGAGCACGGCCGCTTCGCATCCGAACAGCGACCGGCAGAGCGAGCCGAGGTGCTCGTCGCGGGCGCCGCGCTGGCCCCGGTCCACGTCGAACTCGAGATTCGAGTAACCATCGACGATGGCGGAAGCGGCGCGCCAGATCTGCGGGTCGATGGGCGACCGGCCGAGGTTCGTGTGGATGATGACGCCGCTGCCGTTGATCACGCGGCGAAGCGTGGAGGAGGTCTCGTCCCGCAACGCCGCTCCGACTTCCATCGCGGCGCGGGTGTCGTCGTAGCCGCTCGAGCCCGATCGCACGGCCTCCAGATGGCGGACCAGCGCGTCCTTCACGCGCTCACGGCCGAATTCTCCGGCCAGCGAAATGAACGTCTGACTCGACAGGAGCCGCTCCACCGAAGGGATGGCGCGGAGCCGTGAGCGGTCGGAATCTGTGGCTGCCGCCGGCGTTTTACGCATGGCCTCAACGCGCGTATTGTAGACACGGCCTTGAAGAAACAGGACGACGAGCTCGATCGGCTCGAGGAAGAGATCCGCAAGTTGAAGAACACCTATGACCAGTTCTTCACCGGACTCCAGAAGGTTCCGCCCATGCAGCATCGGCGGAACGTCGAGAACATGATCTACGAGCTCGGCAAGCAGAAGATGCGCGACAACACGCGCCGCTTCCGCTACAACCAGCTGCTGACCCGCTACAACCAGTACCGTGAGTACTGGGCGCGCAAGATCCGTGAGCGTGAGGAAGGCCCGCTGGACTTCCGCCGCCGGCAGGCCCTGATGAACGAGCCGGAACATGCGCCCACGCCCTCCCCGGCCGTGGCTGCCGTGACCTCGGCGCCCCCCGATCCGTATGTAAGAGTGGCGCTGGGCAGCGACGGTGAGGAGATTCGCAAACTCTACGAGCAGATCGCCAGTGAACAGCTGAAGGCCAACGGGAAGAAGACCACGGTGACCTTCGAGCAGTTGGGCCAGATGGTTCAGAAACAGGCGGAGCTGATCCGCGGGAAATACAACGTCACCAAAGTCGCCTTCCGCGTCGAGACCGTCGACGGGAAAGTGAAGCTGAAAGCCAAACCACTTCAGGATTGATCGATGAAACGACTTTTCGTCATGGTCTTCGCTGCACTCGTCGTCACCGGCTGCGGGATGTCCACGCGCCTGCACCGGAACCGGAACACCGGGAACACCTACCAGAGACCGCTCTTCTACGCGAAGTACCTGACACCGGGAAATCCGCTCGACGACCGCATCCGGGCGACCGTCATTGCCCTCGCCGCCGACCCGCAGTCGGCGCCGCTGCACAATCAGCTGGGGCAGCTCCTATCCGAGAAGGGTTTCCCGAAGGACGCCGAGCTCGAGTTCGAGCGGTCGGTCAACGCAGACCGTCACTTCTATCCGGCCTGGTACAACCTGGCCCTGATGCGGTCGGCGCGCAATGACTATACGGGGGCGCGCATCGCCTTCGGCCGCGTGCTGCACTACAAGCCCGGCCACTCCGCGGCGCTCTTCCAGATGGGATTGATGGAGGAGCGACGCGGCGACTACGACGCCGCCATCGACGACTACGCGAAGGCGTTCTCGATCAACCATGCCCTGCTCGACGTGAAAGTGAATCCGCAGATCCTCGACAGCAAACTGGTGGCGTACGCACTCATCAAGGCGTATCCGAACGAGCACACGCGCGAGTCGATGCTGTTCCAGGGAATGCCGGCCGGATACGGGCAGCCGGCCGTCACGCTCGCGCCGCCGGCACCCTCTCCCGTGGCGCCGACCGACAAGATCGTTCCTCCGGCCGCGCCGGCAGGCAAGGCGCCGGCACCCACTCCGAAACCGTAGGGCCAGCGGGCAGGTTTCCTCCTCCCTGCCCGCTGCACGCTGTCCGCTTCGAATACAATCCGCCGCGCCTTGACCGACGCCTCTCTTCACGCTGCGCAACGCGCCTCGCTCCTCGGATTTTCGGACATCGTCCGCATCCGGAACCGCGTGCTGGACATGAAGGCCCGCGGCGAGCGCGTCCTGCAGCTTCAGGGCGGCGAGCCCTTCATGCCGACTCCCGATTTCGTGAAGGAAGCTCTCAAGCGCGCCGTCGACGCCGACCAGACGCGGTACGCCCCCTCCTCCGGCATCGCGCCGCTCCTCGACGCGATGCGCAGCAAGCTCTCGACGCGCAACCACATCGAGACCACGACCGACAACGCAATCGTCGTCAATGGCGGCGCCCATGGCCTCTTCTGCGCCTTCCAGGTGACGGTCAACCCGGGCGACGAGGTGATGTTCTTCTCGCCCTACTGGACGCCGATCAAGGACCAGGTCACCTATTGCGGCGGGATCCCGGTCATGGTCGCCTGGGACGACATTCGCGATCGCGCGGACCCTGGCGTGCTGCTCGAGAAGAAACTCAGCAGCCGGACGCGGGTGCTCTACGTCAACTCGCCGTCGAACCCGACCGGGAACGTCCTCACGCGCGAACAGCTGCAGTCGATCGCTGCATTCGCCACCGCGCACGACCTGATCGTGATCGCCGATGAAGCGTACGAGGATCTCGTCTACCGCGGCGAACACGTCTCCATGGCCTCGCTCCCGAGCATGTTTTCGCGGACGCTCACGGTCTACACGCTGAGCAAGAGCTTCGCCATGACCGGCTGGCGCATCGGCTACGTGGTCGCCGACCAGGCGTTCATGGGTCCGCTGCGGAAGCTCGTGCTGAACTCGATCAACGGCGTTTCGACGCCCACTCAATTCGCCGCCCTCGCCGCGATCGAGGACCGCTCGCCTTACCTCGCCACCATGCGCGACGAGTACCTTCGCCGCCGCGATCTTCTCGTCCAGGGCTTCAACGACGCCGGATTGCGCTGCCCCTCCCCGCCGGGAGCCTTCTATCTTTTCCCCGATGTTCGCGAACGCCTCGGCTCCGACTCCTGGAAGGCGATGGAACAGCTGCTGGCGACGACGAGCATCGCCTCGGTTCCCGGCCTCGTCTTCGGCCAGGAGGGCGAGGGCCACCTGCGCATGTCCTTCTCCACCACCATGGACGTGATTGAAGAGGCGGTCGAGGCACTGCGGAAGCTATAAAGTCCTGAGTCCTGAGTGCTGAGTCCTGAGCGGGTCACGCTTCTCAGAACTCAGGACTCAGCACTCAGGACTCAGGACTGGAGCAAACCTTGAGCGACACACCTGACACGGCGCAGCCGGAGATTCCCGAAAGTGAGCTGATCCGCATCCGGCGCGAGAAGCTCGCGCGGATCGCCGCGCTCGGCTTCGACCCTTTCCCGACCAAGGCCGACGTCGACACCACAGTCGCCGAGGTCGTGGCGAAGCACGGCTCGCGATCCGCGCAGGAGCTCGAGGTGGAGCACCCGCGGGTCCGGATCGCCGGCCGCATCATGACCATCCGCGAGTTCGGCAAGACCTCGTTCCTCGTGCTCTCGGAAAAGACGGCGCGCATTCAGCTCTACTGCCGCAAGGACACGCTCCCTGAGCGCGAATGGGAGCTGTACCGGAACCTCGACGCTGGAGACTGGATCGCGGCCGAAGGCACCGTCTTCCGCACCAAGACCAACGAACTGTCGGTCAAGGCCGAGCACATCACCTTTCTCGTCAAAGCGCTCCGCCCGCTCCCGAGCAAATGGCACGGCCTGACAGACCTCGAGCAGCGCTATCGCCAGCGGTACGTCGACCTCATCGTCAACGACGACGTGAAAGCGACGTTCGAGACGCGCGCCCGAATCGTCCGCTACATCCGCAACTGGTTCGACGGCCACGGGTTCGTCGAAGTGGAAACGCCGATGATGCAGCCGATCGCCAGCGGTGCGGCGGCTCGCCCGTTCGTCACCCATCACAACGCGCTCGACCTCGACCTCTTCATGCGCATCGCCCCGGAGCTCTACCTGAAGCGTCTCATCGTCGGCGGGCTGCAGCGCGTCTACGAGATCAACCGCAACTTCCGCAACGAGGGCATCTCGGTCCGGCACAATCCCGAGTTCACAATGCTCGAGTTCTATCAGGCCTACGCCGATTATGAGGTTCTGATCGAAGAGAGCGAGGAGCTCCTCAGCGGTCTCGTCGCGGAGGTGAAAGGGACGGACACCATCGCCTTCGGCGGTCACGAGATCCACTTTGGCCGTCCCTTTGCGCGCTTCACGATGAAGGAAGCGATTGTCCATTTCTCGAACGGGACGATTGCGCCCGCCGATCTCGAGGATCGCGCCAGCCTCGTTGCGCTGGTGAAGAAGCACGGCGAGCACCGGCCCGTGAAGTCCGACGGGACCGAAGGGCCGAAGACGCAGGAATCAGTCGCGCCGATCGAGCAGATGAACGACGGGAAGCTCGTGGCCGAGCTGTTCGAGTCCATTGCCGAGAAGCATCTGATCCAGCCGACGTTCATCACCGACTTTCCGGTGGAGGTGTCGCCGCTGTCGAAGCAGCGCCGCGACGATCCGCGTTACGTCGAGCGCTTCGAGCTCTATGTCGGCGGGATGGAGCTGGCCAACGCCTTCTCGGAGCTCAACGATGCCGACGAACAGGCCAGCCGCTTCATGCAGCAGCTCTCCGAGCGCGAGCGAGGCGACGAAGAGGCCATGGCCATGGACGAAGACTACGTCCGCGCACTCGAATACGGAATGCCGCCGACCGGTGGTGAGGGGATCGGGATCGACCGCCTGACCATGGTGCTGACCGACTCGCCGTCGATCCGCGACGTCATCCTCTTCCCGCTGATGCGGCCGCTGTCGTCGCGCCCGTGAGGCCCCCGTCACTGAGCCCCCGGTGTGGGGCGGGCTTTCCAGCCTGCCCTCTGGCGGCGTAGCGCGGCGAAGAGTCTCAAACCGACTGATCGTCCCGGTAAGAGACTCTTCGCCGCGCTCCACCGCTCCGGCCCGTCAACCGCCCCCGCGGTTGCGCCGGCGCAGAGTGACGGAGCCGCGGTCCTCCGCCCGGGATAAACTCGCAACGTGATCGAATCCCGCATCGCGCGGCGCTATCTCTGGACCGCGCGCAAGCAGGCCCATACGGCATTCCTTTCCCTGATCAGCATGCTCGGGCTGGCCGTGGGCGTCGCCGTCCTTCTGATTTCCCTCGCTCTTCTCTCCGGTCTGCAGGGCCAGATCAAAGAGCGGCTGATCGCCGCCAGCCCGCAGATTCTGATCGAGCCGAAGCACTCCAACACAATCGACGACTCCGCGGCCATCGTCACCGCCGCTTCCCGCCTCGGCATGCGCGACATCGAGCCGGTCATCAGCGGCATCGGCTGGGGCGCCAACGAGGCCGAGCACCGCGGCCGCCCCATGCGGATCATCTCCTACCCTCCCGGCCGTGCACCCGCGGCGGGCCCGGTGACCTGGGGCGCCCACGACGCCGTGATCTTCACCACCCGCGATTTCGCGGCTGCGCTCGGGCTGGACATCGGCCAGGACGTGACCGTCGTCGCGCCGCGCACGCGTCTCACTCCGTTTGGCCCGGTACCGGTGTGGCGGAAGTATCGGATCGTGCGGTTGCTCCCGTCGTCCGGAGAACCGAACGCGACGGACGCCTGGCTCGACCAGAACGATGCCTCCAGCCTCTTCGCCACCGGAGGCAAGCCCACATCGATCGAGATGTTCGGCAACCCCGCCAACGTCGAGTCGGTGCAGTCGCAACTGGCCACACTCTTTCCAGCCGTGCAGGTGAAGACGTGGAAGGAGATCAACCGCCCCCTCTTCCTCGCTCTGCGGCTGGAAAAGATCGTCATGTTCGCGACGATCTCGCTGATCATCTTCGTCGCCGCGCTGAACCTCATCTCCTCCCTGTCCATGCTGATCATGGAGAAACGACCTTCCGTGGGCATCCTGCGAACCCTCGGCGCCTCGGAAAGGACCATCCTTTCGCTCTTCCTTCAGCTCGGGCTCCTGATCGGCCTGACCGGAACGATCCTCGGGAACATCTTCGGAATCGGCGTCTCCTGGGCCGCGAATCACTACCAGCTCATTCCGCTGCCGCGTGACATCTACTTCATCACCTACCTCCCGTTCACACTTGAGCCGTCGGACGTAATCGGAGTTAATGTCGTGGCCATATGCCTTTCCGTCATCGCCACGTGGTATCCGGCACGGGTGGCATCGCGCCTCGACCCGATCGAAGCCATTCGCGACGCCGGCTGAATCGCGCCACCGCGATCGCGGCGATCGGACTGCTCGTGCTGTCGTGCGGCGAGCCGGTCGAGCAGAGCGTGACCCTCGCCTTCGACGAGACCGGGATCTTTGTCACGATCACTGCGCAGACGAGGCTGAACAACGAGAAGCCCGGCACTCCCGAAGCTGCACTGGTCGAGGAAACCCGTTCGGCATTGCTCGCCGGCCACGATGAATGGGCCGTCCGTTTCGCGAATGCCGACCCGAAGGCGGAGCGCACCTGCCTGGATACGGCCGATCACGAGCTGGTGGGCGCGGAGCACAGCGGCACGATCGCAGTCGACAATCTGCAGAGGTTCTTTTCGGATACCCCGCTGACCGTCAGCGTGACGCGAGGCGAAGGGTGGGCAGAGCTGGCGATTTACACCGGCCAGAGCACCCGCGCCACGAGAGAACAGCGCCTGAAGGTGGAAAAGCGCCTGGGCGTCTTTTCCGAGCGTGCCGTCGGCTACTTCGCCGCATTGCGGTCGATGTACCGATACATGGACGCCAACCCGGCGCGCGCCGAGGCCATGTTTACGGCCCTTTTCGATGACGAAGAAGCCAAACGACCGCTGCTCAGTGATGACGAGACCGCATATGTCGACAAGGTGAGGCAATGGCTCGAGCTCATGACCGCCGACGACGAGGGAGGATCCGGAAGCATCGATCGCGATTTCGATCTCGTCTTCAATCCATTCCCGGCTGCGATGACCGTCGTCGTCCGCGGCGCGCCGCTGGCCGTGGAAGGGTTCTCCCGGTCGCCCGACGGGGCGATCAAGGTGGAGATGACCAAGGTCCTCGACGCTGTCGCCTCCCTGCAGGGGCGGTGGGTCTCTCCCGATCCGCTGGTGGCCGTGCTGAACGAAACGAAGGAACAGACCGCGGTCGATCTGGCGCGCTCAGTGGCCGGGCAGGAGCGCAAAGCCGCCGAGGTCGTGCGCGCGGCCGACGTCGCCGAGGCCGTGATGGCGAAAATGCGGCCGGCCCCGCGATACGTCCTGCGCTGGACTACGAAGGCAAAGTCTTCGTCATGACCACGGCGGCCTCGCCGTCGGGGTAGTAGCGCTGGCGAACATACGTGGCCTGGAAATCCAGCATCTTGTAGAACTCCTGAGCACCCTTGTTGGTGACGCGCACCTCGAGCGAGACCGTCTTGATCCGGTGGATCCGGGCGAATTCGACGCAGCGAGCCATCAGCTCGGCCGCGATTCCCCGCCGCCGCTCGCGCCGCGTGACGGCGATCTTGTTGACGTGCATCTCGTCGAAAAACCACATGGCGAACACGTAGCCGATCACCTTGCCGCCGCGCCGCGCCACCAGATTGAAGCGCCCGCTGGCGGTCAGCTCGCTGACGAAGAACTCGCGGCGCCACGGCGACGGAAACGCCTCGACCTCCAGGCGGTGGACGCCGTCGATGTCCTCCGCAGTCGCAACGGCGATCTCGACGTCATCCATTCGTTTTCCGCTGCAGCTTGACCTCGGCTTCGGCCAGCCGGACGTAGATCGGTGTCGCGTCCGTGTACCGCGCCGCCTCGCCCGACGCATGAATCTCCACCGCGCGCCGCGCGCATCCCGCCGCGACATTCCCGTGCTGGATGAACTCCGCCGTCGGAATCACGAGCGCCGCCGTCCGCGCCAGCTCATCCCTCTCGGCCACGCTCGCGAGCCGAGGCGCCACGATCTCGTGATGACCTTCGAAAAACGAAAGGTAGATCTCGCCCCGTCCGGCGTCGTCCCAGACCAGGATCCGCTCGAGAGGGACGATCGGGTGATCGGCCGAAGTCCCCTCCCCCAGCGCAATGGCCTCGTGCGTCGACATGGCACAGACGGGGCGTCCGATCGCCAGGGCCAGACCCTGAATCGTGGCCAGACCGATGCGCACGCCGGTGAAGGATCCTGGGCCGCGGGTGACGGCGAAGAGGTCGATGGCCTGACGGTCGATCCCGCTCTCGGTCAGCAGCCAGTCGATCGACGGAAGGAGCTTCTCATTTCGCGAACCCTTTCCCTCCAGCGCGATCGTGCCGAGGACCGAACGATCCGAGAGCAGTGCCACCGAGAGGAGCGGGAGCGAGGTGTCGACGGCGAGCGCATACATAGTCCTGAGTCCTGAGTCCTGAGTGCTGAGCCTGAAAGGGCGAGTCTATCCCGTCTGTTCTCAGGACTCAGGACTCAGGACTCAGGACTCAGGACTCTATTTGGGGGAGGCGGGCATCTCCAGATCGACGAGCTCGATGCCGATCTGCTCGGCGACCTGGCGCGATCTCTCCTCGCGATAGAACTCGCCGAAGTAGATTCGTCGGATCCCGGCGTTGGCGATCAGCTTGAAGCAATTCCAGCAGGGAGACGCGGTCGTATACATCTCGGCACCGTCGACGGAGACGCCGTTCTTCGCCGCCTGCAGGATCGCGTTAGCCTCGGCATGCACGGTCTGAACGCAGTGGCCCTCTTCCATCAGGCATCCGACCTCCTCGCAGTGCGGCATGCCGCGAAGAGATCCGTTGTAGCCGGTTGAAAGCACGGTCCGGTCGCGGACGATGACTGCTCCGACATGTTTTCGAGGACAGGTTGAGCGAGTTGCCGCCTGATGGGCGATGCCCATGAAGTACTCATTCCAGCCAGCGCGCATGTGGGCTCCGTTGAGGCGGGCCGCGGGAGTCTCAGCGGCCCGGTGGGATCGATGCGGCCGAGTTTACTAGTTTTGTGACTCCAGGCACGGAAGGTCGTGACTCGGCCGGGATAGAGTAGGCGAAGGTTGAATAGAGTTATTTTGCGAGAAACCGAGAAGGCGCCATTCCGTGGACCGAATATGCGATTACGCCATATTTTAGGCCCGCAAGTCCTTATGTTATGAGCACTTGCACCAATATGCACACCTTCCAAGTTTGGGTGGATTTTGGGTTGACTCATCCATCTGTATTCACTAAGAATACGCGGTCACAACGGCCCAATTCTCGTCCAGTCTGGAGCAAGCATGAATAAGCGCTATTCAACGATCATCTTTGTCCCGCACGCGCGGGCCAAGTTCCGGAAGTTGAAAGTGTCGCACCGCTTGCTCTTTTCCCTGATCTCCATCGTCACCTCTTCGCTCTGCCTGTCGACCTTCTTCTCGGTTCAGTACTTCACCTCCCTTTCCCAGACCCACGAGCTCCACAAACTGCGCACCGAGAACCGGGAGCTGCAATCGGCGAACGAGCAGTTCAGTAAATCCGTCGAATCCCTTCGCACTCAGCTCCGGACCGTCGAAGACCGGACCCGCAAGCTGGCCATCATCGCCGGCATTTCCACGCTCGATGAGGGCAGCCAGGGCGGCGTCGGAGGTCTGAGACAGAACGAGGACCTCAGCCGCAGCCCCTATAGCGACGATCTCGACAAGATGAGCTACCGCTCGCGCCAGGTCGAAAAAGATCTCTCCGTGCTCGAGCAGAAGTTCGTTGCGCAGGACCAGCTGCTTTCATCGACTCCTTCGATCGCGCCCGTCCGGGGGATCCTGACGGACGGCTTCGGCGGCCGCTCTGATCCGTTCACCGGCGAGCCCGGCACTCACAACGCGGTCGACATCTCCTCGGCCGTCGGCCAGCCCGTCCGCGCCCCGGCCGACGGCACGGTCGTCAAGGCGGAGTGGGCGAACGGTTACGGGAACGTGATCTACATTTCGCACGGCTTCGGCTACTCGACGCGATACGGCCACCTTTCGGCGTTCAAGGTCCATCCGGGAAGCCGCGTCAAACGCGGCGACATCATCGGCTACGTCGGATCCACCGGCCGCTCCACCGGACCGCACCTCCATTACGAAGTGCGTCTGAACAACAATCCGGTCAATCCGCTCGAGTACATCCTCAACGCCTTCTGATAACCAGCGCGACGCGCAAACGTCAAAACGCCGCCCCCACAGGGCGGCGTTTTTGTTTGTCCCCGTCACTCTGAGCCGGCGTAACCGCGAGGGAGGGTGGGCGGGTGGAGCGGCGTAGCGCGGCGAAGAGCCTCACACCGCCGAATCGTCCCGGTAAGAGACTCTTCGCCGCGCCCCACCGCTCCCGCCCATCCACCGCCCACGCGGTTCCGCCGGCTCAGAGTCAGAGTGACGGGGGGAGCGGCTCCGCCGGCCCAGAATGGCGGTCAGGCGACCGTCAGTACAGCCTCCGCCCCACCATCCCCTGCTCATCCGGCTCGTTCGTCAGCAGCCAGCCGACCACGTCGCCGGGAACGAAGCGCTGCGCCGGATAGGTGCCTGCGTCGAATGCGGCCGATCCTTCCTTCTGCATGTCGGGCGAGGTGATGTCGCGGAGCCGCTCGTTCCATCGCTCGAAGTTGAGCAGGCGGAGGTCGACCCAGCCGGTCTGCGCATACTTTTCAATAGCCTTGCAGTCGAGCGGAACCACGGTCCCGTCCGTGCCGGCAGGAGGGATGCTGATGCGCGGACCGCGCGTCAGGACCAGCTTTCCCTTCTGCTCGCGGAGAATCGGCAAGCCGATGGTGGTGATCTGACTGACGATCCGCGGATTCGCCGCGACGTAATCCTCGACCCGCCGCTGCATCTCTTTCGGCTCGATGCTGCGGATCGCCGCGATTTCGTCTGTTTCTGCCGCCTGGAGGATCAGATGCGCCTCGGCCAGGAGCTTGGACAGCTTCGGCGGGCCGAGATGGCCGACAGCGATCGACGGCAGGACTTCCGCTTTGAGCACTTCCTCGAGGCGCTGCATCTCCCGGATGGCGTGTTCGCGCAGGACGCCGGCCCGATAGCTCGGCTCGGTGATGGCCCCGTCGATGGCAGCCAGGACGTCACGGCCGGTGGAGGCTCCGAGGATCTCCAGGATGACCGTGCGTGCGACTTCCTCGGGGGTGACGTACTCCATCTGGCGCGGATAGGTGATCGCTTCGAACTCGCCGATCGAGAAGAAACCGTTTTCGCCCGTGTCGGCGCCGATGATCTCGAGGGGCACGTCGCGCTCTTCGAACCGCCCGTACGGCGCAGGGTCCCGGAGCTGCAGCTCGTCGCCCACAGCTTCCTGCCGGGGATCGACGAGGTACGCGGGCTTGCTCTCGCCTCGCAGGCGGATGTGCTTCCGGGCCACGCTCTTGAATCCGATCATGGCGCCCGGCTTGACTTCCTTGATGATGGCGCCGTGCTGCGATGACGCGCCGGGCGTGCGGGCCAGGAGGAACAGCAGGCCCGTGTGCGCGAAGCCGATCGCCGACTTGGCGAGCAGCTGCGGCGAGGGCTTGTCTTCGCTGTGCGTGTAGGGGATGTTGAAACCCATGCCGCCGGTTCCGGTGGTGCCCACTTTTACGTAGATGCGCACGGAAGTCTGCTCGAGCGCGCGCTGCAGGAACATGATGTGCCGCGCGATCTGGGGAATGCCCTGCGAGATGATCAGCTCGCGCACAGCCGCAAAGAGCGGCTGGAGCTCCTCGTGCGGAATGCTGCCCTGGCGATTCTCGAGCGAGTCGAGCATCGACTTGGTGGTCTGGGCGATCTTGAACTCGTCCTGATAGCTGATCGCGGTGGCCGTGTTGATCGAGTCGACGATGACATCGGGCTTGAAGCGGTCGATCAGCTGAAAGAGCGCAGATTCCTTGTAGTCGACTTCACGCGAGAAGATCTCGTTGAAAAGCGCGTCGTAGTTCTTCCTGTTCGAGAGGATGGCGGCGCGATCGACGCCCTGCAGTGATTGCGGCAGGAAGATGTTGCCGGGCGCGCCGATGATCTCGACGTCGCCGATCTCGGCCTTGAGCGCGTCCACGGCCTCGCGGACTTCGCGCTCCGTCAGTGAAGCGACGACGATGCGCGACGGGTGCAGCTCGCGCGCCGCTTCGCGCGCCACCTGGACGCCGACCATGCCTGCGCCGCCCAGAATGAGAATCGTGTCTGCTGAGCGGCTAGCGATCAATCCGCTCCTCCTCGCCCATGGGCAGGTCCCAGCGCTCGGTGATCCGCTCGTGCGTCAGCCAGCGCTCGCAATCGAGTGCGGCCTGGCAGCCGCTGCCCGCTGCGGTCACGGCCTGGCGATAGATGTGGTCGACGACGTCCCCGCAGGCGAACACGCCCTGAATGCTGGTGACCGTTGAATTGCGGTGGGGCTGGACGATGTAGCCGCGCTCGTCCAGGGTGAGCTGCCCTTGGAACGGCCTGGTGTTCGGCGTGTGGCCGATGGCCACGAAGAGCCCCTGGGTCGGAAAGATCGTGGTCGCGCCGCTCTTCAGATCGCGGAGCTTGAGCGCGGTGACTCCGTGCTCCTTCGACCCGACGACTTCGTCGACCGTGGAGTTGAGGATGAACTCGATCTCCGGGTTGCTGCGGGCGCGCTCCTGCATGATCTTCGAAGCGCGCAGCTCCTCACGTCGATGGATGATGGTGACCTTCGACGCGAACTTCGTGAGGAAGGTCGCCTCTTCCATCGCCGAATCGCCGCCGCCGACCACGACGATCTCCTTGCCCTTGAAGAAGAACCCGTCGCAGGTGGCGCAGTACGACACGCCGAAGCCCTGCAGGGCCTTCTCGGTGGACAGGCCGATCTGCATGGCCGAGGCGCCCGAGGCGATGATCACGGCGAAGGCCTGATACTCGTGCTGATCGGTCGTCACCGTGAACGGGTGCGACTTCAGCTCGACCTTGTCGACGTTCTCGATGCGAAAGACGGCGCCGAACCGCTCGGCCTGCTTGCGCATCAGTTCCATCAGCTGCGGCCCGAGAATCCCTTCGGGAAATCCCGGATAGTTCTCGACTTCCGTGGTGATGGTCAGCTGCCCGCCGGGCTGCATCCCTTCGATGACCAGTGGCTTGAGGTTGGCGCGGGCGAGGTAAAGCGCAGCCGTGCATCCAGCCGGCCCCGACCCGATGACGATGACTTTGAAATCCGTGACGCGTTCCATGGCGGCGGGATTGTACCCGAGCGCTGGCGGAAGGCAGCCTCACCGCTGTCACAGCGCCGTGACCCGTCACACTGGGCCGGTCGGAGCCCCAGCTTCCGTCACTCTGAGCCGGCGGAGCCGCGGGGAGGAAGGGAGGGCGGAGCGGCGTAGCGCGGCGAAGAGTCTCAAACCTGCTGATCGTCCCGGTAAGAGACTCTTCGCCGCGCTCCACCGCTCCCGCCCATCCACCACCCCCGCGGTTCCGCCGGCTCAGAGTGACGTAGGCGCGGCTATGCCTGCTCAGGATCGGGATGGCGGAGTGCTCACTTCTTCAGTGCCGCCAGCAGCTGGTCGCCGATCAGGCGCTTCTGCCAGTTGCGCATCGCCGCCACGTCGTCGAGCGCGCCGGCCGTGGCGATCGCGATCAGGACGTGCCGCGGAGCGAGCATCGCCGGATCGATCTTCAGCTCCCGCGCCATTCGATCGCGGACTTTCTTCATGCGATCGATGCGCGACTCGAGCTCGCGATCGCGGATCCAGGGCCTGGCTTCGTTCTTCTCCGGCAGCTCCTCTTCCGGAATGGCCACGCCCCGCTTGACGATGGCGAGCAGCGCGCGCCCGTGCCGCTCCAGGTGATATCGCGACATGCCTTTGACCTTCGACAGCTCCGGGGTCGTGGCGGGCCTGGCGCGGGCGATCTCGATGATCTGTTCATTGCCGATGATCTTGAAGGGGGGGCGGTCGGCTTTACGGGCCAGGCCGTCGCGCCAGGCGTGCAGGTCGCGGACGATGGCCAGCGAACGCCGGTCGAGATTGCCGAGATTCTTCATCTTGCGCCACGGCTCGGGATCGCCGTTCTCGCGGAAACGGATGGCTTCCAGACGCGAGAACTCCTCCAGCGCCCATTCCCACCGGCCGAGCGCGACGAGCTCTTCACGCAACTTCTCGGCGAGCGCGACCAGGTAATGCGTGTCCAGCGCCGCGTACTCGAGCATCTCGGCCGTGAGCGGACGCATGGCCCAGTCGGCGCGCTGGTGCGCCTTGTTGACCTTCACGCCGAAGTGGCGCTCCAGGAGTGCCCCCAACCCGAAAGCCTCGTACCCGAGCAGCTGCGCAGCCACCGACGTGTCGATGAGGTTCGCGATGGTGAAGCCGAAATCACGGTTCATGATGCGAAGGTCGTAATCGGCGCCGTGCAGGATCTTCATGATCGCCGGATTGGCGAGAACCTCGCCGAAGGGCGCCAGGCTGATGCCGCTGAGCGGGTCGACGACGAAATCGTCGCCGTCGGCCGAGACCTGCACCAGGCAGACCTTGTCGAAGTACGAATGCAGTGAATCCGCCTCCGTGTCCACCGCGATGACGGGCTGGGCCGCCATCCTCTGTACCGCTTCTTCCAAGGGTTGCTGTTTTTCGATCCAGATCATTCGGGAATCACCAGTTCGCGCAATCCGATCGACTCGACCTTCCGGTTGTAGGAGGCGCGGTCGAACTCCGGAGATTCAACCAGCTGCTCGAGCGCCGCCAGCTCGCCGCCCAGCTGCAGGAGGATCGCGAAATCCTCCGCCCGCGGCACACGCACTCTCAGCTCTTCGAATGCAGCCTCCACGCCTTCCGCCACCATCCGGCCGTACAGGGCGTTGCTGGCCACGAGGACGTGAACGCGCACGTCCCCCTCGCTGTCCGCAAACTTGAGCGGCACCAGGTCGAGCTCCTCCGTGGCCTCCGTCTCCGCACGATCCACGAGAAAGCCGCGATGGCTCGCCATCATCGCCACCTGGTTCTTCTGCTCCGAAGAGATCGCCGCCAGGACGTCGACCGCTCCGCCCCGCACCGGCTCGCCGAGGGTCGCCGCTCGCGCGACGGAGCCGACGAAGACGAAGCCGGCGCGAAGCCGCGTCAGGAGCTCGGCCACGGCGCGAATGGCACGGCCATAGCGGGGAGTTGCGGCAATCGACTGCACGCGCGGGATTCTAATGCCTGTGGAATCCGGAGGGTCCGCAGGATTGCTGAGTCTGCTGAGATCTATTGGTCACGAGGTTGCGCGGTTACGCGGTTGCGCGGCCGTGAGTCCGGGCGGAGGACCTCGTGACCCCGTGACCTCGTGACCCCGTGACCTGGTGACCTGGTGACCCCGTGACCCCGCAAGCCGTGAATCAATGCCAGCGCTCGGCACGCCCGACTACAATCCCTCAGTGCGCGACCGCCTCCTCGGCGTCATTTCGAAAACCTGGGGCTACTCCTCTTTCCGCCCTCTTCAGGAAGAGGCGATGACGGCCGTTCTTACGGGCCGCGATTCGGTCGTGATCATGCCCACCGGCGGAGGCAAATCGCTCTGCTACGCCGCTCCGGCACTGCTCGCCGATGGCGTCACGGTCGTCGTTTCGCCGCTCATCTCGCTGATGAAGGACCAGGTTGACGCTCTTCGGGCGAACGGTGCGCCGGCGGCGATGATGAACAGCTCGCAGTCGAGTACGGCCCAGCACGCGGTGGAGCGGGAGCTGCTTGCGGGCAGGATCAAGCTGCTCTTCGCCTCGCCCGAACGCCTGATGGTTCCTTCGTTCCGCGCGCTGCTGCAGCAGGCCGGAGCCCGGAGCTTCGCCGTCGACGAGGCCCACTGCATCAGCCACTGGGGCCACGACTTTCGACCCGAATACCGGCAGCTCGGCGCGCTGCGCGAACACTTTCCGACGGCATCGATCCACGCCTACACCGCCACGGCGACCCGGCAGGTGCGCCGGGACATCGTCGAGCAGCTGGCCCTGCGCGATCCGCTGCTCCTGGTCGGCGACTTTGATCGCGCCAATCTCGTCTATCGGATCCTGCCGCGCCGCGACGAGTGGAAGCAGGTCGTGGAAGTGCTCGAGCGCCATCGCGGCGAGTCGGGCATCATCTACTGCATCCGCCGCAAGGACGTCGACGCTCTGGCGGCTCAGCTCGCAAAGCGCGGATACAGCGTCCGCGCCTACCACGCCGGCATGACTTCCGAGGAACGGCATGCTGCGCAGGAGGACTTCGCGAAGGAACGGTGCGACGTGGTCGTCGCCACGGTCGCCTTCGGGATGGGCATCGACCGCTCCAACGTCCGCTTCGTCCTCCACACGGCCATGCCGAAGTCGATCGAGCATTACCAGCAGGAGACCGGGCGCGCCGGCCGCGATGGTCTGGAAGCCGAATGCGTGCTTCTCTACTCGGCCGCCGACGTGGTGGCCTGGAAGTCGATGCTCGGCCGCGGCGAGGAAGCCGTCGATGCGACCTACGTCGAATCGGCGATGCGGCACGTCGTGGACATCGATCGCTACTGCTCCGGAACCGCCTGCCGTCATCGCGCGCTGGTCGAGTATTTCGGGCAGCCGTGGACGTCGGAGTCCTGCGGCGCCTGCGACGTCTGCCTCGGCGAGACCGAAGAAGTGACCGATGCGCTCACGGTGGCGCAGAAGATCCTCTCGTGCGTTTATCGGCTGGGGCAGTCCTTCGGAATCGGGCACGTCATCTCGGTCCTGCGAGGTGAGGACATCGACCGGATCCGCGACCGCGGCCATGACCGGCTCTCGACGTATGCGCTGATGAAGGGCGCTTCGAAAAACGAGATTCGGGACCTGATCTGGCAACTCGTCGGTCAGGGATATCTCGAGCAGACGGAGAGCGAATATCCCGTGCTGCGGCTGACGCCGGCGGCGCGATCGGTCCTGCGCGGCGAGGCGGAGGTGCGCCTGCGGCAACCGATCGCCCCGACGAAGAAAGTCGACGATCGGCGGAAGCGCCGGGCGGCCTCCGCGACGCTGGACGGCAACTACGACGCCGCGCTGTTCGACGTCCTCCGAAAATGGAGGCGAGCCGAGGCGGACGAGCGCGGAGTGCCGCCGTACATCATCTTCAGCGATCGGACGCTGCGAGACATCGCACGGGTCCGCCCCGAGACGCTGACCCAGCTGCGCGAGGTCTACGGCATCGGGGATGCGAAGCTGGAGGCTTTCGGCGCGGCGGTCGTGGAGATCGTGAAGGGAAACGAACTCCCGTCACTCTGAAGCCGGCGGAGCCGCGGCTCCGCCGGCTCAGAGTGACGGAATTCCAAGACTCAGGAGGCACGAGCCGCGTGATGTCTGCGGGATTACAGGCACTCCAGCACCCGCTCCACATGCCGCCATTCGGTGGCGCCATTGCCGATGGCGACGCGGATGGCGTACTTGCCGCGGAGCTTCGTGTGCGAGACGAAGAGCTTTCCGGTGGCGTTCATCCGCTCGATCAGCGCGGCATTCTCGCGCTCGCAGGCCTCCTCGCCGCCCGGGACGACTTTGCGGAAGACCACGACGCTCAGCGACTGCGGCGCCACGAGCTCGATGTCGTCGCGCTTCCGCAGCTCGGCCGAGAGCCGTTGCGCGTAACGGACGTGCTCGCGGATCACCTCGCGCATCCGCTCCAGACCGTAATGCTCCATGACCATCCACAGCTTCAGCGACCGGAAGCGACGGCCTAACTGCAGACCGTAGTCCATGTAGTTGATCTCGGCGCTGTCGGTGGTCTTCAGATACTCAGGGACGAGCGAAAAGGTCTCCCGCAGCACGTCCGGCCTGCGCGTGTAGAGGACGCCGCAGTCGATCGGCGTGAAGAGCCACTTGTGCGGATTGACGACGATCGAGTCGGCGTACTCGATGCCGTCCCAGAGCCAGCGGAACTCCGGTACGATCGTGGCGGAGCCGCCGTAGGCGCCATCGACGTGCAGCCAGATCTTCTCGCGGGCGGCGATCTCGCCGATGCGGCGGAGCGGGTCGACCGACGCGGTGGAGGTCGTCCCGACCGTGGCGGAGATGGCCACCGGAAGGGAGCCGGCGGCGCGATCGCGGGCGATGGCCTCCTCGAGCGCGTCGACGCGCATGCGGAAGGCTTCGTCGCTGGGGATCTTCACGACGCCGCGCGCACCGATCCCGAGGGCCAGCGCTCCCTTTTCGATCGACGAGTGTGCCTGGTCCGAGCAGTAGACGCGGAGCGGAGGCAGGTTGCGCCCGGTCAGCCCTTCGCCTCGCACGTTGAGGCCGGTCGCTTCGCGGGCCGCTGCCAGTGCCAGGAACGAGTTGATGGAGGCCGTGTCGTTGATGATGCCGAAGAGTCCCTGCGGAAGGCCCATCGCGTTGCGCAGCCATCGCAGCGTCACGGTCTCGAGCTCGGTCAGCGAAGGAGAGGTCTTCCACAGCATGCCGTTGGCGTTGAGCGCCGCGGTGAGGAGCTCCGCCAGGATCCCGGCCTGCGATCCCGTGATCGAGAAGTAGGCGAAGAACGCAGGATGGTTCCAGTGCGTGATACCAGGCAGGAGCTTCGACTTGAACTCCTCGAGGAGGGCCTCGTAGGGCTTGCCGCGCTCGTCCGGTGACGCCGCGAACTGACGTTCGATGTCTCCCGGGTTCGCGCGCGAGAGGACGTCGTAGCGGTCGGTGTCGTCAAGGTAGTCGGCGATCCAGTCGACGATGCGGTGACCGGCTTCGCGGAACTCAGTGGAGGTCTTGTCCAGCTTCGGCATGGGCGAGAGTTTCTTCGCCCGCGAACGTTCGCGCAAGCAGGACAGTCACGGAAAAGAGCAGCGGGACGGCAATCTGCCGCGTCAGGCGGGGCCAGGAGGTCTCGATGTGCCACTCCAGATCGTGCGGCGTCACCAGGTACGCCCCGACATAGAAAAACAGCTGAATGGCAACGACGCTGAAGACGAAGCGCTCCGCGGCGCGAACCCGATGGCTGGCAATCACGAGCGCCGCGAGCATCAGGATCCACATCCACGAGTCCGGAAGTTGAGCGATGAGCCGCTGCAGCAGGGAAATGCCTTCGTGAAGCCGGATGACAGCCCGCGCAAACGCGCCGCCGCGAACGATGTCCGTATGAAGATTCAGGGCGATCCGGATAATCGTCCAGGGCGCCACGATGGCGACGGCTGGCCAGAGGCGCAGCAGACGTCGCCAATGGCTCCGATCGACGAGTAGCATCGCCGCCCCCACCGCTACGATCAGCGCCAGCCCTTCGTTCTTCGTCGAGCCTGCCAGGCCGAGCAGCACTGCGCCGTGACGCATTGCGGCCCGTTCGTCGAACATGACTGCGCGCCGGATGAAGAGCACCCCCGCGCTGCCGAACGCGATCATCGGCGCTTCCGCGAGCCCGACATAGTGCGACAGCGCAAAGGCTGTGGCCGCGAACGTCAGGACCGCGGCGGCAACTGGCGGCATCTCCCGGCTGGCCAGGCTCCGCACGATGAGGAGCAGCGCCAGGCCGTACGCAACGCCGAAGAGACCGAGCCATCGGTCGTCCCAGCCGCCGCCGATGAGCGCCGTGTAGGCGTAATTGAGCGGCAGTAGCAGCGGATAGTCGGGGTGACAGAATTCGTTGAACGGGCTGCGCAGGAAGCGCCAGTCGATCCCGCTGGCCTCGACGAAAACGCGCGCTTTCAGCCCCCAGATCGCCCAGAAATCCCACTCCCAGACGCGGGCCAGCGTAGCGTAGAGCGCGTACGAGAAGAGCGTGTAGGCGGTCAGCAGATCGATCGGCAGCGCGGCGGGCGACCAGGCCCGCCCCGCCGTGCCGGTGGCCTCGAGGCTCTTTCGCCGGGCCACGAATGCGAGCCCTGCGGCGACGGCGAGGGCCGCGACTGTGGTCGTAATGGCGGACCATGTGATGTGCAGCAGCGACAACGTGAGAAGCGCTCCGTAAAGCAGGCCGCTGCCATAGAGAAACGACAGGCCGACCAGCGCTCCGCCGCGGCACTCTCTGTCAATTGCCAGCGCCGCCGGAATCCCGAGGACGAGCGTCGTGAAGAGCGCGGCCAGAACGAGCGCCATCAACGCCTCACCAGCACGCCGCCGTATCCGGCGAAGACCACCGGCCGGCCGCGCGGCGGGCGGTTGTGCCAGACCGCGACGTACTGTGCACGACCCACATTAGCCATGATGCGGCGATCGTCGGGGCCGACCAGGGGAAGAACTTCGCGGCCCGAGAGGAAGTAGCTGGCGCGGTAGTACGCGTACGAATAGCCGGCGTCCCAGCGCATCGTCGGATCAGCGAGGGCGATGGAGTCGCCGCTCTTCGTATGTGCGCGCACGGCCTCGAGAAAGCGCGGGTAGTCGGGCCACCAGACGCCCCGATCGGGATACATCGTCATGCTCTCATGCGCGTTGGTTCGGTCGATGAACGGCAGGACCAGCGGCGGCGTTCGGATGGAAGCGATGGCGAGGCCGATGAAGCACGCGATCGACAGGATGGCCCGCGGATGCATTCGGTCGAGAGTAGCACGCGCGCGAGGTTGCGCGGTTGCGCACCGCCACCCGACCGGTTGCGCGGTTCCGCGGTCTGCGAACTCGAACGACCGGTCGGCCATCAACGCAATCGAGGAGCCTGTATGTATGGCCAGCACGCCACCCGTGCCCTCGAAAACCGCGGAACCCCGCAACCGCGGAACCCCGCAACCGGTCGGGTGGCGGGTTACGACGCGCCCTTGCCAGACAGCACGGCGGGAATCGTTCGCAGCAGGATCTTCAGATCGAGCGCCGGCGACCAGTTGTCGATGTACTGCAGGTCCATCTGCATCCACCGGTCGAAGTCGACGTTGTTGCGCCCGCTGATCTGCCACAGGCAGGTCAGACCCGGCTTCATCGACAGCCTCCGCCGGTGCCAGCGGTGGTACGACTCCACCTCTTCGGGGATCGGCGGCCGCGGCCCGACCAGGCTCATGTCGCCCTTCAGCACGTTCCACAACTGCGGCAACTCGTCGAGCGAGAACTTGCGCAGCAGCCGTCCCACGCGCGTGATGCGTGGATCGTCCTTCGCCTTGAACACGGGACCGGTCATCTCGTTGAGATGCTCGACCTCGTTCCGCCGCTCGTGCGCATCCTCGATCATCGTGCGGAACTTGTAGAGCGTGAAGAGCCGTCCATTGAGCCCGATCCTCGGCTGCTTGAAGAGCACCGAACCGGGCGAGCTGAATTTGATGGCCAGGGCAACCAGCAGGATCACCGGCGTCGCCACAACCAGCAGGGCAAGGGAGATGGCGATGTCGAGCGTCCGCTTCAGCGCCAGCTGCGTCTCGTTCGACGGGGTGGTCGTGAAGGTCAGGAAGGGAACGCCCTCCAGCTCCTCGATCTCCATCCTGGCGATGCGGTTCTGGAAGAAGTTCATCGCCACCCGCGTGCGAATGCCCAGCTCCTCGCACATCAGGAAGATCTGCTTCATCTCGTCGAGCTTCTTGCGCGTGACGGCGAAGACGATCTCGTCGACCGGCAAGCCGATCTGGCCATCCTCGACGATCCGCCTGAGGTCAGGGACGGCGCCGAAGACGCGGTGGCTCGCCCATCCGTTGGACAGCCGGTGCCCGTCCGAAATGAAGCCGAGGAGCTTGTAGCCCCAGTATTTGTGCGCTTCGATCATGCCGGCGATCTCGATGGCTCGCCGCCCCGTGCCGACGATCAGGATGGTGCGGTAGTTCAGGCCCTTGGAACGCACGTACCGCGCGATGACGCGCAGAAGAATCTTCTCGGCGACCAGCAACACCGCCGAGATCGCGCCGAAGAGCACGAACCAGACGCGCGACAGCTGCCGCATCGGAATCAGGTACGCAACCGTCGCCAGAAGGACGATTCCAAACACGACGACGCGCAGGATCGTCACCGCTTCGACGGTCACCGGCACGGTGCGATGGCTGTGATAGCTGTGATAACTGAACAGCAGCACCGACCAGATGATCAGGACGAGAGGATAGATCTTCAGATACTCGGTCAGCGGGAAGAGACCGGTCGGGAAGCGTTGCGGGTGGATGTGCGGGAGGACGAGGTCGCGGATGAAGAACGCAGCGAAGAACGCTCCCGACGTCAACGCGAGGTCCACCAGGTAAACGATCCTCGCTACCAGTCGCGCTTTTTGCTTGAGCATTCCCCGACCAACCTCGGAAATCTACTGCAAAGGATACCGTGGGGGTATACGGAGCGGGGGCAGCAGGCGTCTAAGGACGGGGCCGCTGTCCCGCGAGCGCTTCGAGCAGCGCTTCGTAGCTGTCCACAACCCGTCCCCAGGAAAACCGCTCTCGGGCGCGGAGCCTTCCGGCCTGCCGGAGCGAGTCGATCCCCGAGGTGTCGGCCAGAAGCCTGGCGAGCTCGGCCGACAGCGTTTCAGCCGGGCGGAGCTGGAAGTAACCAATTGCGTCACCTCCGACTTCCCGATTTTCGGGGGTGTCATGGGCGAGGACGCACCCTCCCGACGCCATTCCTTCGATCAGCGCGGGATGTGTCCCGCCGACCTCGGTCGCCTGAAGGTACACGAGGGCGTTCCGCTGGAGCGTCCGGTAGTCGGCATCATAGAGCGCGCCAGGGAAGAGGATGGTGTCGCTGGCGTGGCGGTGGAGCTCCCGGACCAGGTCAGGAGCGTACAGACCGGCGCCTAACATGACCAGAGGGGGGACGTTGGTCACGGGGTTGCGAGGTTGCGAGGTCGCGAGGTGAGCTGGCCTGGTGACCTCGTAACCTCGTGACCTCGTGACCAGAGTCTCGTACGCCAGCACTACTTCGAGCGGATTGTTCTCGGGCTCGAAGCGGCTGACGTAGAGGATGTAGCCGCGGCGGTGCAGGCCGAGCCTCTCGAGCACGTCGCTGTCCTCTTCGACCGGAAACTCGGCGCCGTACGGGATCGTCACCGGATCGAGTCCGTAGGCCGTGCGGTAGTAGTTGGCGATGACATCCGCATCGGCCACGACGGCATTGGCGAATGCTGCGGAGAAGGCCTCGCCGCAGGCGTAGACCGCTCGGCCGAGAACGTTCCACTTGCGCCGCCGCCGCTCGATGCCGTCGACGTTGATGGCGACAGGAATCCGGACGGCGCGAAGCAGCGGAAGGACGAAGGCATTCGCCGCATTGCAGACGAGGACGGCGTCGAAGTCCCGCCGCAGCGCGTCGAGTGCGGAAAGAAACGAGTGGCTGACGGTCTCGAGGTACTTGTGGCCGACAGCGGGGAGGACGATGCGGCGGATGCCGTTCCAGCGCTCGACACCTTGCGCCCGGCAGTAGACGGTGACGGCGTGGCCGCGCTGCACCAGGCGGGTTCCCAGCTCGGCGGCGAACGTCTCGAATCCTCCGTATGCCGGAGGGACGCCGCGCGTGCCGAGAATGGCGACCTTCATCGGAACCACCCGGCCAGGGACCGATCGGAAACGCGCCGCCGGCGCTGGACGTGGCGACGACGCTCACGAATTCGCGAACGGTTCCGCCAAAGCCACGAAAGCGCCGGCAGCGAGGTGCGCTCGACCGTGAGCACGGCACCGATGGTCACGAGATCGCGTGCGATCTCGAAGGGCGCGTTGCGCAACGCCAGCCAGGCGCCCTCGTTCTTCAGGCGCAGCAGAAACCGGTTCTTCACGGAGTGCATGTTGATCGCCGGCGGCACGTCGCGGCGCCGCTCCGGGGTCACGGTCCGGACGTGAGCCCCGACTGCAGCTGGAACACAGAGCGCCCGCCAGCCGAAGATCCGGCCGCGCCAGGCCAGGTCGGCGTCCTCGCGGAAGGCGAAGAAGTCTTCATCGAGGAACTCGCCGTCGATGGAGAGGTCGCGGATGAACGACATGCGGAACAGCGCGGCGGCGCCGGAAACACCGAAGACTTCGTAGACGGGACCGCAGACCGCAGACCGCAGACCGCGGTTCGGCTCGCCATCGTGATCGACATGTTCGTGATCCGCCAGAGAGTCTGCCGTCTGCGGTCTGCGGTCTGCGGTCTGCAATTCCCGCAGCCCTCGCTTGTCCTCCCCTAGCCGCCGCCCCTGCCCGACGTCGAGATGGCGGCCGCTGCGGGTCATGCGAATGCCCATGGAATCGACGATGTCGGTCGGGGTGATGCCGTTGCCTTCACCGCGCATGAGCAGGCCTGTGGCTGCGCCGAACGCCTCGCCTGCCGCATCGAAGGCGTGGATCAGCTGCTCGAGGTAGTCGCGCTCCATCGAGGCGTCGGGATTGATGAGCAGAACGAATGCGCCGGACGCTGCTTCGATCGCCTGATTGACGGCGCGGGAAAAGCCGGCGTTGCTCGCGTTGCGGATGATCGTCACAGGAACGCGGCGGCCGAGCTCAGGCCGGGACCCGAGGGTCTCCAGAACACTCGGCGAATCGTCCTGCGAGGCGTTGTCGACTGCGATCAGCTCGAGCGACGGCCAGGTCTGCTGTGCGATCGCGGCGAGGCAGCGAGGGAGCCAGGCCGCGCTGTTCCACGTCACGAGAACGATCGACACGAGGCGGTCGGGCGTTCCGGTCAGGCCGCGCTCCATCGCCTGAACGCCCTCTTCGCGACCTCCGCGTAGGCTCGGAACGCCTTCCACCGGCCGACCTCTCGATGGGCGATCCCGCCGAGCGCCGCGGCTGCCCGCAGCAGCATGCCCACGACGATGATCCACCGCAACGCCTCGGCCTTCGACGGCCGCAGCCATTTCTTCGCGTAGCGCCACATGTTCCGGTAGAACGCGTCGGTGAACTCGGCGAAGGAGAGGTTCTCCAGGCTCGACCCGCCGAAGTGCCTCGCGCCCGCCGCGGGCACGATGAACACAGCCTTGCCGCTGGCCGCCAGACGCCGGCAGTAGTCGACATCTTCGAACCACGCCGGCTCGAACTGCTCGTCGAAGGGACCGATCTCTTCGACCACGCTGCGGCGGATCAGCAACGCCGCCGCGGCCGGCTGCTCGATGCGTTGCGGCCGCGTAAGGTCGAGATCTCGATAGCGGTAATGCGCGCTGGTACGGTTCTGCGGCGCAAAGTGATCCAGCCCGAAGACCTCCCAGGCGAACGTGCGAAGCGTGGGGAAGCGACGCAGCTGAAACTCCCGCTGCGAGTCGCCGGTCTCGTCGATCAGCAGGGGCGCCGCTGCCGCTGCGTTCCGGTCGGCTTCGAGAAAATCATGCAGAACGGCGAGGGCGCCCGGCGCCAGCTCGCAATCGGGATTGAGAAGGAAAACGTATTTGCCCTGTGAATCGGCGAGAGCGCGATTCGTCCCGGCCGCGAAGCCGTGGTTCTCGGCCGACCGGATCACTCGCGCACCGGCGACGGCATTCGACGGCGATCCGGTCAGAGCGGCCAGCCGTTGGAGCGTGGCGTCGGTCGAAGCGTTGTCGCAGACAATCACTTCGTGCGGCAGCTCGCCGCAGGCCGGACCGATCGAGCGCAGGCACCGCTCGATCCAGCGCTCGCTGTTCCAGGTCACGATCACGACCGAGATCGCCACCGCCTGCGCGCCGGTGCGGACCTGACGCAGACGACGTGCGTCCTCCGGCTCCTCGGACGGCTCGCCTGCAATCATCAGTGTCGTATCTGCCATTCCCGTACTGCTTCCACCAGGGGCCGTGTCACCACGTCCCACGCAAACGCCGGCCGGATGCGCTCGAGATTTCTTACGCACGCCGCGTGAAAATCGTCGTCGGTCAAGAGGCGCCGGATCGCGGCCGCAACCGCGCCGACATCCGACGGCGGAACCACGATGCCCAACCCTTCCCGCCCGACCAGCTCCGCGGCATATCCCTTCTCGGTCGCCACGACCGGCAGGCCCGCCGCGATGGCGTCGAACAGCCGGGTGCGGATCGAGTACTCAGCCTCGGCCGTCGGGCGGTGAAGCATGATAGCGACTTTGCCGGCCTGCAGCCACGAGAGGCGCTCCCGGAACGGGATCCAGTCGGAGTTCGCGGAAACGTAAGGCGCGCCCGAAGCCAGCAGCTGCTCGAAGCGGCTCTCCCGCCGGCGCTCGACGACGTGGGCATTGGGGCGGGTCCGGCCGAGGAAGAGAAGACGGCAGCGCAGACCCTGGCGATTGAGCGCGACGACCGCCTCCACGGCGGTCGCAGGATCGAGCCATTCCCAGGCGCCGCCGCCCCACACCACGATGTTGTCGGGCGACGGCTGGCAGGATCCGATCGGGTCGACTCCGAAGGGGACTTCGATCCAGGGCGTGTCGCCGGCCTGTAGAGACTGATAGAAGTACCGCTGCCGCGGAGCCGCGGCGATCAGCAGGTCTGCGAATCGCAGGGCAAACGAGACCCGCGACCATTCGGCAGCGAGATGGATCCGCTGCCGCAGAGAAGGGCGGTTGCCGTAGAGCTCACGCAACTCCAGAACGACGGGGTCGAAGAGGTCGTAGACGATCTTCTGGCCGCGACGGCGCTTGATGAATCCGCGCTTGGGCTGACCGATCAGGACGGATGCGCCGCGCACTGCCTCGCGCGCCTCCGGCGTCCCGCGCGCCGTGACTCGGAACGGCTCGCTGTCTGCGGCGACGTTGTCGAGCCGGCCGACGAGGGTCACGGGCGCAACCTTCGCCAGCTCGCGCGCAAAGTGCCACGCGCGAATCCCGGGCCCCGCCATCCGCTCCCCGACCACGTCCGCCGTGTGGACCACGACATTGAACATCCGGTCGCGAACGATGACCGATCGTGAGGCGGGGATCAAGGGGTAAGGCGGCGGAGCCGTCGACATCATTTAGCGGCGGCTGTCAGGCCGCCGTCCGATCGGCGCGGCCCAGCGTCCGAGCGCGCGCAGCGCGCGGCAGATCCGGTCAGTTTCCCCGGCCTTCTGTCGGGCACTTCGTGCCCTGGTACGCTGATGCGGTCGCTTGCCCCGGCGGCCTGATGGCCGCCGCTAAATTCTTCCGGCGGCTACGCCGCCTTACCGCAAATCTCGCCGCTCCGCGGCTGGAGTTCTCTCTTCGGAATTTCGCCGGACCCACTGAATATCCTGAAGAGCCTCAACTTTCAGTTCTCAATCTTCAATTCACGCGCATCGTCAGCCCTTCCCAGATTCCCCGCAGCGACGACCGCCCGGTCGGCAGCAGCTTTACGTCCTCCCACAGCAGCGCGCCGGTCCGGCCGACCCCGCGATGCATGCGAGCCACGAGGTAGCGGTTGCGAGTCCTGAGGCGAAGCGCGTCGGAGCCGAGGACGGAGGCGGAATGCGATCCTCGATGGGTCGCCTTGGCCACGGGCAGCACGCGCGTCTTCCATCCCGCTTCGTGCAGACGCGCGCAGAGCTCGACGTCCTCGTAGTAGGCGAAGAAGCGGGGATCAAAGAGACGATCGCCGACCGCAGCACGCCGGTAGAGGGCCGCCGTCGCTGAAACGCCCCAGGCATCCGGCAACGGATCTCCGACAGTGGCGCCGTGCCCGATCTGACGGATGGTTCCGCGGCTGACGTCGATCCCCGCTCCGTCGACGGTCGTCGCGTCGCGGCGAAGCAAGGTCTGCGCGGCGCCGAGCGAGGCCTCCTGGTCGAACGCCGCGACGAGCGTCGCCAGCCAGTCGGGATCGAGCACGACGTCGTTGTTCACCAGGGCCACGAGGGGCGACTCCGTCTGAGTGAAGGCGGCGTTGTTCCCTTCGGCGAATCCGCGGTTCGTCTCGCTCCGGACGATCTCCGCGCTCCCGCGAAGCCGTTCCGAGACCGGCGTGCGCGAGCCGTTGTCGAAGACGACGATCTTTCGCGGCTTGACCGTCTGCTGCTGCAGTGAGTCGATGCACGCCTGGAGCATCGTGCCGCCGTCGATGTCGAGGACGATGACCTCCGTGTCAATCATGCTGCATCCAGTCGAGCATGAGCCTGCCGCTCACGCAGCGGATCGTGACACGGCCGTCGTGCGGGATTTCCACGAGCACCATCCCGAAGCGCCTTCCTGTCGCCGGAACGACGTACGTCCGACCGGCGAGAGCGATGGTCGTCGGAACGGCACAGGCGTATGCCACGGTGGACGGCCCGCCGCGCGCCAGAAACGACACAGACTCTCCCGGACCGATGATCCAGCCGCTGCGATAGAGGAAGCGGGCCACGGTGTAGAGCTCCGGAGACAGCTCGCCGCCGTTGTGAATCACGTGCGCGTCTTCGAACTCGATGCGGTCGGCCGGCGCGCGACCGGTCACGAATGCGGCCGCGACGAGCAGTGCCGCCGCCGGAGCGTAGAACGCCTGGGGGAAGGGAACGCGCCGCAGCGCAAAGAGGATGAACACGATCGTGAAGGCGACGCTGGCTACGATGGCGGCGTGATTGAGTCTGATGAAGCTCGGAAAGAGCCGCGAGAAATCGCTGTGGTAGATCGTTGAGAGCCATTCGCCGACCGGGTTCTCGCCGCTCTCGATGTGGAACAGCCGCCAGGGGAAAGCCAGCCCGTGGATGGTCAGCCCGACCGACCAGATCGCGGCGAGGGCCACGTACCCCCCGCAGCGGACCTTCTGCCAGAGCGCTGCCGCGCCGAGAATGAGCAGGGGCATGAACACGACGATGTAGCGCAGCGGCGGAGACCAGCCGCCGTGCCATTCGGCGCGCGGGAGCAGCGAAACGATGTAAGGAACAGCGGCGATCGAACCGAGTCGGAATGCGTCGGGCATGGAACGCCATCGCGTCAGCGCGAACACGCCTAACAAATACACCGGAGCCTGAAAGAGCAGGCCGCCCCAACCGTCGAGCAGGATCCCGAACAGGCCCCTTGCGTACTGCGCCACCGGCGCCGGCAGCAGCTCTCTGGCCGTGTGTCCACTGAGGGCACTGCCCGTGATCAAGAATCCGACCAGCAGCGGCAGGATGACGATGGCCAGCCCCACGGCGACGCGCCGGGGGCTCAGGCGCCGCCTGTTCCGCCAGATCACCAGGAGGACCAGCACGATCGCCACGAGCGCGAATCGGAGCTTGAGCAACGACAGCACGATCAGAGCGGGCACCCAGCGCTGAGGACGCCGGTCCCGCACTCCGCGCACGGCCTCCACGAAACAGAACGCGCCCGGAACTTCCGGCCAGATTCGCGCAGCGTAGAAAATCACGGGCGGGGCGAAGGCAAACAGCGGGAAAAGAGCGCGCGTCGTTGCACTTTCGATTCCCTGCTCCTCGAAGAGCCGCATGGTCGAGCGGACGAGCAGCACCCCGAAAAGCGCCATCGTCAGGAGCGCTCCCGGAAGACCCGCAACGACATAACCAGGGATGAGAAGGAGCGGCAGGAACGGCTCGAGGCGCGAATACTCCTCGCCCCGTGGTCCGCGCGTGTCGCCGACCTGAGGCTTCAGGTCCGTTCGCCCGGTCGCCGAATGCGCGAGATCGGCGTATTGATTGGCGAGATCGAGATCGTGGTCCTTCACGAGCGACTCGGTCATCAGCAGGTAGAAGGGCTCGTCGCCGTCGATCGGAGTGCGCATCTGCGTCGGGATGACGAAGGCGAAGACGATCGCGGCGATCAGCGCGGCACGATTGGGGGACCAGACCACCTCGCGGCCGCCGGCCAGGGCGACCGAAAAGGCGGCCAGCTTCGATACTGCGCAGGCGACGAGGGCCAGCCGTGGATCACCCGGCCGTGCCACCCACCAGACCAATGCCAGGAACGCGTAACTCGCTGCCTCGAAAGCGAGATAGCGCTTCAGCGTCCGGCCCCGAAACACAATCAGCGGCAGAGCGAGAAATGCAATGACGAGCAGGATGATCCAGCGCGTCATCGCCGCTCCACCTCGATCGCTTCGACCTGCAGCCGTGCCTCGGCAGGCAGGCCGCGGTCGGCAGTGATCCGGATGCGCTTCACCGCAGCGGGCAGAGGAACCCGCCCGGCACCTTCGATCCAGGCGTCGTAGCCGTAGTCGCGGATGAGACCCGCAGGGTTCTGCGGCATGACATTGCGCGATTTCCAGAACTGCTCCCGCCGCGCGTATCCCCAGTCCGCGACCTGACCGATTCGGATCGGAATCGCCCCCGGGTCGATGCGGCCGAGGATCGTGCCGCGGTGCAATTGCAGAGCGTTCGCGCCGGAGACGATCAGCGACGTCGCCCCTTCGGGAAGGTCGAGCGTCTCCGTCTGCCCGGGCGCGAGCGCCCAGTTCAGTGCGATCCGTTCACCGGAGGGCGGCACGCGCCAGAAGTATGGAAGCGAGCGCGCCGCCGCGCCGCTCCAGGGGAAGAGCAGGACGGCTGACGCGACGACCAGCGCACTGGCGCTCTCGATGAGGACCGACGGCCGCCGCTCACGCTCCGGATTGAGGGGCGACCGCGGCAGGAACGCGATCCAGCAGACGACTGCGACGACGTACGGAATCGCCACGGTGCGGACCGGAATGGCGGGGCTCACGAGGCCCGCCGCGACCGCCAGCATCACACCGAACTTCCGGCCTCGTGTGGCCAGGGCGATGAGAACGCAGCCGAGAACGATGAGCAACTCGCGGCCGGGCTCGAACCGGTCGCGCCCGATCCAGCGCAGAAGCCCGACGGAAGCGATCACAAAGCCGGCTGCGCGTGCCGCGGTGAGAGTCTCACGCGCGAACAGGGCCGCTCCGAACGCGCTGGCTGCAATCAACCCGAACCCGATCAGCCGCATTCGCTCATCGACGATCGCCAGTGAGCAGCCCAGCAGCAGCGGCACGGCGCAGGAGATGGCGTAAAAGGCGCGCTCCTCGCGAACCAGCCAGGCCACGAACGAGACGACGACGGCGATGAACGGCAGGGCGGTGTCGATGGGAGTGGCGTGCGTCGCGCCGCGTTCGTAGGCCCAGGCGATGACGATGCCGGCGCAGAGCGCAACCGCGCTCAGCGCGTCCGATCGCCTCACCTCCCGGGCTGCTTGCTCCGAAACCACTACGCCGATGTTACGGCACCTCGACCCGCTCCGTCGGGCGACGCACGAATTCGGGATCGAATCCCTCCAGCGTTTCGGGAGTCACGGTGGAGCGATAGACGATCCGCGCGTCACCCTTGAGCCGGACGTTCTGCAGCTCGCCGCGTTCGACGTCGAATGAGACTTCCAGCGTGATTCCGCTCCGGGTCAACACGGAGACCGGGGACTTGAGCTTGCCGAAAAGCGCGCCGGTCGAGACGGACGCGACGATGCCCGAGCCGCAGGCCAGGGTCTCCGCCTCCACACCGCGCTCGTAGGTCCGGATCTCGATGGCATGCCAGCCGCGGATGACGACGAAGTTCGCGTTCGCGCCCTCGGGTTGAAGGTCGTGATGACTGCGGATGGCGCGTCCGAGCGGATCGATGTTCTGCGCCCACAGATCGCCCCGCAGGAAGACGACGTAATGAGGAACGCCCACCAGAATCGAGCTGCCGTGCACGGTCGTGTCCTCGACGACGAGAGGGTGATCGGGCCGGAATTTCCGCGGCGCGGGAAGCGAAAGCGTCACCGCGCCCTGCTCGTTGATCTCGGCCCCGACGATGCCGGCGTCGGTCTCGATCGTCATCCGGCGGCCGGCCATGACGTTCACGAACGCGAAACGGGCCGCACAGCGGGTGCCGTTCGCGCAGAAGTCCGCCAGTCCGCCGTCGGAGTTGTAGTAGCGCATGCGGATGGTGGCCCGGGGAGTGTTCTCGATCAGGATGAGACCGTCGGCGCCGACCGAGAGCCGCCGCGTGCAGATGCGCCGCGTGAGCCCTGACGGATCCTCCACGCGGCCGGTGCGGTTGTCGATCACGACAAAATCGTTCCCTGCGCCCGCCATTTTGGCGAAGGGCAACGGATCCTGTTTGGGCGGGGAGGTCTGGCCGACGGTCATGATCGTGAAATTGTTTCGGCTTCGCAGCCGGTTTCCACCGGGCGGTCTTGTATCTTCTCACGGAGCACGGGGTATCCGGGCGGAACCCCCGTTTCGTGTGGACGTCACAGACCAGAGCAGCGGCTGCAGTCAGAGTTCGCCCGCTCCACTCGTTCGTTGCGCACCCCGGAGGAAGACCTTGAAGAGACTGGCTCTGATTGTCCTGGCGGCGTTCGCCATCGGCCTGACCGCCGACGCGCAGCAGACCCAACCGGCAGCCCCGGCGCAAGCACCGGCAGGCTCATCCGTGGCCCCGATCGGCAAAGGCAACGTCGCGCCGATCACGGCCGCTTCGCCGGCCCCGACCAGTGCCGCCACGCAGACCAGCCCGCTGCCGAAGCTCGTCGAGAGCATGGAAGTGCGCATCATCAACGTCGACGTCGTGGTCACCGACAGGAAGGGGAAGCCGATCACCGGGCTGACCAAGGACGACTTCCAGCTCTTCGAGAACGGCACGGAGAAGCCGATCTCGAACTTCTACGAAGTGACGTCGCCGGCGACGCCGGCGAAGACGGCGCCTTCCGCAGCGGCGCCCGGGGTCGCCACCGCCCCTACCGTCAGCGAGCCCATTCCGGACAACCAACGCCGCCGCATCATCTTCTACATCGACAACCTCTCTCTGGCGCCGTTCAACCGGAACCGCGTGTTCAAGCAGATGAAGCAGTTCATCGACGAGGTCATGCGCCCCGGCGACGAGGGCATGATCGCCACGTTCAACCGCAGCATGAAGATCCGCATGCAGTTCGTGCGCGATCCCGTCGCCCTGAAGCAGACGCTCGACGTCATCGCCGGAGAGTCGGCGATGGGGCTGTCGAACAAGAGCGAGTTCAAGACGGCCGAGGAGCAGATGGACCAGGCGCAGAGCTACGACGAAGCCCTGTCCACCGCGCGCACGTACGCGGAGTCGACGCAACATGATCTGCGGCAGTCGGTCGAATCGATCAACGGCCTGATGTCGACACTCGCCGGAGTCGAGGGAAAGAAGATCCTCGTGCTCACCAGCGAGGGCTTCCCCATGCAGCCTGGCCGCGAGGCCTTCCAGTATCTCGACGACATCTCGAGGGAAAAGGGCTGGACCTACGGGTCGACGCTGATGGAAGGCATGGGCTTCGACTCCCACGACCAGATCCAGTCCGTCGCCCGCACGGCCAATGCGAACGGCATCACGCTGTACACCATCCACGCCGGTGGGCTGGCGGCCGGCAACGAGACCAGCGCCGAGAACTCGAAACCGACTTCATTCGCCGTGTCTCAGGCGGCCATCTCCAACTCGACCGAGTCGATGCAGACCATGGCCGAAGAGACCGGCGGGCTTGCCTCGCTGCAGACCAACAACTTTGCCGCGGCCTTCAAACGCATCAAGGAAGACCTCGACTCGTACTACTCCCTCGGCTACCGCGGCGGCACCGAGCGCGTCGACCGGCAGCGCTCGCTCGAGGTTCGCGTCAAGAACCACCGCAACTACGTGGTCCGCAGCCGCCGCTCCTTCGTCGAGAAGTCGACCTACGCCGAAATGAGCGACCGCGTCATCGCCAACCTCCTCTACACGAGCAAGCAGAATGACCTGCACATCATGGTCAAGTCCGACCGCCCCCGTCCGACCGAAGAGGGCTACTTCCGCGTTCCGGTCGACGTGCAGATCCCCATGGACTCGCTGACCTTCCTGCCCCTCGGCGACACCGAGTACGCCGGCGGCTTCGACGTCTATTGCGTCGTCGCCAACAAGGAAGGGGACATGTCCGACGTCGCCCGGCAGTCGCATCAGATCCGCCTCACCCGCGCGGAGAAGCCGAAGGCCGCAGGAAAGTTCTACACGTACAGCCTCGACCTCCTGATGGAACCGGGACTGAACAGGATCTCCATCGGCGTAATCGACTCCGTGTCCAATGCGACGGGCTTCGCCCGCGACCAGGTGCTGGCGAAGGATCTGCGGTAAAGACGCGAAGGCGGTTGCGCAGTTCGGCAGTTCCGCGGTTATGGGAACTGAGCGACTCGCTCGAAAACCGCGCAACCGCGCAACCGCGCAACTGCGCAACCCAGAGGCTCGCCGCCGCTGTATCCTCCAACTTGCGATGCGCGTCCTCTTCACGATTCAGTATCTCGGCACGCGTTACGCCGGATGGCAGTCGCAGCAGAACGCCGTCGGGGTTCAGGATGTCCTCGAATCCGTCCTGGAGAAGCTGTTCGGCGCCAGAACGCGCATCGAGGGCGCGGGCCGGACCGACGCCGGTGTCCACGCTTCCGCGCAGAAGGCGCACTGCGACGTTCCTTTCGCCATTCCCTTGCGCGGCCTCGTGCTCGGCATGAACGACCTTCTGCCGCACGACATCCGGGTGCTGGCCGTGGAAGAGATCGCCGCCGATTTCCACTGCCGCTTCCGCGCGAAGAGGAAGCGATACGCGTATCGGATCTGGAACGACGAGGTGATGGACGTCTTCCGCTGGCAGACTCACGCGCATACGCGGCAGCCGCTCGACGAATCGCTGATGCGCGAGGCCACGGCCGGCCTCACCGGAAAACACGACTTTCGCGCGTTCACGGTGGCGGAGCCGGAAGTTTCCTCGACGGAGCGGACCATCACCGCCCTGGAGCTCGAGCGCAGCGGCCGCGAGATCACGATCCGGCTCACCGCCGACGGATACCTGCGCTTCATGGTTCGCCGGATCGCCGGGTCGCTGATCGAGATCGGCCGGGGGAAGATGGAGACCGACGCCCTGCGAAGGTCGCTGGAACCGGCGTTCGAAGCGGCGCGCTGGACCGCACCGGCCCGCGGCCTGACGCTCGAAGAGATCGAATACTGACGGACGAACGGCTCGGCGGTCATCCCGAGCGTCAGCGAAGGATCTGGGGGAAAGGGTGGCGCGCTGAATGTGCTGAAACCGCTTAACGCGGCGCGCCCCAGCCCACCAGATTCCTCGCTGACGCTCGGAATGACAGGTGCGCGCGTCCGCGCCGCTCTCGATTTCCGCACAGCCTCTCAGAGTGACGGGGACTCCCATCGGTCTCATTCGTCCCATTCCTCAAGTGCTAACATTTGGTGCCGCAAGCGATGATTGACCTTTCCAAGCTGGCAGAACCCGGCTCGATCGAGGAAACCCTTCTCGAAAAAATCGATTTCAGCCGGCTGCCCCGCCACATCGCCGTGATCATGGACGGCAACGGCCGCTGGGCGCGGGCGCGCCGGCTGCCGCGCGTCGAAGGCCATCGCTCCGGAATCGCCTCGGTCCGTGAGATCGTCGAGACCGCCGCGCGCCTCGAGCTCCGGGTGATCACCCTCTACGCCTTTTCCGTGGAGAACTGGAAGCGCCCCCGCTACGAAGTGGCGACCCTGATGATGCTGCTCAAGGAGTACCTGCGGAAGGAGCTGGTCACGTTGATGACCAACAACATCCGCTTCGTCCCGATTGGCCGCATCGACGGGCTCGACGCCAGCGTCCAGCGCGAGCTGCGATACGCCGAGAACGAGACCGCAAAAAACAGCGGTCTCCTCTTTCAGATCGCGCTCAACTACGGCGGACGCGCCGAGATCGTCGACACGGTGAACCGGATCATGGGACTGCTCCGCGACCGGGAGATGAGCGACGCAGTCATCGACGAGGACTTCTTCGCCGCCCATCTCTATACCGCCGGCGTGGACGATCCCGATCTGCTGATCCGCACCAGCGGCGAGCAGCGAGTTTCGAATTTCCTGCTGTGGCAGATCGCTTATGCCGAGATCCACGTCACCAAAGTGCTCTGGCCCGATTTCCGGAAGCACCACCTGTTCGAGGCGATCATCGACTTCCAGTCGCGTGAACGGCGTTACGGTGGCGTGGACGAATCTGAAGACGCGCAGATGTTCGTGGAAGCCGACGCGGATGAAGGGATGCCGCACGAGTAGCAGACGCCTCCGGCGCTCCTGCTACCGACAACCCCGCCCATGAAGCACACCCGCGAGATCACTGCCCTGGTTGCTGCGCCGCTCGCTGTCTGGATCGTGGGATGGTCTCACCCGCTCGTATTCGACGCAGCCCTCGGGCTCATCGCGCTGCTGGCACTGTACGAATTCCTGACCCTCGGCCAGAGGAAGGGCTACCGCGTTCCCATCGTCCTCTGCATGACTGTGGCCTTCTTCATCCTGGCCGCCTTCGTCCTCGAGCCGATCTCGGTCGAGTTCGGCGTGTTCGTAACCCTGCTCGTCATCCCGGGCTGGTACGTGCTCAGCCACCCGAGCCTCGAGGAGGCACTGCCGTCGAGCGCGATCGCCGTCCTGGCCACGCTCTACGTCGGCATGCTGGGCGGCTCGATCATCAGGCTTCGAGGCGACTTCGCCGACAACGGTCCGAAGCTCGTATTTTTTCTGCTGCTCGTGGTCTGGCTTGGCGACGCCGGGGCCTACTACACCGGCAAGACTCTTGGCCGACATAAACTCTCGCCGCTCATCAGCCCGAAGAAAACGGTGGAGGGCGGAATCGGCGGGCTGCTCTCGTCCGTGATTGCCGCGGTGGTCATCCACTTCACCTTCTTCCCGGCGTTCCCGCTCGTCCACGCAATCATCGCCGGATTCATCCTTTCAGCCGCGGGCATCGTCGGCGACCTCGCCGAGTCGATGTGGAAACGGTCGGCCGAAGTCAAGGACTCCGGGACGCTGATTCCCGGCCACGGCGGGTTCCTCGATCGCTTCGACTCGATCTTCTACACCGCGCCCATTCTTTACACCTACTGGTCGCTGATCGTGCGCGGATTCAAGACGTTGAATATCATGCAGGGCTGATGGAGTGCTGAGTACTGAGTGCTGAGTACTGAGTGCTGAGTACTGAGTGCTGAGTACTGAGTGCTGAGTACTGAGTGCTGAGTACTGAGTGGTCTCGTTCTTACTCAGGACTCAGCACTCAGTACTCAGCACTTGGTTCACTACTTTCATGCGAAAGATTTCCATTCTGGGCAGTACGGGCTCGATCGGCCGCTCCACCCTGGCCGTCGTGGACGCGTTTCCCGACGAGCTGAGCGTGGTCGGCCTTGCCGCCGGTGCAAACCTCGAGCTGCTCGTCGAGCAGATGGAGCGCTATCGCCCGGAGCTGGTTTCGGTCCGCAGCGCCGAGGACGCCGCCAGACTGCGGGGACGCACGAAGGGCGTGGAGATCGTCCACGGGCCGGAAGGTGCCTCGGACGTGGCCACCCTGGGCAGCGCGGACGCGGTCATTGCGGCCATCGTCGGCGCGGCCGGCATTCCTCCGGTGTATGCGGCTCTGCGCGCCGGCAAGCGCGTCGGCATCGCCAACAAGGAAGTGCTCGTGGCCGCCGGCGACGTCATGACCCGCACCGCTGCCGAATTCGGCGGCGAGATCCTCCCGGTCGACTCCGAGCACAACGCCGTCCACCAGGCGCTTCGCTGCGGCGATCACACCGAGATCCAGCGCATCATCCTCACCGCGTCAGGCGGCCCATTCCTGCGCCGCGACCCTTCGACCTTCGGCGACATCAGCATCGAGGATGCCCTGAACCATCCCACCTGGCGGATGGGCAGCAAGATCTCCATCGACTCGGCGACCATGATGAACAAAGGACTGGAGGTGATCGAAGCGCATCACCTCTTCGCCATGCCGGCCGAGCGCATCGACATCCTCATCCACCCGCAGTCGATCGTTCATTCCATGGTCGAATACGTCGACGGATCGATCGTGGCCCAGCTCTCGACCACGGACATGAAGTTCCCGATCCAGTACGCACTGCTCTACCCCGCGCGTGTCACGGCTCCATTCGCGCGGCTCGACCTGGCCCGGATCCGCAGTCTGGAGTTTCTCCCCGTCGATTCGGAGCGCTTCCCGGCTGTGGAGCTCGCTTACGCCGCCTGCAGCGAGGGCGGCTCCATGCCCGCCGTCCTGAACGCCGCAAATGAGATCGCGGTGGAACGTTTCCTTGCCGGAGAACTTCCCTTCACCGGGATCGTAGAAGTCGTCAGCCGCGTTCTCGACCTTCATGCCGGTAGGACACGGCCGATCCAGAGCGTGGAAGACGCTTTGCACTGGGACGCCTGGGCACGCAATGAAGCCCGAGGGATCGGTGTTGCAATAGAACGCTGAAACGAGTGCTGAGTACTGAGTGGTCTGGCCATTCTTTCACTCAGTACTCAGCACTCAGTACTCAGCACTTCAATATGGCTTCGACCTTCGCCAGTAACCTTCTAGCGTTCATCATCGTTCTCGGTTTTCTGATCTTCGCGCACGAAGCAGGGCACTTCTTCGTGGCGAAGCTCTTCCGGGTCCGCGTGCTCGTCTTCTCGTTCGGATTCGGCAACCGGCTCTTCGGATTCAAGCGCGGCGACACCGATTACCGCGTCTCCCTGATTCCGCTCGGCGGCTACGTCCGGATGGCGGGCGACACTCCCGAAGAGAGCACTCCCACCGATCCCGCCGAGTTTCTGGCCAAGCCGAAGTGGCAGCGTTTTCTGATCCTCCTCGCCGGCCCGTTCATGAATGTCGTGATCGCCATCGTGTTCCTGGCGGTTATCTCGATGGTGGGGACCGAGGCTCCGATCATCAACCCCGTCATCGGTGCGATCTCGCCGGGATATCCGGCGGCGCGCGCCGGTCTGCAGGTCGGCGATCGGATCGTCGCCGTCAACGGTGAGCCGATCACGAGCTTCGACGATCTGCGGCTGGTCATCACGATGAACGCCGATTCGCCGCTCAAAGTCGAATACGTCCGCAACGGCGTGCGCCACGCGACGACGCTCACTCCGGTCAAGCAGGAGAGCGACTACGGCCCGGTGGGCAAGGCGGGCATCCTGCCGCTCATCGAACCCGTGGTCGGCCGTGTGCGGCCGGGCTCGCCCGCCGAACGTGCAGGGTTGCGCAGCGGGGACCGCATCGTGGCGATCAACGGCAAACCCGACACGCAATTCGCCGAGTTCGACTCCGCCATCGAGCAGTCGAAGGGTGCCGCGATCGCGCTGGATCTGCAGCGTGGAGCGACGATCGTTCACACCGTTCTGCCGGCCGTCCACTTCAATCCTCGCGATCCGTACCGCGGCTTCTATCCTCCCACCCTGGTCCGGAAGCTGTCGCTGATCCCCGCGCTCCAGGACTCCGTCGAGCAGAACTGGAAGATGCTCAATTACGCTTTCGTCGCCATCGGCCGCATCTTCCGGCACGAGGGAAGCGTCAAGGAGCTGAGCGGCCCGATCTCCATCGCCCGCATTTCCGGCGACATGTTCCGCCGGGGCTGGATGGATCTCGTGGCGCTGATGGCGATGATCTCGCTGCAGCTCGGAGTGATGAATCTTCTGCCCATTCCCGTGCTCGACGGCGGTCACATCTTCATCCTGCTGATCGAAGGGGCGGCCCGCCACGATCTGTCCCTCAACGTGAAGGAGCGGATCCAGCAGCTCGGCTTTGCCCTTCTGGCCGCCCTGATGATCGTCGTGATGTACAACGACGTCGTGCAGAACGTCCTTCGGCTGAAGAACGGGTAGCGGCCTTGTCATCCCGAGCAATCGAATCGCGCCTGCGCGACGCCGGAGAGAAGAAACGCTCGATCGTTCCCCCTCTCCCCGCCGCAGCGGGGAGAGGGCCGGGGTGAGGGGTCTCGTCTCGTTCAAAAGGAGACCCCTCATCCGCCTTCGGCACCTTCTCCCCGCAGCGGCGGGGAGAAGGGCAACGAACGCCAGAGCCCGCATGAACAATGGGAGTTTCTTGGAAGCGTCAGCGAGGGATCCGAGCGGAAGGGCGGCACGCTGAATGAGCGGTCACGGCTGATGTGGCGCACCGCCCAGCCTCGCTCACGCTCGGAATGACAGAAGCTTTTCAGGATGACGGACTGCCCCTGAATTGTCCGATGCTCGCCGGGACAACGGCCGATTCGAGCACCGCGATCACCGCATCGACATCTTCGAAATCGCGCAGGACCTGTGTGGCGCCGAGGCGAAGAAGGAGGTCAGGCTGGGAACCCACTCCGACGAACGGCAGTGCGAGCTTCCTGGCTGTCCGGACATCCCACGACGCGTCGCCGATCATGACGATGCGATCGAATTCGCTCGCGTGCTGCTCGGCCGCCAGCGCAATGGCGCGCCGCACGATCCCTTCGCGCGAGCGATCCTCATCCGAGGAGATGAACGGCAGAAGTCCTTCCAGTCCGGACGAGCGGAGCTTCACCTCGACCGACGACCGCCAGCATCCGGTGGCGATGACGGCGCGCCAGTCCGTTCGCCGCAGATGCTCGATGAGTGCGGCGGCACCGCGGATCGGCCGGAAGGCACGGCTCGCCGAACCGCGCTCCAGAAGATCGACGAAGCGCCGGCGCACGCGGCGCAGAGCCTCTGTCCGCAGCGGTTCTTCGACGGCCTCCATGAACGCTCCGGCGATGCCGGCGTTCGTCACGAATTCGAACTGTGACCAGTCCGTGGTCGTGCAGTCGATGCCCAGCTCCTCGCGGAACGCCGTGACGAAGGCCTCGTCTTCGATCGGGTTGATGTCGATCAGCGTTCCGTCGAGATCGAAAACGACGAGCTTCATCGCGCCTTCGGAACGAAGCGCCGGAGCATGTCCAGCGCCTGCTGTGTGGAGTACCACTTGATGATCGTCCGCGGCCCCTGCCACTGCAGCTTGCGATGCTCGACTGCCAGGGCGCTCGCCACCGCGATGTGCACGGTACCGACGGGCTTCTCCGGCGTGCCGCCAGTCGGGCCGGCGATGCCGGTGACGCCGATGCCGTACGTCGACCCGAACCGCTGCCGAATCCCCTGCGCCATGGCGATGGCGACCGGCTCGGAGACTTCGCCGTTCGCGCGGATCAGCGCCGCGTCGACTCCCGCGAGATCGGTCTTCGCCGCGGCCGTGTAGCAGACGGCGCCGCCGAGAAAGTAGGCGGACGACCCGGGTATATCGGTGATCCGCGAGGCGAGCAGGCCACCCGTGCACGATTCCGCCGTGGCCACCGTTTCTCCACGCTCGGCGAGCGTCCGCCCGATGACGGACTCCAGCGTGTCGTCGTCGTAGCCGAAGACGGTCGCGCCGAAGATCTCGTGCAGCTCGTTCTCGCGCGTGGTGACGAACGATTCCGCGTCCTCCGCGCCCGCATCGGTGATCAGGTGGACCTCGATTCCGGCGGGGGACGCGAGGATCGTCACCGGCTCGCCCGGGTGCGCCTCGTAGAACGGCTTCAGGCGCTCCTCGACGGCAGATTCGGTCAGCCCGCCGATCTTCAGCACGCGGCGACGGCGCGCCCGACCTCCACTGATTTCCGCGAGCCATGGCACGAAGTACTTCGCCACCATCCACTCGAGCTCATGCGGAACTCCGGGAAAAACCCAGACGTGCGTCTCAGCGGCCGTAGGGACGCGCAGCAGCGCGTCCGCAACTTCGGTCGCCCCCTCACCGCCGGGGCTGCGGACGCGCTGCTGCGCGTCCCTGCGATCGCCGGGGATGACGAGATGAAAACCGGGTGCCGTGCCTCGCTCGTTGTAGAGAACCCTCTGCCCGCGGAAGATGTTCGCCTGGCGCTTGTTGACCTCCGGCATCTTCCAGCCGCGCGCGGCGAAGCGCGCCGCGATCTTGTCGACGATCGACTGATCGACTTCTATCTCCAGCCCCAACGCATCTGCCAGCCCCTCTCTCGTCAGATCATCCTCGGTCGGCCCCAGGCCGCCACTGGTCACGAGGATGTCGGAGTGGCTGAGCGAGAAACGGATCTCGGCAACGAGATCGCCGCGGCTGTCGCCGACGACGCTCTTTCGAACGAGCGGAATGCCGGCATTTTCGAGCGCGGCCGTGATCTTCAGCGAGTTCGTATCCACGCGCGTGATGCCGAGCATCTCCGAGCCGATGGCGATGATCGAGGCGCTGTGGCGAGGATCGGACATGGGCGCGAATGGTACCGCCATCGCAGGCGAACCATCGTCCCGGTCTGATCATGGTTGCGCGGTTCCGCGGTTGCGCGGTGGACTACCGTCCGAACACCACGGAACCCCGCAACCGCGCAACCTCGTAATCGGCCGGGCGGCGGCGAAATCAGAATCGCGCGATCACCGACACCGACGCGTTCTTCAAGGTGCGCGATGTGTCGTACGCGGCGTCGATCTGAAAGCGCTGCCAGGCCACGCCGATCCCGGCGGAGTAGTGGTTTTCATCGCGTGCGCCGGGAAAAAGGATATGCGCCGCGACTTCTTCAGGGGTGACCAGTGACCCGCGATAGGCGATCGCGTGTGCCGGGTCGCGCCACCAGCCGCCGCGAATGGCCACGGGCGTTCGCCCGAGGATGAAGTACTCGAGGCCGAGATGACGCTCTATGACGTTCCGGGCCTCGTATCCGGTGACCTGTTCGAGGCCGCCACCGCCTGCGCCGTATTCGATGACCGATACGAAGTTGTCGGTGAGGTGCGCGTAGGAGACGTGGATCGCGTCGGCTGTGATCGTGAGTGCGGGAGCCGGACGAAAAGCGACACCCACACCCGCGGAGGCCGGCACGTGGAAACGGGTCATCCCGATCACGGTCTGTGCCGTACCGGCCTGGGCGGCGGTCACAGGAGCCGCGAACGTCGCATCCTGCTTGTAGACGCCACCCATGCTGAAACGAGGCGAGGGACTCCATTTCGCTCCACCGACGAACGTGACGTCGGAGTTGGCTGCGTCGCCGTAGAACTTGCCGCTGTTGGTCTGGGCGACGATGAAAGTCGGCTGACCGGGAAGGTCGACATCGCGGCGAATCGTGTCGGCCGCTTCTTCGAAACGTTGATAGCGCACGGCCACGCCGACCGAGACTGTCTTCCACTCGCGCGCCGCGGCGATCCCATACGTCTCCATCTGCACGTCGACGGACGTGCTGAACGGGTAAATCTGCCGCTGCTGGCAGTCGACCATCGACGCGCAGTCCTCGCGCGACACCGGCCCGGACGGTCCAATGAAGTACACCGGCATGCTGTAGCGCTGCGTGACGTCGACGCTGTTCCGGAACGAAAGCGGCCGGTGGTAGTACACCGCCAGAACCCAGTTTCGCGCCGGCACCACCGCGCTCGCGAAGGTGATCGACTTCTGCGCGGCGGCGAAGTCGCTCGTGTTGATGAATGGATACGTCCCGCCGGTCACGAAAGTCTGCGCCGTGGTCGTGCGGCGCGCCTCGAGCGAGATCTCCGCCTTGCGCAGGATCGTCAGGCCGGCCGGGTTTGCTTCCGCGGCGGAAGCATCATCGGCGAGGCCGATGAACGCTCCTCCCATTCCGAGCGATCGGGCGCCCGGATTGCCGAAGTTGAACTGAAGGCCGGAGAGAGCCTCGATGTCGGTGTTCTGGGCGACGAGCGCGACGGGAAAGGCGAGGCAGGACAGCAGAACAAATCCCGCGGTACGCATGGCGCGAATCTCTCGCACAGCGCAACGGCCCGCAGTGATTGTTCGCACCTGACGCAGTCCAGGGCCATGGTCACTCTGACTCTGAGCCGGCGGAGCCGCGGCTCCCGTCACTCTGAGCCGGCGAAGCCGCGAAAGGGTTGGGTGGTTGGAGCGGCGTAGCGCGGCGAAGAGTCTCAAGCTTACTGATCGTCCCGGTAAGAGACTCTTCGCCGCGCTCGACCGCTCCCGCCCGTCCACCACCCCCGCGGTTGCGCCGGCTCAGAGTGACGGGGACTGCGCTCGGGATGACGACGGCACCAGCGCTTCCTTCTCCTTCGACAGGGTTTCCCATTTGCCGTAGAGCAGGTCGACCATCGCCTTGAGCTCACTGTTCTGCTGCTGGATCTTCTTCATCCGTTCGCCGTCGCGATAGACCTCTTCCGAACAGAGCAGAAGGTCGTTCCGCTCGCGATCGCGTTCCGCGGCGGCGATGCGCTCCTCCAGCTGAGCGATCTCTTCCGCGATCTTCTTCACCCGCTTTTCGCGTTTCTTCTGTTCCGCGCGCTGTTGTGGCGACTGCTGTCTCGTCCTGTCGCCTTTCAGATCGTCGAGGTGCGGCCTGCTGTCCTCGACCGCTTTTCTGGCCGGCGAGTGATCGATGACCGCCGGAGCGGCCGTGCCCGCTTTGAAGCGCTCCACCAGCTCGGAGTAGTTGCCGTCGTAGACCTCACCGTGGCCGTCCTCCACCAGGATGATGTTCTCGGCGATGCGATCGATGAAGTAGCGGTCGTGCGACACGACCACGAGAGCGCCGGTGAACCGCTCCAGCGCCTCTTCGAGGGCTTCGCGCGTGTAGACGTCGAGGTGATTGGTCGGCTCGTCGAGCAGCATCAGGTTGCCGCCGACGTACATGATCTTGGCCAGAGCCAGGCGACCCTTCTCGCCGCCGGAGAGATCGCGGGTCTTCTTGTACACGTCGTCGTCGAAGAACGAGAACTGCGCGAGATAGCTCCGCACCTGCTCCTCGGTTTGCGTATGGTCGAGGTTCCAGACCTCGTCGATCACGATCCCGTTCGGATTCAGATCGCCGAGCGTCTGATCGTAGTACCCGACCTGGACGTTGTGGCCGTACATGACGGCGCCGCCGAGCGGCTCGAGACGTGAGGCGAATGTCTTCAGCAGCGTCGACTTGCCCGAACCGTTCGGGCCCATGATGGCGTAGCGCTCTCCGCGGCGGATGGTGATCGAGAAATCGTGGAGCACAGGTTTCGGCTCGACGGCATGGCCTCCGTAGCCGGCGGTCAGCCGATCGGCGGTCATGGCGATCGCTCCGGAGCGCGGGCCGGCATCGAGCCTGAAGTTCGCCATCGTTTCGTCGGTCTCGGGCCGCTCCAGCTCGTCGAGCTTGTTGAGCATCTTCCGGCGCGACTTGGCCTGCTTCGTCTTCTGCCCGGCAATGTTCCGGCGGATGAAGTCCTGCGTCTTCTCGATGTACTCCTGCTGCCGCTCGTAATCGGTGGCCATCTTCTCCAGGCGCTCTTCGCGGAGCTGCAGAAAGCGCTCGTAGTTGCCGTGATATTCGACGAGCTTTCCGTGGGCGAGCTCGATGATCTTGGTGATGGTGCGATTCAGGAACGTACGGTCGTGTGAGATCAGGAGATAGCTGCCGGCGAAGGACTGGAGAAACCCTTCCAGGAACTCGATGCCGTCGAGGTCGAGATGGTTCGTCGGCTCGTCGAGCAGCAGCAGGTCGACTTTGGTCAGCAGCACCCTGGCCAGCATGGCGCGGTTCTGCTGGCCGCCGCTGAACTCGTCAATGGGGCGATCGAAGTCGCTCTTTACGAAACCGACGCCGGTGAGCACGCGCTCGACCTCGGCGTGGAGCGTGTAGCCGTTGTGGTGCTCGTATTCGTGCTGCAGCCCGGCGTACTTGCCGAGGAGCTTCTCGTGCTCGGCGGCGGCCTTCGACGGATCGGCCAGGTCGTGCTCGATGCTCCGCATCCCCTGCTCGATCTCCAGAACATCCGCGAATGCAGTCTCCACGTAATCGAACAGCGACATGCCGCGCTGCGCGTCGAGGTGCTGGCCGACGTGGCCGATGGTCAGCCCGGAGGCGCGGATGATCTGGCCGCGGTCGGCCTCCTCCTGCTTCAGCAGAAGGCGGAACAGCGTCGTCTTTCCCGCGCCGTTGCGGCCGACCAGCCCCACGTGCTCGCCCGGATTGTGCTGCCAGGTCACGCCGCGAAGCACATCGTGCGGCCCATACGATTTCTCGACGTCGTCGAAGCGATAGAGCATCGGGCAGAAGGTAACAGCTGGGTGTGCTCGTCTAGTCCTGCGAAGTGCTGAGTACTGAGTACTGAGTACTGAGTGGCGTCCGACCCAGATTCCGGCAGGGTTCACCCGCAACCGCATCAAATGCGTTGTGAGAGCCCGAGCGACACTCAGTACTCAGCACTCAGTACTCAGCACTCAGTACTCAGCACTCTTTTCGTGATTTACTCTTACGCCATGCGTCTCGCCGTCAACATCGATCACATCGCCACGATCCGGGAAGCGCGGAAGGCCGACGAACCCGATCCCGTTGCCGCTGCCGTGCTCTGCGAGCTTGCCGGAGCACAGGGCATCACCGTTCACCTGCGCAGCGACCGCCGCCACATGCAGGACCGCGACGTGGAGGTGCTGCGCCGCGTGGTGAGCACGAATCTGAACGTGGAGATGGCCGCATCGGCGGAGATGGTGCGCATCGCCCAGACCATCAAGCCTCATCGCGTGACGCTGGTGCCCGAACGGCGCGACGAGGTCACGACGGAAGGCGGCCTCGATGTGGTGCTGCACGCCGGAAACATCGAGAAGGTCGTAAAACAGCTCCTCGATTCGCAGATCGACGTCTCGATCTTCGTCGACCCGGACCTGGAACAGATCCGGATGTGCCACAAGATCGGCTCGCCGAAAATCGAGATCAACACCGGAAAGTACGCCGATGCCTGGAACGGCGGCGGCAACTGGCAGACCGAGCTGGAGAAGGTGGCGCTCGCCGCACGCGCGGCGAAGAAGGTCGGACTGATCGTCTTCGCCGGACACGGCCTCACCTATCGCAACATCGACGCGATCGCCACGGTGCCGGAGATCGAGGAGCTCAACATCGGGCACTCCATCATCGCCCGTGCCGCGCTGGTCGGTCTTGATCATGCCGTGCGCGAAATGTCGGAGCTGATGCGGCGGCCGAGACGGTTGCCGGGAAAGTGAACTGGGTCACCGGGTCACCGGGTGACCGGGTGACCGGGTGACCGGGTGACCGGGTCACGAGGTTTCGAGGTTGTCACCTCAACGATCGTGACTCCACCTCGTGACCTCGTGACCCCGTGACCCCCGTCTTCACGTCCGCAGCTCCGCCAGCCGTCTCCTGATTCGTGTGATCCGGCTTCGGTCGCGCTGCCCTGAGAAGCGCTCCTCGTCGTAGAGAGCAATCAGCGGCTCGAGCTCACGCGCCGCCTCCGGATGCTCCAACCGCAGGACGCCCAGCGCTTCCTCCATCGTCATTGCCGGACCGACTTCGATTCCGAGCCTGCGCAGGTGGGCCGACAGGAGATCGAACAGCGGCTGCCTGCGCCGGCGTGCCAGCAGGACCACCAGCGCGAGGGCAGCCGGAAGAAGCGTGGCCAGGGCAACGCGCAGCGCGGTGATCTGCTCCGCACCGGCGTGGCCTGCCGCTTTCGCCAGCGCGATCGCATCACGGAGATGGCCGATCGCAGCCACGGCGATCGCGAGCTGGTCTCCCAGGCCGTAGGTGAGGACGTAACGGTCCCAGAAGTAGTTCACCGAATCGCTCAGCGCGCTTGCATACGCGCGCAGCAGGCCGTCCTGGGTATTGCCGGGCCGCAGGCTGGCCGGGGTAGGGTCGAACGTCTCCCACTGATTGCCGGTCCACACCTCGACCCACGCATGCGCATCCTCGTTGCGAAGGACGAAATACCCGGTCAACGGATTCAGCCGGCCGCCGTAATATCCACCGACGATGCGCGCAGGGACATTGAGCGCCGTCATCAGTGCCACCATGCCGGCCGCGAAATATTCGCAGTGACCGCGCCGGTGATCCAGCAGGAACTCATCGGTGGTCATCGTGTGGCCGATCTGCTCCGGACGCGCCACGTACTGAAAATGGCGCGACATGTAGTCCTCGATGGCTGCGGCCTGCTGTGCCGGATCCGTCCGATTGCCGACCATCGTGTGCGCCAGGGCTGCGACCGCCGGTGTGATCGGATAGGCCACCACCTGGGGCGGCCTCCGTTGCTTCAGGGGGCGCGTGCTGCGGGCCATGGCCACGTCGAACGTGACGAGCCCGCCGGCGAACTGCGAGGTGGCGTAGGAGTTGTGAGCGGGCCCCTCCAGCAGCGTCCCCAGGCCGCTCACGGAGAAGGTGCCGACGGGAAGGAAGATTCGCGCGTTATGCATCATGCGCTGCTGCACGTGAGCGCTGCGGGTGAAGCCGACCGGCCTGGCCACGGCGTAGACGCCTTCACGGGCGTCGAGATACCGGTAGCCGAGGGGAGACTGCATCCAGGTGTTGTGCTGATAACGGTCGTACACCGTGCCGCGCAGGCGCAGCGGCGTGAAAAATGGCACCGCTTCCTGCCCCATCCAGATGCGCGCCACCACGCTGGCGTCGGGAGTGCTGGTGCGGTCGTAGTTGAAATCGATCGAGTTGCTCAAGCCGGTCGTGGCGTTGGTCAGCGTGCCCGTCACGCCGTGCACGAACGGATTTCGCACGCGGGGAAGGAGAGGAAACATCACCGCCCCGATCAGCGTCGCACCACACAGGTAGAGGGCGGCAGCCCGAGCGGACGGAGCATCGCTGTAGTCGCGTCCAATCGATTGCGCCGTCTCCGCATGGCTGATGCGCATCAACTGCCGGAACATGAAGAAGCCGAAGACCGCCACGAACGGCACGATGGTGATGTCGGTCGAAGTGGCCACGCTGGCCACGAAGATCAGGGCCGTCGTCAGAAGGCGCTGTGCGCGGTTCTCGTGCTGCATCGCGTCGATGGGCTGATACAGCGAAATGAAGAGCACCAGGTGAGTCGACGCGGCGATGGCGCTTCGCGAGATCACCGCGGCATCGATGAAGTAGAAGACGATGTACGCGATACCGATGCCGCGCATGACCGTCATCGGCACGATGTCCGGTCCCCTGCCGCGAGCCACGCGCACGACCATGCCCAGGATCACGGCGTGGAAGACGACCAACGGCATGATCCCCACGGCGCCCGTGAAGTAGAGCGGCACCGCCGAGAACGCGGTCAGCAGCAGCAACTCGATCTCACGCGCTCGCATACTCGCGGATCCCCCTGAGCGAGAAGACGATGCTGTCGCGGTCGATCGTCTGATACACCGGCTCGTACGAAGGCTCGATCGTGGCCAGAAGCCTGAACATCGAGTTCGCACCATCCGGATCGGATGCCTGCAGCGTCACACGCGGCAGCGAGAGCATCACGTTCAGGCCGCGGCGCACCGCGTGGAACAGAAACGTGGCCGCTGCGCTGATCATCTCCTCGAACTCGTCGCTGCTCGCATCGTGCGGCTTGTATGGATCGAGCACTATGTGGATGGCATGCGCGGCTTCAAGGTCCGTCTGCTTCATGATCCAGCGACCGAGGCTCGCCGACTTCTTCCAGTAGACGTGGCGCATGGAATCGCCGCGTACGTACTCCCGGAACGAGTGGATCTCCGTTCCTGGACCGGGACGGTTGGCGGTCAACTGCTCTCCGATGATCGGACGGAAGCGCTCCCGGGCGGTCTCTTCAGGGAGCAGGCGCGGGAAGACGACAATCTCGCCGGAGAGGCGGGCCCGCCGTTTCTTCAGGAAGAAGCCGAACGGATACCTCGTGTACAGATCGATGCTCTTCAGGCGGACGATGCCGCGCCGTTGAAACAGGAACGCCACCGGCATGTCCAGCGACGCCCTCTTCGCGATCAACGGCAGCAGGACCGGGTCGGAGAGGTCGTCGGAAGTGATCACCACGTCCCGGACGTTCCAGATGAGCGAGTGATTGGTCACGCGGAGAACGCCGTAGGCCGGTCGCCCCGCCCATGCCTGGTCGATTCCGCTCGCCTCGATCCCCAGATGCTTGAGCCCGCCCTTGGAGGCGACGCCCGATAGCAGGAGGCAGCCAAGCATGAACGTGAGCGCGACATAGAGGGCGTTGTTCCCGGTGTTCAACGCAGCGAAGCCGATGACGATCGTGAAGACGACGTACGTCGTGCCGATCCGCGTGAGGCGGACGACGCCGTTGAAGGCGAAACTCGGGGAAGTCCTCGTCATCGTCGCAGTACTGAGTGCTGAGTGCTGAGTGCTGAGTACTGAGTACTGAGTGGGCGACGCCTCTACTCAGTACTCAGCACTCAGTACTCAGCACTCTCATCGCGGCACCGGAATCTCACTGAGCAGGCGCTGGATGAACCGGGCCTCGGGCGAGCTGTCGCCGCGCATCAGCCGTCGCTCCTTCATCAGGATGCGATGCGAGAGCACCGGGCTGGCCAGCCGTTTGATGTCCTCGGGAATGACGAAGTCGCGGCCGCTGACCATGGCCAATGCCTGGCAGACCTTGAAATAGACCAGCGCACCGCGCGTGGAGACGCCCAGAGCCACTTCGGGATGGCTCCGCGTCGTCTGCACGATCGTCATCAGATACTCGAGCAGCGACTCGTTCACGTGGATCTGGTGAACCTGTTCCTGCAGCTGGCGCACTTCGCTCTCGTCGAGTACCGGCTCGAGATGATCGAGCGCCACCTGCGCGCCGCCGCTGCGCAGGAGCTGCTTCTCGTCGCCGCTGTTGGGATAACCGATGGTCAGCTTCATCAGAAAACGGTCCAGCTGCGATTCGGGCAGGGGGTAGGTGCCCACGTGCTCGATCGGATTCTGCGTGGCAATGACCAGGAACGGATCGGGCAGCACCAGTCGGCGCTTCTCGATCGTGATCATCCCCTCGCTCATCGCTTCGAGGAGCGCCGACTGCGATTTCGGCGTGGCACGGTTGATCTCGTCGGCGAGGAGAACGTTCGTGAAGATCGGGCCGGAAATGAACTCGAACTCCTGAGCCTCCTGGTTGTAGATCGTCACGCCGACGATGTCCGCGGGCAGCAGATCACTGGTGAACTGGATGCGCTGGAATCCGAGGGAGAGCGACCGGGCCAGGGCATGGGCCAGCGTGGTCTTGCCGACGCCAGGCACGTCCTCGAGGAGGATGTGGCCCTTCGACAGCATCGCTGCGATGCAGAATTGCACGACCTCCGGCTTTCCACGAATGACCTTTTCGACATTCGCCTGCAGAGCAGCGATCTTTTCGAGCGATCGCGGAGGGTTCAGCGGGAGAGGTTCACTTGCCATGCCGTACCAATCAGTCGGTTGATAACGAAATCCGTGCCCGGCGTAACAGGCGCAGCCGCGTGTCGATTCTCGCACCGGTCACGATGGGGTGAAAACCGATGCTCCTTCGACGGGTTGCTGGGGTGTGCAGTTACGCTGTTCCACGGTGGCAAATCGGGAATGAGGTAATGAACGCCAGCCCTCCACACCGCGAAACCGCGCAACCGCACAACCTGGTGAAAGACTGAAGAAAGGACGAGAAACGGGCAAGAAGCCCGCCGTCCTTCGTTACGCCTTCCGGTAATTCGGCCCGCCCCCACCCTCCGGCGGCACCCAGGTGATCACCTGGTACGGGTCCATGATGTCGCAGGTCTTGCAGTGGTAGCAGTTGGTGAAGTTGAGGAACGGCACCTTCCCCCGCCCGTCGGCCGTGGGTCGCGGCTCATAGACGCTCGCCGGACAGAAGTGAAGACACGGATTGCCGTACTCCTCGGTACAGCGCGTGATGCAGACCTCGGTATCGAGAATCAGAAGGTGCGGCGGCTGATTCTCCTCGTGAAGGACCCCGCCGTTGTAAACGTCCGTGACCTTGTCGAACGTATAGCTGTTGTCGAACTTCATCTTCTCGGGCGGATGTGGATGATCGCTGCTGAAGTAGCGCTGGATGCGAACCATCTGCTCGTGACCGGGATGCCCCGGCAGCCGGTTCGCAAGACCGTAGCCGCGACCGCCGGTGATCATCCCCAGTCCCGTGTTCAACATCCCTGCGAGCTGCCCGTCTTCGAACGCCTGATGGAAATTACGTTGCTTCCAAAGCTCGTCCTTTGCGCGTGAGTCCTCGAAAAGCGCGTCGTACTCGGAGAGCTGATTCGCCGAGCAATCGTTGGCGAGAATGGCGTGCAGAGCCGCCTCGGCGGCGAAAATCCCCGACTCGATCGCCAGGTGGATTCCTTTGAGGCGCGCTCCGTTGAGGTAACCGGCGGAATCGCCGACGATCATGAAGCCGTCGCCGTACATCCGCGGCATCGAGAAGTACCCGCCCTCGGGGATCGCCTTCGCACCCGCCTCGATCATCTTGCCGCCCTGCAGCAGCTCGCGGACGGCCGGATGCAGCTTGTAGCGCTGGAACTCGTGATGCGGATCGAGCGTCGGGTTCTTGTAGTCGAGGCCGACCACGAGACCGATGTCGACGATCCGATCCCTCAGCCCGTAGATGAACCCGCCGCCGAACGTGTTGGAGTCGAGCGGCCAGCCCATCGTGTGAATCACGGTGCCGGGCGCGAAGCGATCGTCCGGCAATTGCCAGAGCTCCTTGACTCCGACCGAGTAGACCTGCGGGTTCCTTCCGGCGTACAGGTCGAGCAGACCGGCGAGTTGCTTGGTGAGCGTGCCGCGCGGGCCTTCGGCGAGGATCGTGATCTTCGCGCGAATGTCGACACCCGGCTCGAAGTTCGCCTTCGGTTCGCCATTCTTGTCGATGCCTTTATCACCGGTGCGAACGCCCACGACGCGCCCGTCCTCGACCAGCACGCGAGCAGCCGGGAACTCAGGGAAGAGGTCGACGCCCATCTCGCCGATCACCCCGCCCATCCATCGAGTGACTTCGGATAGAGAGATGACGTAGTTGCCCTGGTTCTGCAAAGGAGGCGGCAGGATCGGAGCTGCGAATTTCTTCCTGTCGAACAGATACCAGAACGCGTCGTGACCGACCTTCGCCTGAACCGGGAAGCCGCGCTCGAGCCAGTCGGGCATGAGCGCTGTGATCCCGCGCGGATCCATGACGGCCCCGGAGAGCCCGTGCGCACCGATCTCCTTCCCTTTTTCGAGGACGGCGATCGAGAGCGGTTCGATCGGCTTGTCGGGATTCGAGGCGTTGTGTGCCTCGACGAGCTTGACCAGCTTGTACGCCGCTGCGAGCCCTGCCGGGCCCGCGCCGACGATCACCACATCGACATCGAGCGTCTCGCGCTCGACGCCGGGAAGTTCTGCCATGGACGTAGCTCCTTCGGATCAGCAGTGGATCGCGACCGCAGCTGAATGCGACGCGACGGAGGATTCTATATGAGCGCCTTACATCGCTGGGGAGTTGAATCTCACGCATGCCTCTGCTGCGAATGGAGGGTCACGCGTGATCAGGAAGGACAGCGTTCACACAACTTCTCAGCAGTGAGCAGAGAGCGGAGCTCCGTTCCGCAGTCGTCGACGGTCCCCGCCGGCAACTTCCGCGTAGTGATCACCGAGGACGGCCGCGGGAAACCGCGGCCGACTGCGGGTCTGGAGACCCGCTCTCCCTGCGCGCGATCAATAGTTGACGGTCGCCGTGACCGAGTCGCTGTACGACCCTGCGACGACATCCTGGCCACCGGGGATCCGGCCGTAAACCGGAAGACCGCCCGCGCCACCGAGCGGAACATTTTTCGAAGTCGAGGTCATCGTTACCGTGTTCGTCCCGATCGTCGTTCCCCAGATCACCGTTCGCGCACTGCTCGTGTAGAGCTCGTACGACAGGAAATTGGATGCCGGTCCGGAGAGCCTTCGCCCACCGCTCGGGTAAAGCCCCTGATCGAGCTGGATCGTGGCGGGCACGTTCTTCGTGCACGTGTACATCAGCGAGGTGGTCGCATCGAGCGGCGACGCGGCCGTGGCGTTTGCGGTCACCGGATCATAGGTGCCGAAATTCAGCGTGGCGCCTGGAGCGAGGCACTCGCCGATGACGCTCGTCTGAATCGTGAACGTACAATTCTTCGTCGAACCTCCGCTGACAGGTTTGAGTGTCACGGTGACGGTGTCCTGGTACAGCGGTCCGCTGTAGGCCACGTCCTGTGTGGTTCCAGGGATTGTCAGAAAAAGGCTGTCTGTGAGTGTGTTCTGCCCACTCGTGGTGATGTACTCACGCTTCCCGGTCGTTTCATCCCAGACGATCGTTCGAGCGGCATCGGTGTAGATGTTGTAGTTCAGGACATCGCCGAGGCCGTTGAGCATCGTCCGATTCGCGTATGTGCCCGAAGAACCGGTCGAGATCGTCATGTCGTAGGTCGCGTTGCCGTTGCAGTCGAGACTGAAGGTCGCCGTCGGCTGCTGCGGACTCGTACTGAAGACGCTGAATCCGGGTGTGACTGTCAGTGTCTGCGCGTTACAGGTGCATGCGCCGGCGCGGGCATTTTGGGAGGCAAGAGCCACGATGCAGAGCATTGCGGCCGTGATGAGTTGTCTTTTCATGGAACCGTCCTCCCGATTATTTCGCCGTTGAGCAGACTACGCGTCCCAGATCGACGCTTCCGCCCGGCGGCACCGTGAGCTGGAATCGGCATGTACCGTCGCGATATTCGAGCAGCGCGTCGTACACACCTTCTGGAATGTCCTCGAAATCGAAGTCGCTCGTACGCCCGAGGGGCGAGTCCCAGCTCTTCGATCCCTTCGTCAGAGTGAATGTCCCGAGCGCGGGAGAAATCTCAGTCTTCCCGGAAACCACCGTGACCTTGCCGGTGACACTGCGGTGTTGCCGCACTGGGAACACCACAACAGCGCCCCCGCGATACGGCGGAGCGATGGTCTTCTCGACGCCGTCCACCTGATACGTCATCGGAACGTCTTTGTCTTCGATTCGCAACGGGTTCCCGTAATAGGAGAGAAGGCTCGGAACGAGGAGGTTCCCTTGACCGTCTGTTCGACCGACCAGCTGATTGCTGGCGAACACTCGAACACCTTCCACACCCGGGACTCGGACCAGCGCATAGCTGTCCTGGATTGGAGGCGAAAGCTTCAGCGCGCCGCCGGCGAAGACCAGGCCGCCCGCAGCGGAGAGAGACGGACGCGACCCCGATTGGAACGGGTCTCCTGTCAGATCGTAGCGGCCGAACGCAGTCTGGTACGAAAGTGACGCCGCTCCGCTGCGGGTGCCATCGCCCGAGAAGATACTCGAGATGCGGTACCCCATCCCCGTTCCGACCGGCACCGGACGATCGACTTCGAAGGTGGTCTGGTTTTGGTCGCCTTGTTTGCTGAAACCAGCAGAAGCCGTCGTGTTCCGTCCGAGACTGAAGCTCGCGCCAGCGAAATACTCGCCGTGACGAGCTCCGCCCTGATTGACCGATGCGGCTGAAAGAATGAGCGACGCTCCGCGCGCGACCGAGAACGAGGCGAGAAGCGTCGTGCGGGTGAGGTTGCCGGTGTCCCTCATGGCGTTGCGCGAGTATTGCGCCGAAAGGCTGCCTCGCCGTCCTGAAATGGACGCGAACGCGGAAGCCTGAGTCAGCGCTCGATCCGAGGTCTTCGGCAGTGAGAGCGTCGCGTAGTCGCGGCTCATGGCCTGGAACTGGCCGCCAAAACCAAACCGGCGGTTCAGGTACAGGTACGAAAGCGCTCCCGCTGCGCCAGTTGAACCGGTGTCGCTGCTGAACGAGCCCGACAGACCGAAATCGCCGACCCACGTGCGGACGCTGGCCGTCGGGCCACCTGACCAGAGTCCTCTCGAGACCTCGGCGCGACCGCCGGCTGTCAACCAGTCGGTGAAGCCATATCGCTGAAACGCCACCGCCGTGGGATCGCCACGGGCAAAACTGCGGACCCCGAGCTGCTCGCGCTCTACACCCGCTGAATAAACGAACTCGCTCAAGCCGCGCTCGAGAACGCTGGTCGAATAGTAGTAGTCGGCCGTCTGCACCTGCTCGCGCCCGAACGCATCACGAATGACGAGTTGCGTGTTGCCGGAGCCGGGCGTCACCTGAACGCCGCGCAACTGGAACGGACCGGGTGGAACCTCCTGCTCGGAGACCAGCACGCCGTTGACGTAGACGTCGACGCGCGATGGCGTCAGAGCCGTTCCGGCCAGGTTCATCGACGGGAAGCGGATGAAGTAGGGATCGAGGTTGAAATTGCGCGCGACCGTGACCCCGGTGAGGATCGCGCTGCCGCCGAGCGGATCCGAAGGGCTGACCACTGCGTCGCCGACGGTCCAACGGTTCAGGTGCGTGCGATCGTCGAAGATGAAGTTCGACATGCCGCGGATGAGCTGACCATTCGCCGGACGGGAGAAGCTGCTGTAGAGCAGGCCGCGAGACATCGACAGGCCCGCTTCTCCGAAACCGGCGACGTCCTTCAGATTCGCCGCAGAGAGTGAGTAGTTGAAGAATCCGGTCCGGTCGTGCGTGTAAATGATGTCGGCAGGACGCGAGGCGCGAGCCCCGATTGACGTGGGAGCCAGGAAGGAAGGCGCGATGGTCAGGCTGAGCGTCAGGTCTTCCTGGTTCATGACGTACTTGACGTATGGATCCAGGGTCTTCAAGGAAATCGCTTCCGAACCTTCGATCGAGAGTGGCGTTCGAATCATCCGACTCAACAGCAGAAGCCGGTTCCATGCGGTTCCCGTGATGCCCATCGACTCGAGATCCGACACGCGCATCGCCACGTCCTCGTTGTCGATGGCGACTGTCATCTGGCCGCGGTCGACCTGGTTGGCCGTGACCGGCATCGGAATGATCTGCGGTGCCGCGAGCAGCGGCGGTGTCAGAAGCAGGGCCATCAGGAAGGCCCTCGCCGTCAATGAAAAACGGTCGATGGTCGCTCTCGCCACATTCACCAACTCAGAAGTCGACGGTTGCGGTCACGATATCCAAGTAGGCGCCTGCGCCAACTGCCTGGCCGGCAGGAACACGCCCGAAGACCGTGAACTGCTGCGGATCGCGACTGCCCGTCCCCACCACGTGGAGCGCGTCGGTCGTGTCGGCCCAGCGCTGCGTCCGCGCTGAGTCGCGGAACAGATCATAGTTGACGCGGTCGCTGCCGAGGGCCATACCGCGAGTCGACCCGACGCCGTGCTGGCCCGTGTCGAACATGATGCTGGCCTGGGAGTTCTTGGTGCAGACCATCTGCAGCTGGGCGGAGCCGTCGAGAGGGCGGTCGGCGTTGTCGAGCAGGGGATCGTAATTGCCGAATGCTAGATCGGTGATCGAGAGGCGGCAGTTCGGCACCACGTTGACCGACACCTGCAGGAAGGTCGTCGCCGACCCTGCCCAGGCGCTCGCGGCGCCGCACATCAGCGCCCCCGCGAGAATCAGTCTTGTGATACCGCTCCGCATTGTCGTTCCCGCTCTGCTCGAATCCGGCTACTTCTGATGGCAGGAGACCCCGTTGGGGAACGCCTGCTCGGTGCTCACTGTCGATGCGTTGGCATCCGTCGAGATATCGGTGACAACTTCCGCCTTGATCGAGCGGATCTTCGGGCAACTGTCGGCCGGCAGGTCGACGGAGTAGTCGCGAACTCCACCGGCCAGGATGTACCAGCCGTCGAGGTCGCGATTGAACACCTTCTGTCCGCCGGCATCGGTCGCCGTCAGGTGAATCGCCCGAACCGAGTAGTGTGTGTTCCCCGTGTTCGTCACGCGGAACGTCACCCGGCCGTTGTCAGTTTTCAAATCAGCAACTCGTGCTTCGGCAGTGCCCTTGGGCGGCTGCACGAAGATCGGAATGCCCATCTTGGTCAGAATGCGCACTTCCGATTTCTTCTCGCCGGCTGGCTTCTCCGGCGGTGGAAGCTCTTCAAAAAAGATCCGGTACGTCTTCTCGCTGTCCGTTGCCGTGACATTCGAGCCGACGCGTACCTTGCGTTCCTCGCCAGGTTTGAGGCTCAGCAGCGATGGAAAGAACGTGATGTCCTCGGTCGGGCTCAGCTGGATCTCGCCCGTCGGACTCTGCGTCCAGGCGAATGCGCTGATCTGGAACCGGAGGGGTTGGTCGCTTTCGTTGCTCAGATTCAGCAGGGTGCTCGATTTTCCGGAGAACTGGACCTGGATCGGGGTGACGCGAAAGGCACTCGCGGCAGCATCCCCGGCCTGGAGGACCAGGCCGAGGATGCCAAGGGTTAGCGCGATCAATCTTCTCATTCCCCGAATTATCCGTTGAATGCTGCTCGTTGCGCGTTAGTAGTTGACGGTTGCGACGACCGTGTCGACGTAGCTTCCGGCTCCGACGTACTGGGCACCCGGCACGAGACCGTACACCGGGATTACACGCGGCGTCTTACTCGTAGCACCGCCGATGGTGTTGGTAGTGGCGCCCGAACCCCATACGGTCGTGTGTCCGGAGTCCGTATAAAGCTCGTAGGTCAGCGTGTCGGTGGCATCGCTCATATTTCGGACAGAGCCGACGGCGTAAAGGCCCAAGCCGAGATCGACCGTCGCCCCGCCACCTTTGGTGCAAGTGACAGTGATGCTACCGCTGCCAGCAAGGTCGCCGGCTGGAGTGGTTGAGTTCGCTCCGAGCGGGTCATACGGGCCGAAGGCGACGGGAAGTGTTGAGATGGTGCAATTTGCTGCGACGGACGCGCTGACCGCGAGGTTCGAAGTGGCGGTGGCGGCAAACATCGGGGTGGAGATGATCAGGGCGGCGAGGGCGGTGAGAAGGATGATCGTGCGTTTCATTTTCGTTTCTCCTAATAAGATTTGGCCGATTCGGCCGGTCTCAAGTTGTTTTTCTTTGTCTCGATTGCTTTTTTGATTTCCTGGCGGCTTTCGATCTGCTTCGTTTCTTCGTTTTCTCTCTGCAGCTTCTGTTGTCGCCGGCTCCCCTTACTGCAGCGGCTGTACCGAGCTGGCACAGCCGTTCGAAAATCAGCCAAATAGATGATTCTTCTATGCTTATGGTCCGACCCGTCTCCGCGGCAGATCTGGCATCAGGCCATTTCGTCTGGATCCCAGACGAAATCTGTCTGGTGTCCAGACGGCGAACATGCGCAGGTGTGGGCGGATACTGATAATCGGACCCGACTCATCTCTGGCGCCCAAACGCGGAGAGCGGACGTTCCGCTCTCCAATGGACACGTGTGCACGGACGCGGGACCGCGCCATCGCACGGAGGAGCATTTGAGTGGCCCGCAGAAGGGATCAGGAGGGATAACGTGGGTTGATACCTCGACCGCATTCGCGCCAGGGCGCTGGCGCAGGGCGACGCCTACGCGACCGGGACGCCCGCGCCGATGAGCCCGAAGGCGATGTCAGCCATGGACGACAGCCGGGTCGGCTTGCGGATGAACGAGTGCGCGCCGACTTCAGTCGCACGCTGCTCGGTCTCCGGGGTGCCGAGGGCGGTCATCAGGATCACGGCCGTCTCTGGGGCCGTTTCCCGGACCATGGCGGCCAGGTCGAGGCCTTCAGTGAGGTCCGTCCGTCCGCTGAGGTGTACGTCGAGGATCGCCAGGGCGTAGCAATGCTCTCGGAGCAGCGCCTGCGCGGTCTCGGCGTCAGTTGCCGTGTCGACTTCGAATCCGTGCTGCGCGAAGTACTTCTCCAGCGCAAACACGATGCTCTTTTCGTCGTCGACCACCAGGATTCTGTTCACGGCGGGGCTCAATCGCAAGGAGTGAGCCACGCAACGCATTGGTGCAGATAACGAGAAAACGGCCAATTTACTGGGGTGCGACGCAAAATCAGCGTCAAGCCCGTCTGTAAATCAGACGCTATTGTCTAAGATCGGGAACTCGGGATGTCCCACTTCTTGATCTTTTGATACAGGCTGCTTCGCGGAATCCCGAGGCGACGCGAAGCCGCTTCGACTTTGCCTCCCTCGCTGCGAAGGACGTGTTCGACGTAGCGTTTCTCGAGCTCGTCGAGAGTCATGTCGTCACCGAACCCGACTCCGTCCTGCCCGGTCGGTGACTCGACTTCGAACCGCAGGTCCCTTGCGGCGACGGCCTTGCGGTCGCTCAGCAGGATGCCCCGCTCGATGACGTTCTTCAGCTCGCGCACGTTGCCAGGCCAGGAGTAGCGGCGGAGGGCCTCGATCGCGTCCGGCGCCAGCTCGATCGCCGGCACGGACATCTCGTTTCCGAAACGGCGGAGGAAGAACTCCGCGAGCAGCGGGATGTCAGCCGGGCGGTTCCGCAGAGGAGGGATCGTCAGGGGGATGGTGCTGATGCGGAAGTAGAGGTCTTCGCGGAACCGCTTCTCTCGGATGGCCTCACGAAGGTCCTGATGCGTGGCAGCGATCAGCTGGACGTCCGTGGTACGGTCCCGGACGTCGCCCATGCGGCGATACTTCTTCTCCTCGAGGACCTTCAACAGCTTTGGCTGGACGGTGATGTCTACGTCGCCAATCTCATCGAGGAAGAGAACACCGCGATGCGCCACCTCGAGCAGCCCTGTCTTCGCCGCGACCGCGCCCGTGAAAGCACCCTTCTCGTGGCCGAAGAGCTCAGTCTCCACGAACTCGCGGGCGAGCCCCGCGCAATTCAGATCGACGAACGCTTCCTCGGCGCGAGGTCCGTTGCGGTGCAGCCACGCGGCCAGAACGCTCTTCCCGGTTCCGGTCTCGCCGAGAATCAGGATCGGGCGGTCGGCTCTGACGATGCGCTCCACCTGCTCGCGCAGCTCCTTGATCGGATCGCTGACCCCGATGAACGGATCGACGCCGCCCGTGCGCGACTGCACGGTCGTGCGCGCCTGATCGCGCTGCTTGACTCGTTTGGAGTCGAGGAGTCGCTCGATGACCACGAGCAGCGTCTGCATCTGCACGGGTTTGGTCAGGAACTGCTCGGCGCCTTCCTTGATGGCGCGCACCGCGAGATCGATGGAGCCATGGCCGGTGAGGATGACGATGGGAATCGAGGGGTCGGCTTCCTTGAGCCGCGGAAGGATCTCGAGCGCGTTTCCGTCAGGGAGCGAATAGTCGAGGACAGCGATGTCGGGGCGGTTCTGTTTGAACAGCTCCTCGCCCTGTTTCAGCGTCTCCGCCTCGTCGACGTCGTAATCGCGTCCGATGAGGAAATTGCGGATGCCAAAGCGGATTCCGCGATCATCCTCGACGAGCAGAACCTTGTTGCGCGGCACGCACCTCTCCTCATCCCGGTGGCTGCGCGAGTATACCGTCTCAGCACTCAGGACTCAGGACTCGTCACCGCGCCAGCGGCAGGCGAATCAACACTTCACCGCCTCCTGCCGCGGCATTCCCGGCCGAGACCTCGCCACCGTGTTCCGTCACGATCTGCTGGACCAGCGACATGCCGAGACCCGTGCCACCCTTGCGCCGCGAGAAGAAGGGCTCGAAAACCCGCGAGATGACGTCAGCGGTGAAACCGGGGCCGTGATCGACGACCCGGATCTCGACGTTCCCGCGCTTTCGACCGGAAGCGGCGACACTAACCTCGGAACCCGCCGGTGAGTGCTGGATGGCGTTGTCGACCAGGTTCTGGATGGCGCGCGTGAGCCGCTCCCGATCGGCAACGATCCCGATGTCGCCGTTGACGTCGCTGCGAATGCGGACGTTCTGCTTCTGTGCCAGCGCAGACGACGCGCGAATGGCACTCTCGATGATCGAGCCCACAGTCGTTCCCTCAAAAACCGGAGCCGAGGGGCGACCATAGGTGAGCAGGTCCTGCATGAGATTGGTCATGCGATCGATCTCTTCGCGCAGAACCTCGAAATACTCCTTCGTGCCGGGGTCCGCCATCGACTCCATGGCGTCAACGGTGGCGGAGATTGCGAACAGTGGATTGCGGACCTCATGGGCCACGCCCGCCACGAGCGCTCCCATCGTGGCCATCGTGCGCTGCTGCTCGAGACGCTTCTGAAGATCGATGAGAGCGGAGACGTCCCATACGATCGAGATCACGCGGTTGTCGCCGGGATCGTCGGTGTTGAAGAGCATGGCCAGCACGTCGAGGGTGCGATCGGACGGATCCTTCACCTGGCGTGCGGCCGGTGAACGGGTCTTGCGGACTTCGCGCGAGAGCTCGGCGATCGAGTGCCACGGCTCGGTCGATCCCACCTCGGCGATGCCGTGACCGATGATTTCCGCGTACTGCTTCCCGACAAGCATCCGCGCGGCGCGGTTGATGCGGGTGACGTTGAGATCGGCGTCGACGATCACGATCGGCAGCTCGACGGCATCGAAGGTCCGGCGCCACTCAGACGCGGCTCGTTCGAAATCCTGCAGGAGCTGGCTCCAGCGCTCGCTTCGATGGATGCTCGCCAGATCGACGAGATGAGCCAGGTAGGCGCCGCTGGCGCCACGCGGAAGTTTCCGTGCGATGACGAGACCGACCGGTTGCGGCTCTTCGGTTCCGAGGCGTACCTCGATCCGCAGGGACTCCGATGTCGATCGCAGCTTCCCAAAGTCTTCCAGCAGCTCCGCGCGATCGCGCAGGTCGACGATGTCGAGCAGCGTACGACCCTTGGCCCGCGGTCCGGCGAACTCAGCCATCGCCCGGTTGACGTTCAGGAATGCGAGATCTTTTGAAAGGATTGCCGCCGGAAGAGGTGATACCCGGACAGCGGCTTCTTCGTCGGTCACAGCCCCCTCCCTCCCCTGTTGGCCCGCAATTGCAGGGAGGAGTGTGCACCTTCGAGCGGCGGTGACGCAAATGAACGAGCCGGGGAGAATGGAGGCTCGTTAGATCCGCCCGAGCCGTTGTGCCGGCTTTGGCTCAGAGCGGTCGAGCGCTCAGCGCGATTGGCAGCGGATAGGACCCCGCCTGCATGCCTGGAGCAAGGTGCAAACGCGCGTGCATCGCGATCACGTCGCCGCCAGGAATGTAGGGGCGGCTGATCCAGCTCTCGCCATCGGCAACCGTCATCGTCGCCTCGCCGAATTGGAGCTCGACGGTCGCGAAATCAACAGTCTGCCTGTCGGCCTGCAGCAAGTACCCGGCCCGGCTGTTGGTCCGCACCTGGACGACGATCGGAGAGCTCACGTCGACATACCCGCGGGCGACGTCGGCGTCGGTCACGGTGACTGCCGTGGGCTGGCTCGCCACGGTGAGCACGGCGCGCGCGATCACGGTCACGGAGACGTGCATCGGTGCCGAGGACGATCCCGCGAAGAGGTGGGGCGCCGTGAAGATCACCAGGAGCACCAGGAGAACTCGTCCCGCTCCCGGCAGGAGGCGTGCCGTCGTAACGATTCTGTTGGTCTTGTGGGGGGCGGCAGCTTGGCTTCGCGCCGTCGTGCCGCTGACGGCCGCTGGGGCACCGGGGGCGCACCGGGCTGCTGGTTCGATCACAATTGATTCGGCCGGTACTTCAACGCGCCTCACCAACCCGCACCCGACCGTTCTTTTGATTTATGTTTGTGACTTATATCACTGAATTTTGACGGTAGTCATCACCCAAATAGGGCAGATCGACTGGGGCTGCCTTGGATTTGCGTTTTGTTCACAGCCATCTGACGCTTTCCTCGCAATGTGGCCCCTCTGGAGGTCACAGACTGTGAACTTCGTCACTCATGCTGGAAAGTCAGCCGACACCTAGCTGCCGACGCAGCCCGGCGTTGCGCACCGTGTGGGCAGAACGTCACACAGCCCCTCAACGACCTCCGATGCACTCCGGCCGAACCGGATCCAGGCGCCGACCCGCAGCTTTCGATCGGCTCCAAAATCGCCTCGAATCAGAAGCCGGATGGCCCGCCGGTTACCAGGCAATACCGTGACCACGGTGTCCTCGAGCGACGCGAGCTCGATGGGCGCCGATCGGTCGCCCGCCTCCACTGATAACAGGACCGGCGAATGGAGGACCGTGTTGCCGTCATTCACAATCATCGCGTTCACGAGGACATCACCCTCCGCACTCCTGAACGCATGCAGCTCTTCGATGCGGACCCGCGCTGCTTCCGTACCACGAACGGTCACGAAGAGAGGAATGGCAAGCCGCGAACGAACCGGCAGGAGATGATCGGGCGCAGCCGGCTCGACATCCATCATGACCGCGCCCCAATAGGTTCCCACGGCAGCCAGTGGAATCTCGAGCTTCAGATCGAGCGGCTCACTGCCGCCGGACCGAAGAAGCAGCCGGTGCGTGCTGAGCGATGTCCACGGCACGACGCTTCGATCGAGGCGGCCCTCACAGCTTGCCGGCTTTCCTTGCTGGTCGACAGTGAAAGACGTCACGGAGAGAGAGGCCACAGCGTCGCCGGCCGTCGGGGAGAGCCACACGCGAGCCGCGAGTGTCGATCCGGCGTCGCCGGTCAGATAGAAGTTGATCGGCTGCGCCAGCACGCCTATCGCCCGAGCAGAGGACGACGCCGCGAACAGCGCCAGAACCACGACCGCGACGCGGCTCCGTTCAGAAGTTCCACAGTTCATAGATGACCTTGGCCGGTCGCGCGGCGCCCGAGGCCAATCGCCAGGGCGATGCTGCTTCGTGGGCTTCGAACTGCTGCCAACCGTTTTCGAGCGGCGCCGGGATCATCACAACTCCGCCGGCGCGACGCCTCAACGCGACGGCCAGGAAAACATTCGTTTGGGGAGCCGGCGTCACGCGAACGAGAATCGGATCGCCGCTGCTGCGAAACAGCCGCACCGCGACTCGCCTGGCGCGCATCTCATTGCCTCGGTCGAGCGGCGCAACGTCGAACCCGGCAACCGCGGGGACCGTGACCGATACGCTCGTCGACGCCACAGCCCTTGATCCGTCGATGATCCCGGCGGCCAGGAGTTGTGCCACCGTGATCGCTGTCAAAAGAAAGGCCAAGATCGCCGAAGCAACAAGGCGAGCTGACTCGGAAGCATGAAATCCCTCTTCCATGGGCGTTCGCCTCCCCCAATCGGGCCACTCCGGAAAGCGGCCTTCCACCGGATCACAGCTCGCTGCACGACACAGCGCGCCTCGAGCGAGGTCCAGCAGCAGGCCTTCGGCAAAGATGTAATGGCGGACCCGAGCACCTATCGATACGTCGAAACGGCAACGGCGGCAAGCGCCGTTTGGGTGAGGCGTTCACGGCCTAACCGGCAAGCGGCGCTCCAAAACGCCGGCGTTCGCGGGAAAGGACGGAAATCCTAGTGCGATTCGACGGCGCCGAGGTCGGGCGCGAGGCCGAGGAACGGGAGACCGAGGTTGGTGCCGGCATCAATGCAGGCGCTTCCAGTTCCAGGCTGATAGTACGTCGCCAGTGACGGCGTGGTGGTCTGAACGAACAAAGGATCGGCCGCGAGGCTGTTCGCCCCAGTCGTGAAGCCGTCCGTCGCGGTTGTATTCGCCCAGAAGCCGTCGTAATTCGAATCCACGCTGCCCGGCGTATCGGTCGAGAAGCCGATCCCGTATCGCGCAATGATGTTGTTCCGCGAGACGATGCTGGTCGAGCTCTCGCAATGAATTCCACGGTACGGCTGCTCGTACGTGCTGCCGTCGACGGTGTTGTTGTACAGCTTCGGATTTGTCGTGCGCGCGAGGTAGATCCCGATGTAGTTGCCCGTGACGATGTTCCGCTGGATGAGAGGTGCCGTGGCGCCATCGATGTACATCGCCGCCAGGCCTGGGATCGCAGCAGAGATCAATCGGTTTCCGTCGATGACCGACGCCTGCGCCCCTAAGTCCATGATCGCCGAGAACGCCTGAAATCCGGTGCCGTCGATCGTGTTGTTCGTCGCCTGGAGGCCGGTGCTCGGCGCGGTCGGTGGCACGTCGGGGTCGAAGTTGTTGAGGACGATGCCGTACGCGAGGTCCGCGAGCTCAACGCTGTTGCCGTCGAACACGACATCGGTCGCGGGATTCTCCGCGAGCAGTGCTGCGTACATATTTTCGATGCGGAAACCGCTGATCCTGACGTGATCTGCGGCAACGTCGAAGCCCCAGTCAAGCGTCGGATCCGCACCGCGGAGGCGCGGCATCTGCGACCCGCTCGTCACGCCTTCAAACCAAGTCCGACACGTTGCTGTGCCTGCAGCCGAGGAGCCGAGAGCGACGTCCGCGGGGTACGGCGTTCCACTCTGGCTCGCACCGACCATGACACGGACTCGCTCACCGCCCGTTGTCACGGACGTTGCCTGCGCGAAGGACGCGAACGGATACTTTGTGGAACCTGCGAATTTCGTCCCTGCGGGCCACGTGTCACTCCCGATACCCGGTGTGTTGTCGACGGCCCAGTACGCCTGCGCGTTCCAGGTGAGGTAGTCAATGCGCAGCGTCTGCGGCCCGCCGACGCTGGTGAAGAAACGAACGCGCATACGCATCTGATCGTCGAGCAAATCGAACAGCGAGTCACCCGAAAACGTCTCGGTAATCGTCACATTCGAGCCTGAAGGCGTTACAGGCGTGCCGCTGATCGTCTGCCACGTGTTGGTCGTGAAGTTGTAGGCCTGAGCGGTGACACTGATCGGTTCAGCGTCATTGATGATGTCGAAGTCGGTCCTGAAGTCGATCTGTTCGACCGGTGCTTTCGTCGGGCCTGCATTGAGCCTGGGCGAAAGGAATTCAACGTTCAGCACGGACGACCCGCCGCCGCCCTGAACCGGCAGAACCGTTCCACCGCCATCGCACACGGATCGGATCGGATGACCGCCGGCCGGCACGGCCGACGTGTCGTGGCCTGATAGAGACGCCTTCGCCTGGAATGTGCTCTTGGTGTAAACCACCGGCGGCGTGGCGGTGATCGTCACGTCGCCGGTCGAAGTGCCTTTCTGAATCACAGCATTCGTCGAGATGGTGATCGTCCAGCCCGTGGCGCTCGACCCGCTGACCGTTGCCGTCGCGAGATTCCACGGCGCGCCGGCCGCCGTGACGGACACGTTCGTCCATTGAGCGGGAAGCGTGACGGTGAGCCGCAGACCTGAGGCGATGCTCTGGTTGCCTGACCACTCCTTCGCACGCACACGAATCGTGCTGACCTGACCACCGATGAGGTTGGCGGGCGGGCCATAGGTCGCCGTGTTCGTCGTGCGGGGGAAGTTGCCGCCATCGACGAATCCCACGACGGCCGTAGCGACCTTCTGCGATGAGATTGGAACGTAGAGGTCGGTCGCGTACGCCTGCGCCACATAGGTTGTGAGGTCGTCGGTTCCGTTGCACACGCTTGCGCACGTTGTGATGCTGCCGCCGACGAGATCGCCCAGGATGTTTGCGCCAACGTTGGACACAAAGATGTTCGCCAGGAAGCCCTGCGCGCTCTTCAACGGAACCGTATAGCCGCCGGAGGGCGCGGTCCAGACGGCGTCGTAACGGTCTGCGGACACCGCCCACGTTCCAACGAGCGGACCGATGTTGGTGGGCTTCGGGGATGTGCGGAACAGAGGCAGTTTGCTGCGATCCGACTGGACCCTCACCTGCCGGATCTTCACGTCCGCAGCACTGCCGTTGATGAACGTCAGCCCGAGGGGCGCCTTGTCGTTATCAGCGATCGAACCGGAGACGAGCGCCGTCGCAATGGTGACGGAAGCCGGGCCCGCAAACGTCGAAAGCTGGTAGTAAGCCGGCGTGGGACTCTCGAGCGCGTTCATGTTCGATGGAGAGGTCCCAACATCCGGTACAGCCGATACGAGGTTCACCGTGGACGCACCGCCGTAGGACTGAAGGCCGTAGCAGCTCTGGGCTGCCGCTGGCGACGAGATCCCGAACGCAACCACAACTGAGAGGCCGAGCAGCAGACCGACCGCGGTACGGCGCCGATATCCCGTCAGCGCACGAGTATCCGACGGCCACAATGATCGCGTTCTGATCGACAGTCTCATCTCGTCGATACCTCTCGGTCGCCAGCGAGCGTCGGCTGGTGCACTCACAATTCTCATGACGAGGGCGTCACCGGCGGCGTCGTCCTGTCGTTAAGTTTCCGCAATTTTGGCGCCGATCAGCGTCGAACGGCCGCTTCGGTCCCACTGCCCGATGAAGCAGCGGGTCGGATGGAAAGAGAGAGCTGGCCACTGTAATCGCCGGCCGGCAGGACCGCGTCATCCACCTTCACCGCCAGTCTCAGCTGAACACTTCGCGGTTGCTGGCCACTGGCCCCTCCGGATGCGATCGCCACAGGCTCGTTTGGAACGAGTGGCTGCGCCACACCCGTCTCATTCGTGATGACGAGCGTGTTCTGTGGCAGTGTCGCGGCGCTGGCCTGTGCGATCGCAGGAGCGCTCAAGGTCGCCTCGACGACCCAGGGCACATTGCTGACGACCTGATAAGTGCGGATTTCGTAAGGGTAGAGACCGGGCCGTGCGGGGTTTACCCGTGGCGAAACGAACGGGGTCAAGTCATCGTTCAGCTGCGTCACGACAGGAACGGCATACGAAACATCGGCGAACCCGGTGTTGGAATCGCTCGCGATGGCAAAGCGAATCCGGACGTGACGAGAGCCCGGCGGAGAATCGAGCGTGGAGATCACGCGGACCTCCAGCGGTATGGAATCTCCGGCAGGCCCGGTCTCGCCACCCGATGCTAAAGGAATCGGCAGTGAAAGCTGCAGGCGAGTCCAGACGCGTCCCGCCGGGCGAATCTCGATTCGATCGCCGTCCGGCAGTAACTGCGTTGCAGCTGAATTCGACTCCAGCGTCGCGGTGAGCGACCATGGCGAGGAACTCTGAATGAGCAGCGGAATGGGAGCGCTCCTCGGCTCCGGCGCGGCGATTCCGTCGACTGATGGTCTGACGGAGCCAAGGTCAACTAACGGTGAAAGAACGACGATCGAAGGGGGTCCCGGTGCTGCAGCGACAGCCGCGGACGCCGCGCAGATCACAACGGCCAAAAGCATGGTTCGCCGCGAGGTCATCGCTTAACAGGATGTGCGGCACTGGGGGAGGTCCCGTTAACCGCCGAATCCTGCCTTACCGGGGGGCGATCCTCGATGACAGCGACGGCTTCGGTCGAGTCGGCCGCATCGGGTCCGTATCTCAGGTACGCGTGCGCCTGCACCCCAGCGAGCGATCCATCGTATTCAAGGTGGCCTTTCGCTTTCATTCGCGTGCCCGGAAGCGATGTGAGTGGACCGACCGTTGTGCCGGCCAGCTCTTCCGCTTCCCCACCGCCGGTCGAGCGACGCTCCAGTGAAAAAGCCGCCGAGATGAGCACCGCCGTGTTTCCCGTGTTCTCGATGGTCGAGTAAACGTCTACACCTTTGTCCGCTCGCACTGCGCGGGTTTCGATGATTGCCACGGCCGGCTTCGTTGTGCCTTCCACGGTAACCACGATCGGAATCGCGACTCGGGGAATGAGACGAATGGCAACACCCTGGCCCCTCAGGTCACGAGCCGGGGGTTGGGAGGCAAGCGCCACCAGAGCCCAGTAACTGCCCGTAGCGTCGGCAGGAATCCTGGCGCTGACTGTCACGTCAACCGATCCGACGGCCGGGCTGACGAAATCCGACCGGTCGACGTCGATCCACCCCTTGCAGCTGCGAGGCTGCAGCTTGGAATCGAGGATCTCCACGACCTGTCCGTCTTCATTCCGCGTGAAGTCGCTGATCGCGAGACTGATGTGGTTTTCCTCCGACTTGGAAGACGATACGTGGAGCGTCCCCGAGACAATCTGGCCTGGCTTGCCGACCAGGCCTAACTGCGTCGGCGAAACGAGAAGCCCCAGTGCCGCCAGCGGAGAAGCCATCAACGAAACGAGGAGGATGGCGAAGAGGCGGAGACAGGAATATCGGGAGTCCGCGAGTGCGACCCGCGAACTCCGCCGAAAAGGAGATGTCCGCATTACTTGGAGATCGTGTATTGAATACTCGCGCTATCCGAACCTTCAGCCAGTGCAACAGTGTTCGGAAGCTGGAGCGTGATGAACTGGTCCGCGCGAGTCCAGGGGAACGGCGCGCTGAGACTGCCGACAGGGACTGTCACGGCAGTGGCCGCAAACGAGGTCCAACCCGTCGTTCCTCCCACGGCTTTCGCATTGTTAGAGCCCGTGCCACTCGCACCTTGAAATTTGAACTGTCCTACGGTGATACCGGTATTCGAGGTCAGTCCCGTCATCGTCGTCGAAATCGCCAGCGTGCCACCTGACGTTCGGCTGCAGAAGAACGCCAGCCAGATCGCCTTCGTGCCGGCCGTTGCCGGTACGCCGGCGACAGAATTCAGCGGTGACGTTCCAATTCCGGGATCGGTGGAGTTCGTCGGATCGAACAGTAAGGTGGTCGCGGTTTCGCCCGCACATGTGATCGAGATCGGCCAGAGGTTGTTGGAGTTTGTACAGGTCGCGTTATTCGCCGCCGCGGTATACGTGCTGAAATCCCACGTCGGATCCGATTCCAGATCGACTCCGACGATGCCCGGCACGCTGACGTTGACGCTGTGAGCGCTACCGACTGCACTCGTGGTGGTGCTGGTGGTCGGCGTACCCGCCTCGGCAACCGGACCACTCAGTAGGATGACAAAGCCCACAACCAGAGACACCAGGACTGTTGAGAAAACAACCGAGACTCGCTTCATAGCCTCTCCCTGCCGGCTAGAGAACCGCCGACGCTTCTTAACGATTTGCCTCAAACCCAAAAGAATATTATCACAACGCCTCACCCAAATGAGTGTCAGCTCAGGTCGGAACATGCCGAAGTCATTTACATATAGGAAGTTACGCATAGTCACCGGCTGACACTACAGGTTGCACGCGATGCAACTCCAGTGTTATTCATTGCGGGAACCTCGCATTCGACGGAAATGTGTACCTGCTCAATTTACGTGCTTGCGCCAAATCGTTCGCGGAGCGTCGCGCGCCGGATACGGAACGTCAACACTGAGCGTTGTCCATGAGTGATCTTCACACTGAAAGAGGCGGGAGTCGCCAGACGCGTTTCGGGTGCAAGCGTCTTCGGATCGACGGACACGGTGTAGTCCCCGACGGGCAACAATCCGAACGCCATATCGCCGGCACCGGTGGTGACCTGTTCTCGGGTCGTGTGTTCGCCGTGCGCCACGACGCGGATACCTGAGAGCAGCGCGTCGCTTTCTCCTTGCCCGGTGAATAGCACTCGGATGACCAGGCGCCCGGCAGGGACGAGCGGAATCGCGGCGCTCTTGTGCTGACCTGCTCCGACTTCGATCCGCGGAAGCGGACGGATTGCGACGTAGCTCTGCGTGATTAGACCTGCGCCCAGGCGCAGATGGTGGATTCCAGGAGGAACGAGAACACTTGCCAATCCGGAACTTCCCGTCGTGACTCGCCTCTCGTCGAGATGGAGAGAAATTCCGGGAAGGAGCGGCTCGTCGGGATCGCGGCTTCCGTTGTCATTGCGATCTTCGAACACATAAAGGTCGACATGCCCGGACAGCGGCTGCAGCAACGTTTGGCCGACCTGAAGCGCTCGCGTTTCGTACGGCGCAAGGGGCCGAGATGCGCGGCCCCACTCGAAAAGTCTTCCTGCGGTGAGTGAAACCAGCAGCGCGTTTCTCGCCGGTTCTCCGTTGACCTGGACGGATTGGTACGTGAGCTGAGCACTGCCTTGGAAGAGACGAAACTGCGACGCGGGCGTATACGCAAGGGAGGCATAGAACTGACGCACGGGTTGGGCGGCGACGCCTGACGGTGTGGCAGAGAATCCGGTTTCCGCGCGCAGAGCGCCCGAGGTGCGCGACGACTGGACCCCGAGTGCTCCGCCGTACTCGGCTCCGGCTGCTGCACCAGTCGCACGTTCGGCGTGGCCGACGTGGAAGCGGCCGAGGAACTGCAAGTCGTTTCGTCCGTAGCTTGCGTTCAGGTCGAGTCTCGTCGAATTGAAATCGAGAGCGTCGTTGGCCCGGTCGACCGTGCGATTCTGAGAAAGGCTCAGCCCCACGCCGCCACGACCCGATGAGAAGAAAAGCCCGCCTCCGGTGCCCCGTGTATCGCTGTTCGTCTCGACCAGAACGCCCGGGTCGGAGCGCATCCCTGACTCCGCGTAAGTCGCCGACGCCGAAAGCCTCCTCGTCAGCCGGTACGACACACTCGATGCAATCGATGAAGCGACGGTCCCCGATGCTTCGGGGTCGAAGACAGAGAAAGACTTTGTCTGCCCAAGAGACGCACCAACCGTCAGCCGCTCCGTGGGAGTATACGAACCGGTGAGGTTGTAACTTCGGCGCAAACCGGCGTAGAAGCTCGAAGCCAGTGGCGGGTGGAAATCCGGGCTGGTGTACCTGTAGAAGCCGTTGATCGACAATTTCTTCATGACCGCGCGTGGTTCGACGGTCCACGCGTATCCAAACAGCGTCCGATCTGTTTCGCGAGACACCGATTCTTCGGCCGTGAAGCGCACGTCATACGCCCGGTTTGCTCGGAACTGAAAGGACTGAAGCAGATCGTCGGAGCTTCTGCCTTGCCGTGGGAGGCTGTGAGCCCATCCGAACGAAAATCCCGAGTTCGTGGCCGTCGGAAGCCACCGCTGTGTCACGCCGACGACACGATCCGAGGAAATGTCAGACGTCTGCTGGTCCTCGAAAATGCGCCGGAGTGAGGAGAGCGCGGCGCGACCTCCGAAGATCTGGAGGGCCGACCTCGGCGAAACGTAGATGGCTCCCGCCAGGCCGCGGATCGTGAGTTGACTCGCAGAACTGACGCTTTCGCCTGACATCGAGACCGCAAGATCGCCGAGTCCGATCTCGGCCGGTCGGCCGAGAATCTCGAAGCCGGAAAGCGACAGCGCTCCGTAAGGTCCCCCGCCGATGCTGCGCGGCGCCACAGCCGAGAAGAAACCGCGTAGCGTCGTACCAGCGCCGGCATCAGTAGCGAAGCCTATCTGTGCCTGTCCTCCCGCATTCGCACCGTTAGACGCTGCGAACGAAGTGCCTCCGACATGAATACTCCCGGATTGGCCCCGTTGCTGAGCCGCGACCTCGGCCCGCTCGCCGGTGGTCAGGACGGGCGTTCTCGGTCGCGAAACGCTGATCGTATTTCCCGAGGTCTCGACGATCCACGGTCCCTGCTCGCGAGCCTCCAGACGGATGCGAACGCCGCATTCCCCAGAGCTCTGATAACGAACGGCGCGCAGACTGCTGAATGGTCCCTGTTCACTGGTAAGACGGCTCGGCGTCGTGCCTGGATCAGCGAACGGCACCTCAACGGTCACCAGCGTGAACCCGGCGAACCCGGCGTCGCCGATCTGTTGAGTTCTGGTAATCCTCGCCGTCACCGGCGAAGCGGCACTGATGACGAGTCCCGTGGGCGTCAGCTCGAGGTTCTGCAGCTTCGTCAACGACGCACAGGAGCCATCAACATTGGCGATTGGCGACATGGCGGCAGTCGGCGTGGCCACCCTCTCCGGCTGAACACGGTTCGTTTGTATCCGGGCATCTGTCGCCGGAGATACTGCAGCAGGCGTCTTGTTCGTCGAGACCGATCGTTCCGATGGAATGCTGACGGTCGGCGGCGCACCCTTTGTCGCAATCGACGACTCGGGCCGCGGTGACCGACCGGGAGCGAGCTGAGCGCGCGCAACTTCGATGAGAAAACGCCGCGTCTCTGCCGTGGGATAGAGGATGCGGCCGCGATTCGCACGAATCGCAAACGGCTCAATGAAGGCGCGGTATTCGGGATAGTCGCGGACCAGGCGGCTGAACATACCAGCCGAGGACTGATCATCGAAGAAACCGCCGGCCGGATCGCTCAGCCAGTATTGCCATACGACCAGCAGGTCGTCGAATGCACGCACGATTGCGGAAAGGCGTTGTTGCTCTTTCACGTCGCGCAGTTGCTTCACCAGAGCCGCAGCGACCGCAAGGTGGCTTGCGAAGTCGTCGATCGATCCGGCCGTCGCATCGGACGCGACCTGCTCGACGGCGGTCCGCGCAACGGCCGCTGACGCATCACCAACAGCTGACGGAACAGCAGGAGCTGCACCGGCATTCATTGCCAGGATCGAGGCCACGAGTGCGGCGCTCGACAACGCACGCCACCAGAGCCGAGAGGCGCCGATGGAAGGATGCTTGCGATGTCGTGGTTGCGGGCTTCTCACCGGATGTTTGATCAGAGTCGCTCGAAGACTCAGTCCAAGAAGAGGTTCAGCCAGTCGTCCATACCGGAACGCCGGACTTCGTTCTGCTGCTGTCGCGTCGCCGCTGGCTGGTAAGAGTCTGGCAGCGACTGCGCGTAACGAGAGAAGCAGCCGTCGCACGCCACTAAACTAGCGACGCGAACGTCAGTCGCACGTGGCGGCGCGATAAAAACGGCGGAACTGGCGCGGCCGCGCGTCTACTTTCCGTTCGCACCGTCAGATTTCAGTCATGAACGCGTGAAGAAGAGGACGTTCAGTGTGCCTTCGCCTTCTTCACCTCTTCGGTGAGCGCGGGAAGGATCGTGAAGAGATCACCAACCACTCCGAGATCCGCCACGCGGAAGATTGGCGCCTCGGGATCCTTGTTGATGGCGATGATGTGCTTCGAGGACGACATGCCGGCCAGATGCTGGATGGCGCCGGAGATGCCGGCGGCGATGTAGACATTCGGGCTGACCACGCGTCCTGTCTGGCCGACCTGGTGCTGGTGGTCGATCCACCCCGCGTCGACGGTCGCGCGCGATGCCCCCACGGCGCCTCCGATCGCGTGCGCAAGATCGCGAATGTACGAAAAGTTCTGCGCTTCCTTCAGACCCCGCCCTCCCGACACGATGATGTCGGCCTCGGCGATGGTCAGCTCGCCGGCTTCGGGCGTCTTCGTCTCGAGCAGCTTCGACTTCACTTCGACCGGAGTGAACGAGACCTTCACCACGTCTGCGGCACCGCCGCCGGCCACCACTTCCGCGGAAAAGGCGTTAGGCCGCGTCGTGGCGATGGCCGGCGTCCCGCTGATCTCAACGCGGCCGAAGACCTTGCCGGAGTAGATGGAGCGGCGCGCGCGAAGCTTGCCGTCGGTCCAGTCGAGCTGATCGACATCCGAAGCGACGCCGACGCCGAGGCGCGCGGCGAGGCGGGGAGCGAGATCGCGGCCGTTGGACGTGCCTCCCATCAGGAGGACGGAAGGCTTGAAGTCGTCGACGGCCTGTTTGACGGCGGCGGTGGTCTGCCCGGTCGTGTAGGAGTCGAGCGCGGCACTCTCGACTGCGTACAACTTCTTCGCGCCGTAGTGGCCAGCGTCGGCCGCCAGTGAAGCGGCCTGGGAGCCGACCACCACCGCGGCGAGATCACCGCCCGTTTTTTCGGCGAGCTTGCGGCCGATGGACAGCGCCTCGCGGGAGACCTTCTTCAGCTTCCCGTCTTTCGTTTCGCAGAAAACCAGAATTCCAGGCATTTCAGTCTCCAGTCGATGGGTCATTCTGAGGCGGCGCAACTGACACCCGTGCGTTCGTGCAGCATCGTTACAGCGCCTTGGCCTCTTCGCGGATGTATTTGATGATTTCCTGTGCAGCGGCACTCGGATCGGCGCCGTCGATCTTGCGGCCGCCGCTTTTCTCGGCGGGCGTTTCCAGACCCACGAACGTCACCCGCTGATGGAACACATCGCTGTCGGTCAATCCGAGATCGGCCACGGACCTGGTGTCGATGGGAATCTTCTTCGCGGCCATGATGCCTTTGAGCGAGGCATAGCGCGGCTCGTTGAGCCCCTTCTGAGCCGTGATTACGGCCGGCAGAGAGCATTCGACGATCTCTTCCGCACCCTCGATCTCGCGATGCGCGGTGAGCTTGCCGTCGCCCACCTCGAGGTGCGTGACGACGTTGACCTGCGGAACGTCGAGGAGCTCCGCGACCATCGGGCCGACGAGCCCGTTGTCGGTTCCGACTCCCTGCTTTCCGAAGAAGACGATGTCGTGCGGAAGCGTCCTGATCGCAGCGGCGAGGACTCTGGCGACGCCCAGCGAGTCCGCGTCGACGGAGTCGCCCTTGATGTGCATCGCCTTCGTCGCGCCGCGGGCCAGGCACTCGCGCAACGCCTGAGCAGACCGGTCGGGGCCGAAGGTCACGACGGTGACGTCTCCCCCTTTGCCCTCCTTCAGCCGGATCGCTTCTTCCAGCGCAAACTCGTCGTAGGGCGAGACGATGAACTTCAGTCCCGCTTCGTCGATGTGCTTCCCGTCCGCGGCGATCTTGATCCGCGATTCGGTGTCAGGTACCTGGCTGATGCAGACGACTGAATTCAATGGAACCTCCGATGATCAGGCATGAGCAATGAGGCATGAACATGTGCGTGGGTTGTGTGAGCGACTCGTGCCTCATGCCTCTTGCCTCATGCCGGGTCGGGGCGGAGAGGATGCGCGCGGGGCACGCGCATTCCGAGTCGGAATCGGGCGGCAATTCTAGGGAAAAGCGGCACTTGCCGCAACCGCGGCCGGCCGCTGCGGCACGAGACTCGCAAAGCACGATGATTCAAATCTCGAGTCGCGATTTTCCATGGGTTGAGAACAGAGACGTGAGACAGGCCCGGCGCGCATCGCACCCGGCTGCGACGGAACACGGACAAGCGGAGGCTGGCATGCCCTTTTCGAATCGGCCGTACGACACCGACGGCACCTACATCTCGAACCGGCGCATGTTTCGCTCCGTGCCGGACCTGAAGCGCTTCCCCAAGAATGGTGGCAACGGCCGCCAGAAACCGGCACCTCCGGAAACGACGAACGCCGAAAGCTTCTACTACACCAAGCAGATGAACTCCCGCACCCCGATGGTCATCGTCATGACCGACGGTGAACAAATCCACGGCTGCATCGAGTGGTACGACCGCAACTGCATCAAGGTCAATCGCGAAGGCGCGCCGAATCTGCTCATCCAGAAGCACTGCATCAAGTACCTGTTCAAACGGGACGAGCTCTAGGCCCCAGCGCATATGATCGTGGCGTGAAGCCGCTGGCCATCACGCTGGGCGACCCGGCCGGGATCGGTGCGGAAGTCGTTTTCAAGGCGCTCGAAAACAGCGCCCTGCCTGTCTGGGTGTTCGGCCATCGCGCGCTCGCCGAAAAGGCGTGGCCAGTCCCGCCGGTCGAGCGGTTCATCGAGATCTCCGGATCGGGCGCGGTGCGCTTCGGCGAGATCTCGGCGGATGCAGGGCGCATTGCGCTCGCATCGATCGACGCGGCGGTCGACGCGATCGGCCGCGGTGACTGCTCCGCCCTGGTCACCGCTCCAATCCACAAGCAGGCCATCGCCGCAGCGGGCTCCCCTTTCCCCGGTCACACGGAACTGCTGGCGTCGCGCGCCGGCCTGCGGCGATACGCCCATGACTATGCGATGTACTTCGACTCGCCTTCCCTCAGGACGGTGCTGCTGAGCGTGCACGTGCCGCTGCGGACGGCCATCGAGTCGATCGACGCCGATGCCATTGCCGCGCTGGCCCGCCTGACCACACGCGAGTACGCGCGGATCTACGGTTCGAAGCCTCGTCTGGCCGTGGCCGGAATCAATCCGCATGCGGGCGAGGGGGGCCGCTTCGGAGACGAGGAGGCGATCATCGCCCGCGGCGTCGAGTCGGCGCGCAGCGACGGTCTCGATATCAGCGGCCCTCATCCGGCAGATACGCTCTTCCTGGCCGCTCGACAGGGGACGTACGATGTGGTGATGGCCATGTACCACGACCAGGGATTGATTCCGGTCAAGACTCTCGAGTTCGCGCGATCGGTGAACGTCACTCTTGGCCTGCCTTACCTGCGCGCGTCGGTGGATCACGGCACCGCGTTCGACGTCGCCGGCAAAGGAGTGGCCGACGCAGCCCCGATGCGATATGCCATCGAGTGGGCAGCCCGGCACGCGGAGGACTTCGCCCGATGAACCGCTGGGCAATCCGCGCTCTCGGCATTCTGCTGCTGCTGATCTTCGGCCTGGTGTTCCTCCAGCTCTACAAGCAGCTCACCGACCTGCAGCGGATGCAGCAGCGACCCGCCGCGACGCAGACTCGAGTGCTGAGTACTGAGTGCTGAGTACTGAGTAAAAACAAAGGCATCAGGATGAGTTGAGATTGGGCGAGAACGAATGTGTAAGCTCGCGAAATCTTTGGGGCGAATTCCGCGGATGCTTTGGGGCGGCAATAACTATCGTTTTCCGCAGCCCAGCAACCCTTTTGAAACACGGTTTCAAGGGTCTTCGACGGCCGGGACGTCGAAAGCGCGGCCGAGGTCGTTGATCATCTCCACGAGCGGTCGGTTGTCGCGCAAGCCTGCGGAGCGGAATCGAAGGTCGCGCTCTGCCAGACGATCGGCAGGATCGTCGGCGCGCTGACTGTCCGCTGACGTCCGGCCGCTGCAGCCGCGGATGCGATGAGGAGGACCGCGAGGACGAGGACTGCTCTCTTCTTCATGATGTGCACCTCAGCTTACTTCCGGCGCTCCATCCGGATCGTGATCATCGTTGCGGACGAGCGTGTGCTCGTCCGCAGGGCTCTGATGATGACTACGAAGCGGCAGGTGCCGGGGTTTCAGCGCATTCCAGCGCGTCGTACACCGGGCCGAGAACGTATGGCGGGTAGCACAACTCGATCACCTTCTTGATTGACGCCGCTTCCTCGATGGAGATATCGACCATCTCGGTGCCCGCATCGAAGATCCTGCGCGAGAGCTTGTCGCGGCGGTGCTTCTCTTTCCCATCGATGTGTTCGAGCAGCCTGCCGTCCGGATCGCGATACTCCAGCCCAAGCGCGGTGACGATGGCCGCCGCGACCGTCAGGGGCGGCTTCTGCTTCTCTTTGGTGGCACACTGCGAGCAGAGGATCTCGACGGGCCTGGCGTCTCCGTCCCTCACGATCTCCCCATTTGCTCGCACAATTTCCTTCGACAAATTGACCTTCATGAACGTGTCCTTTCTTGCCTTTCGGCGTAGTGATCGAATCTTGCTGCTCATCCTCTTTCTCGTATGCGTTAGGCGATTGCACCATGCCCCCCCGCTGCGGCGCTGAAGCGGTCGATCAGAGCGTTGAGCTGTGCGGTCGCCGAAGCGAGTGTTCCATCCGCGTGTGCGACGGCAGCCCCACGCGCGCCGAGGACTTTGTCGGTACCGATAACGATAGTACCGAGGGACCCATTTAGCATGACTCGCGCCGCGCCATTATCTTTACCGGCGATGAGACTGCCAACGGAATACAGGCTATCTGATACCACAAGTAACTCGCCATTGACGTACATGTCAATGCCGGCCGTGAAGGTGATTTTGGGGTAACCGGAATTGAGGACCATCCCGCCAGCTGACAGGGTAGAGTTCCCAATCGTCCATCCACCGATAGTGCCAGTCGCTCCATTCCACAGGAACTTATCCCCCAGTGAGAATTGTCCGCTGGAGTCAACGTAGAACGGCGTGTACGCGCTCCCGTAGATGCCGTAGCCGAGTGAGAGGTTCGAGCCCGTGATCGTCAGGCCGCCGATCGTGCCACTCGCCGCGGTCAAGACGCCCGCAGGCGACACGCTGAACGGCGCGTTCACAAACGCCGTCGCCCCAGCCCAGAAGCCGCCCGCCGCCTGCATCTCCACACGAGTGGAACCGGAACCAGCGTACAGCTCGCCCGCCGTGGCCGTGAATCCGCCGAAGGTGCCCGAGGTCGCCGTGATTGTGCCGGTGATCGTCGCGTTGGTCGCGGTGAGCGCGCCCGCGGCGGTCACGTGGAATGGCGCAGATGCCTTAGTCGCTCCACCAATGTTCAGCGCGCCATCCGCGGCATCGTTGAGCCACACCTTATTGGTCGAGCCGATCACGATCGAACCGGCGGTGACCGCGCCCATGTCGGCGGCGATCGCCGAGAGCTGGGCTACATTCAACTGCGTGGCGGTGATCGTGGCTGCGGTGATCTTCCCGCCGCTGATCGTCGTGACGTTCGCGTTCACGTCCGCTGCCGCGCCACCTGAGGCGATCTTGCCGGTCGGGTCGTAGCCTGCCGCGAACGTCGTTGAGCCGCTGATTGCGATCCTCGCTCCGCTGATCTGGATGCCCTCGGCTGAGGCGTTGATGCTCGCCACGACGTTAGACGTCTCTACCGGCGTGAAGTTGAGCTGCGCGGTCGTGATCGTGGCTGCGGTGATCTTCCCGCCGCTGATCGTCGTGACGTTCGCGTTCACGTCCGCTGCCGCGCCACCGCTGGCGATCTTGCCGGTCGGGTCGTAGCCTGCGGCGAACGTCGTCGAGCCACTGATCGCGATCCTCGCTCCGCTGATCTGAATCCCTTCGGCTGAGGCGTTGATCGATGCAACGACATTGGAGGTCTGTACCGGGGTGAAGTTCAACTGCGCCGTGGTGATCGTGGCGGCGGTGATCTTCCCGCCGCTGATCGTGGTCACGTTCGCGTTCACGTCCGCCGCTGCGCCACCAGCGGCGATCTTGCCGGTCGGGTCGTAGCCTGCCGCGAACGTCGTCGAGCCGCTGATTGCGATCCTCGCTCCGCTGATCTGGATGCCTTCGGCCGAGGCGTTGATGCTCGCCACGACGTTAGACGTCTGCACCGGCGTGAAGTTGAGCTGCGCGGTCGTGATGGTGGCGGCGGTGATCTTCCCGCCGCTGATCGTCGTGACGTTCGCGTTCACGTCCGCGGCTGCGCCACCGCTGGCAATCTTGCCCGACAGGCCGGTGTCCACATACGTCGTGGTGGCCGCGTTGCCGCCGGTCACCGTGACCGAGCCGGTGAAGCTCGCGGCGCCAGAGGCATCGACCTGCGCAAAGACGGTCGTGTTATGCCCGATCCTCACGCCGCTGCTCGGATCGATCTTGATCCATGCGGCAGTGGGCACGCCGAACGCGGCGCCGTAGGTTGTCGTGAGGTAGCCGTACAGCCCGTTCAAATTCCCGATGGCCCAGCGCGGTCCGTAATCGTTGAACGCCGCCGAGGCGCGCACGTTGCCCACGATCGTCGGGCCGTATTCGCTCACCCCTTTGACGCCGTGGACGGAGTAGAGGTCGATGAAACCGTCGCCCGCCGCGCCGGTGTTGAACACGGCGTCCCCGGCTTGCCAGTCGTTCGCGCCCGTGCCGTCGAGGTTGCGCGTGACGGTGTACACGTAGGGGCCGGTGCCGGTCGGCCCAGCCGTCACGGCCATGTACTCGGTCTGCTGCACTCCGCCGGGCGCCGTCTCCAGATAGATCCGATCGCCCACGGCCATCTCGTTGTTCTCGACGGTGATCGAGGTGCCTGCCGCCGCGACGTCCGCGGTGAGCTTCGTCGTCGGCCCGACGAGAATGCGCCCGCCGATTGTGGCGATCGTGTTCTGCGCGACGAGAGTTTCGACCTGTAGCTCCGCCGCGAAGAGCGATCGCCACTTGGTGTACGGCGAGCCCAGATCATATGTGGTCTGCGCGTTAGGTCCGACGTGGCCTGCTGATTCGAGTGGGAATGCGGACGGAGTGCATTTCACGCCGATGCCGACGTTGTTCACGACGGCCGAGACTGCGGACGTCGCACCGGTCACGAAGAGCACGCCACGACTGTCCACGTTCCGCGATTGCAGCACGAGGTGGCCCGCTTCATTGAACGGGTAGGTGGTGCCCGCGCCGCTCGTGCGGTACAGGTAGACGAGTCCGGCGTCGGTGGGCGGGAGCGCGGCGAAGCCGCCCGCCGCCGAGAACGAGCTTGAGGTTCGGACCCAGCCGTCAGCAAGCAGATTGTCGTTGCCGGGGTCGGAGTCCCCGCCAACGTGCAGGCCGCCGTTGATCGCGAGCTTTGCGGCCGCGGTTGACGTGCCGATGCCCACCTCGCCCGTCGCACGGACGACCATACGGAGCGCCGCAGAGGTGTAGATATTCAGCGGGTGTGCCGTCGCGACATAGAGGCGTGACGCTGCGGTTGCGTCGTTCGCGTCGAAAAACGCAGTGACAGCGCCTGTTAGGCTGTAGGCGTCATAAGTGTGTCTCGTGCGAACCGATCCATCAAACACTCCCGACCCCAAGAGGTTGAGGCTTCCCACCTGTTGGGTTCCGGGCGTTGTCGCTTGGAGCGCCACCGCTCCGCCGTTGGCCGTTGGTGTGATTGCGATCGACAGCGTGCGATTCGCAGTGAGATCGCCGCCGCCTGCGAGCGGCGCCGTCGTCGCGATCGATCGCGCCAGTGGCACATAGGTCGCCGCCGCGTGAGCGCTCGATTCCGCGCCGGTCACCTGTGCTACGCCGTAGTCACCAGTTGTCGGGACGACCGCACCGGTCCGACCGAACACGCTCTGCACGGGTGCGAGTCCAGGCGCCTCGGAATGCACGAATGCTGTAGTGGCAATCTGCGTCGTATTTGTGCCGCCCGCCGCCGTGGGGGCCGCTGGTACGCCCGTAAACACGGGGCTCGCAATCGCCGCATAGGTAGCGGCGGCGTGGACCGCAGTCTCGTAGGTGCCCGCCGCGTGCACGATCGTCTCGTAGGTGCCCGCCGCGTGGACGGCTGACTCCGCGCCGGCGCCGAGGATGTCGGCCAGAGTGACATCGCCGATCGCGCCGACGACCGACTGCACGGGCGCGGCTGCCGCGGCGTCCTCGGTCGTCGTGTAGATCGGCGGGTCGGGTCGGGTCGACGGAGTCTTCGCGGGGATGTCGACGACTGCGTCGCTGAACTTCGCCTCGTTGTGTTCGAGGAGCGTGACCTTGAACGTGCCGCTCGGCAGCCTCGAGCGCTGCATCAGGCGGCCGGTGAAGCTGCGGGCGCGCGCAGGGATGTTGAGCGTGACGACGTCGCCCAACCTCCGGGCGGCCGTGAGCGCGTTCCACTCGTCCTGAATCTGCAGATCGAACTGGAAGGAATTCAGGATGTACATGGCGATCGAGCGCGCCCTCGTCGGGCTGTAGAGCCACGGCAGCCGGTGCTCTTCCTCGATCGGATCAGCAGAGCCGATGTCGACCGCGTGCGTCTGGACGGAGATCGGGATGAGCGTGCGCTTGTTCGTGAGATCGGTGCACCAGACGGTGACCTTGTTAGGACGCTCGAAGGTGTCCTGGCCGGCGCCACTCACAGACGCGGCGCGCAGGCCGTGGTGATCGTCGTAGGTGGCCGCGACGGCCGCGCCGGCGCGATCAGGGACGACGGTGTAGCGGTTTGCGAGGTCGTCCCAGAACCACCAGGCACTGGCGAGGAGCGTGAACGAGCTGATCACGTCGCTGGGATCGGTCGCGTCGAGCAGCAGCATGTGGACCGCGCAGTCGCGGCCGGCAGCGGCGTCGGCGGCTTTCGCGGCGGCAAAGGCCGCGGCGTCGACGCGCGCGAGCGGGAGAGCCTTGCCCTCGCTCCACCGCACGTAGTCGTACCACTGATCCCAGACGTTGGTCGAGTAGGCGCGCACGCCGGTGTCGGGGCAGAGGACCTTGCGCGTGCGCATGTGCCAGAGGAAGTTCGGGATCTGCCCCTGCCAGTACGTGCTGAATTCCGTCAGATGGACGATGGCGTAGCACGTTCCGGCGAACGCTTCACTCCAGCTCGCGTCGACGGCCTGAAGGTGCGAGTCGACCGCGCCCGCGTCGGTGCCCGGATACCACCACCACGCCGCGTGCGCGATCACGCCGGGGCGTTCCGGGTTCGAGACGTCGAGGAGGGCATCGCACTCGCCGGCGCACAGTTCGACGACGTACCAGAGATCATCGAGGGTCCCCGGATAGAAGACGTACTGGACTTTCCCTCCGAGCCACTGCTCGCCGCATGCGTAGGCGCGCACACCATCGGGGCTCGGGAGCGTGATCTCTCGGTTTTCGAAGGATCGCGTCACGCGCTTCGTGACGATGGAAGGCGGCGGCAGGATCGGCGCGTCCGGCAGCTTCTGCGTCGGTGTGACGATGGGCTTCTCGACTGCACGAGTCCGGCTCATCTCAGGCAGCGACCTCCTGGATGAAGTCGGTCTCGATGCTCCAGATGTCCGCCTCCACGTGCCGCCAGGCGAAGGTGCCGACCTTGTAGAGCAGCTCGTACCGCATGCGCGCCTCGGTGGCGCTGAAGCGGATGATCGCCCCTGCCGCCGGCGGCGCCGCGAACGTGATCCTGTCCGCGCCGTCCGTGCCCGCGCCCGCTGCGAGCACGACCGCAACGGGAGCTCCGTTCACGGTGACAGTCAGGCCGGCAACCGCTTTCGCCGGCAGCGTGAAGGCGGTCGCCACCCCGTTACCCGTCGCGACGTAGACCGCTGCTGGCGTCGCCGAATGAAAGTCGAACAGGGTGAACGAGCGATCCTTGTTCGCGTCGCGGTGCGCTTTGATCTGGTCACGCTCGGCGCGCGAAAGCGTCGACCAACCAGCATGAGCGGAGACCTGGTCAACCGGGTCGTAGCTGTTGAGCTGAAGGAAGCCGTCGCGCGCTTCGTCGCGCTCCTGATACGCCTCCCAGGAGGGCTCCCAGACCGCAGGGTAGATGTCGGGAAAGACGTTCGGCATGTGGATCAGCCTCCCTGCACGAGGACGCGTACTGTGAGCCGCGCTCCCGGCTCCGGCGGAGTGTGCGCAGTCATGAGCGTGCGCGATGAGGTCCGCGGCGACGACCCGCGCCGGCCGAGGTTCGCGTCGCAGGAGATCGAGACCTTCGCGCCGTTGAAGCTGCGCCGCCCGTACAGCCCCTCGAACCACAGCTCCGCGCTCGAGATCGCCGGCGGCAGATGCTCCTCCCATGGCGTGTCGGCAAAGACGAGCCGCGTGATCGTGACCGGCGCGCCAACGTTGGCTGCATCGAAGACGAGATCGTCCGCGATGCCGTGGGCGTTGCCGATGACGAGGTCAACCTGTAGCGGCGAGGGATTCATCATCTGGTCGATCTGCGGGATCACGACATTCACGGCCGCGTAGTAGTTGCCGTCGACGATGAGCCCGCGCCGGCCGTCCGCCGTGAAGCCGCGATAGCGGGTCCAGCGCAGCGGAACGGCCGTGCCGATCTCGACGAGGAAGTTCGACCTGTTGACGATCACCGGATCACCCCCTCGTCCTCGACGCGATCGAATCGGGATTGCGCTGAATGAAGCGGACGGTGTAATTCGCCGCGGCGATCTGGAGGTCGGTCGTGTCGATCGAGGCCGCGACGTCGCCCATCGTTCCGGTCATCTCCATTCCCGCGAGCGCTGCCCTGACTGCGTCGGCGATACCCGCGGCCGAGGCTGAGGCTTCCTGCGCTTTGGCCTGGTGTTCTGCGTCTGTGATCGCCTGAAGCCTCGTCGTCAGCTCCAGCTGCATCTGGCGCGCTGCATCGATCGAGCTCACGCGGGAGTCGTCGGCCGCCTGCTTCAGCGCGGCCAGGAGCTCGCTGTTCGGCGCCGACACGAGACCCTCGGCGGTTGCGGCGTCGTTGAGAATGGGGATTCGCACCCGCGGGCCGTCGTTGGGGGGCTTGGTGTTGGCCGGAGGCGGCTGCGTCTCAGGCGGCTTGTTCCCTCCGGAGAGATCCCCGGCAGCCTTGAGCAGTGCCTGGGCGGCCTGTTCGAGGAGGTTCGCGACCTGCTCGTCCCTCTTCTGCATCTCCTCGGCGATCGTGTCCTGCCGTCCGCTGAGGAGAGCGTTGAACGAGTCGATGATCTGCATCAGCTTCGTGCGGTTCTCTTCGTTGTCCGGCGCGATGCCGAGCGCGGCCTGCACGTACTGCTGCATCTGGGAATTGAGGGACGCGATCTCGGCCGGGTCGGTCGACCCTGCCATCTGGCTCTGGATCTCGCCGAGGCGCTTGTAGAAGAAGTTGAGCTTCTCCTGGTCGCCCATGCCCGAGACGGCGATCGACTCCTTGAGTGAGTCGTTGCCCGACCTCATCGCTTTGAACTGCGCGATCAGCTGCTCGGCTGCCTGTAGAGCGAAGCCGTAGTAATCGCGCGAGAGCCCGTTCAACGTCTTCTGAGACGCGAGCAGATCGTCGACGTCGGTGAGCTTCGACATCGAGGCGGTCGTGACCGCCATCTTCGAAACGTAGTCGTCGAGCTGCGTCATCACTGTATGCGGTCTCTGCGCTTCGACCCACACCTTCGAGCCCGCGCCCATGCCGGACTTGTCGGTGAAGGTGTCCTGCCAGTTGCGGCCTTCGAGCATGGTGAGGGTGAAGTCCTTGACCGCGTCCTGCAGCTCCTGGCCTTGCAGCTCACCCCAGCGGGCGAAGAGCTCCTTGATGCGCTCCTTGCCCATGCCAAGCGTCTCGAACGCTTTCTTCAGCCCGTCCTCGTAAGCGTTGAATGTGGCCTTGGGGAGCTTGTTGCTGAGGAAGTCGTTGAGCTGCTGCAGCCCGGTCGTGTCGCCGATCTCGTTGCCGCCCTCGACACCGCCGGAGAACGTGAGCGTCGGCTTCCAGTCCTTGAGAGCGTCCTTCACTTCCTGCGGGAAGAGATCGAGGATCGACTGCCAGCCCTTCATCTCCTCGCGCACCTTGCGGCGCACCTGCACCTGCAGCTCGTTGAACGCCTCCATGCTGAGGCCCTGCTGCTCGATCTGGAAAAAGGCGCCGTTGCCCATGTCGAGCTTCCGGTCATGACCGGGATCGCCGGTCGAGACGTCGGACCAGTTCGATCCCTGAAGCGCGTCGAGCGTCGCGTTCGTGATTGACACCTGGATGTGGTTCCCGTTCTTCTTGATCGCGGCGCCGATCGCCGTGCCGATCATGGAGCCGATCATCGTTCCGATCGCCGCGCCTCCGGGCCCGCCGAAGTACATGCCGATACCTGCCCCGATCGCGCCACCGATGGCGCCGCCCGTCGAGGCGTAATTGTTCTGCGTCTGAAACAGGCCACCCACCATCGAACCGATGCCGGCGCCTTTCGTGAGCGTGCCGAGATAGTCTTTATTGCCCTGCTCGTCGACCTGGTCATCGAAGCTGAACAGCCCCTTTAGCTGCTTCCAGACGTTCCCGCCGTTCATCAGGATGTCGGTGAGCGCCTTCGTCCACACCTTTCCGAGGCCGGAGGCGAGACCTTCGAGCGATCCGATGAGGTCCGCCTGGCCAGAGGCGAGCTGGTCGAGGAAATCGTTCGTCGCGGAGGCCAGCACGTTGTGGCTGTCGAGGAACGTGCGCCGCAGGATGTCGTCGATCGTGCCGTATTGCTGGGCGATGAGCTCCTTGTTCTTGCGAGCCCACGCGGTCGTGCCGGCGGTCTCCTCGTCGAGCATGTGCCAGTAGCTGTCGACCGCCTGATCGTCGAGCTGCTGCCGGCGATCGACCGCGGCGCGGTACTCGTCGCTGTTCTGGCCGTACTTCTGTTTCGCGTCTTCAAGCTCGCGAGCGTGAGCCGTGAGCTTCTGCTGGAGCTCGCGCTGGAGCCCGTTCTGAATGAGACCGATCCGTCCGTCCTCGATCTCGCGCTGCGTCGAGAGCGTGATCTCCTTCGCCTGCTGCGCGTCGGCGGTCCACTTGGCCCACGGCCCCGACCAGTCCGCTCCCTTCTTCGCGGCGCTGGTGAACTCGGCCTGCATGATCTTCTCGTCGGCCTTCCCCTTGATGTCCTTCTCCGTGTCTTTGAAGAAGTCGGCGCTCATCAGCTTGCCGAATTCGGTCTGCTGCTCTTTGAGCTTCTGCAGCCGCTGTTCACGCTCGTCCTCGATCTTCGCGAGCGCCTCCGCGAGCGGGTCGCCGGCAGCCGCGATGTCGCGGTCCTCCTTCGAGAAGAGCAGCGACCAGTCCGCCTGGAGCGAATCGATCTTCCGCTTCGTCGTGTCCTTGGTTTCCTTCTGCTGCTTCGCCAACGCGCTCATCGTGAGGTCGCGCAGGCGCGCGACGGCGGGATCGAACTGCGGGCCGATCGCCGCGTCATACATCTCGCCCGTCGTGCGCGGTCCGATCGGCGCCGAGTAGGTCTGCGCCGCCATGAGCTGCTTCACGAAATCGTCTGGCGTCAGCGGCCCCTCGCGCAGGATCGCGCCTGATCCGAAGTAGCCGGCCAGGAGCGAACCAAGACCGCCGCCCGCGGCGAATGCAAGCGGGTGCTTCTGCGGGTCGTACTCCTTGTACGCCTCCGCGACCTTCTTCATGGACAGCCAGACGGCTTGCATCTGAATGATGACTTCGGGGAGCGACATCGCGAGATCGGCCGTGAACCGAGCGGTCTTCGCGAACGCTTCGCCCACGGCTTCAACGGTTGCGACGAACTGCGGATTGAAGACCGCGTTGCCCTGCGCGTCGAACGTGACGATCGAGGCGGTGAGATCCTTGATCGCAGCCGTGAACTTCGAGGTCGTTCCCTGCGTGCCTTCGCCGAGCGCCTGGTGGAGCGCGTCCTTCAGGTTCGACATCGCCGTGTCGAACGTGTTCTGCGACTCCTGGCCGGCCTTTGCGAAGGCGGCCATCTTCTCCATGAGGAAGTCGTAGAGCTTCCCGGCTTCTTTGAGCTGCGCGAATTTCGCCGGCGTGATGTCGCCCAGGAAGATGTTCGAAAGCTGCGCGTCGGGACCCTTCTCGCCACGCATGAGAGCCCGGATTTCGGAAGGCATCTGCTCGCTCGGAATCCCGAGTGCTCCGCCCGTCTGCGCGACCGTCTGTGTGAACTTGATGATCTTCGAAGGATCGTTGATTCCAGCCGAGAGCATCGGTCCGAGGCCGACCTGAAGGAGCTTGATGATGTCGGTGTATTCGGCCTTCGTTTCGAGCGCAGCGACGCGGGCGCGCTTCTGCAGATCGGTCGAGATCAACAGGGCGGCGTTCCACTTGTCCTGTCCCGTGAGCACGCCCTTCTGCGAATCGGTGATCTGAGTGAGACCGGCGACGAGCGCGCCGATGCCGAGCCGGCTGGTCTCCATCTGTGCGTTGAATTCGACGCCGCTTCGGACCAAGGAGAAGAGGCCGCCGCCGATCTCCTTGAGTGCCCACGCGCCGACGAACGCGCGCACCGCGTTCGCGAGCGTGCCCATGCGCGATTCGAGTCCGCTGGCATGCCCGGCGACGTCATTGAGACCCTTGCCCACGGCCGCGATCTGAGGCGTGCCATCGGCCGCGATCTTGAGCTTGATGAGCAGGGTTTTTTCGGAGTCAGCCACGGTTGCCCTTCGTCTTATGCTCTCGCGCGGCTGCGTCCGCGCGCCGGTTGCAGTTCTTCACGAACACCGCTTCGATGATTCGGAACTTCTCCTCGATCTCCAGTTGCTCATCGGACGTGAACCCGCGGAGCGTCATCTTCCAGGGGAGCGATTCATGCGAGAGCCCGACGACGCCGCCCATTCCCGCCACGATCACCTGCGACTGACACGCCTCGAAGAGCTCCCACGCCGCCTCGTTCTCCGGCAGCAGCGCCGGCGCACTTGGCGGCGGCGGCGCGAACCGCTTGTACTCCCGACCTTCGTGATGAGCTCGCGCACGGAGCGCCCGTTCCGCGGACGCTGCGGAGGAGGCGATTTCCGCCCCCTCCCCGAGTTGAAATTCGGCGTGCTCTATGAGTTTTTTTGCGCCTCCTTCAGGTGCTTGAGGCCGAGGTCCGCGGACTCGCCGAGGAGCCACTCCGCGATGAGCTGCGTGACCGCGGCCGGCCGGGTCTTCGGCTTCGGCGTTTCGCCGTCCGCGAGCTCGGCGGCGGCCGGCTTGTCGTCGGCCGGCTTATCGTCGGCGGTCGGCGCGATCGGCACCTCGCGCTCCACCTTGACGAGCAGCTCAAGGATGCCGCGGATGAGCTGAGGATCGATGATCGTGCCCGCGGGCAGATCCTTCTCCGTCGCCATCGGATCGATGAAGAGGGTCTCTTCGACGATGTTCCCATCGCCGTCGAGCTGTCCCTCCTTCACGTGATCGATTCGCGGGCAGCGCTTGAGCGCCTCGGCGACGATGCGGTCCTCGTCCATGTCGAACTGCGGCACGGCCGCCCCGAGCTGGTTGAAGATGATCGCGCCCTTGGCGTCGCGCAGATAGTCGACCTTCGTGATCGCGCGGGCGATCTTCTTGAGGTCCGGACCTGACATCGGGACGACGTAAAAATTCGCGCCCTCCGGACCGGGACGCGGAACGCCGTTCTTCGTCGATGTGATCAGTGACATTGGGATCTCCCCTCCCTACGCGTTGTGGGTGACGGTGCCGTTGATGAGCGTGATCTTGAGCGGCGAATTCGCGTCCGACTCGACGTCGGACTCGAAGGTGAAGTCCTGGCTGACCACCTGACCGCTCTGCTTCTTGGGTGCGCTTGGCACGAGGAACATCTCGGAGAAGAGGTGCTCGATGCTGTAGGTCCCGGCCGCCTCTCCGCGCGTGACGGTGGCCTTCACCTTCATCTTCGTTCCGTTGCGCGCCTTCTCCCAGTACGTGTCATTCGTGAAGAGAATGGTGATCGTGCCGTCGACAGTGAGCTCGCCGACCTTCAGCGCTTTACAGAGGCCGTTCGCACCCGAGGGGCGCACTTCGATGATCTCGCGTTTGGCCGTGCACGAGAGCTTGGACACGACGCCGGCGTCCTCGACCTCGGCGTCAATGAGCGTAGCCCAGTTGATCATCTCGACCGGCCGGCCAGCGACTTCGTCCGCCGCGGCGTCAAATGACGCGACGGCTTTGACGAGCTTGCCCGAGCCCGCGCTCTTGAACGTGGGTTTGTAGATCCCCTCGTTGCTGAACTCGAAGCTGTACTCCGAATAAACGTTGTCGAAGTACTGATAGAAGTCGCCGTTCCCGTAGCTCTCCTCGTGGGTGTAATAGATGATGTTCTTCCCGAGGATTCCGGCGTGGCTGTTCAGCGGCCCCGCCACCGCGTCGGTGAACTGGCCGAGGAAGCCGTAGAGCGGATAACCGACGTAGTCGAGGTTCGGGACGAGCGGCTCGTCGACACCCGACTTGTGGTTGCCGAGCGCGAACGGCCGGCGGTGGCCGTCCTGATAGCGGCCGTCGTTGGCGATCTTGTTCCGGTCGTGAGTCGGACCCTGCCCGCCCTTCGCGATCGGCACCACACGGCCGGCCGCGGCGACGACGCCGAAGCCGGCCTGCTTTCCTGCAATCAGCAGGACGTCATGCTCTGTTGCGTATCCCATGTGCCTGTCCTCCCTCCACTCTCAACCCCGCGCGCGTTAGGCGCGCCAGGCGGTTAATCGGTGCGGTTACTGTTTCGCGTTCTTGTCGATCGTTTCGGCGATCGCAAATCCCTTCTTCGACATCAACAGATGAACCGCGAGCTCGCGATCGTCGATGAGCTGCGGCACGTGCGCCGCGAAGTAGCGCGTCGGCTCTCCGTTGGCCTTCGCCATGCCGATCCGCGGACCGCGCGAGCCGTCGTAGACGATCGGCACGGGCGCGCCGTGCGGAAACTTCTTCGCGAGCAGCTGCTCGACGTCGACGGTGACGATCACGGTGTCCTTCGTCCCGCCGGTCACGCGCACCACCTCAGTGTCCGCGGGCGTCTCGCCGGCGGGCTCCGGAGGCGTCGGGACGGCCGCGGTCGTCGCCTGCTCTTCTTCACGCTCTTTGCTCTTGGCCATTGCCTCTCCTCTTCTCAGTTGAAGTCGTCGTAGACGTTGGTTCGAAAATCGATCTGGTATGCGACGCGCTGCTTTTCGCGCTGCATGAAGGCATCCTCGACGTAGACGAACGGGCCGTCCGCCTGCGGGTTCTTCCACTCGTCGGGATGGAGCTGCGGGTGGTAGCTCGTGACGATCGTGTTCTTCACCGCCTTGATCAGCGGCAGGGCGCCACGCTTGCCGTCCGCTTTGGAGAGCCAGCTCTCCGCGACGACGATGACCGTGAGACGCACGGCAAGGCGCTGGCCCTTGTTCGATGGCACCACGCGCCCGTCGCTGCGGCTCCCGTCGTAGAGCGTGCAGAGCATCGGCAACGCGCGCTGCTTCATCAGCGCGTCCTCGACCGAGTCGGCCGAGTCGACCGACGCAATGCCCCCGATCTCGCTCAGGCGCGCACGGTTGTCTGCGTCGAACTTCTCGGCGTCGAAGCTCATCTCGTCGAGCCTTCCTCGGTTGCGCTCGCGGTCGGTGCGATTGCCGCGGGCAGCTCGATGAGGTTGTGGTCCAGCATGCGGCGCAGCAGCACGGCCGCGCCGATCTGCGTCGACTCGGAATGGGGATCGAATACGTGATCGCGGACGTACTTGCCGCGGCTGTAGTGCTGAGAGCCGGCCCACAGGTAAGGCGTCGGAATGCCGACGTTCGCCGCGCGGTAACCAAAGCCGTTGTAGCGCTCCAGCTGATAGAGCGTCCCGCCGATCGACCAGTCGCTCCAGGTGTCGAGCCGCTTGAGGCGCAACGCGTCGGCGGCGCTCTCTTCCCAGGTGAATGGCGGCTCCCCTTCGGCCGGCCTGTTCTTCGGCTCCTGACGCGTGCGCGCAGTCAGCGGGTCGCCGTTGTGGAGGTGGCAGGAGAAGCGCGAGCCGCACTCCATCGAATGGATGATCCCGATCATGTACCAGGGCACGCTGCCGACCGTCTTCGCAACGGCCGCATAGCGAGCGCGCCCGACCATGATCCGAGCGATCGTGTTGTCGACCTCGGCGAGCCTCGCAGGCCGCAGCGTGCAGGTGCCGAATTTCTGCTCGTAGTCGTTCCGCACTTCCGGTGTCAGTTGCATCTCCACATCCTCCCAATCGCCCGCCGCCACCTGGACGCCGCGGCAGCAGTCACGGGGCCACGTCGGCTCCGGCATCGGCCAGAGCGGCGCCGCAGGCGAACTGTCCGGCGGCCGGCGCTGCTGCATGAATCCGAGCTCGCCGGCGTCGAGCTGCACGAGAAAAGCCGCGGCACAAACCCCGATCCGCAGGCGCCTCCAATCGAACTGGCGCGCATTCAACGATTCCCTCCTTCGCTGAAGGTGTCGAGGTGCTCGCCGTACTTCTTCATCGCCATCTCGAAGTCGCTCGCCGAGAGTCCCAGCCACTCGTTCTTCGGATAGCGGACCTTCTTTGTGAGGAAGAAGAGCGCCCGCAGTCCTCCGCCGGGCTCCTTCTGCATGAGGAACAGCTTCCCGTTCCGCCGCAGGAAGAAGGTCGTCTTCTTCGAGTAGTGCGCGGCGCGCCGGCCGGTGCGGTTCCCGAGCACGGCCACGGCGCGGTCGGCCCTGGCGAACTCGCCACCGCGCGCGCGCATCGGAATCGTCAGCCACTTCTTGACCTTCGGCACGATCGTGTCGCCGCGGTATGCGACGCCGGCGCCGATGAAGGTCGAGAACAGGTTGAGGTCGCGGCCTTCGATCTCCCAATGAACCGAACGACCGAAGAGGCCGGCCGCGCCGCCTAACGGCTTGAGTCCCATGCGTGCTGAGAGCTTCGAGCGCAGCGGCATGCCGTGCACGTCGACGCCCGCGTCGAGGCGGCGGCGGTTGTTGAGGACGAGTTGCGCGCCGATGAAGGCATTCGGCCGGCGCAGGTCCTGCGCACGAACACCCAGCCGCGCGACGCGCTCCTGAATGTCCTTCAGACCGCTTACCTCGACGTAGCCTTTGATCATCGGTTCTCTCTCAGAGCTTCAGCAGGCTCTCGCGTGTCATCACGTTCCCGCCGCCCTTCGACCAGGCGCCGCCGCTCGACGGTTCGGGCGTCGAGGTCAGCGGCTCACAGCCGGCGATCACCTGCCGCTTCTCAGGGTCGCCATTCGCAATTGCCTTGAGCCACGCGTCCAGCTCCTTGCGGCGCCGGACGAGCGCGTAGTTGTCGTCGGCCGGATCGGCGGTGTTCAGCCACTCCGGCCGGTTGTTGAAGACCAGCCGCCATGCCCAGAGGTCGAGGAAGATCACGCGCAAGCCCTGAGTGAAAGGCGTGAGCGGCACCTGGTAATACCGCGCCGCCGCCATCTCCAGCTCGCCGGCGGCATCGAGAGCCGCCAGCTCGATCTTCGCGTCGTCCCGCGCCGCCCCTGTCGGGTCGGTCAGCTCGACCAGGCGCTGCTGGCTGAATCGCTCCAGCAGATCGTCGGCCGTCAGGCTGTAGGGCATCATCGGCTACGTCCTCCGTGTGCGTGTCGTGCGGATCAGCGATTCGAGCGCGCGACGATCGCCGCCTTGAGCTCGGCGACCGAGACGCGCTTCCGCAGCTCGGTGAAGCCCTGGTAGACCGGCTCGTCCTGGCCGGCGAAGTGGAACGCGTTGCCGCTGAGGACGAGCGCGCCCGTCGACTTCGCGACGTCGACCAGGTGCGTGAACGCGAGGGTCGCGTCCGCCTGGCTCGGCGCCACCGGGGCGTTCGTGTCGGCGAGCCGCTTGTGGGCGATGAGGTACTGGATCATCGCCGCGTCGAGCTCGTCGCTGTCGACGACGTCGCCCTGTTTGCGGACGTCCCTCACGCCGTCCTTGATGCCGAGGTCGAGGGTGCCGAGCACTTCGAAGCTGCGGTGGTCGGCCGCCGGCGTGGACGTGGCCGGCGCGGTGGCGTCTGCGCTGTGAATGAGGCCGCTGCCGGCTGCTGCTGCGGGGGTATGACTCTTCTTCTTCGTCGACATGTCATCTCCTTCGTTAGGTCGAGGGCTGTTCCGCCGCTCGAAGGAGCGCACGCACACGGGGTGCGCGCGCGCTCGATTCCAGCCTCGGAGCCGTCGCCGGCCTAGGCCAGCACGCGGTCGATCAGATACGCGCGGTTGTTCGCGCGCTGCAGCACGCCGAACTTGTCGTTCGTCGGGTACACGTCGGCGTCCTTCCGATTGTCGCGGTACGGCGGCATGACCTTCGGGTACCCCTGGCGATGCGGACGCGCGAGCCACAGCGGCGACTGCGGGTTCGGCTTCGTGATCGGCCGATAGATGACCACGCAGTTCGTCCAGAGGCGCTTGAAGCGCCAGTTCCGCGGGTCCTTCTTGTCGCCGACGTTGTAGGAGTACTTGCCGAAGAGCACCTTGACCTGCTTCACGTTCCAGAGCTTGGCCAGGTACTCGAGTGTCGGCGGCTGCGCGATGGCCGTTCCGGGGATCGGCTGCTGCAGCTTCGGATGGTTCGAGGCAATGAGCCAGACGTCCATCGGCAGGCCCACCACGAACTCCGGCCGATCGACCTCGTGCGTGTCTTCCAGCGCGAGGCAGCCGGTGCGGATGTCGGCGGTGGGGTCCGAGTTGACGTAGTCGTTCCAGCGCGCGGTGGCGAGCACCTTGGTGTCGCTGAAGCCGCCGGCGAAGTTCGCCACGTTCTGGACGATCTTCGAAACGAGATACTCGACGTACAGCAGAATCCCGTTCGCGACGGCGGCGAGCTTGCGCTCCTTGATCACGTCGTAGTCTTCGGTTTCCTGCTCGTCGTCGTAGACGCGCGCTTCGAGACCGACCTTCACGGTCGTGAAGGCGTCTTTGCCGACCTCGATCTCGATCTCCTTCCGATCCATGCCGGTCGGCATCTCGATGCCGCCCTCGATGAGCTGCATCCCATCGGCGCCGTATTCGCGCCACTCACCACGCTCGGACGAGACGTCGACGTTCGGCGCCATGTCGGTCGCGCCGACGAATCCGGGCTGGCTGTAGCCGGAGACCAGATTCGTCTCGTGCGGCAGGCCAACGAGGCGATCCTCGCTGAGGCTCTGATTTGCCTGCACAAGAGCCTTGCTGATGATTTTCTTCACGTTCCCTCCCTCGCTTCACGCCCATGCGGGCAAATCCGGTTTGTGGTTTGGTGGTTGCTGTTCTTCTCTCTTCCGCGGTGCGCTAGGTCGCGATGATCTTGTGCGAGCGCATCACCACCTGGATCGCGGCCACCTTGCCCGCGAGCTCGGCGATGTTGTTCTCGATCTTCGTGAGGATCGCGTTGACGTCCGCGTCGGCGTAGGTGTTGCCGCCCACCGTCGCGAGCAGCCCCTCCGCTTCGAGCGTTCCGTCCGCGGCGCCGCTCCCGGCGCCGGCGAGCGTCGCGATCGCCGCGGCCGGCATGCGCGCGTCTTCGTTGCGGAGGACGAACACCTCGACCTCGTCGCCATCGGCGCCGCCCTTTTCGGCGTAGCCGAGGATTTCGTCGTTCGCGGTGCCCGCCTCGACGGTGTCGCCGACCGCGTCGCAGGTGACGAACTTCTTGTCTCCCACGGCGCCGCCGAGGATCACCTTGGCCGAGCCGAAGATGACGACGGCGAGCCGGTTGCCCGGACTGCCGGCGACATTCCCGACCTCGGCCGTCGAGAAGTTCTGTGCGGCGACACCACGCGCGCGGCCACCCGCGACCGCCATGACGTCTCCGCTGCTGTCGACCCACTTGCCGCGCGCGACCACCGCGCTCGGAGCAAGCACCGCCGTGAGACCAGGTCCATGAGTCGGATACATAGTTGCCTCTCCCTTCCGTTCGTTGTTGAAAGTCCGTCGTTGTTGTGTCAGGTCCTCGCGTGTGCTTCGCCCGCGCTACTTCGCCGCGGCCATCTCCTCATCGAGCCGCAGCTTGCTCGCCGCCGCGTAGTCGAGGTTCTTCTCGGCCATGATCTGGCGCGTGCGCTTCTCCGCCTTCTGCGAAGCGGCGATGAGCGGATCGGGCGAAACCTCGACGGCCGGCACGTCCGGCTTCTTCGGCTCGGTCTTCTCGCTCTGCGAGCCGAGATCGAGCGGCGGCAGCGCGTCGACGAACGTCTTCGCGAGATCGAAGCTCTGCTTGGCGACGCGGCGCACTTCGGCCTCGACGTGCGGCGTGAGCTTCGCTTTGTTCGACGAGATGAGGAGCTCAAGCCTGTCCTCGTCGGTCTTCGCGCTGGCCGCCTCGAGCTCGGCTTCGAGTTCGCGGACGCGCGTCGCCGGCACGGTCGTCGCCTTGAGGCCCAGGATCGCGAGCGCCGCGGCTTTGCCGTCGCCGTCCTTCATGTCGAGCGCCACGAGCACGGGCGCGAGCGCGGCCGTGGCCGCCGCCGTGGTCGCTTCGGCGATCTTCGTCGCGTCGTCGGACGTCGTCGCGTCGGTCGACTTCTGCGCGGCAGCAGCGAGCTTCGCGTCGCCGAGCAGATCGGCGATCGTCTGATCCTTCTGCTTCGTTGCGTTGTTGTCTTCGGTGAGGAAGATCATGTCATCCGACGCGGGGATGAGGTCCATGATCTTCTGCAGGTCCGCTCGCATCTCGTTCCCTGTGACCGTCACCGGCCGGCCGAGCGTGTAGCGGAGACTTTCGAGAAAGCTTCCGAGTTCCATCGTTCTCCCTCCCTTGGCGCACAGCATCTTCATTGCGCGACCCTTCGCGCTCGCCGCGGCCTTCTTGATTCCGTAGTCGATGTTCGAGTTGTCGGTCACGTACATCCGGTTCCACGATCCCGGCGAATTGGTGAGCGCCAGGCTGCGGAGGATGTAGATCCGCAGATCTTCTTCGCCATAAAGAAAGGTCGGACTGTCGTAGAAGTAGCGGCCGGTTTTGAGATCGTCCGCACCCTCCTCGGTCCATTCGCAGCGCGCGAGGAGACCCTTCTTCCCGCCCGCGACGAGCTCCACGATGCGGCCGGCGGCCGGCGCCTTGATTCCGCTGTCGGTCAGGTCGGTCTGATGCTCGTAGTCGATGACCAGAGCGTTCCCTCGCGCCGCGAAGAACTCGACGATCGAGTTCTGTGATTCGTCGTCGGTGACGAACGTTGTCTTCTCGCCGTCGATGGTTCCGACGTATTTCGGGTATGGGAAGATCTGCATCCACGCCGGCGGCTCGCCACCCACGGTCTTCTGCACGGCCTTCCGGAACCGCGGGTCCCAGATCGGGACCGGATCGACTCGCGTTCCTGCTGCGACGAACGAGCTCGTCACCTTCATCCCCGACCTCCCACTGGAATTCGCAAGCGCGCAGACCTATTGTTGGAAGCAGCTGGCACCCCGATCGCCCATGCAGCGCGCGGAGCAAGCCGCCCGGCGGAAGGCATGGCTTCCCGAATCCGGGTCCTCTTCATGGCTTCACCCTCGGCACCTTCGAATAGACCAGGAGGCCCTGCCGCCAGCTTTCGAGCTTCTTCTGATTGCTCTTGATCCAGCCGGAGCTCATGAGCCATCCGTCGTCGCTCCGCTCGACAAACAGCACCGTCGTCCGCGGGCGATTGCGTCCTTCTGCCGCGACGCGGAACGCGCCGAAATATCGCTTCGTGTAGACGGTGTCGCCGCTCGCGGTCTTCCGCGGCACGAGCCACACTTCAGCCGGATCGCGCAGCGTCGCGAGGAGCGACGGCACCTGCGAGAGGCGATCGGCCTTCGAAGGATCGGCCGCGTCACCGAGGTGATCGAACGTCTCGCGGTTGATCCAGAGGCCGTCCTTCGCATAGTCGAGCTGCAGCATCCGCTCGGCGCCGGCCGGGAATCCGCACCCGGCCTTGAACGCCTCCCACTCAGCGGCGTCGCTCGCGAACTTCACGTCATGGGTGAGCGCCGGCGCATCGGGGAGCGTGTCGAGCGGCATGCTCCCGATCGCATCGAGACCGTAGTCGCTGGCCGTCTTCGCCGGCAGGTAGTCGCCTAACTTTTCGGCTCCTCGCTTGAGCGCGCCGTCGTCATAGCCGAACACTTCGCCGGGGTTGTACTCAAACCCTTCGGCCGGCCGGATCGGGCTCCCGCCGATCGCCGGCTCTTCGCCTTCCGGCGTCTTGTAGACCTCGTCCGGGTTCACTTCATCGGCCGCGAGCGAGTCCCACCAATGCCGCTCCCAATGATGGTTCGGCGGCCACATCTTCTTGAGGATCGGATCGGTGTAGTGGACGATGACGTCCTGCAGCGCGCGGCAGATTCGCGAGGTCTTCCCGTCGAGCGGTCCGAAGTACTTGAAGTACGGCCGGTCCTCGGGGAACTCCATCGCCTGGCGCCACTGCCCGGCGGCGGCGCAGTTGACCATCGCGTTGTGGTAGATGAGCTCCAGCCTGCCCGGCGAGAGGATCGTTCCGCCGTGATCGTCAACGAGCGCGCCTAACTCGTCGGCGAAGTCGCTCATCGTCTGGTTCTTCGCGATCGCCGCCTCGACGAGGCGGTTCGCTTCGTGGAGGTGCTCCATCTTCTGGAGCCCGGAGATCGTGAACGCGCGCGGGCGCGCTTCGTCCATCGACTTGGCGTAGTAATTCCAGGCGAACATCGGCGCCCGCTTCTTCTGGAAGTCGAGCGCCTCCTCGTAGACCCGGATCATCGGCGGCGGGTTGTCCGGAATCGGCGGCGGCGGGGTCGAAATGGTCACCTCGCCCCCCCCTCCGGGCTCGACAACGCCGCGCGACCCGAGCCGTGGGCGCCGATAGCGTTTAACACCCGTTTAAATTCGCGCAGGACGCGCGCCGGGAAACTTCTCGGGGCATTGGGCGCGAAAAACTCGCGCGCCACAGCGGCGATCCTCGTGCGTTTGGCGGCGGGTTTCATTTCGCCCGCCTTTCGAACTCGTCGACCCGGCTGATCGCCTCGGCCACACCCATCCCCTGAGCCGTCAGCTCCGCGTTCGTGGTGTGGTCAAACGAATCGTATTGTTCCATGAGGTTGTCCCGGAACTCGGCGAGGCTCATCCCTGAGTCCACCGCCTCCTGCGCCATCTGGACGATGCGACGCGTCTGGTCCTGCGAAGCCTTCGTCCCGAGGAGCGTCGATGCGGCGATGACGTCGGTGAGCGTCCGGATCTTCGGTGCGTCCGCCTGGTAGGCGGGCCGAAGGCGCGACTTCTGCTCGGCCGGCTTCTTCTCGGGCGGAGGCGGTGTCGCGGAGTCCTCGGGAGGTGCCGTGTCGTCGGGCGGAGTGGCATCCGCCGGCGCAGGCGCGTCCGGCGCAGGCGGCCGGGCCGCAGCAGCGGGCGCCGACTCGACAGCCGGCTTGCCGCTGATCGTCGCCTCGACGATTGCCGTCGCTTCCTCTCGCGTCATTCCCGCGCCGGTGATGATCCCGATCGCCGCGTCTTTCACGATCAGCCCGGCGGCGAGATCCTTCAGCGTGTCGCGGATCTCCTTGATCGCGATGCCGGTGAGCGCCACCTGCGTTGCGATGCCGGCGTTCGGATCGCCGCCTGCCGCCGCGACCGCCGCGGCGTCGCCGGCAGGAGCTCCTGCAGCTGCCGGCTGGCCAAGCGCCGGCCGCGCAACGAGCGTCGGAATCCCGCTCACGTCTTTGATGTGCTCGGGATCGATCGCGAGGCCGACCGGTTCGAGAGCCGTGTTCCAGCTGACGTAGGTGTCGGCCTTGGTCTTCGCGTCCTCCGGTGGATCGGTCTTGAACGCGAGCGCCGGCAGCCGGTCGAGCGCCTTCGCGCCGAAGTGAAACCATACGAGTGGGCGGATCAGACCCTGCTTCACGCTCGCAGCGACGCGCTTGGCCACGCCCTTCGCGACCTTGAGGTTTGTCAGCTGCGCGCCGTTGCCGGCGAGCGTCCCGGCACCCGGCTTCGGATCGACGACGAGCACGTGCCCGCAGCACGCCTTTGTTGACTGGTCGAGTGCGAACTGCGCGAGCCCCGCCTGGATGTCCTTCGTCGCATTGAGCGCCTGGATCATCTCCAGCTTCGCGGACTTCGGCAGGACGCCGGCAAACTCGGTCCCGATGTTGGTCACCGCCTCGACGAGCGAAGGCTTGTCGTTCGGATCTTCGAAGTACGCCACTGGGATCGGCTTCCCATATTTCTCGGAGAAGGCGAGCCAGTCGATGATCGTGAAGCGCGCGACCATGTAGTAGAAGGCGAGCGCTCGATAGAGCCGCGACTTGCGCGGGTTCGTCGGATTGGCGGAATGGAGTGTCCAACAGCCCGGCTTGAGCGGTTCCCCTTCGCGCGGGTTCGCATCCGTGAGGAGGCGCGCGCTGTTCGTCATCGGATCCCAGTTGAACCGCGTCGCATCCGGCAGCTCGAACCGTGACGGCATGTAGGTGTCGGGGTTCCAGATCGTCTCGGCGCCGGTGAACGGGTAGAGGCCATCGCCCCAGGCGAGGTGTTCGAAGTACTGTTCGAGCCCGGACGCGTTCCTGAGAGCCGTCGCCACGAGCTCGGCCACCTTGAGGTCGGCCGGTTTCGGCTTCGTGTCCGGCGCATCGGTGAATGCGCTGATGTCCCACTCCAGACCGGACGCGGTGCTGGAACGATCGGAGGCGATCGAGAGGAAGTGCGCGTCGACGTAGAGCTTGTCGCAGAGCGCCATGTGCTCCTGCATTGGCGTCATCGGCCGCAGAATCGCGACGAGCGATTCCGGGGTGATGTCCCGTGCGATCCGTGCCGAGAAGCGGTCCGGCATGCGGCCGATCTCGGCCTGGCTATTGCCCTCCGGAGCGCTCGGCAGCGTCAGCTCGTAGCCGAACGCGTCGAACAGAACGACCTGCTTCTTCGCGGACGGCATTAGATGAGCCTCCTCATCCGCTCGCGGCGGCCTTCGCTCGGAGCGTGCGGGTCGATCGCGTTGCGTAGCTCGTCGCCTCGCGTCCGGATGCCCAGGCGGACCGGCGTGAACGGCTGAACGTTCGGCGCGAACTGGCGCGCCAGGCGCGCCGCCGCGCCGGCGAAGCCGTAATGGTTGTCGACCGAGTCGAGGAACTTGTGAATCTCGTTCCCCTTCGCGTCCTTCTCAACAGTTTTCTGCAGCTTCTTCAGATGCACGCGGACGTCGTTCATCCGTTGCGTCTTCTCACTCGGGATCAAGAGTCCGCGGGTCGAGTGGATCGACTCATTGCAGAACTCACCGACGATGCGATTGCGGTCGCCTTTGATGAGGAGGAACGAGGGGCCGGACTCGCGCCGCGCCGCACCGACCGTTCCCTCGATCACGACCTTCTCTTCGATCATTTCCGGCGCGCGTCCGTTCTCGAACTGGAGAAGGGCGATCGTCCGCGGGAACTCGTAGGCGATCTTTCGCGACTCTGTGAAGAGAGGCATGTAGTCGAAGACGCCGAACCGCGGCTGCAGCATCCGGATGAGCTCAATGGAACGCTCGGCGAACTGGTCGCTGTGGATCTTCTCGACGTAGATGAGGCGCGAGCGTCCTTCCGGCAGCCACTCCTCAGCCCAGAACCAGCATGCCTGGCCCACGTCGCCGCCGACGAAGATCGGATTGCCCGTGCGCGTGCACTTGAGAACGTAGTCGCGCTCCATCTCTCGGAGACGCACGTCCGTGAACGGCTGGAGCGCTCCGGCATTCGCGATGCCGCGCCGCGTGCGGTCGAAGATCGCCATCGCCTCCGGATCGTCGATCGCCGCGAGGTACTCCTTCATGATGAAGTTCGCGTCGATCGCTTCGAACGCCATCGCCGAGAGGCGGAACGAGTAGTGACGATCGCGCTCCCGCTCCGGCTCGGCTGCGACCCAGCGGCCGGCCTTCACGTCGAGCTTGCGCTTGCACGACGGACAGACGCGCACCCACGTGCCGCTGAACTGGCGGAAGCACTCGGTGAGATCCATGATCTCTTCGAGGCAGATGTCGTCCTTCCCGCATGCGGCGCAGCGGACGCGCCACGTTCGCTGCGATCCGGCCTTGAATCGGGCATCGATGCCGGAGTCCTGGCGGTACGGCGCCGAGAAGTCGAACTCGGCGCGCATCTTCGAGGCCGCCATGCGTCCGTGCTTCCACTTGCGGACCGCCTCGCTCGTGAGGTCGACCTCGTCGGAGAGCTGCCAATCCATCGGCCGCGAGGTCGCGCCCTTCAGTTTCGACAGGCCGAGGAGATAGAGGAACTTGTCGCCGAGCTGCTTGAGCACGCCGCGGTCGACGGCTGCGTCCTCCATGAGCGAGGAGAGGTACACCGACTGCTCGACGATCGGATTGAGCCGGGCCATGCCGAACTCGCTCGCGAACTTGTCGTCCGGCAGGAAGTAGCCGACGTTGTAGCCGTACTCCGCGACGAGCCACAGCGCGAAGCCGATCGCGAACGTTGTTAGACCGACCTGCTCGGCCTTCACGACGTCGACGCGCGACTCGCTCTCGCGCCCGACCGTGATCCGTTCGAGGAGCTCGATGATGCCGGCGAGCGGCTCGTGCCCGGCGAGCGTGTAGCGGCCGTGATCGGTCGGCACATGCTCGGCCACGAAGTCGAGCAGCCAGGAGCGCTCGGCCGCGGCCCGCCGCTGCCGCTCGCGCGGAGGGAGCTCGGCCCGCAGACCCTCGGCGAAGTCGCGCATCAGCTCGGTCATGCGCGCAGCTCCTCGGTCGTCGCTTCGATCGTGCGCAGCACCTTGCGCAGTGTCTCGGGGTCCTTCTTGAGAAGCGCCTGCATCTCCTGGCGGAAGCGGATCGCCATCGCCTTGAGACCACGGTCGACCGCGAACTTCGTGCGCTCGCGCGTCGAGCTCGATGACTGCAGCTTCCGGAAAACGTCGAGCAGCTCGAGATCGCGCTCGCTCAACTTCTCGCCGGCGCGTTCGAGGAGCTCGGCAAAGATGCGCGCGGAGCCGAACGTGGCGATCGCGGTCTCGATGTCGAGCACCTGACCATCAGCGGCCGTCTCGTTGTATTGCTTCGCGAGATCCAGGAGGAAGTCTTTCTCTGCCTGGCGAAGCCGGAACTCGATGTCGAACTCCCACACCGCCGTGCGGCCGATCGCGAAGCCAGTTCCCTTGAGCTTCTCGATCACCTCATTGAGCGTTGGCCGCGGCTTGACCTTGCAATAGTTCTCGATGAGCCAGTCGCGGAGACCTGGCTGGTCGTCGACGGTCTTGTGCCCGCGACGGCCGCGCGGCTCGGGAAGGCGAAGGCTCTTCATCTCCTTCGTCTTCTTCACCCGCCGGCGCGTTCGTTTCGCCGCGGACGGTTTCGGTCTCGCTTTACTCGCCACTGGCGGCAACCTCCTTCCAGTGACGAATCCGCGCCGCGGCGATCCGGAGGTACGCGCGCTCGCGCTCGATGCCGACGAAGCGCCGGCCTTCGAGCATGGCCGCGCATCCGGTCGTGCCGCTGCCGGTGAACGGATCGAGGACCACTCCCCGCGGCGGTGCGACCAGGCGAATGAGCCGGCGCATCAGCTCGATCGGCTTGACGGTCGGGTGATCGTTGAAGCGAGCGCGGGTCGGCTCGTCCTTCTTCAGGCCGCTGAGGACGCTGATGGCGCGCCGGCGGAACCCTGCCTTCGACGAGAGTCCGGCTTCGCGCTCGCCCGTGCGCGGCTTCGCAACGTAGAAGAGCCGCGAGAGCTGCTCGCGCCGCGGGTTCTCCCCGTCGAACTGCGCCGCCGCCCCGTCGTCGAAGAGAACGTTCGCCGGCCAGCGGCCGTTGTCGCGGTTCTCGTCGATGTTGAGGAGCGTCGCGCGCGCGGCGCTCTTGCGCGCGAGAACGATCGGCTCCCATGCAGGCTTGAGCTTCGAGGCGTGCTTCGGAAACCCGTTCGAGTAGAGCCACGCCATGCAGTCCTCGACGTTGAATCCCGCGTCCTCTATCGCCGACGCCATGCGGTGGAACGTGCGCGTTCCGCCGAACGCCATGAGGTAGCTGCCCGGCTTCGCGACCCGGAGGACCTCGGCCCACATCTCGGAGTCGTAGGCAACGCCGGTCGCGTCCCACGCCGCGCCGCTGAATCCGATCTCGTAAGGCGGATCGGTCACGACCGCGTCGATCGACGCGTCCGGAATCGTCGCGAGCATCGCGCGGCAGTCGCCGCCGAGCAGTTGCAGGTCAGCTCTCATCGGGCTCCGGTTCGATCCTCAGCTTCAGCTTGCTGGCGATCATGATCTGCAGCTTCACGAAGTTCTGGTTCAGCCGCTCCATGAGCTTCTTCATCTCGTCGAGGTGTTTGTGCTGCACGTAATTCGTCAGCAGGTCCTTCTCGATCGCTGCGATCCGTTCGTGCACCGGCTTCACCGCGTCATCCGCGTAGGAACGGAACGACCGCGTCACGAGCCAGATGAAGACCGCGGTCAGCAGCGACGCTGCGACCATGCCGGCGACCATTTCCCAATTCACGTTCACGGTTTCACCTCACCCAGCCGACCGACCGGAACTCGCAGGCGCCCCGCGCGCAAGCCAAGAGAAGGCAGCACCCGGAGCGCAGCGGACCGCTCGAAGCGTTCTTGTCCGGTGCCCAGAATCGCGTGCACCCGCTTGTCCTCCCGCGTCATCACTCGGCTGCCTTCCCTCCGCTCGCGCGAGCCAGAGCCGCCCGGTCGGAGTCGTAGTGCAGGCGCATCGGTTTGATGCCGGCCGGCACGACGTACCGCGCCGGATCAGCCAGAAGAGCCGCGAGCGCCTGCTCTTTCGCGCGCTCGACTCTCGTTTGCATCTCGACCGCGTCACCGCCCTCGACATCCTGGGGAAGCACCACGGCGACCGCGAGGCGGGTGGTCGCAACCGCGACCGTCTCACCCGTCTCGTAGTCGTCCCAGATGCGCAGCTCGATGTCGGATCGCGTGAACATCAGTCGACTCTCCCAAACCCTTGTGCCGCGCGCCGGGACGAGCTCGACTCGACGCGCCCGCGCGCTCCCTCCCAGCACGCGCCCGCGCGGCAGGGGCCCATTCCCGCCACGACGCGCCCGGCGCGGAGGAGCCCGCCCACGGCGACGGCACAAAGACGGAAATACATCGCTAGAACCTCACCGCCACGCCGATCGTCACCCCGTAGTCGGGAGCCGGGCCGCCTGGCGTGAGCGGCACTGCCGCGAACACTTTGCCGTTGACGATTCCCGGCCCCACGCGCACGAGATCCTGCCGGTAGTAGCCGTGCGCTCGCGCCTGCAGCGGGTCGTAGTCGAGACCCACTTCGCGGATTCCACCGAACTCGATGAACGGCGCAGCGTGCGGACGGAAGATCCCGTCGACCTTTCCCGTCACGGTGCCGGCCGTGATCGCCATCTCGCCGCCGTAGGGCGCGCGAGGAACGGCGAGGACGTCGACGAGCTCCTTGTTCTCAGCCTTGAGATCGAGGAGGCTGAGCCCGAAGTTCGCATGGAGGTGCTCCGCCTCTTGCTCCGGCACCTCGCGGATCACCTCGATCGGGACGGTGATCTGTTCGCGCCTGACTTCGACCTTACTCAGCCACTTGACCGTCTCCACCTTCACCGGCACCGGCTTCGGTCGATAGATCGTCGTGAGCCCGAGGTCCGGTCCCTGCAGATATGGCTTGATCCAGCCGACCAGAGCCAGCGCGCCGACGACGATCGCGCTGAGCACGCCGAGCGAGAGCCATGCGGGAACGATTTTCTGCAACATCACTTCACCGTCCCCGGAGCGCTGATGTTCAGCTCTTTCACGCGCTCCCACGTCTTGCCGCCGATCATGATTCCGAGGAGCGTCGCGAGCGCGGGCCATCCCTGGACGACCAGATCAAAGAACCGCGCCACGCCGAAACCGGCGAGCAGAATGATCCCCAGCGTGAAGACGATCGTGATCCGAATCATCCATGCCGTATTCATTGCGGCGCTGCCTCCCGCTCTGCCGGCGACGCGCCTGTTAGGCGGTTCGTCGACAGACGCAAGGCAGCACCGCTAGGGAGAGGCGCGCGCGACGAGTGGCACGGCCCGCGGCGATCCGCCGGCGCGCCAGTTCACGAACGCCACGCCGCCGATCGGCGGTGCGTAGTCGCAGCCAGGACAGCCGTAGCCCACCGTGCCCTCGAAGATTTCCAGCCGGCCGGCATGGATGCTCGTTTTGAGCGGCAGAAAATTGAACCCTGGCGATATGTCGAACTCTTCGGTTCCAACCAGCTGGTTCGTCTCGTCGAACACGAGTGCGGTTCCGAATGCCGTCGCATTGCCATCGCTGAAGAGCGCGAACATCGTTGTGTAGTCGTCGTCGTTCTGCACGAGGCGCGCTTCGAGTGTTCCACCTGGCGAGGTCATGACGATCGGCGCGATCTCGACCGACGCGATGCCGGCGCCCCGAACATCGCGGAAGAGCGCACTCGTCGAAAGACGAGGATTGCCTCGCAGGATCGTGAGCGATGCCAGCCCGATGGTGTCTGCGGTGCACTGCAGGCGCCTGAAGTTAGGCGCGATGCGTGACTCGCCGGCAGCCAGGGTAAATGTGGGCACCGGACCGATGGGACAGCTTGATAGCATGACCTCGCAGCCGTCCGGGTCATCGCAGGTCACGAGCAGATGCGCTCGCCAGTTCTCGTTGTCTGCGTAGATCAGGCGCACCGACCGCGCCTCGGCGAACGCCGCCGAACAGATCAGGATTGTGAGAAGACAGAGCAGTCCGATCGCTCTGCCTGGACCTCTTGGGAACAGGTTCATCACGCCCTCCACTGTTTGTTGTTGCTGCTCACGAGTGGACGGTAGGGCGGGAGTCGGGATCGCTTCCAGCGATCGGAAGCGTTATGACGCACTCGGAGCGCTTACGCGCGATCTCCGTGCTCTGGACGCTTATGACGGCTTGCGTGCCGTTCGAACCGCTTACAACCGCTTAGGACTCGTTATGACCCACTGCGCGCGATCAGCAGATCTGCGAGAGGGACGGAGGATTTGCGGCCCCGGTAGCGCAGTCAGGAGTGCTGACCGCGGAGTCGCACCGACGTCGGGATGATCGCGTCGGGGATGCCGTCGCCGTCAGTGTCGACCATCGGCGGCGGATCGAACGGGGAGAAGGCGGGCGATGGCACGCATAACACTGACGTGAAGGCGAGTACAACGCAGGCGAGGGCGCCCACGAACTGCTTCTTGCGGAACGCTTCGAGGTGACGCAGCAGAAACCGGAAGCGCCGGCGCCTCCGCTCTTCTCCCCTCGAATTGAGATCGCGGTACGGGAGGTCGCCGTTCTCCACGTAGGAATAGAGCGTCGAGACCGAAACGCCCAGGTACGTCGCTGCAGCGTGCGAATCGAGCTCACGCTCGCCGCCCGCGCACACCACCACACCCATTTCCTGCCCGCCGACCTGGACCACGGCTCAAATTGTAAACCGTTGCCGCGGCCGGAAGTAATTCACGCGCCCTGCGAATCGCGCAACGCTTGTGAGCGCGGGGCGGGAATCAGAACTTCCTCGACGCCTCTTTGGCGGCATCCGAGTCTCTCTTCACCTGCTTTTCGAGCCACGGCACGTAGCTAAGGATCGCGACGCCGTCATCGCGTCGCGCTCCACGCTGGAAGAGCTGGATTTGAACGAGGTCGCCGCGCCACTTCAGTACGACGTTTTGGTATGACGAGCCGGCGCGGTTCCTCCACTCTTCTGTCATCTCCGATTCGGGGTCGCCGTATCGCTCGATGAATGCGCTGCGGATGAAAGCGAAATCCTTCCCGCTGAACGTGACGTGCACCGTTCGCATGGCGTCATCGGTGAGCCAGTAGCTGGCGATCACCTGGACGTCGCCGATCTTGAAACTCTCGTCGCACATTCGATCGCGCTGAATGGTGTGGCAGTTGGCCGCGCTCTTCTTCTGGTCGGGATCGAGGACCTTTCGAACCGCCTCTTCGTTGGCTCCGAACGGGACTCCGTGGAAGTCCTTCGGTTGCTGAGTCCATTCAGCTAACAGCGGCATTGCGCTTAGTAGCAGCACTCCGAAGGACGTCACTGCCACAGCAACGGATCTCATAGCTTTCCCCCTTTTGCGTCAGTCCACCTCGATCGGCGCCTCGACGATCGTCGTGACGGTCCCGATCGGATACCACTCCCCATGAGCGAGCTCGATCTCGATTGGCCCGCCGTAGTCGGGGTTGCGTTTGACGATCTTGAATTCCCCGTCGAGGGTGCCGCGAGCGAGCATGCCGATCGTCGTTCCCGCATCGCGCAGATAGACCATCACGATCTTCCCCGGTTGAAAGAGGCCACGGGCGGGATCGAGCAACACCTTCCAGCCGTTGCGCAGCGTCGGATGCATCGAGTCGCCCAGGATCTTCACGACCTTCCGCCGCTCGTCGCGAACCTCTTTCAGGGTGTTCAGCACGTGCGCTGACGGAATGAGCAGATCGTCCGTATCGCGCGGAATGCCGGCAGCGACCTCCGTCGCGACCGGCACCAGCCATGCGTGCAGTGAACGCGGCCGGTCGGTGTCCCGCTCGATCCACTGATCGATCGGAATGGGAGGCGGGGGAAAGTCGCTGGTGCCGTCACGCACGTCTTCGTGGTCTAGGTGTTTTCCTGTGGCGGGGGTAGGAAGCTCGGCCGCAGTGGGTGATGGCGTCGAGAGTTCGAGATCTCCGTCATCTTGTTCGCGGAAATTGAGGCTGTAGAGGAACGTCGAAATCCCTTCGGCCAAGCGACTCGCGTCGAGCACGATCTCTCGAAGGCGTGCCGGGGCGCCGCGCCTCACGTTTACGACCGCGCGCCCGAGTGGCAGCTCCTCGATGCCAAGGAACTCGACCAACCGTTCGATGTATGAGAGCGAAACATTCTCTCCCGCTTCAACCATCGTCAATTGCCGGAGACTCATCTCCGCAGCCTTTGCAACCTCCCTCTGCCGAAGCCCTTTCGCAAGGCGCGCGCGTTTGATCGCCTGACCAAGCTCGAAGAACGGCGTGCGATGAGGAACCCGGGCAACCACAACGCTGAGGAAGATATAGCCGGAGACACGCAGCGTGCAAGATTTTGCACTTGACGCATATATCTGCAATGTGCAAGTATCTGCATCATGCACAGCAGCAAGCTCGCACGTTTCATGGTGGCCAACGGGATCACGGTTGAGGCGTTGGCCGAAGAATCGGGCCTCTCGGTACGTCTCATCTATTACTTGCGCCAGGGCGCAACGCCACGCCTGACATCCGCCGTCGAGGTCGCGCACGCCTGTTCCGTGCTCTCTCGGCGCCGTGTTGACCTTCACCAACTCTTCAATCTTCAGTCGGCGAGGAAGCGCTTGGAGAAGGCGTCATGAGCTCAGCCAGCACGGTTGGCGCGCCTGCGGCGGGCGTCGAACTCGATTCACGAGCCGCGGCGAAGTACCTCGGCGTTTCCATGAGCGGGCTGTATGCGTACTGCAACGTCGGGGCGCTCGCGTTCCGCACGGTGTCGCCACCGAATCGCAAGCGCAGGACGTTCCGCTTCCTCGTTGCTGACCTCGAAGCGCTGCGAAGGCAGCAGACATGCGGGCGCAGCGATTCCGCACAGCCCGAGCAACCCGCCTCGCTGGTGACCACGACGCTCGGGACCATCGCGCGCAGCTACCCCGTGCAGGTCGCGCAGCCTGCCTCCTTGCGTTGTCCCAATTGCGATGAGCCTCACCGGCCGAGTAATTACCGCCGCATCCCCGCAACCACGCGTCTCGAAAAGTTCCTCGCCGCGCAAGGCATTGGGGAGGTATCGCTGCTCCACAAGCTCGTGCATTCGCTCTCGCGCGTGGGCGCAGCGTCGGATTTATTTCCGGACGACAAGCTCCTCTCCATTCGCAAAGGCACCCGGCAACCGACCGTCCTGCAGGCAGAGGCCATTCGCCTCGCCGTCGCCGACATTCTCGAAAAGCCGGTGTCGCTCGTCGATCTCTTCGACCTGACGCAGATCCGCGCGGAGGCGCAGCGATGACCATCTGGCTGCCAACGGATGCCGCATCTGCACTGCTCGGCGTAACCGAGCGGTGGATCAGACAGGCCGCGTCGAGCGGCCGTTATGGTGAGCCGCGCCGCACTGTTCGAGGCAGGAACGCGAACGCCATCGAAGTTGCACTGGAGAACCTCCCGGCCGACGCGCAGGTGCGCTACCTCCAAGCTCATCCCGACCTAACGCGGCCCGCATTGGCCGACGCCGCTGGCTTCATCCCGCCGACTCTCTCGTTCGAGAACGCCACCGAGAACCAGCGCCAGCGCGCGTCGTGCCGCATGGCCGCCGTCGTTGCCTTCGACCTCTTCACGCGCGAGTGGGGTTCGCAGCGCGGAGTCAGGGAAGCGCGCGAACGATGGGTCGAGCAGTATCGAGCCGCGAATCCCGACGTCGGCGCGATCTCGAGGTCCTCGCTGGAGCGCTGGTCGACTGCGTACCGCACCTATGGCATTGACGGCCTCGTCGACCGGATCGACGGCTCCAGCCGCCGCGACAAAGGCGTGATTCCCGAGCGTGCCCGCGCATTCTTCTGGTCGCGCTACACCGATGGCGAGCAACCCTCGATTGCGGACGCGATCCGCGACACCAGAATGTGGGCGGAAGAGGTTGTGCACGTCGAGCTGCCCGCGGCCGACAACGCGTTCTATCGCCTCGCCGAGAAGATCCCGGACGCTGTGCGCCGCGCGACGCGTGAGGATCAGGATCACGACGAGCGCTGGCTCGTCACGATCCGCCGCGACTACAACTTCCCGGCACTCAAGATCGTCCAGGCGGATCACCACATCACTGATCTGTGGGTGAGCTGCGGCGGCACGATCTGCGGCCCGGACGGATGCAAGCACGGTCACCGCGTCTGGACGACGGTGTTCATCGACGTCGCCTCGCGCGCGGTCGTTTCGTGGATCGCCTCGCTCAGCTATCCGAATTCCGACACGATCCTCCGCGCGCTCCGTCAGCTCATCGAGGCACACGGGCTGCCCGAGATCGTCTACGTCGACAACGGGAAGGACTTCAAATCCGCCTTCGGCCGCGCGATCCGCCGCGGCGAGGCCACTCCGTTCAACGACGACTACCTCAACAATCTCCTCGCGTCGCTCGGCGTGCGCATCATCTTCGCCATTCCCCGGCGCGCGCGCTCGAAGAACATCGAACGCCTCTTCGGCACATGGGTCCGTCAGATCTGGTCGGGCAATGCCGCCTACGTCGGCGCGCTCGGCAAGCGCACAGAACGCTCCGCCGAGTTGTACAAGCACCCCGAGCAGCTCCTCGACTTCGAATCCTTCCGCGCCCTCCTCACGGCCGAGATCGACCGGTACAACATGCGCCGCGGCCACCGCGGGCAGGCGATGAGCGGCCGGTCGCCTCTCGAAGTCCTCGCCGAGACGCGCATCCCGCGCCGCGATCCGGACGAGAAGGGGTTCGCCCTCGCGTTCTGGCACTACCACGCGCGGCAGGTGCGCGCGGGCGGCCGGATCGTCGTTGGGCAGAACGAGTATCAGATCGCCGAGCCGGCCATCGCGCTCGCCGAGATGGGCCGCAACGTACAGCTCCTCGTCAATCCCGAGGACGTGCGGCGCGCGATCGTCCTCACCGGCTGCCAACACACCACCTCCAAGCTCGACCGCTCGCGCTCGATCGCGTGCGGCTGCGCCGGCAAGGGCGCGTTCCTTTGCGAGGCGACGCTATGGGGACTGTCGACCTACGACACTGACGACCCGATCACGGTCGGCAACCTCAAAGAGGAGGCGCGGATCAACAAGGAGCTGCGCCGCCAGGTGCGGTTCTTCGGCAACCTCTCTGCGCATCGTGATCTCGCCAGCTTCAAGGCGAATCGGTTCGCCCTTCTCCAGGCGATCGCCGAGCGCGAGCGCGGCGCCAACCGCCAGCTCCTCGCCAAGGCAGAAGGGGAGAGGAGTGGCGCGACGGTGCTCCTGCCGCAGTCCTCGATCGCCCGCCGGCTGGAGGAATACCGCGACCGTCTCGACGGCGCGGGTCTCATCACTCCCGCTGATCGCCAGCTCGCCGCTGCGATCACGCCGCCACCGCTGGACGATCTCGCCGCGCTCGCCGCCCTCCACCGCGTACACGACGAGGTTCGATCCACCGACGAGGAGGAGCCGGCCGGCGTCACTCTCACGCTCGCGAACCTCGATGACGAGCGCCGGCGCCGCGAACGCGAGGACGCGGGGTTCTGCTCAGCGACTCTCGATTGCCCGAACGCGGCCGAGCGCGGCCCGTTCTGTCTCGCCCATCACCACGAGCTCGTCGGCGACTGAAGCCGCCGGCAAAGAAGGAGGCCCACTTTCATGACCGTCGTTCAACCGTTCCCCGCAGCAAAAAGCGGCTCGTCGTCACACGAGCCGCCAGCGCTCTCCACAGAGCGAATCGATCGAGTCCGACTCCGCTTGCGAAAGCATCTCAATGATACAGAGGAGGTCAGCCAGGCGAAAGTCGCCAAGCGCGTCAGCCTCTCGAACTCGACCGTTTCGCTGTTCCTCGCCGGCACCTACGCCGGCGACAACAGCGCCGTCGCGCTCGCGATCGAGAACTATCTCGATCTGCGGGATCAGCAGCAGTCGATCGGCATCGGGCCGAAGTACGTCAGGACCTCGATTGCCGCCCGGATCGAGCGCGCAATCTTTATGGCCGAAGCGACCAGCGCGGTCGCTGTCATCGCAACGCAGAGCGGACTCGGGAAGACGAAGACGATTTTCGACTATCGCGAGTCGCACCCCAGCTCGATCTACTTCTCCGCCGCGCCCGACCTGAACACGAAGTGGGCGGTGCTCTCCGAGCTCTGCATGGTCGTGACCAAGGACGACAGCCGGCGCCGCAGCCCCGCGCACGCGCGCCGCGAGATCGTCAGCGCACTCGCCGGCACCGACCGGACTCTCCTCGTCGACGAATCGCACTTCCTCGTCCAGGAATGCATCGACGAGCTGCGCTGCATCCACGATCAGGCACGCGTGGCTCTGATCCTCCTCGGCAACGAGTCGACCTACGAGGGCTTCCGCAACAGCGCCGGCGGCAGCCGCGGCATGAGCTCGACCGCGTACACGCAGTTCGCCTCCCGCGTCGTCGCTCGTCTTCACCTCGGCGCTCACGACATCACGGCGAAGGACATCCGCATGGTCGCGAGCCAGATGATCGCCGACGCCGTCGTTGCCGAGGCGATGGCGATGCTCCAGTACGAGGCCGCCAATAACGGCGGGTTCCGGCGCGTGGTCAACATCTGCCGCATCGCGCAGATGCTCGCCCAGACCAAGCCCGTGACCAAGGGCCACGTCGTCCGCGCCATCAGTGAGCTCAAGCAGCTCGGCGGAGGTGAGGAATGAGCCGCGCCCTCACGCGCCCGAACCAGCGCGCGCGCGATGAGATCGTCAACGCGCTCTCCACTCTCCCCGCGCCGGCACGCGACGAGGTCCTCCGTGTCGTCGACGTCGCGATCATGCAGCTCGGCCTCGCGTCGCATCTCGAAGCGGCGATCTGCGTGCTCGCCACGCTCGCCGAGAAGAGGGAGCTCGACCGCCTGGACGTGATGCGCGAGCTCCGCGAGCGGTTCGGCCTGAAGCGGTCGAAGCTGGCGTTCGTCGGTGTCAACGACGACGAGGAGCCGAGCGAACCGGCTGAGGAGGCGACCCTGTGAGCATCCTCGATCGCGTTCGAAGCTTCTTCACTCCCACGGTCGATCTGCGCGAGCAGGTCGACCGGCTTCAGTCCGAGCGGAACACGCTCATCGCCGATCTCGCGGCACTCCACAAGCAGAACGCGGAGCTCGAAGGCGAGCTGAAGGCCGCGCGCATCGAGGTCGATCGGGCGAAGTACGTCGCGCAGTCGAACATCATCGGCCGCGACGAAGCCGAGCGCGCCGCGAGGCGGATGGCCGAGCAGCTCCTCGAAACCTCGGCCGCGCTCGAAGAAGCAAACGCGCGCATCGCCACGCTCGAAGCGCAGCTCCGCGACCGTGACGAGGACGCGCAGCTCGCGCTCATCCATGCGCCGGCTGGCGACGAAGAGCCCGCTCAGCCAGCAGAAGACGAGGTCATCTCCGACATCACCGCGGTGTTCGCGTACCAGATCCGCGGCCTGTTCTTCGAGGGTCGCCACCATTGGGAGCTCGCGCGCGGTGAGGAGCGAGTCAAGGCGCCGATCAACGACAAGCACTTCCTCGATGAGATGGCCGCCCGCAAGGTGTTCTTCGCTGCTGGCGATGCGCTGCGCGCCGACATGCACATCGTCACCTACCGCAAGCCCGCCGGCGAGGTGTACGTCAAGTACAGCGTCGAGAAGGTGCTGCAGATCCTCCCGCCTGACCAGCAGAAATCGCTGATCACAGAGGCGCCCGCGACCGCGGTCAGCATCGAAGGAGGCGACCATGCAGGAGCGCATTGAGATCTCCGAGCTCACGCGCGAGCAGCGCGAAGCGGCCTGCAGCGCCCTCGATGCGATGGCCACGCGCCTGCCGCTCACCTGCATCGAGGTGATCTGCCGGGCCCTCGCGACTCACGAGGTCCTCATCGACTACGACGCGCAGGGCGTCCCGCGCGGCTGCTCGATCCTCGCGGACACGAAGCTTTCGCGGACGGATCTGGTCGAAGCTGCTGCGCTCGATCTCCGGCTCCGCGAGGCGCTCGGCGAAGACGCGGCCGACCACACGATCGATTTTCTTGGTCAGCGCGGCGCGGCTCTCAGCATCGTCCTCAGGTCTTCCTTAGCGCTGTATCGCCGGGGGATTCGCCGCGCCATGGAGCGCATGAAGGAGTTCGCGCAGCACGTCATCAATTGATTGTTTGCGTTTGTCCCCGCGATCAGGGGGAGGGGTGGAGCGGCGGCGGGTGGGTGTGAGTGGATCGCGGGGGCAGAGCGGAGGCAATGAAAGAGCGATGAAAAAGAAGACCGGGACCCTGGCGACGTGGGAGGACGTGGAGGCTGAGATCGGCGTGGTCGCGAAGCTCGACCTCGACATCGAGGCGCAGGAGAACGCCCTCAGGAAGCGGACGCAGGCCATCGAAGAGCAGGCCGCAGTGTCCATCAAAGAACTGAAGGAGGAGCGCGCCGAGCGTGAGGCCGCGGTCCTGCAGTTCGCCAAGAAACACCGCCGCGAGTTCGGAGACGCGAAGCGCCGAAAGTTCATGTTCGGCACGATCTCGTTCACCAAGGTCGGCAAGGCGGTGCGGTTCCTCATCGAAGAAGTGAAGCTCATCGCGAACCTCAAGCGGCTCGGTTTCGCGGCCGGCGTCGTGAAGGATCGCGGCGAGACGGTCGACAAGAACGCGCTCGCCGCCGCTCCCGTGCCCGAGGCGAAGCGCGAGTCGATCGGCTTCACGATCGAAGAGACCGGCAACGAGCCGAAGCTCACGATTGACCGCAAGGCCATCGAGGCGCAGCAGGCTGCGCGTTCAAAACGGAGGTGATGCCCTATTCAGTGAGCAATTCATAGCACTCTGGCTTTGTGTGAAATCCCGGTGCCGCGGGCGCCGGGATCGTCCGGAGGTGGCGCTCCGGACCTGATGAGCAGCCAAAGAAGGAGATCGATCCACTATGCGCTTCAAGTTCTTCTGTGAATCCGTGACCGGCCAGCAGCCGCCGAACAAGGGCGGCGGCGTGACGCTACGGCCGTCGACGTCCACCGATCCGAGCTCGCCGCAGCCGACGTTTCCCAACGGCGCTCTGAGCCTCTTCGCTAACGACGCGACAGAGCTTCACGCGTTCTTCGTCCCCGGCCAGGAGTACTTCTTCGACGCCTCGCCGGCCACCGTCTGACACGCGAAACCGCGCCACGCGCGCGGTCGTCCGGAGGTGGTGCTCCGGACCTGATGAGCAGCCCGATGAGCAAGCCTCTCGATCCTCGCCCCGCAGATGTCCTCGACGCGATCAGCCGCTGCGGCTCGGTCAACGTCAACGCGCTCGAACAGCACTTCGAGGCGCGCATGCCGGCGACCGAGCTCTGGCTCACGCTCGACCATCTGCGCAAGTGCGATCTCATCTATCTGATCTCTGCCAGCCGCGGCTGGGTCGCGTCGATCACCGAGGCAGGAAAGAACGCGCTGCGGGAGTCGCGCACCCATGCGGTACGCCAGGAGGTCTCACGTGTCGAGTGACGATCTCTCGCTCTGCGCCATCGCTATGCTCGCGGTGATCGTCGACCACGGGTGCATCTCGGCCGTCGAGCTGCGGGAATCTGTCGTTCAGCGTCTGCCTGAGTGGGCGTGCGCGGACTGGCCGCGCGAGATCTGGGAGTGGTACGGCCATCTGCAATCGCTCCTCGATCGCAATCTCGTCACGCGGCTCGCCGGCAAGCGGCGTTACTTCTACCAGCCCACGCCGGACGGAATGATCGTGCTGCGAGCGTGGCTGCACGAGCGCGGCGCGACGATGCGGAGCGTGTCATGACCGGCGAGCAGCTCAGCCTCGTGCCGGCCCCGGATCGAGCGAAGGCCGCGAAGGTGCTGCTCATCCTCCGCGCCCACCAGGGCCGCGAGAACGCCGTCTCGATGCATCTGATCGCGGACGAGCTCGGGATCAGCAGCCGCGACGTGCAGGCGCTCGTGAAGTTCCTCGTCGAGGAGCGCTCCTGGCCGATCGGGACCGCGACCTCGCGGCCTTTCGGCTACTACGTCATCCGCAACGAGCGCGAGCTCGAAGAGAACTATCAGCATTTCATCCGGCGCGGCGTCTCGAACCTGAAGCACGCCCGCGCCTACCGCAACAGCTCAGTCGTCGGCCCGATCGTCGGGCAACTGGAGATCGAGGTGAAGCGATGATGGATCTGATTCTTCGTCTGCGCGAGGCGCGCCGCCTGGCGGGGCTCACTCAGAAGCAGGTCGCGCGGGAAGTACACATCAACCACCGGACGCTCAGCTCGTGGGAGACCGGAAGGCGGATCTCCTCACTCAAGGTCGTAACCCTCCACCGGATACTCCGCGCGTGCGGCCTGACTGAGTTGGAGTTCTACGGCCCCGGCCTGGAACAGCGGGCCATGAGCTTCGACCACGGCAGTGATTGGGAGCCTCGCGAGAAGCCGGCGGCGGAAGAGAGGACGCAGTGAGCACCTGCCCTCATTGTGGCGTCGAGCTCCTCTGGATCACGATGGAGGACACCGGCAAGAAGCTCCCGATCGAGGCCGTTCCACACAACGACGGCACGGTCGTGATCCTCGGCGGGACAAGCGGCCGTGTCTGCAAGCGCTCTGAGCTCGCTCACTACGCCTTCAGCGGCCTGAAGTTCTACAAGCCGCATTTCCCGAACCACTGCACCTTCCAGCGTGAGGCGCCGGCGTCGGCCTCTACGTCCTCGAAGATCAGCCGCCAGATCGCGCTCGCCCGCTATCCGAAAACCGCAAAGCGCGCCCACCTCGAACAAGTCATGAAGGAGCTCGGGAAGAAGAATGGGTGAGAACTCGAAGATCGAGTGGACTGATCAAACCTACAACGTTTGGCGCGGCTGCCGGCACGTGAGCGCCGGGTGCGATCACTGCTATGCGGAGACGCAGAGCAAACGCAATCCGAAGGTCCTCGGCCATTGGGGAGAAGGCGCTGAGCGCGTGCTCGCTGCTGAGTCGTATCGAAATCTCCCGTACAAGTGGAACGAGGCCGCGAAGCGTGAAGGCGTTCGTCGGCGGGTCTTCCCGCTCTCGCTCGGCGATTGGCTCGACGATGAGGTGCCGATCCCGTGGCTCTATGGCCTGCTCTGTGACATCGAGGACTGCACCGCACTCGATTGGTTGCTGCTGACAAAACGGCCGGAGAACTTCCGCCGGCGCCTCGAAGCCGTGCGCGAGTACTCCCGCGGCTGCGTCATGCTCGACGCGTGGATCGACGACGACATCGCACCCCCGCACGTCTGGATCGGCGGCAGCGCAGAGAATCAGGAGACACTTGAGCAGCGGCTCGGCCACGTTCTCCGGATTCCCGCGGTCGTCCGTTTCTTGTCGCTTGAGCCGCTGCTCAGCGCTGTCAACCTGCGATATGTCGACGTCGACTCGCACGCTGACGCGCCCGATGGTTTCTATCAGGTCGATGCGCTCACGGGAGAGCAGACCGACATGGGGCGGCCGTGCTACTACGTCCCGCGTGTCGATTGGGTGATCGTCGGCGGTGAGTCAGGCCCGCACGCCCGCCCGATGCATCCCGACTGGGCACGCTCCCTCCGTGATCAGTGCCAGGCCGCCCACGTGCCGTTCTTCTTCAAGCAGTGGGGCGAGTGGCGACGCACGCTCGACCGATCCGATCTTTCCCCTATTTCCCACTGGCTCGAGCAGGATGGTCGGTTCTTTCCGGTTGGGGATGTGCCGCCGCCGGGCCACTCCCTCGACGCGATCGGTATCACCCGCGTCGGCAAGAAAGTGGCAGGTTGCCTTCTCGACGGCCGCGAGTGGAAGGAATTCCGGCGATGATCACTCACGCGCAGATCGCCCTCGTCCACGTCGCCAAGAGCCGTCTCGCGCTCGACGAGGATAGCTACCGGGCGATCCTGCATGCCGAAGCCGGCGTAGCGTCGGCGCGCGACCTCGACGAAAAAGGATTCGATCGACTGATGCGCCGCTTCGAGCACCTCGGCTTCACGAGCTTCGCTCACGAGAAGCGGCGCCAGGCGAACAAGCGGCGCGGCACGATCACGCCTGAGCAGCAGTCGAAGATCGCCGCGCTCTACATGGAGCTCGCGAGCGCATCGGCCGCCGCGGGACAGCCCGGCTTCTCCTCTCTCGCGGCTCAGATGGCCTTCAGCCGCCGGCAGTGTAGGAAGGCGTTCCCTCAGACGATCGGCGACGCGATCAAGGTCATCGAAGGTCAGAAAGCGATGCTCGGACGTTTCACGGCTCAATTAGAGACGTCTGTAATAAAAAACTTCCGCTGATCGCTCGCCCTCATTCCCGCTCCGCGCGCGCCCAACCTCCCCATGCATCGCGACTTACCTTCAACTTCCGCTGTTCGCGACCACTTCCGCTGATCAGCGGGCGCCGCGTTTCGCGAGCACCCACGACGGACGCGTTCGAAAGCCGCTTAAGACGCCATTACACGGGCCTTTCCGCGCGTTCGATGATCGTATCGACTGACTTCCGCTGATCGCCACAGCGGCCCGCCGCCGCCCCAAACCGCCCCTTCGCGGACCCGGGCGGCGATCTCGCCTCAACTCCCGAGATCCTCTACACTTCCACGCGTGCGTCCGGCGGTGTCCGCCCATGTCCGGCAACCCCAAAGATTCCGCGAACTCACAGAATGACCGCCCACTCAGTACTCAGCACTCAGTACTCAGCACTCAGCTGGTACGATGCACGCCAATGCCACGGATCCTGATCACCAACGACGACGGCGTCTACAGCGAGGGCCTGCGCAAGCTGGCGGCGGCAGTCCGGCCGCTCGGAGAAGTGCTCATCGTGGCGCCGGATCGCGAGCAGAGCGCGGCCTCCCACGCGCTCACGCTGAATCGGCCGCTGCGGCTTCTGCAGCTCGAAGAGAACGAGTGGATCGTCGACGGCACGCCCACCGATTGCGTGAACCTCGGTGTGCTGAAGCTGATGAACGAGCACCGCCCCGACATCATCGTCTCCGGAATCAACTTCGGCCCGAACCTCGGCGACGACGTCACCTACTCCGGCACGATCTCCGCGGCGTTCGAGGGAGCGCTTCTGAACATCCCCTCGGTTGCGTTTTCGACGCTGGTCGGCGAGCACTATTCATTCGACCGCTGCGCCGCCTTCGCGGCGAGGCTCGTGACCCGGCTTCTGGAAGACAAGCCGAACCCCCGGATCATCCTCAACGTCAACTTCCCCGTCGGCGAGTTCGCCGGAGTGCGCGTGACGAAACTGGGGCGAAGGATCTACACCGAGGGCATCATCGAGCGGCGCGATCCCCGCGGCCGCTCGTATTACTGGATTGGCGGCGGCGCGCCGACCTGGCATCCGGGACAGGGCACCGATTTCGAGGCCATCGAGAACGGCTTCGTTTCCATCACTCCTCTGCACCTCGACCTCACGCATCACGAATCGATCCCGCGGCTCAAGCCGCTCGAGGAGATCCTTGGCGCCCCTGGGAAAAAGTGAGGATCGCGCCGCGCAGGAGCGCGAATTCGCGCATCAGCGCGCCCTGATGGTCGATCGGCACGTCGCCGCGCGCGGAATCCGCGACGAGCGGGTCCTGCAGGCCATGCGCGAGGTGCCGCGCCATCTTTTCGTCCCTTTGGTGGTCGCGGCGAAGGCTTACGGTCCCGGCGCTCTGCCGATCGGGTCGAAGCAGACGATCTCCCAGCCGTTCATCGTGGCCCGCATGATCGAGCTGCTCGAGCTCACCGGCGGCGAAAAGGTCCTGGAGATTGGCACGGGAACGGGATACCAGGCGGTGGTGCTGTCGAAGCTGTGCGGAAAAGTCTTCTCCATCGAACGAATCAACGACCTCGCGCTGCGGGCTGCCGAGCTGATCCGCGCCCTGGGCATCCACAACGTCACGGTCAAGGTCTTCGACGGCACCTACGGCTGGTCGGATCAGGCGCCGTTCGACCGGATCATCGTGGCCGCGGCCGGACCGGAAGTGCCCGAGCCGCTGATGCAGCAACTGAAGAGAGGCGGAAAGCTGCTCATGCCGATCGGCACCGGAGGCTCGCAGCGGCTGGCGCGGGTGACACAGGTCGGCACACGATGGCAGATCGAGGACTGCGGCGAGGCGGAGTTCGTCCCTCTGGTGGGCCGCTTCGGCTGGGCCGAATAGCACGGCACGGTCCGGAACCACGCAACTTCAGCGGAGGTGCGCATTGCGTGCACGTGCGCTGCTGATCGGCACCGCGGTGATCTCCTCGATCCTGGGAGCGATCGTCGCCTACCTGGTGCTCACGGTTCCGAACGACATCCAGGCCAATGCCCTTCTGAGGCAGGCGCACAGCGATCTCAATGCAGGAAAGACCGAGCGGGCCCGCGACTCGCTGTCGAACATCGTGCAGCAGTATCCGCGGACAGACGCGGCCGCGGCCGCGACAGTTGCGCTGGTGAAAATCGGCGACGCCGAGCTCAGTCGCCTGCAGAACGACCTTGCTGCGCTCAGGCGCGATCGGGAACAGGAGGCCGCCGCGATCACACGGCTGCAGCAGTCCGTGGAAGAAGTGAAGAACGCGCCGCCGAAAACGATCGTGGTCCAGGCGCCGGCCAAACCTGCGCCGAAGAAGTCACCGGCGCCCAGCACTCGACAGCGGCGCAAGCGCCGACGCTGATGCGGCGGCGCCGTGTCCGTCATACAATTCGCGTCCTATGAAAGAGATGCGCCTTCTGCGGATCCACGGCAAGGTCCAGGGCGTGGGCTACCGTTTCTTCGCCACGCGCGTCGCCCGCCGCCTGGGACTCAAGGGCTGGATCACGAACACGCGAGACGGCTCGGTCGAAGCAGCCGTCGAAGGCGAGAAGAGCGCCATCGACGAGTGGATCGAGGAACTGAAGGAAGGCCCGCGCTACGCAGAAGTGACCAACATCGAGCAGGAGTCGAAGGACTATTCCGGCCGACTGCCCGACTTCGACGTGAAGTTCTGATACGACCGTGATGACCTCTCCGGAACAGCTCCGCTCCTTCATCCGCGACGTCCCCGACTTTCCGAAGCCAGGGATCGTCTTCAAGGACATCACTCCCCTGCTTCACTCCCCGATGGCCCTCGACAAGACCATGGAGTGGCTGGCCGAGCCCTTCCGCGACGAGGGCATCACCAACGTCGTGGCCATCGAGTCTCGCGGCTTCATCTTCGGAAGTTGCGTGGCGCGAGCTCTCAACGCCGGATTCGTTCCCATTCGCAAACCGGGCAAGCTTCCGTGGAACTGCCGTCGGCATGAATACGTCCTCGAGTACGGCAAGGACATCCTGGAGATCCACGACGACGCCCTCACTCCCGACGACCGCGTCATCGTCGTCGACGACGTCCTGGCCACCGGCGGCACCGCAGCCGCGGCCGCGTCCCTCGTGCACGGTTTCGGCGCGAAGCTCATCGGCCTGGCCATGGTCATCGAGTTGTCTTTCCTCGAAGGCCGTCGCAAACTGGACGCGAACACGAAAATTCACACGCTGCTGCAGTACTAGAGAGCAGACCGCAGACCGCGGACCGCAGACCGCGGACCGCAGACCGCGGACCGCAGACCGCGGAACAAAGACCGCTGCCTTCCGTGGTCTGTGGTCTGCGGGCGTCCCGTCCGGCGGGATATGGCCGAAGTCAGTCCATTCGGTTCTTTCACCGCGGCACGAGACGTGCCGCGGGTGCGGGCGGGACGCCCGCACTCCTACGAGCTCGTTAGCCGGAGGCGCAGCGGTGAGCCGTGTACGTGCACGTTCGACTGCAACTCGAATTCCTCGGCCCCGCCGACGGTGTCGCCCCCGAGGAGCAGGCAGAGGCGGGCGAGATCCTTGAACGCGGACGGCTCGCCCTCGATGACGATTTCGTCGCCTTCCATGCGGACGCGCATCGGCGATCGGACCAGCCCTTCCAGAGCCATGATGGCCAGGTCGTAGTTCATCAGTCGTCTTCTCCCCGATAACGGACCGAGTTGCGCTCCGTCTCGCGCAGCACCAGCTCGCAGAGCTCGCCCTCGCGAATGGCCGGCGCCAGTTCGCGCCAGAAGGCCCGGGCCAGATTCTCGGCCGTGGGGATCACGCCGCGAAGAAACTCCACGTCCTCATTGAGATTCTTGTGATCGACGCGGTCGACGACCCGTTCGCGCATGATGTCCTTGAGCCGCTTGAGATCGATGACCATCCCCGTTTCCGGATCGATCTTTCCCTGAACGCTGGCCTCGATCACGTAGTTATGGCCGTGTCCGCCGGGGTTGTCACACTTGTCGTATGTGCGGCGGTTCCAGTCGGGATCGCGCTCCGGGTTGTGCAGACGGTGCGCTGCGGAGAAGGTCAGTCTGGCTGTGACGATCATGTTCGATGTTGAGGCTAGATCGGTGCCTGGGCGAGCGCCGCACGAATCTCCTGCTGGCGCTGGGCCACTATGGCACGAACCGCCTGGAAACCTGCATCGTTCGCCAGGTAGTTAAAAAGCGGGTCGGTGAGGATGTAGGCCATGGTCGGCTCGCGGCGGTCGGCGGCTTTCTGCAGTGAGTCGACGACGGCCTTGCTGTCGCCAAGGATGGCGTAGACCTCGGCTGCGCTGGTCCAGTAGTCGTCGCCCGGGCGCGAGGCCGCCAGCGCCGATTTCAATTCCGCTTCCGCGCCGGCTTTCGAGTCCTGCTGCGCGGCAACGTACGCCTTCAGCAGCGGATATCCATATCCGGGATCGGACTTCTGCAGTTTTCCGAGCTCGAGCTCGGCAATCGGCATCGTATGCCGCAAGACCGCGATGCGGCCGATCTTGAGCGACAGTGCCGGGTTGTTCGGCACGTCGACTTCGATGTTGTAGTACTGGTCGATGGCGCTCTCGATCTTTCCGGAGGCGACGAGCAGATCGGGCTCGTGAACGGCGCGCTCGACAGCGGGAACGCTCTTCAGCCGGTTCAGGACTGCGCCAAAGCGAGCAGCATCGCCAACAGACGCAGCGTAGCGGCCGATCATGTTCAACGCTTCCGGGTCATTCGGCTGGTTCTTGAGGATCGCACGGTAGGCGCTGAATGCGAGGCCCAGGTCGCCGGACGCAAGACCGCCCGCAGCGACTTTCCTCGCGGTGTCCACGCGATCGGGGGCGAGAGCAAAGACCTGTTTTGCGGCGGCGAACGCGTCGGCGGCGTTGCCCTTGGATTCGAAAAAGGCCATTGCCATCAGCTGCGCGGGAAGGAAGTTCGGATCTGCTGTGGTGGTCGCGCGGAGCGAGCTCTCGTATTTTGCGTCGTCCTTGTTCTGTCGTGCGGTCAGAGCGTCGGCGAATGCGTTCAGCGCATCGGGCGGGGGCGTGGTGGCACGAACGTGAGCCTGCGCGGCGATCCACTGAACGATGGCCGCAACGCCGGCCGCTGCGTCGGGAGCCGGCGTGGCCGCTCCCGTGGCCGGGTGCGGGCCGCTGAGAGTGGGGACGATCTCCGGTCCTGCGGCACCGGCCCGGATCATCGCCTTCACCGTGACGGCATCCCCGCTGGGCGCGTCGAGAATATGAAGATCGGGCACGCTGCGCAGGATCTCGATCGAGGCCAGTCGAATGGCCTGGGCGCGCTCGAGCATCGCCGGGTCCGCACCCTCCGCGGAAAAGCCGTCGATGACCAGCGTGCGCGGATACTGGACAACCGGCTTGGCCGCCACGCTCGGCGCCGCGACATTCGAACGATGCCGCCGGCTCAGCACGATTCCTCCGATGCCCGCGAGCAGCAGCACCAGACCGAGAGCCGACCATCGCAGAGCGCGGTGGCGACGCGGAACCATGGGCGGAGCTCCGGCGTCATCCACCGCGGCCACCGTTTCGACGGGTGCGGTCGCCGGCTCCGGCACCGGTTCGGCCGGCGCGATCTCGTACAGCTTGAGGCCGCCGCGCGCGCCGGCGTCACGAAGCCGCAGATTACCGCGGCCCTTCTTCACGAAGTCTTCGCTGATGAAGAGCTGCAAGGGCGGCAGGCGCGAAAGGGCGGCGAATCCCTTGTTGATGCAGTCGCCGCTGGGTGCGCCGTCCTTCGTCGAGATGTCACCGGCGTGAAGGAGGAGCCGTACCTGGATGAGATTGTCGCCCTGCTGATCGGGGGAGAAATCGAATTCCGCTTTTCGTCCCGCTTCGATCGCCGCTTCCACGGTCGGCAGCTCGCCCATCAGCCTCGAGCCGAACGGATCGGCAATCTTCCCGTCGAACAGGTACACCGATTCGCTGAGAATCTGCTGCATTCGCGCCGCGGCCTGCATGGCTGTATCAGGGTGTGTGGCGTAAAGCTGGTCGTAATCGACGATGTCGCCCAGCAGGAGAATCACGGAACGCGCGTCACTGGCGACCTGCGCCGGGACGATGGTGTTGGTCCGTTTGGCAAGCTCGGTCGCGAACTTCAGCGCCTCCGGATCGAGCTTGACGACGTCGTCGGCGACTGCCTTGGCGTCTTTATGCCGGCGGTAGGGATCCTTGAACAGGCAGCGGCCGATGACGCCCATGACGTCGGCGGCGATCTGAGGATTGCGCGCATGCGGAGATTGCGGCTGCCCCTCGACGACCGCGCGCGCCAGGTCACCGGCGGTGGTCGCGTTCCACGGCAGCGCGCCGGTGGCGATCTCGTAAAGCACGACGCCGAGGGAAAACACGTCCGTGCGCGCATCGACGGCCTGTCCGGCGATCTGCTCGGGGGCCATGTAGGCGACCGTTCTCGGATCGCTCCCCTTCTGCTGGTAGGCCCCCGATGACGTCCCCTCCTTTCGCTGAAGGAGATTCAGGGCGTTGAGCCCGCCGAGCCGGATCTGACCGGTCGGCGCGATCATCACCGAGTCACCGTTGACGTTGCCGTGGACCATGTTGCGGGCCTGAAGGAGCTTCAGCACATCCGCGATCTGGTAGGCGCTCCGGAAAAACTCGACGCGGGAGCGCGGCTTTCCGCCGAGATACGCGGAAAGGGGCTGCACGTCGAGGAGCTCCATGACCAGCAGGAGGGCGTCGCCGGCGACGACGACATCGAGGATGGGAACGAGAAAGGCGTGATAGAGAGCCGCGCCCAGGCGCACCTCTCGGATGACCTGCTCGCGCCGCGCCGCTTCCCTCGGAAGCTGGCGCGTGAGCACCTTGACCGCAACACTCTTTCCGCTTCTGCTGTCTTCCGCCTTCCAGACCGACGAGCCCAGCCGTTCCGTGAACCGGAACGGCTCCATCTCGCTCCCGGGGGAAAGCGGATCGATTGCGGACATGCCAGTATTGTAGTCGGACAGCCGTCAGCCGGGACCGAGGGGGACCGTCCAAACGAAGCCCTCAGTCGATGTGAACCAGCGCTGCGCCGCCTTCGACCGTGTCACCCGGCTTCACGAAGATCTCCGCCACCGTGCCGTCGACGGGCGCCTGGATTTCATTCTCCATCTTCATCGCTTCGAGAATCAGCAGACCAGTGCCCTTCTCGACCGCCTGACCCGACTCGACGAGGATGCGCACGATCCGGCCGGGCATCAGCGCCTTGACGACGCCGCCTTCCCCTCCGGCATCCTCACGCGATTTCCGGCGCAGAGCGAGGGGATCGATGATCTCCACTTCGATCCTCGATCCGCCCATCATGATCTCGTGCATGTTCCCGATGCGGTTGTGCACGAGGCTGTACTGCGTACCGTCCTCGAGTCGGAGGGACCGCACGTATCGGCCGGCGTGCACCAGGTCGACACTGAAGCAACGATCGCCGAGGGTGACGCGATAACCGTCTGCGTGCCGCTCCACCTCGACCGCGATGTCGGTGTCCTCGTAGCGGGCGATCAGCTTCACAGGCCCCCCCGCACGGCTTCTTCACGGCCGGCCCGCTTCCACTGCGAATCCTGGTCAGCCGGCAGTTGTACGCGTTCAGCGTCTTCGAACGCCAGGATCGCCGCGGCGGCAATGGCAGCATCGACGCGCTCGCGGTCGAGGCGGTTCGGGCCTAAGGCGAGCTGCGGCAGGAGCCCGTCGATGAATCCGGTATCGAACCGCGCCGCACGGAAATCGGGATGGTTCATCAGGAACGTGAAGAACGGAATCGTGGTCTCGATGCCCTGGATCCGGTACTCCATGAGCGCCCGCTTCATCCGCTCGATGGCATCGGCACGAGTGGATGAATGGCAGACGAGCTTCGACAGCATCGGGTCATAGAACACCGGCACGGTGTATCCGGGATAAACGCCGTTCTCGTTCCGTACGCCCGGACCCTGCGGCAGGTTCATGTACCGGATCAGCCCTGGCGACGGCGCGAACTTCCTCGCCGGATCCTCGGCGTAGATGCGGCATTCGATGGCGTGGCCGCTCGGCTTGAGCTGTTCCTGTCGCCACGGCAGCTTGCCGCCCTGGGCGATCAGCAACTGCGCCTTCACCAGGTCGACGCCCCAGACCATCTCGGTCACGGGGTGCTCCACCTGCAGGCGCGTGTTCATCTCCAGGAAATAGAACTGGCGATCAGGCCCCATGAGACATTCGATCGTTCCCGCGGAGTAGTAGCTCACCGCCGCGGCCGCCTTGACGGCCATGGCGCCGAGACGCTGGCGAAGCTCCTCGTCGACGACGGGCGACGGGCACTCCTCCACGACCTTCTGATGACGGCGCTGCAGAGTGCACTCGCGCTCACCGAGGTGGACCAGATTGCCATGCTGGTCGCCGACGATCTGTACCTCGATGTGCCGCGGCGACTCCACGAACTTCTCCGCATACACGGCCGGATTGCCGAAAAACGACGCAGCCTCGCTCGTCGTCCGCTCGTAGGCCTGGCGGAGCTCGTCTTCGCGGGTAACCAGGCGCATGCCCTTGCCGCCACCGCCCGCGGCCGCCTTGATCATGATCGGCAGACCGGCTTGCGCCGCGAACGCGGCAATTTCGTCGAACGATTTCACCGCTTCGGTCAGGCCCGGCACGACCGGCACTCCGGCCGCCTTCATCCGCTGACGCGCCTCGGTCTTCGACCCCATGGCGTCGATGGACTCCGGCGAGGGGCCGATGAACAGCAGGCCGGCATCGCGGCAGGCGCGGGCGAATTCGGCATTCTCCGCCAGGAAGCCGTATCCGGGATGGACCGCGTCGGCGCCGGTCGTCTTCGCCGCGTCGATGATCCGATCGATGCGCAGATAGCTCTCGCGGGACGGTGCCGGACCGATCGGAATGGCCTGATCTGCATAGACCACGTGAAGCGCGGCACGATCGGGCTCCGAATACACGGCCACGGTCGGGTAACCGAGCTCGCGGCAGGCTCGAATGATGCGCACGGCGATCTCGCCGCGGTTCGCTACCAGCACTTTCACGGCGGGGCATTGTAGTCGAACGACGCCTGGCAACCGGTGAGCCCGCCGCAAGCTCCCGGCGATGGACGGCGCCGGGCAGACTGATAACATCCCGCCCATGGCAAACGAACCGATCACTCCCGAGCGACAGCAAATCCTCGGTGGCGTCGTCGAGACGCTGCTCAACGATCTCAAGACCGGCAACGGCGACAAGGACCGCCGACGGCAGGTCGAGGAGTGGATGCGAGGGCTCGCGGAGAAATATCCGGAGTTCAAGATCGAGTCAGGGCTGCGCGACTACTATCTCGCCGAGGCCCAGCGCCTGCGCGTCGAGTTCGACAAGGCGGCCGACCTCACGGAGAAATTGTCGCTCGGCCGTTCCATCGAGGGATTCCTCGACCGGGCCGCCGACTACGACCGGAGAATCGCGGAGCGGTAGGAGCCGCGGCCGGCGGCGATGACGATCCGGGAAGGCGCCCCAAAACAAAAAAGACCCGAGCGGGTCTTTTGCTCTCGAGGTGGTGCCCAAGGCCGGACTCGAACCGGCACGGATTTCTCCACACGCCCCTCAAACGTGCGCGTCTACCAATTCCGCCACTTGGGCAATCGAAAGAACCGGGCGCGTGAGGCGCCTTACTTGGAGACCGGAGCGGCCGGCGTCGAGTTCATGATCGAGCCGCGCGGATGCGCCTGCAGGATCGCCAGCGAGATCGAGGTCAGGACGAAGAGGATGAAGAACGCGGTCGTCAGCTTGTGAAGCAGCGTCGTCGCGCCGCGCGCTCCGAACGCCGTCTGCGATCCGCCGCCGCCGAACGCACCGGCCAGATCCGCCCCCTTGCCCTGCTGCACGAGCACGACGAGGCAGAGAAAAAGGCTGATGATGACGTGTAGTACTACCAAAGCGATGATCATGAAGTCTCCGGTGCCGTGGCTGCTAACCCACTGAGGCGCGGAATTCTTCCCCGTACGACACCTGAAGTCAAGCTCGTGCCAGCCTGCCCACCAGCCCGTCGTAAATGGCCAGAAACTTTCGCGAATCGAGGCTCGCTCCGCCGACGAGAAACCCGTCGATGTTGCCGTTGGCCACGAGGTCGCCAACGTTGTCCGGCGTGACACTGCCGCCGTACAGGATCGGTGCGTCCCATCGCGAAGAGGGCCAGTGCCGCTGCAGGGCGCTGCGGATGTCGGCGACCGTCTCGGCCACCATGGCGCCGCTGGCGTTCCGGCCGGTTCCGATCGCCCAGATCGGCTCGTAAGCGACGACGACCTCGCCGGAGAGGCCGAGAGCGTCGGACGAGACGGCGCGGATCTGACTCGAAAGATGCTCCGCCACGCCACCCGCGTCGCGCACGCGCAGATCCTCTCCGATGCAGAGAACCGGCGTGAGGCCGTTCTCCAGGGCCATGGCCATCCGGCGGCCGATCATCTCGTCGGTGTCCTTGTAGACGTTGCGGCGTTCCGAGTGGCCGACGATCGCGAATCGCGCGCCGACGTCGTGGAGCATCGCCGCCGAGACTTCGCCGGTGAACGCGCCGGACTTCTGGTCGCCGCAGTTCTGCGCGGCGACGGCGATGCCACGGCCTTTCCTGACGACTTCCGGAATGTAGACGAACGGAGGTGCGACGATGAGCCTGGCATCGCGCTTCGGCGCACTCCCGAGCTCGTCGAGATAAGCCCCGATTCCCTCGGGCGGGAGATTCATTTTCCAGTTGGCGATGACGTAACGGTTCCGCATGGCGGAGCGGAGTCTATCGCTCTTCGCCGCGAACGTCGTCGGCCACCACTCGATTCTTCCCGCGGCGCTTGGCGATGTACAGGCGCTCGTCGGCGCGCCGCAGCATGTCGTTCGCGCTGCTGTCCTGAACCCGGAACGTCCCCACGCCGATCGACACCGAGCAACGCACCGCGGTTTCCTCGTCCGTGATGATCGTCAGGCCGTGCACCCTCTCCAGGATCCGCTCGGCCACGGCTTCGGCACCGTCGCGGTCCGTGTGCGGAAGGATGACCACGAACTCGTCGCCGCCGAACCGCGCAAAGAAATCGGGCGGCCGCAGGGACTCACGAACCGCGCCGCAGAACTCCGACAGCACGACGTCGCCGATGGTGTGGCCCAGCGTGTCGTTGATCTGCTTGAAATCGTCGATGTCGAGCACGAGAACGGCCAGGGGCACTTTCAACGTGCGTGCGCGTTCCATCTCCTGAAGGAGCTGCCGCCGCAGCGATCGCTTGTTCCAGATGCCGGTCAGGTAATCGGTGTCGGCGAGATTGAGGATCTGCTCGCGGGCGCTGAGATTGGCCATCAGCAACGACATCTGGGCCGTGAAGATCTCCACGACCTGTTCGTGTCCGGGGCTGAAGGGCGGATCATCGCGATAGACCACCAGGAGGCCGGCCGTCCGCCCGTCCAGGGTCAGGATCGCGTAGGCCTGATGACGCAGACTCTGACTGCTGCTGCCAGCGGGAAGATCGTGGCTCTCGGACATGACCACGATGTCCGTGGCTGCAAATGAGGCCGGAATGACTTTCTGCAGGGTCTCGCGGACCCGGTTGATCAGCGACTCGTCCACCAACGAGTTTCCGTCGGCCCGCGTAGAAACGTAGAGGTCGAGGTTCTGCTCCAGCATGACGGCCACGGCCACGTCGAAGGGCATGCACTCGAACAGAGCCGAAAACGCGCCGGCGAACAGGTCGGCGCGGCTGCCGCTGCGAACATCGCGCCCTGTCAGCTGCTGGATCAGGGCGACGATGTCGCTGAGGAGCCGGTCATTCGATCCGACTGCCGAGGATGTCTGTTCCGAACCACTCACTCTGGAGCCCGGGGGCAATGATCCGTCAAGTCGAGCACAGTGGCAACGCTCCTATAATCCCGCGCAGCATGCACGAGGCCGAGGCGATCCCGTTTACAGCGTCCCAGCTTCGCGGCGAACGGCTGCTCGTCCTCGCTCCTCATCCTGACGACGAAGTGATCGGCTGCGGCGGATTGCTGGCCCAGCACACCCGCGAAGGACGGAAAGTGCGCGCCGTCGTCGCCACCGACGGCACCGAAGCGATCGCATCGGCCGACCGCGCCGACTACGGTCGCCGGCGCGAGGAGGAGTGCTCCCGCGGGCTGGCGGTCGTGGGAATCGCCGACGTCGATTTCCTGCGCTTTCCCGACCGGCATCTGGAAGCTCGCGGCGGCGAGCTCCGCGACCGGTTGCGCGAGGCGCTGCAGTCGTTCCATCCCGACCTCATCCTGGTTCCGAGCCCCATCGAGATTCACCCCGACCATCTCGCGCTGGCCTCCGAATTCTGCACGCTCATCCAGAGTGATGAGGCGTTGTTCGCCGAACTGGCCGTGGCGCAGATCGCCTTCTACGAGGTCAGCCAGCCGCTCCGGCCGAACACGCTCGTCGACATCACCGATGTCGCAGGCGTGAAATGGGAGGCCATCGCCGCGCACGCGTCACAGCTCGAGATCCGCGACTACGTGGCCTTCGCCCGTGGACTGAACGCGTTCCGGTCGATGACCCTCCCATCGTCCGTTCAGTATGCGGAGGCCTACTACACGCTTCCTCTGGCGTCGCTCCGCACTCAGCCGTTCAGCGCGCTCCAGCATGCGGTCGGCGATGCGCGCGGCGCTCTGTCCGTCGAACGCGAGCCACTGCCGATCAGCGTCATCGTTCGGACGAAGGACAGGCCGGCCCTTCTCCGCGAAGCGCTGCAGTCGATCCGCGCCACCGGCTACCCCGCCGAAGTCCTGGTCGTGAACGATGGTGGTGCCACTCCCGATTGCGGCACCGGAGTGAAGCTCGTCCAGCACGAGTCGCCCCGCGGACGCTCGCGAGCCATGAACAGCGGGGTAGAGGCGGCGGCCAATCCCTTCATCGCCTTCCTCGACGACGACGACATCTACTATCCCCCTCACCTCGACGTGCTGTCCCGGGCCGCCGTGGCCTCACCCGTTGCCGCCTGCTACGCCGACGCCGTTTCGGCATTCGTGCACATCGGCGAGTCGGGAACGATGGAAACCACGGCGCGGCTCAGGCTCTTCGGCGACGACTACGATCGCGATCTGCTCCTCATCGACAACTACATCCCGCTGCCGACGCTGCTCGTCCGCCGCGACGACTTCCTGGCCCTGGGCGGCTTCGACCCGCAGTTCGACCTCTTCGAGGACTGGGACTTCCTCATCCGCCTCTCCGGCCGCGGAACCTTCGTGCACGTGCCGCGAATCACCTGCGAAATCCGCCATGTCCAGGCCGGCACATCCATCACCCTGGCGGCTCCGGAAGGCTCAACCGCATTCCGTGAAGCCAAGCTCAAAGTCTGGCGAAAACATCAGACGCTGCTCGATCCGAACGTCTTCGCCAATGCTTTCGAACGGCAGAAGGATCGCCTCGGAACGGCCAACAGCGATGTCGTCGAGCAGCGCGGGCGGGCGCACCACCTCGAGATCAGCGTGGAGCGCTTCGAGCGCGACAAGGCCGACCTTCTGGCGAAGCTGCAGGCACTGCACGAGGACGCGGTGCGGAACGTGACGCGCATGCGCGAGCTGGAAGGCTTTCAGGGCGGAGCGCAGGCCGCACTCGACCGGGCTGCGCACGAGATCAGCGAAAAATCCGTGGCCCTGGCCAGGCTCGAGGAAGAGCACGCAGCGGCCACCGCCGGCCGCCGTGACATGCAGACCACCATCCAGGCGCTGTACGCCGAGATCCGTCGCCTGCAGTCGATGCTGGACATGATCTATGCCTCGCGCACCTGGAAACTGCACAACATGATCGAGAAAGTGCGGAGCCGGGGTTGAGCCGGGTTCTTCTCGTCTGCCCCGAGCCGCTCGGGCATCGCCAGCCAGCCGGCATCGGCATCCGCTTCGTCGAAATGGCCGCCGCGCTGCGCCGCGACGGCCACGAGGTGGCCCTCCTTTCGCCCGACGGCGGGGTGCTGGAAGGCTGCCGCTGCGGAGCGATCTCTCCGGAGAACCTCCGGGACTTCAGCGGCCGGAGCGATGTCCTCGTCGTGCAGGGACACGCCGCGAACGACGTCTTCGCACATGCCCAGCGCATCCCGGCGGCCGTCGATCTTTACGATCCCTTCATCATCGAGAATCTGCACTACTTCGAGAGCCGGGGCGGCGAAGTGTTCGACCATGATCACGCCACTCTTCTCAACTCCCTCGCTCATGGCGATTTCTTCCTCTGCGCTTCGGAGGCGCAGCGCCTCTTCTACCTCGGCACGATGATCGCCGCCGGCCGGCTCAACCCGCTCGCCTTCGAAGCGGATCCTCACCTCGATCACCTGCTGCGCGTCGCTCCCTTCGGCGTGCAGCCGCTGCGTTCTCGCGTGGTGCGCGACCTCGACCGGCCGGCCGTTCTCTTCGGCGGAATCTACGACTGGTACGATCCCATCACGGCGATCGAAGCGGTGGCCATCGCCCGGCAGACGCTCCCCGCGATGACGCTGACCTTCACCCGTCATCCGAATCCCGACCTGACGCCTCAGGGAAAAGCCGCAGAGGCGATCGAGCATGTGAGGTCGAAGAGATACGACTTCGTCGACTTCGTGCCGTGGACGCCCTACGACAGGCGCGGGGAATTCTTCGATCGTCACTCCCTGGCGCTGCTCACCTTCCCGCAGTCGATCGAGACCGACCTCGCGATGCGCACAAGGATTTACGACTACCTCTGGGGCGCGCTGCCGATCGTCACGAGCTCGGCTCCGGGAACCGACGAGATCCTCTCGCGGTATGGAGCGGGCGTGGTCGTGCGCGATGACTCTCCCGAGGCTTTCGCCGGCGGCATCGTGTCGATCCTGACGGAACACACCAGGCACGAGGCGATGGTCTCCGCAACGCGGGCCTTCGTGCAGGACCATCAGTGGTCGCAGTCGCTGGCGCCGCTGCTGGAGTTCTGCCGCGCGCCGCGGATCGACGAATCGAAGGAAAAGTTCGCGGTGCGCCTGCAGGTCCCCGAGCACCCGCCGTCGATCATCGACCGGCTCAAGCGCCGTATGGGAGGCCGTTCCTGAGCGCGACCACCGTCGACGTGATCATTCTCAACTGGAATGGCAAGCGCGACACGCTGGCCTGCCTGGCCTCTCTCGAGCCGCAGCTCGTGGAGGTGTACGGATCCGTGGTCTCGGTGGTGGACAACGGCTCGGTGGACGGCTCCGTCGCGGAGATCCCCTCCCGGTATCCAGGCATCCGTTTTCTTCCGCTCGGCGAGAATCGAGGCTTCACCGGCGGCATCGCCGCGGCCCTCTCCACCTCACGTGCGCGGAACGTCGTTTTCCTGAACAACGACGCCGTCACCGAACCGGGATGGCTGGCCTCGATCGTCCGAGCCATCGACGAGGCGCCCGCGGACGTCGTTTCCGTCGGCGGAAAGATCGTCGACGTTTCCGGGCGCCGCATCGATTTCATCGGCGGGTTCGTGACCTTCGACGGCCACGCCTTCCAGAACGGCTTCCGCATGCCGCTGGACGCCAGGCCCGAGCCTCCTCCCGGCGGGGAGATTCTCTTCGCCTGCGGCGGCAACATGATCTCGCGACGTGAGCCGCTGCTCGAGCTCGGTGGTTTCGACGGCGATTACTTCGCCTACCTGGAAGACGTCGACTTCGGCTGGCGGACGTGGATCGCCGGAAAACGCGCCGTCTACGAGCCGCGCGCGATCGTCAGGCATGCCTCTGCCGCGACGAGCGACCGGCTCGGCAGTTTCGAACGGGGCGTGCTCTTCGAGCGCAACGCCATGCAGACCGCCATCAAGAACTTCGAGAATCTCCGCGAAGCGGCCGGCTCGATCTTCCTGACCTACCTGCACCGGCTTCACCACTACGCAACCACGCGCAATCCTCGCGCCTCGGAACTGACTCGCGAAATGGGAGTGCCGTCTTCGCGATCGCAGGCCGCCCGCCGGCACCTCGGCGCCCGCCTGCGCCGCAGGATTCGCGGGCCCGAGCCCCTGGTGGCCATCGACGACCCCCTGACCACGATGCAGTTCCGCGCCTTCGACTGGATTCTGCGGAACGAGTCGCGGCTGGCGGAAAAACGTGCCGCCGTTCAGAAGATGCGCCGCCGCAGCGACGCCGAGATCTTCTCCCGCTTTCCACTGCGCTTCATCCCCACCTATCCGGGAGACGACGAGCTGATGACCAGCGCGTTGTTCGAGCTGCTCCGCTCACAACTTCCTTCATTGGACGCGAAGCTCGACGATATCATCCAGCGGTGAGTGAGCCCGCCTGGTGGCGTCGATTTCTCGTGCGCGGCGTCTTCTGGCGCCAGTTCCTGCATTGGGCCGTGCTCAACGTGCCCCTCTGGATCGAGCCCATCGTCATGGCCTGGTGGTCTCTGTTCTTCCTGCTTTGGGGACCCGTCCGGCGCGGTGTGATGCACAACCTGCGCACGATCAAACCCGGCTCGCTGGCCCTGACGAACTTCTTCCGCACCTGGCGCGTCTTCTGGAACTACGCCTGGACCATCACCGACAACGCCCGCCTGCAGGAGACGCGCGTCACGCCGGACTGGGAATTCATCGGTCACGAGCATTTCGCCGACCTCCAGGCACGCTCCGGCGGAGCGATCATGCTCACCGCGCACATGGGCAGCTACGATCTCGGCGCACAGATGTTCGGCGAGACTACGGCGCAAAAACTGCTGATGGTCCGCGCGCCCGAAGTCGATCCACAGACGCGCGAATTCGAGGAGGACCTGCACGGGCGAACAGTTGGCGAGGCCGTAAACATCAATTTCAACACCCGCGCACACGAGCTCGCGCTCGACCTCCTTCACGGCTTGCGCCAGGGACAGATCGTGGCCATCCAGGGCGATCGCGTCACACCCGGCGTCGCCTCGGCAAATGCCGTCCTGTTCGGAAAAGTCACGCAGCTGCCGACCGGGCCGTTCGCGCTGGCCATGGCCGCCGGCGTGCCGATCTATCCGATCTTCATCATCCGCGCCGGAAGGCGGCGCTATCGGCTCGTCACCTGCGAACCGATCCGCGTCGATCGGGACCGGCACAACCGCGATGAGATCCTGCAGAACGCGGTGACGCGCTGGGCCGTCCAGCTGGAACGCGTCATTGCCGACTCATGGTTCCAGTGGTTCACCTTCGAGCCGGTGTTCGAGGAGAGCCGGCCGTGACCGGAATTCCGAATCGACCCACCGCCCGATCACTCCCGTCGCGGTCGAACCTCGCACTCTTTCGCCTGGTCGGCTACACGCGCACGGCGATGAGCCGCGCCGAGCCGCCCGTGCCTGGCATGCTGGCCATCGACCGCGGCCAGAACACGTTCGAGATGTTCACCGTGGCCATCTGGGTGCTGGTGGCCACGACCGGCTACTGTGCCGCCATTCTGCATTTCTGGATACCGCTTCCGCTGGCCCTCGTGATCGCTGCGATCGCCACGCCGATCGTCCTGCAGATCCCGTTCTACTCAGTCGGTCTCGTCGTGATGCCGCTGTGGCGGCGTATCCGTCGGCGACACGATCGCGACAACGTCCCGGCGAACTCGTTCGCCACGATGGCGGCATTTCTCGCGGCGTCGGCATGGTTCGCGACGCAGCACGGCTTCGCGAAGGGAATGGCGATCGCATCGCTCGTCGCGGCCGTGCTGAACGCTGCGGCCGCAGTCATGATGTGGCTGCTGCGTGACCGGGTGCGCGACATGGAGAAGCGATGCGCCGAGCCATCCTGACGTTCGCCTGTGCCGCGCCGGTCGTCTTCCTCGTCTTCGTCTGGCGCTGGCCCTGGCCGAGCCTTGGCATCCTGGCCCTTTCGCACGCTCTGCTTCTGTACCCGACCCTGCGGCCGAGCTCGCAGTGGCTCGGCCCGGTCTTCACCGCTTTCGACGCCGCCGCAAAGGAGCTGTGGCTGACCATCGACGACGGGCCGACTGAGGACACGCCCGCTCTCCTCGACTTGCTCGAAAGCCGAGGCATTCGAGCCACTTTCTTCGTCAAAGGCACGCTCGCGGAAGCGGCGCCGGACCTGGTGGCGGAGATCGCCCGGCACGGTCACCAGATCGGCAATCATTCGCAAACGCATCCCAGCGCTTCCTTCTGGTGTCTCCCGCCGGGTTCGGTCCGCCGCGAGATCGAGCAATGCGATGACGTCCTGAGCTCGATTCTCGGCACGGCGCCGACGTTGTTCCGCGCGCCGGTCGGGATGAAGAATCCGTTCGTACACCCCGTTCTCCGCAAACGCGGCATGCGCCTGATCGGCTGGAGCAGCCGCGGCTTCGACGCAGTGAAGAGCGACGTCGCCGGGATCGTGCGTTCGATCGAGGCCGGGCTGGAGCCCGGCGCGATCGTCGTTCTGCATCAGGGCCGCCCGTGGTCTCTCGAGGCGATCGAAGCGGTGATCGCCGCGGCACGAAGCCGCGGCTACTCGTTCGTCCTTCCAGATGCGGTGCGCCTGAAAACGAAGAGATAGTTGTTGAACGGCGTCCGTCCCCAGAGCGGCGTCACCTCCACGTCGAAACCGCGCCTGGCGAACGGCTCGACGACGAGCTCCCGGCGTGGAAAGTTCAACCGCGCAGCCTTCAACCAGCGCACCGTGAGGGCGAAGGTCTCCTCGAAATACGTCAGGCGGTAACGCCAGCTGCCGTCCTGCACCGCGTCCCGGATGATGACGACGCCGCCGACAGGAACTGCCTCCGCGCAGGACTCGAGAAGCTGCACCTGCTCTCGCGAGCCGAGATAGTGAAGGACGTCGAGGAGCAGCACACTGGAGCCGCGCCGAATGGCACCCACGGCGTCGGCAATCGCGAACTCCAGATCCGCGTACGAAGCGCACACCCTCGAGGCCTCCGCGATTTTTCGCTCGTCGTAATCGACGCCGGCGATCGGGCCGGAGTACCCGTGCTCACGCAGATAACACTCGGTCAGCCCCATACCGCAGCCGACGTCGACCACGGGGTGGCCATGATCGCGCAGCCTGTCGGCCACGGCGGCGTAGAGCGGGTCGGTGGACAGCTTCGAGCGGACGTACCGGCGCAGCAGCGCCGTCGAAAATCGCGACGAGATACGAACGTGAACCTCGTCTTCGCTCACGGCGACAGATGCTCGATCAGATCGATGAGCTCCGGCAGATTGAACGGCTTCGGAAGAATGGCCTTGACGCCCATCTGCAGAATGGCCTGAGGCTCCACGCGCAAGTGTGCGGAGACGACGATGATCGGCACTGTGCCGAGGTGCCCCGTCTCCTGAAGGCGCTGCAGGAAGTCCCAGCCGTTGACATCGGGCATGGCCAGGTCGAGCAGGACGATGTCGGGCTTGTGGATCGTCAGAGCACGATGCCCTTCCGCGCCATCGCCCGCCAGCAGCACCTGATAGCCGTGCTGCCGGAGCGCCGCGGCGAGCATGCCGCGGATCGGCAGGTCATCGTCGATGACGAGAACGCGCTTCTTCCCGACCTCGGCGAGATGCTTCGCCGGCGCTGGCTGCTGCGGCTCTGAGTCCTTCATCGACGGAACCATTGTACCCACGGCCGAGATCGATTCTCGCGATGCACGAGGCGAGCCGGGTTGGAGCGCTCAGAACAGATCGCTGTCGCCCATCGTGTAGTAGGTCTGGCGGAGGTGCTCGATCGCTCCGGGCTCGGTAAAGGTTGCGGCGATCATCGAGAGCCCCTGAGGCTCGTCGCTGCTCGTCATTCCGAGGTTGTCGAGGAGGGTGCTGAACCATGCAGGCCGTAGCGAGAACCAGCCGTCGAGAAGGCTCACCGGGTACTGCGGGACCACGTGCCTCAAGACAAGCTCGAGAGCTTCCGGATGGCGACGATCGAACAGGGCATCTCCCAGGCTCAGCCTTTGGTCACGGATCCGGAGGACCATCCATCCGACGAGCCGCTTCCACCGGCGCACGGCCACCACGATGTACGGGATATCGGGACAGTCGAGATAACGCCACTGCACGTATGCGCGATCGCGCCGCACGAGCTGGCCGTAGTCGCGCCAGCTCCGTTCGAAGAGATCGTCCCATTCATCCGTCGCGCGCTTCACGAGCTCGAACTGAAAGCCGCGCAAGCGCCGCTGCCATCGATTGGCCGGTCTGAGCGGGTTCGCCATCAGGTCGCGCGCCCGGTAGCCAACCGGTTCGACGACCTGACCTCGCAGGTACCGAAGAAACAGCGTCTGCCCGCTACCGACGTCGAAGCCGTAATTGAAGGCGATCTTCCCTTCCGAGAACGTCTCGTAGAAGTGCGCCATGCACCGCACGAAGACGCTCGTCGGCCCGCGGCCGATGTGCCGGACCAATGGATCGGTCATGATGTCGACCATCTGATGAGCGAGGAGATCCGCGCCGTCGCGCCGGAAGGGCACCGGATAGCCCGCGAAATGCGCGACGAGCCTTCCCCCGTCGTCCACCGCAACCGTGATGTGTTCCGCGCCGAACGGGTTCTCCAGAAACTCCCAGCGCCAGTGGGCGATGCTCCGCTCGACACCGAACGCGCGGCGGAAGAGATCGAGGATCGCACTCTCGTCGCCGGGCTTGTACGCCCGAATCGTGAGCGGCTCAGCGGGCATGCGTCGGTTCCGCCGATCGCACCACGCGCGTGTCGATGGGTGCGCCCGCGCGTCTCTGCGCAATGATCCGGATCGACCCCGAACTGACGAGCATCGGGTCGGGTAGGAGCCGGATGATCGCGCTGACGAGCGGTGCCAGCCCCGGCCAGTGCGACCCGATCCAGTGGCGCACGAGGCGATGGTCGCGATATTCGAAATCGGGACCAATCGTGTCGATCTCGAATCCCGAGCGCTCCAGAAGTTCGATCAGCGCCGACCGCGAGTAGAGGACCAGGTGTTGCCCGAAGAGTTGCGCAAACAGTTTCTTCTCGGTAACGACGTAGAGCAGCCCCTCGGTATCGAACGTCGTCAGGAAGAGAAACCCCCCGGGCCGAAGGAGATCCTTGATCCGTGCCAGGGCGTCGTGCGGGTCAGGCATGTTCTCGAAGACGTGGTGCAGGACGACCGCGTCGAACGAGCGCCCGGTGTTGACGAAGTTCGACAAAGCCGCGGCGTACACCTCCAGACCACGCGCTCGGGCGTTGCGGACGGCCGCCATGGCGTAATCGATGCCGACGTACTCGAACTCGCTCCCCGCGGCGGCTCCGAAACTCCCATCCCGCACACCGACCTCCAGCACGCGTGCACGCGGCGCCAGATGCCGCCGTAAAGTCGACAACCGCCGGCCGCTGGTCTTCTGCCGCGCGCGATCCGAGTGCTTCCCGACCGGCGGCTCGCCCTCGCCGGCCGGAGGGTGCGCACGCAAGGCGCGCCGTGGCGGACCCACACCGCTGCTCCTGGTGAAATCGTTTAGATACCGACACTTACAGCGCGAGCAGATCCTCACTACGTTTCCCGAGATCTGCGCCAGCGTTCGAACGTCGTTCGAAAAACAGACCGGACAGCGGCGTCCGGCGCGGTAGCCCATGCGGCGATTGATCATCCGGATACGGATCGCGGCATAGACGCTCGCCGGGGTGAATGTTCGCTTCGAGCTGACTGAGCGCTGCAGGTCGAGGTGCAGAGTCTCGACACGAAACCCGTACTTGTTCGCGAGGAACGCGACCTCCAGATCGCACTCCTCGCCGGCGAGCTTCGTCTCTTCGAGAACGAGCCGCGCGGCCTCGCGGGAGAATGCCTTCAAGCGGATCGTCCGATCAGGCAGCGCGCCGATGAGCCACCGCAGTAGCAGATGCCGCGAAGCGATGGCACCCGTCGAGCCAAAGACGATGTCCGTGGCGGCCGAGTCGATGAGAGCCACGGCGTCTCCAATCGCTTCGACTCGATACGGCAGATCCGGGTCCACGATGACAATCGCGTCGCCGGTGGCTTCAGCAGCACCGCGGCGCAATAGAACGCCGTACCGCTCGCTTGCAGTGGGTTTGATCGGCAATACCTCAAATGCCAGGCCTGTCGACGCCAGGTATGCGCGAATCGTGTTGACGGTCGACTGGAACTCGAGCTGCGGGCCTGCCATCGGTACCAGCACCGACACGCTAGTCGAGCTCATGGCGCCATTCTAATCAACTCTTGTACCTGACATAGGTTGTGCCGACGCGCGCTGTACTTCGCTCGATCGTACGCAGATAGAGCCTGTCACCGTGGAACGCGTCCCACGCCGCAGGTGGAAGGTCTAGGCGCCCCGCGCCATCGGGGAAATACCCGGCTGCGACCTGGAACGACGAATCGGGCGAGATTTCGACGAAGTGGCCGGCCGGCACTTCCAGAGCACCGCGGAGCGGCACGGCCGGGTGTTCGCCGGGCGGACGTCGCAGTTTCCCCAGGAAACGCGCTGCAAGCGGACCGTTCCATTTCGCGAAGTACTTCGCTTCCGATTCCGCATACAGCGCCCCAGCCTTCGCCGACTCCTGCGATGCGCTCTGGTTGTACAGGTGCTGGCAGTGCGCCGCAGGAACGTAGGCGATGCTCTCGCCCCGTTCGTCGATTCGACGGAGGAAGTCATTCTCCTCGAAGTAGAGCGTGAACCTCTCGTCGAATCCGCCGGCGCGATCAAAGGCATCGGCGCGAATGGCCATGACCGCTCCCGAAATCGCGCGGACGTGCAACGGCCCGGCAGCGCTCCAGAACGCGAGGCGCTGACGGATCCGCCGCCGGTCGCGCGCGCGCCACCACGTGTCGGAGCGGCTGGCCAGAATGCGATCTACCTCGCCGAGGCCTGCGTGACGGTCGCTCGGCGGAAGGATCCATCGGAAACTCTCGTCCCAATACAATGCCGGTCCGGCCACCGTGATCCTGCCGGCCAGTGTGCCGGCCAGCGTTTCGATCGCGCGTTCTCCGTAAATGACGTCGGGATTCGAGACGACGATGACCTCGCCGTCACATCGGCGCCGGCCGTCGTTGATGGCGCCCGCGTAACCGCGATTCACCGGCGAAGCGATGAGGACGTCGCAGTGCCGCCGCAACGCGGCCGCTTCCCGCTCGTCGCACGAGTTGTCGACGACTACGACCTGCAGCGGAGTCAGGGAGGCTGCGCGCGCCGAACGGATCGCCTCCGCCGCCAGCGCACAGCTGCGGTAATTGACGACGAGCAGCGAGATCATCTGCGGACCGCACCAGCGACGACGGTAGCGGCAGGTTCGAGCTGCCAGTCGTGCTTCACCTCCATCACGCCGACCTCGAAGCGCTCGCCTGTCACCGAGAACCCTGGATGCAGTTCGCGGCGGTCGAAGACTGCCATCGCGTTCTCGTCGCCGACGAACGCAAAAACATCGTATTCGCCCCGCGTGAGCGGAAGCTCGAGCAGCCTGACCGTCACTTCATAATCGCGCTTTCCCGAAGACGGGCTGAGACCGTCACTGTGCGTTCCGACCGCAAAGCACTGCAGATCATCGGCGGAGCGGTTGACGCCGACGAGCACGTGAATGGGCTGCCGCGGGTTGTCGGCCTCGATCCTCAGCCGAATCTGAACGTCTTCGCCGCGATCAAAACGATCGCGCGGCTCGCCGTTGCCGTCGCAGACCACGACCTCGCGAATGCGCACCGGAGAAACCGGCCGCTCCGCCTCGGCAATCTCGGCTGCCGGTCGCTCGCGGTCTCGCAGCAGCAGGAACGTTTCGTAGTCGTGAACGACATCGACCGAAGGTCCGTACTGCACCAGGGAGCCGCGATCGAGCCAGAGAGTGCGGCGGCAGATCTGCGTCACGTAGTAGAGCGCGTGAGAGCAGAAAAGGATCGTCTTCCCCTGCTCCTGAAACTGCCGGATCTTGTCCATGCACTTCTTCTGAAAATGCCCGTCGCCGACGGCCAGCGCTTCATCGATGACCAGGATGTCGGGATCGACGTTGACGGCCACGGAAAAAGCCAGCCGCATGTACATGCCCGATGAGTACGTCTTCACCGGCCGGTCGAGAAACGTTCCCAGCTCGGAGAACTCGAGAATGTCGGGAAGCCGCCGGCGGATCTCCGCCGGAGAGAGGCCGAGGATTGCCGCGTTCAGCGCAGCGTTGTCACGGCCGGTGAATTCTGGATGAAAACCGGTGCCGAGCTCGAGAATCGACGAGATCGTACCGTGGGTCTCGAGCATGCCGCTGGTCGGCTGCGCGATACCACAGAGGAGTTTGAGAAGAGTGCTCTTGCCGGCCCCATTCTGACCGACGATGCCGATGGTCTCTCCCTTCTCCACTTCGAACGTGACCGCCTCGAGAGCGGAAAAGACGGAGTGACGAGGGCGCCGCATGACGAACTCGATGAGCCGGTCGGCGGGTTTCCGGTAGACGCTGTACTGTTTCGACAACTCGACCGCACGCACTGCCAGTTGCATCAGCCCATTCTACGGAGCGGCGGCGCCCCACGTCCAAGCGACCGCACCACGCATCGATCAGAATCAGCCGAGCTCTGCGGGTTGCGGCCGTCGCGACGCGACCCGGTCCGACGCACAAAAAAGGCGGGCGAAGCGCCCGCCTTTTCGAATTGAGCGGCGAAAACCCAGCCGCCACTTCCGCCTCGCATCACGTGTGTGTGGTACTGCGTCGACGTGGAGGCGTCGGCGTGATCACGATCGAATTGACCGCGGCGTCGTCGACGGTGACTGTAATGCGGTACGACTTTCCCAGCGCGAGTGGGCTCGTGGGCTGGAACGCAGTCGCATCGTATTTGTCGACTTCCTCAATTGGGGTAGCCGCGCCATCGAGACGAAGATCCCAGTGGAACTTCACACCCAATCCGGAAGCGATGACCGGCGTGAACTTGTATACGCCGGCGCCGACCGCGTCCGTCTCGATCGAGACCGGAGTTGTGGAAGTGGCCGGGTTGCCGGTGGGCTTGACCGTGATGGACAGAGGGGGCGTCGTCGTGAAGGTCTGCCATGTATTCGCGATCGTGACCTTCACCAGGTAAGGCGTGGCGCTCGGTGCGAACGCGTGCTGAATCGGGTTCGTCCCGAGGACCGGCGGCTTGCCATCGCCGAAGTCCCAGGTGAACGTGTGAGTCGAGCAAGCGAAGGTGTAGCTGCTCGTATCTACCTGTAACGTGATGATCTGGCCGGGTTGGCAGGTCCACCCCGGACACGCCCCGGCCGGCGTGATGATGGGATAGACGTTGGCGCTCGTCATCGTCGGGCAGCCGACCGTCGTGTCTCGGACCTGAATGCTGACTGGGAGGGTCGTGAACGGAGCGCCGGTGCCGTTGGAGATCGTCACCTTCACCTGATAGGGCGTACTGGAAACGGCGAATGGATGACTGAAGGTGCTCGCGCCCGAAACCGGTGCCGTTCCATCGCCGAAGTCCCAGGTGAATGTGTGGTTGGCACAGCTCAGGTTGTACCCGTTCGATGCCTGGACCGTAAAGTAGATGGGGGTGTTAGGCGGGCAGACGTTGCCGGGACACTGGCTGGGGGACGCCGCGACCGACAACGTGCTGGAGTTCATCGGACCGCACGTCAGCTGCGAGCCACCGCTTGTCCGGAGAACGAGCGGATCGGTGGTGAACTGCTGTGTCGAATTCCTGATTTTCACAACAACGCTGTACGAGCCGTTCGTTGGTGCAAACGCGTGCGTCGGATTCTGAAGGGTCGAATGCGCCGTGCCGTCCCCGAAGTTCCAGTCGAAGTAATGCGTGTCGCAGCTCAAGTTGTAGCCGTTCGTAACGATATTGAACTGAATAGGCGTAGAGGCTGGGCACGTGCTGCTAGGACAGGCGCCAATCGCGACGACAGGGTAAATGTTGGCGGACGTCATGCCTGAGCCGCATTGACCGATCGGTGTGCTGCTGGCGGCAGTCAGCGTCAGCGGCGACGTCGTGAACCAGTCCTGGGTCGAGTTCTTGATTCGCAGACGGACTGTGTACGGCGTAGGGGAAGCGGCGAACGGATGCGTTGGATTCTTGAGGGACGACGAGGGCGTGTTGTCCCCGAAGTCCCAACTGAACTGGTGCGTATCGCAACCGAGGTTGTACGTGCCGTCGGTGCCCACGTCGAACTGAAGCGGCGTATTGGCCGGACACTTTCCATTGGGACAGGTCCCGGCCGGCGTGACGATCGGAAAGACGTTGTACAGAGTCATCGTGCCGCACTGACTGGCCTGCTTGTTGTACGAGAACGTGGTCGTCAACGAGGTAGTTCCGATGGCGTTCGAAACGTCGACTGATACGGCCTCGTTGTACGTACCGACGGTCGTGAAGATCGGATCGAACGTGGAACACTGGCACGACGTCGGCGGCGTGTTGATCGCGGCGACCGGGCTGGTCGTCCACTTGAAGGTCCAGAGGCTCATGTCCGCGCCGGCGGAGTCCACATAGAAATGACAGACCATACTCGCATCGCAGGTGCCCTTCAGTGTGGCCACGGGGCGCGCCAGAGGATCGGAGTACGCTCTGCTGACGGGCCTCCCGAGCTCGTCGAGCGTCATCCCGCACGGAGCCGCTGTACCGGCCGGCAGATAGACCGTCAGGCGCACCCGCAGACCATCGGCTTGAATCAGAGACTTGTCGACCGCCCAGTCGGATGGAGGCCACGTGGGGCTGGTGCCGCTGCTCTTCGGCCCGGCACCGTTCGGTATCGGCTGGAGGTTGCCGTCGACGAGATCCCACTGCCACCCCAGGCTGCCGGCCAGAGCGGCGCTGAGGGTCGAGGTGTCCGATGTAATACGTGAAGCGCTGTGGAACAGCAAACCATTCGAGGGGTCGGGCTTGACGGCTGCGGAGACGGCGTTGACGTTGTAGTTGAATGTCGGCAGCGTCACCGGGTAGTCGCCCTGGCCGTTCGTGCTCAGCAGCGTCGTGAAGGTGTTGCGGTTGTACGGCCCATAATGGCCGGCGAAGGCCAGCGTATGAGCGCCGCATGCGCCAACCGACTGCTGTGTATAGCGCGTGGCGTCGGCATACGCGGCAGTCGACACGGCGAGACCGCCGTCCACCGCCCATGTGTCGTAGTGGCCTTCCGTGTCTCCGTCGGAAGCGTCGACGAAATAGTCGCCAACGACGATCGGAATCGGAGCTGACGCGTTGGGCTGAGCCACGAGGTATTTGAGAAAGTTCGAGTCGATGTACTTGAAGAACGGCGCATTGACGCCATCCGTAACGCCCAGCCTCACCTGCGGCGGCGCCGTTGTAAAGGAGAGCGAGGCCGGATTGAGAGTGCTCGACGGACCTCCCGATACGCCGACTGTGAAAGGCGCGATCGCGCAAGGGGCGACCGAGCACGTCGGCTTCGTCACGCCCGAGTACTGGTGATTGGCAGTTGATACCGCGCCCGGTGTGAGCGTGGTCGTCGCTGTATTTGAAGTGATCGGATCGCCCCCTGCGGCGCCGTTCGGGTTGCCGAAGTCCCACTGCAGCACCTGGGGGGTCGTCGTCGATGACGACGCCGAAAATTGCGCAATGTCGCCATAGAACACCGTGCTCGTCCGCGCGGGTGCGTTCAGGTTCGGGGTGCCCACCGGGCCCCCGGTGGCGGCTGCCACGCTCAGGCCGTCTGCGGTGCGCACTTCATAGACGTCTCCGAGGTCGAAGCCGGAAACGATCAGATAGAGCCTCCCGTCTTTGACGACGGGAACCACGTTGTACACGTCACCGCCCGCAGCCGCATATCCGGATACACCGTTGTAGTACTTGCCGATGTAGTCATTCAGAGGAATCTCGACCAGACCGACGTCCGTGACCCGGTACAGGTACACCGAGCGCGACGACTGAAGGGTGATATACCCGGAATCGTAATGAATCTTTCCGGGAGAACCAATTTTGCCTGTACGCAGCACCACCGGGGCGTAATGCGTGCGGTCGGCGTTCGGCACGTATTTCGTCACGATGATGCTATTGGTGCTGTCCACGCCGTACACGTAAAAATTCGTGCCGTCCGTCGTCACACTGCTCGCCCATTTTCCTGATGGCGGCTGCGACTCGAGAGGCGGCTGCCCGGAAACCAGCCCGTCGATCGAGTAAATGCGCAACTGCGAGTCGGGAGTGATGAACGCCACGCGATCGGTCGTCTTAGCAGGGCTGATGACCGGGTACGTCGTATCGGCTTTCCGAACGGGATTCTTTGGATTGGTCACGTCCCAGACGTTCGAGTACGCCGAACCGCCCGAAACCGTCACGTAGTAGCGGTTCGAGCTCGATTTGAAGACACGGGCCTCGTTAGGACCGGAGATCTCGCCTGGCGCCGGATAACGCGCGCTCTGGTAGTTGGACTGCAAGAAGCCGCCGTCGCTCTTGCCGTCGTCGTAGAGGATGCCCCAGCCGAAAACGGACGTCGCGATATAGATGTATCCGCGGTCGTCATTGTCGATCGCCATCAGCCTGTCTTGTCCGTCGACGACGGCGATCCACCATCCGGAAGGCGTGTTCTCGGCATAAAACCACTTGTCCCACTTGAGAAACTTCTCGACGGGTCCTCGTCCCGTTCCGAAGTACTGCCAATTCACCGGGACGGCGGTCACCGGCATCAGAGTTTCCGCCGGGCGGGCCGCCAGGCGCGTAAAGAACGTATCGAGGTTGTAAACCGCTACGGCGCTGCCGATGACCATGTACACGCGATTCGATTGACGCGAGACATAGGCGCCCCAGACGGCTCGAGCCGTGCGAAACGGCTGCTGCATCGTATTCGTGTAGACCGAGTCGAGATAACGGCCGGTGTATCGAAGCGGGTCGGCATAGGGATAAATCGGGAGACCGAGGTTGCCGGGGTCACAGGTAGAGCAGAGCACCGTCGTACCTGGCGTGTCTGATGGTGGCGGGAACGTGTACACCTGAGCGCTCGCGACCTGAGCCGCCAACACTAGAACTGCGGCTACAGACACCCAAATAACATTACGCTTCACACGACCTCCTGAGGACCGGACCTCGACAATGAAAATGTTATTCGCACAGACCTCTCATGTCAATTGAAACCATGGGCTTCGGTGGCGAAAAGTGAAGGGCTGGCGAACGACCCGCTCGGATCGCCGCGGCCCACGCCGGGCGGATCCTGGACTGATTCAATTCGCGATGATCGAAATGCCCTAACAGGGCACAAAAAAAGCGGGCCGGGAAAACCCGGCCCGCCTTACAGCTGACTACGAGAGTGGGAAATTACGGAGTCACGTTGGTGCCAGTGTAGCCAGGCGCCGTTGACACGCCGTTCGACGTGCAAGTGAAGCCTGCCGGGCAAACCGGAGTACCACCAAACGGACCGATGACGTAGGTGCCGCCAGTGAGCGAGCTGGCACCGACCGCACCCGAGCAGCCGTTGCCAAGCCATGTCGCGTCGAAGTCGACGCTGTACGCGCCGGCCGACGACCCGCTTCCGGACAAGGCGACGATGACCCAGTTCTGCGATGCACGAGTGCCATCGAAGAACGGACCGGTGGCTCCGGCGTTCAGCGTGGGAGCCGCGGTGTCGTTGTTGTTGAGGTTCATGTACATCCAGCCTGCGACGTCACCCGAGGCGAAGCTCGCCGCTGGGAATGTCGAGCTGGTAACGGACGGGCTCGACGTCTCAGGCAGCGTGATTCCCGACGGTCCCGGGGGACACGGCGAATACGGGCAGCCGGTCGGACCAGAGGCAGTCAGGAAGTTCTCGTGCTCGTCGAAGCGGACGAACTCGGTGAGCGGGATTGTCGAGTTATCGACGGCGTTGGAGCAGGTGGTCGGCGTCGGGAACGTCGATCCAGCCGCAGCACCAACAGCGCCGGTGACGCCTTCACGCCAGATGCGGTAGTTGGTGTTCAGAGAAAGCGGACCACCCTGGATCCAGCGCGCGGCGAAGATCGAGGGCAGCGGCTGACGGCGGTCACGATTATTCGCCACACCACCGGTGGTCGTATTGATGTAGCGGCTATAGAACGTGTACGGCAGGTTTGTCGCCGCAAGGACAGTAGGATCCGTCGGCAGCGAGCCAGCATTGCCACCCTCGGGGATCGCCCGGATGTGGACCAGCGGGTTGCCACCAGCGTAGTTGGTGCCAGTGGCCTTGTCGAGGATCTCGTAATCGCCCGTCAGGACGTTGTCATACAGGATACCGGTGGTACCGCTGTAATACGTCGCGTCCGTGGGGAACAGGGTGTTGCAGCTCGCGTTCACGTCGATCGTGACATAGCCGATTGCGTTGGCGTGAACGCCGCCGACCTCGGTCGTACCGCAAGCACCCGCTGCTGCGCTCGGGTTGTAGATGCCGGTCGTCAGTGCGGAGAGAACCGCCTGCTGCGTATCCTGCCGGAGCTGACCTGGCAGCTGCGAGCAAGCCGGAACGCCGCTGGTGTTCAAAGCTGCCGTGTAGACGGCCGGGTTGAAGTTCGGGTTCCCGATGAAGTTGTAGGTGTTGTACGTCGAACCGCTGCCACCGTTCGTCTTGCCATTGGTCGTGTTGCCATAGCCAGCGAACGACGAAGTGGCATAAGTGGGCGCCGTGCCACCGATACCGGTACCGGGGGTGGCGGTGCCGTTCGGCGCGATCACGCCGTTGACGATGACGTCGTACAGGTCGATCGGCTGAACGTCATAGCCGGTCAGGTAGATGTTGAAGTCGAGAACCGGGTACGACCAGTCCGTCCAGATCGTCACGTGAGCGATCTGCGGAACAGCGCTCGTGTTGACGACTGTGAAGAAGGTCGTCGTGCCGCGCTGGGTCGGATCGACTTCAAAGTACGGCAGAAGCAGAGTGGCGGCAGGCGCGGTTGAGATATCGCACGAGTCGTCGTTGTTGGTCGTCGAGGGACCTGCGGCTGCGCCGGCAGTACCAAACGCGAATGTCGCGTTCGGCTCGGCCACCGCGTGCCGGCCCCACTGAGCGGAGGCCGGCCCTGCAACCAAAAGGGCGGCGACCGCGGCGAGGATCATCAGTTTCTTCATTTGTCTTCTCCTACACACTTGTTTCGTGAATTTTTGATCATCGGCTGCGATGTTTCCCGCGAACGATACGATCACCTCCCAAGAGTTTTTGGATGACACAGTTTCGCGTAGCCTATGGCCAAAGCGTCAGGGAGTCAATAGGTTTTTATGCGACTTCCCCATATGACGATCGGGACGATCTGCCATGGCGGCACCCGCGGCCACCAACTGGCCTTGCTCGCTGCTCCGCGGCTCATTCAATCGAGGTACCGGGGTATTCATTGGGCAGTCGTCGCGCTCGCCTTCTTCACCTGGACTCCGCGATTCAGGAAGACCCGAATCGACCCGGACTGGTCGCCCAGCTTCGTGGTGCCGCCAGTTTCGTATCCCACGATGACATCAGGGCGTCCGTCACCATTGACGTCTGCAACCGTGATGTCGTAGTTGGTGAGCGGCTCGATCTTCAGGCCTTCAACCGCGGCGCGTTTGAAGCCGCCCTTCCCGTCGCCCAGAAGAATCACGAATTCTCTGGTCGGTTGGAACCGTGAAAAGAGGATATCCATGTTCCCATCGCCGTCGAAATCTCCGACGGCAAGGCCGGAAATCGGGCGATCGCCGGCGAATCGCAGAATGGGTGTCCGCGTCTGCTTCCCACCGGCGAAGCTGACCCGATCGATGCCGGCCATCGTGCTCAGTTCCGGCTTTCCGACGAACGGCTCCGCATCCTGGGGGAAGAAAGCCACGTAGGACATGATCGCGTCATCGATCTTCTTCGAACTGAACCGCCCTGCGCCCACGGCAAACGTGTAGCCGGCCGGCCTGATCGAGGCCGGTGGCTCCGTCCATTTCAATTTGCCTTTGGTTGAAAGAAAGAGGTTGTCGGTACTTCCGAAGTAAATCGAGCCCGCGACGAAGTCGGGAACTTTGTCACGGTTGAAATTTCCCACGGCCAGGTAATCACCAGCGACCTGGCTGTTGAATGGCGCGAGGTCGACCGACTTCCACCGCGCGCCGTGATCCCGATTCAGGAAGAGCCGGATCTTCCCGGCCGGGGACTGTGGCCGGTTGGGAGCCGGACCTTCGCTGATGGCGGCGAGATCGGGATAGCCGTCGCCATCGAAGTCACCCACGACGATGCGCCGCGAGCCCCAGTCGTTGCTCGGCAAGCCTTTGCTCGAGTCGGTGAAGTGGCCCTTGCCGTCCCCGAGAAAAACGCGGACGCCGAGCAGATGCACGGCGAACGCCAAATCCATATGGCCATCCTTATTGAAATCCGCAGCGACGACACTGCCGTAATCGAGCCGGTACGGCCAGACCGCTTCGTTCCACGGCCGCCAGTGTCCCTTACCGTCACCCAGATAGACCGAGGGAATCCCGTCGCCACCGCGCTGCGGCGGCGCAATGATGTCGGGGATTCCATCGCCGTTCATGTCGCCTACGGTCAGTGAGTTTCGCCAGGAGCCGCTCTTCGGCAAACCCGACGAAGCCTCTTCGAACTTCAACACGACATCGGCAGCTGGAACATCGAGCGGCGTGAACTGGGATTTGACAGCGCTCAGGATCTTCACCTGCTCCGGTGTGTAGCGTGGCTGTGGCTTCTCAGCTTCCTTGGCCGGCGCGGCCGGCGCGGGCTTCACTCCAGCCGGCGACTGCTCCTGCCCGGGTTCCAGGACCCAGACCCACACCCAGTTGTCGTTCATCTGGTAAATCTCATTGGCGAACGGGGCGTACGCGAACGGCCGGACGTCCCTCGGATCGGGCTGGTCGAAGGCGGCCCATCGTTTCTCGTACTTCGCAATGTGGTACGCCAGTCCATGGCGGTAGAAGATCGTCTTCTCGTCGGGATTCGGTCCCGGGTCGACCGGGCCGACTCTCTCCCGCCGCTCCTCCGGCGTCTCCGGCTTGATGAAATGAGGAGTGCCGCCGTCGATCTGCGTCGGGCTCGCAGCCGTCGCTGTCGCAGTTGAAGTCGCGGCGGGCGGCTGCTGGCCGGACGGCGCAGGCTGCGCACTGAGCGCGCCGCCGCCGATTGAGAGAACGGCGAAGAGCGCAACGCCACCAACGATGTATCTGGGCATGAAGAAATCTCCTTGTTGGGTAGAGGACAGTTCAGATCAGGTCGACGAGAAAAGGTTGCACCCGGCGAAAGAACAGGAAGCTCGCCGCCGAGGCCGCGCATGTCGCGACCAGAAGGAAGACGATCGAGGACGCGTCAGGTAACGGTGTCCCGAGCATCGCAGTGCGAAAGAGCCCGATCAGCGGCGTAAGTGGGTTCCAGGCGAGGATGCTTCCGAATCGACCTCCGGCAGGATAAAGGATCGGGCTGATGAAGAAAACGACCGAGAGCACGAATCCGAGGATCTGCCCAACGTCTCGAAGAAAAACGTAGGCAGCCGCGAGACAGAGCGCCAGAGCCATCTGCAGCGCGAACTGCATCGCCAGAGCGACCGGGAGGATCCAGGCCATCACCGGGAATCCGCGGACGATGGTGAGACCGATGGCGAACAGGAGCAGAGCCACGGCTTCGAAAATGAGCGCCGAGGCGTTCGGGACGATCACCAGCAGCTCGCTGCGGAGCGGGAGTTTGCGAACCATGGCGGCGTTGTCGACGATGGAGGTCAGCGATCGCATCAGGCCTTCGTTGATGGCAATCCACGGGATCAGGCCGGCCATGAGAAAGTAGATGTACTTGTCGCCGCCGCCCGGCGGGGGTGCCGGGATCATGAACGTGAAGACAAACCAGTAGACCGCGATCAGAATGGCCGGCTGGAGGACGGCCCACAGCCATCCGAGAGCGGAACCGGTGAACCGGGCAACGAAGTCACGCTTGATGAGCTCGCTCAGGAGATGCAGGTCTTGCTTGATGGCTGGACCTCGCGCCTCGACCGAGGCGAATGCTGCTTGCAAAGCCGCGGCATCCTATTGTCTAATAGCATAAAAGTCAACGAAAGACGCATGAACAGGCCAGTCCAGCTCGAACTCGTGGGACGAAAGATCCGGCAGCTCCGCCGCCAGCGAAAGCTAACTCAGGTGGAGCTCGCCGAAAAGATCGGCATTCATCAGTCGGATCTTTCCCGGATGGAGCAGGGCGAGTACAAGGTGGGCCTCGACGCGCTGCTGCGAATTCTGCAGACGTTCGACCTCAGCATCGGCGACTTCTTTGAGGAGAACGAGCGGACCGAGAGCGTGTTCCAGAAACTGAAATCGCTCAGTCCCACGGCGCAAAAGGAAATCGAGGCTTTCATCGAGTTCAAGCGCCGCCAGGAGACCGAGCACTGGGATGACGAGGGAGAGGGCGAGGGTGGGGATGCTTAGCGTCGAGACCAGAGTTGAGCAGTTGCGGCAGGCCGGCCTGGCGAAGGTCCGCGAAAACGATCTCGAGGCAGGCCTAGCGCTCTACGACGAGGCTCTGGCCCTTGTGGTCGACGAGGCCGCGCGCGAGCTGATCACGATCAACAAGGCCGACGCGCTCATCGCACTGGAACGAGGCGGACCGGAGGTCCAGGAACTGGCGCGCGTGATCATGCGCCGTCGAAACCCGCGTCACGTCTGCCTCGCCGCCTATGCCCTTCAGTACAAGAATCGACTCGAGGGTGATTTCAAGCGCGCACTCTTCTACGGCCAGCTCGCCCTGAACGCTGCTGAAGAAGCCAGCGATCTCGCCTACAAGCGCGCGGTCCTGGTTGACCTCGGGAACGTCTACGAGATGGACTCGCAGATCGGCCGGGCCATCGAGTGTTTCGAGTCCGCCCTGACCGTCCTCGATAGCGGCGATCCGCTGCAGCGCCTGAGCCGTGGATACGCCCTGGAAAATCTTGGGTACTGCCATTTGCTCAAGGACAACACCGACGTCGGCATCGCCTTCATCCACCAGGCCCTCGACTTGCTCGAAGACGCGATGGGACGGGCCGAGGCGTACATCGATCTCTGTTACGGGCACATCGACAAGGGCGAGCTCGATCGCGCGAAGTCGTACGGCGAGCAGGCCCTCGCCATAGCCAACGACAACCGTCAGATCCGGAACGCGCACTACCTCCTCGGCGAAGTCGCTTACAAGTCAGGCGACACCGAGACCGCCGAGCACCACTTCGAACGGCTGGCGACGTTCTATCCCGACTTCCGGAACCTCAAGAACGTTCTTTTCGCCCTGGATCTCCGGCGCATGGTGAATTTGAAATTATGAACAGACACTGGCTCCGCTTCACCCTCGTCGCCGCCATCGCGCTCTTCTGCCCCGTGCTGCTGCACGCGGCCGGCACGGACCGCGACACGCTTCTCGCCCTGGACGGCACGCTGTACACCGTCGAGAGCGTACCGCCCGAAGCTTTGCCCGATGTCCAGCCGTCGTCGCTGCGCGCGTTGGTCCTCACCGTCCAGCATGACAACGAGTCGACGAGCATTCCGGTACCCGCCACGCTGTCGGTGGGCTACAACCTCGATCCGGCACTCGGCTACGACGAGACGAGCAATACTCTGTTCATCTTCTGGGAAACCCTGAACAGCAGCGGTTTCACGAGCGACCTCAGTTTCTGTTCGTATCGCGACGGAACGTGGGGAACGCCAGCGACACTCGATAGCGTCGATTACAACTTTCGGAGGAACCTGCGCATCGGGATCACGCGAAAGACCGAGCAGCAGGACGCGAACGGCAACGTCTCCTCGTTCCCCGAGGTAACGGTGCACGCGGTGTGGTGGGAGGAGAGCGGCAACGGCGACCGGGCTCGCTATGCGATGCTGACGACGGACAACGGCAACATCACTTCGATTCGGGTTCAGAATCTTTCCGACTTCATCTACAACCCCGAGCCGCTCCTCGCCGCGCCGGTGGACAACGAGCTCCTGCGGCACCCGGTCGTTCTCGAATCCACGGCGCATGACACGGTGGATGTCGTGTTCGGCGACGTCCGCCGCGGCACGATGCACCGCATCACGCTGAAGCCGGTCGCGAACGGCCGGCTGCGCATCCCGATCGGTGTCAGGGACGGCGCGATCCCGACTCCGGTGGCAGTGGTCGACTCAGCCGATGGATTCTCCGCCCTTTCGTCCGCCGACGGCAGCCTCGCGTACTACTTCAACGGCCCGAATACGGTCAGATATCTCCTGTACAAGGACGGCGCGTGGTCGCCGCTCCGCTCGATCGCTCTGAGCGAGAAGCTCTCACTGGAAGGCGCGGTTGACGCCATGCGCAGGATGATGTCCTCCGAATGAGCTGACGGCTCAACAGCAGGAGTCGAAGAGAACGCCGGCCCAGCGCCGGCGTTTTTCGTTGGCAACGTTGGCCACTTTCTCAGATCCGCGGTTTGGCGTGGCTGACGGATGTGATGATCCCGATCCCGAGCAGCGCCAGCGCTCCGATTCCGATCCATACCATCGGAGCGTGCAGCATGTATGCGGCGATTGCCAGCGCAATGATCAGGATGACCCAACCGATGAACGCAAGGTTGAACCAGTTCACGTCGGTACCTCCATGCACCTGAGCTCAGCAACGGCAGTGCCACGGAGCGGAGCGCCGACGAGTCCTGAGTCCTGAGGCTCCGCCTTTCTGGCTCGAGTCGCCATCGGCGCGGCGGCAAGCACCTTCGCCCAAAACGAAACGGCCCGGCGTTGCCGCCGGGCCGTCGCGCTTTCCCGAATGATGCCGAGCTATTTCGCCTGAACGATGAACGCGATGATGAGCGCGTAGATGACCAGGGACTCGATGAGCGCGAGGCCGATGATCATCGAGAGGCGGATTGCGCCGGCCGCGGACGGGTTGCGGGCGATGCCTTCGCAGGCCGCCGCGATCGCGCGGGACTGACCGATGGCGCCGGCAGCGGCAGCAATGCCGAGCACGAATGCCGCCGAGACCAGGCCCCAGCGGACGCCGGTCTGGCTCGCTCCCGACAGCGGCTGGTACGGCGTGGTCTGCGCGAACGACGAAACCGCCATGAGCGCGATCACGACGAACAGAAAAACGATTCGCTTGTTCACTCCGATTCTCCTCCTTTTCAGATTCCGTAAAACCGGAACTAGTGTTCCTCCGCTGCCGTGGCGCCACTGATGTACACCATCGTCAGCATGATGAAGACGAATGTCTGCAGGACGGCTCCGAAGATGCCCAGAGCCATCATCGGCCACGGCACCACCAGCGGCACCAGGCCCATGAAGATCCCCGTGGCGGTGTGCTCGCCGAAGATGTTGCCGAAGAGACGCATGCCCAGCGAAAGGATCCGCGCGAAGTTGCCGATGATCTCGATGGGAAACATCAGCGGCGCGAGCCACCAGATCGGACCCATGAAGTGCTTCAGGTAATGTCCGAGCCCCTGCTTCCGGATGCCCATCCAGTTGAAATAGAGGAATGAGGAGATCGACAGGGCGAAGGTCGTGTTCGGGTTGCTGGTCGGAGGAGCCAGGAAGTAGAAAAGACCGAAGATGTTCGAGAGGAAAATGAACACCGTGAACGCCCCGATGATGTTCAGGTACTCGTCGCCGTGTTCTCCGACGATGTCGTGGAGCAGATCCTTCAGCCCCTTCACGGTGAGCTCGAGGATGTGCTGCAGCGGGCCCGGGTTGTCCTTGCTGATCCGGCGCGAGGCCAGCGGGAAGACCACGCAGCAGATCAGAAAGACGAGCAGGGCGTTGATGACGTGATCGGGCACGTCAAAGCCGAAGGCGTGGTGCCAGATGTACCGGTTGAACGGCTCGTAGAGGATCGAGTTTTCGTGTTCCATTCAGTTAGACCACGAAGCTGCGGTACGTCGCGTAAACAGCTTCGCCAATGATTCCCACCACCACGACCGAGAATCCGAGTAACACACTTACCGCATCAAAACGGGCAACGAGAATAGTGACCGAGAGAGCTACACCCAGGAGAGCGAAGCGCGCGAGCGTTCGCAAGACCACCCTCCCTGCGCGTAACCGTGGTGACGGCTGGAGCAGAGTCGTGATGATCTCCTCCAGCCAAAGGAAGCTGATGATAGTCACGGCCGCACTGCAAGTCAATCCGACAAATGGCCGAAAACCACGCGAAATCGCCACAAAAACCGCAAAAATCACATAGGCGGCAACGCTGTTCCTCTTGACCCGCCACAACACCACCGCGGCGTTCTCGTCATTTGTTTCCGTCGGAAGGTTTTCCATCGGACTGCGCCGCCGTGCGGAAGAGGTTCACGAACGCTGCGGCCACTCCGAAAACCGTGAAGATGATGGTCAGCCACGGCTTGATCCCGAGGAGGCCGTCGAGCCAGTGGCCCAGAAAGTACCCTACTCCGATGGCCACGGGAAACATCAGCCCCAGAGTCAGGGCTTCATAGAATCCCTGATACTGCGACCGATCATCGTCCGACATGCGGGACGGCTGCCCGTGTCGCCATCCAGTGCGACGACTGTTCGACCTGCGTGATCAGCGGGGCGGGAAGGACGCCGAAAATCAGCGTCACCGCCAGGGCCACCGCGCCGACGACCTGCAGCGGGCGCGTGATCACCATGTCCGCCTCCTTCCCTTCGCGCAGGTACATCGCCACGACGATCTTGAAGTAGTAGAAGATCGACACCGCCGACATGACCACTGCGATGATCGCCAGCCAGCCATACCCAGCCTCAATCGCCGCGGAGAAAAGGTAGTACTTGCCGATGAATCCTGCCGTCGGCGGAATGCCTCCCAGCGACAACAGGAAGATGACCATGGCGAATGCCCAGAACGGCGCGCGCTTGGAGAGGCCCTCGAAATCGTCGATCTCCTCGCCGGCGTACTCGTGACGGCGCATCATCAGGATCGTGGCCCAGATGCCGAGAGTGGCAAACACGTAGACGGTGGTGTAGATCAGGATGCCGCGGATGCCCCAGTCGCTCAGGGAGATGATGCCAAGCAGGACGTACCCGGCATGTCCGATCGACGAGTAAGCGAGAAGGCGTTTGATGTTGGTCTGCGTGATGGCGGCGAGATTGCCGACGATCATCGAGAGCGCCGACACTGTGGCCAGCACGTTGCTCCAGTCGAGATGAAAATCGTGCAGCGCTGAATAGAAGATGCGCGCGAAGATCGCAAAGGCCGCCGCTTTCGAGGCCGTGGACAGGAACGCGGTAATGGGCGTCGGCGCGCCGACGTAGACGTCAGGCGTCCAGACGTGGAACGGTGCCGCCGCCACCTTGAAGCAGAGGCCGGCGGCGAGGAGCATGATCCCGAACATCAGGGCGTCATTCGAGATCAGCGTCGACAGGGATTTCTCGATGTCCATCAGGTTCAGCGAGCCGCAGACGCCGTAGATCAGCGAGATTCCGTACAACAGGATGGCCGAGCTCACCGCCCCGAGGATGAAGTACTTCATCGCCGCCTCGGTCGACTTCTCCTCGTTCTTGTAATAGCCCGCCAGGATGTAGCTCGAGAGCGACATCAGCTCCAGGCCGACCCAGATCGTGATCAGGTTCACGCCCGAAGCCATGAACATCATTCCGCAGAGGGCGAAGCCGAGGAGCGAGTAGTACTCCCACGCCGAGTAGCGCGACTCGCGGAGAAAATCGTCGGAGAGCAGCGCCACCATGGCGATGACCACGATGAACAGCAGCTTGAAGAAGATCGAAAACGCGTCGAGGGCAAACATCTGCGAGAAACCGGCGGACAGCGCCAGTCCTTCAGCGGCCCACGAAACGCCGATCAGAGAAATCGCAGTGATGACGAGCAGGGCCAGCATCCACCATTTCGCCGACTCGTCTCCCGTGGAGACCTCGGCGGGCTGGCCGGCTCCCAGGCCCAGCGACATGCCGGCCGGCCGGGGCTTGCGCCGAAGAAACGGCCCGAGCAGCAGGAGCGACGCGCCGATCGTGACGATGATCTCGGGCAGCAGGACGGCGACGTCGTTCCAGTTCATCTCGCCTCCGCAATGTGCGGCACGGCGACGGCTTTCGCGGCAGGCGCAGGCCTCACGGCGGCAGCCGGAGTCAAGGTGATCTGCTTATCGAAGTAGGTTGGCTCCACCTTGCGCACGATGTAGTCGACAGGCTCCTTGATCGTGTCGAAGAAGATGCCCGGAGCGATGCCGATCCACACCATGCAGGCGATCAGCGGCAGGATGGTCAGCAGCTCGCGGCGGTTGACATCGAGAAGCACCTTGTTCAGAGGATTGTCGAGCGGTCCCCAGAACACGCGCTGATAGAGCCACAGCAGGTACGCCGCACCGAGGATGATCCCCAGTCCGGCGAAGCCCGCCCAGACCATGCTTCGATTCGCGGCGCCGAGGAGAATCGTGAACTCGCCGATGAAGCCGTTCAGCGCCGGAAGGCCCATCGAGGAGAGAGCCGCGATCAGGAAGAGCGTCGCGTACATCGGCATCTGCTTGGCCAGTCCGCCGTATTCGGAGATCTCGCGCGTGTGCCGCCGCTCGTAGATGATGCCGACCAGAAGGAAGAGCGCTCCGGTGGAGATGCCGTGGTTGATCATCTGCAGCACCGAGCCGCGCAGGCCCATCGGATTCAAGGCGAACATGCCCAGCATCACGAAGCCGAGATGCGAGACCGACGAGTACGCGATCAGCTTCTTCATGTCCTTCTGTACCAGCGTGACGAGCGCGCCGTACACGATGCCGATGAGCGCGAGCACGACGATCGGCGTGATCAGCTGCTTGGTGGCGTCCGGCAGAATCGGCAGCGCGAAACGGATGAATCCGTAGCCGCCCATCTTCAGGAGAACCGCCGCCAGGATGACGGAACCGGCCGTCGGCGCTTCGGTGTGGGCGTCCGGCAGCCAGGTGTGGAACGGGAACATCGGCACCTTGATGGCGAAACCGAAGAAGAAGCCGAGGAAGATCCAGAACTGCAGCTGCGGCGGAATCAGGTGTCCGATGTTGTGGTACTGCAGCACGCTGAACGTGGCGGGGTTGCCGAGTCCCTTGATGTTGAGGAACGGGATCCCGCCATCGTTGAAGAAGTACAACGCCAGGATCGAGAGCAGCATCAGCACCGATCCGGCCAGTGTGTAGAGGAAGAACTTGATGGCCGCGTAGAGTTTGCGCGCGCCGCCCCAGATGCCGATCAGGAAGTACATCGGCACGAGCATCACTTCCCAGAACACGTAGAAGAGGAAGAAATCCAGCGCGCAGAAGGTGCCGATCATGCCCGTCTGCAGCAGGAGGAGCAGGACGTAATACTCCTTCTCGCGATGGTTGATGGCGCTGTACGACGAGTAGATGGCGATGAACCCGGTCAGCGTGGTCAGGAGGATGAGCAGCAAGGCGATGCCGTCGATGCCGAACGAGTACTTGACGCCGATGGCCGGGATCCAGTCGATCAACTCACGGAACTGGAACATGCGGTCGCCGGTGGCCTTCGGATCGAAGTAGATCCAGAGCGGAATCGAGACCACGAAGTCGATGCCCGCCACGACCGTGGCCGCGTACTTGATCGCCTTGGTGTTGCCCTTTCCGAAAAGAAGATCGGAGAAGAACACGATGAACAGCGCGCCGATCAACGGGATGTAGGTGATGATCGAAAGGATCGGAACGCCCGGATTGTCGTAGATACCCATCAGAGTTGCTCCCTCGGCCCTATGCCTTGGTGAAGAGATAGACCACGGCCAGCAGGACGATGCCCCCGCCCATGATCAATGCGTAGTTCTGGACGAAACCGCTTTGCACCCGGCGCAGCAATGTCGAGCCGCCCTGCGCCGTGAATCCGATGCCGTTGACGGCACCGTCGACGATGTACTTGTCGAACTGCGAAGAACCGTGGCCGAAGACGACGACGGTCACATTTCTGATCGTGTTGACCAGTCCGTCGACGATGTACTTGTCGAACCACGACATGGCCAGGCTGAGGACAATGGTGCCGCGGATCACGGTCGCACCGTAGATCTCGTCGACGTAGTACTTGTTCGCCACCATCTGGTAGACGAGGCGGAAGCGCGTGGCGAGCCGCTTCGGCACGGACCACGTCTGGTCGCGCAGATAGAAGAGGAACGCCAGCAGCACACCGAGGCCGGCGATGGCGACCGAGGAGGCCATCAGCAGGATCTCCACGGTGGCGCTGCCCTCGTGAAACTCCCACGGGTGGTTGCCGATGGACAGCAGAACAGGTTCGAGCCAGCGCTGGAACGGCGTCGGATGCGAGCCGCCCAGAGCCGCCGGCCAGCCGACATAACCACCGACCAGGGCCAGGAAGGCCAGCACGATCAGCACGCCGGTCATGCTCCACGGAGACTCGTGCGGCGAGTGCGCATGGGCGTGGTGGCCGTGAGCCTTGTCGGTGTGCTTGTCACCCTGGTCGAGATGCGCCTGGGCCGGAATGAGATCCTCGCCCCCGTGCTCCGGTTCCGACTGTTCGATGCCGACTACGTCGAATCCGCGGTACTGGCCGTGGAAGGTCATGAAGTACAGCCGGAACATGTAGAAGGCTGTGAATCCGGCAGCGACGACGCCGACGAGCCAGATTACGGGTGAGTACGCGAACGCTCCCGCCAGAATCTCGTCCTTGGAGTAGAACCCCGCGAAGAACGGCGTGCCGGCGATGGCCAGCGTGGCGATCAGCATCGTCCAGTGCGTCTTCGGCATGTACTTGCGAAGGCCGCCCATCTTGCGCATGTCCTGCTCCCCGCCACATCCGTGAATGACGGAACCGGCGCCGAGGAAGAGGCAGGCCTTGAAGAAGGCGTGCGTCATCAGGTGGAAGATCGCCGCGGTGAACGCGCCGACGCCCGCAGCCATGAACATGAATCCGAGCTGCGAGACCGTCGAGTACGCGAGCACCTTCTTGATGTCGTTCTGGGCCACGCCGATCGTCGCCGCGAAGATGGCCGTTGCCGCGCCGACGATGGCCACGACCAGCATCGCCGTGGGTGACATGCGGAAGAGCACGTTGGAGCGGACAACCATGTAGACGCCCGCCGTAACCATCGTGGCGGCGTGGATCAGGGCCGAGACTGGCGTCGGGCCGGCCATGGCGTCAGGCAGCCAGACGTAGAGAGGAATCTGTGCGGACTTGCCGCAGGCGCCCACGAACAGCAGCAGGCAGATGGCTGTGGTGATCCCGCTGTAGTGCGCGGGATTCGCGGAGGCCAGGGCGAAGACCTTCGAGTAGTCGGCGGTGCCGAAATAGTTGAAGATGAGGAACAGCCCGAGAAGGAAGCCGAAGTCGCCGATGCGGTTGGCGATGAAAGCCTTCTTACCCGCGTCGGCAGCGAAGTTCTTGTCGTAGTAGAAGCCGATCAGGATGTACGAGCAGAAGCCGACGCCTTCCCAGCCCACGAACATGACCAGGTAGTTGGCGCCGAGCACCAGCAGCAGCATCATGAACATGAAGAGGTTCAGGTAGGTGAAGAACCTCGTGTAGCCGGTCTCGTGCGACATGTAGCCGGTGGAGTAGACGTGGATCAGGAAGCCGACCCAGGTCACGACCATCAGCATCGTGCAGGAGAGCGGGTCGATGCGGAACGCGAAGTCGATGGCGTAGTTGGCCAGTCCGCCGCCGGTGAGGTGACCGATGCCGGCCGGAATCCACGTGTAGTACACCTGCTCGAACGCGGCGGTCGTGCCCTGTCCGACGTAGGTGAGGACGGCGATCGTCGCGATGATCGCCGAGAGGCCTGTGGTACCGATGGCGAACAGGTTCGTCAGGGTGCGGTTCTTCGGAGCCAGCGGTGTGGCGAAGGCACGGACGCCGTTGATCAGGGCGCCTAACGCCGGAAGCAAAGGGATCAGCAGAAGGAGATCGCCGTTCACGAACGGCCTCCGCTGTGCCGGGATTCGAGTCTAACCATGGAGTTCCCTCGCCTCATCGACGTTGATCGACGTTCGCAGCCGGTAGAGCTGGATGATGATGGCCAGCCCGACCGCCGCTTCGCCGGCCGCGATGGTGATGATGAAGATGGCGAAGATCTGCCCTTCCAGAGAGGAGAGGCGATCGGAGAAGGCAACCAGATTGATGTTCACGGCGTTGAGCATCAGTTCCACGCACATGAGCACCGTGATCATGTTGCGGCGGATGATCACGCCGATCAGCCCGACGCAGAAGAGCGTCGCCGAAAGCATCAGGTACGCTTGCGTACTAGGCATTCACGACCTCCTTCACGTCGGCTTCGGTTTCCATTCTTTCCAGGATGAAGTCGGGGACGGTTTCTTCCTCGAGCGCGCTGAGCTCGCGTTTCCCGATGACGATCGCGCCGATCATGGCGACCAGCAGGAACAGCGAGGCCACCTCGAACGGCACCAGGTAGTCCTGGTACAGAGCCGATCCGACGGCCTCGGAGTTTCCGACGATGTGGTGCCGGACGACGTGCCGGGTCGCCACCGTGCCGTCCGCCGCCCTGACCGTCTCGGTGATGTGGGTGGATGTGCTCCTGAGCAGGTCCGGCCGGTTCACTTCGTCGTGATAGGCGCCCGTTCGCACGATCGTGGCGAAGAGGACGAAGATCGCCGCTCCGACCGCCAGACCGCCGAGAAGAAACGGTGAGGTCATGCGCTCATGTGGGAGCGATCGGACGTTGATCAGCATGACCACGAAGAGGAACAGGACCATGATGCCGCCGGCGTAGACCAGGACCTGCACCGCACCGACGAAGTCCGCGCCACGCATGATGAAGAGCATGGCCACACAGAGGAAGGTCACCAGGAGAAAGAGCGCCGAGTGCACCGGGTTGCGCATGGCCACGACGAGAATCGATGAGGCCACGGCGATCGTGCCGACGATGAGGAACAGCAGCAGGGGAACGTTTGCAGTGAGGGAATCCATCACTCGGCGCTCCCTGTGATCAGGCGTGCCGCAGCGGGCACCTCGGATCCCTGGTCCACTTGCTTCGGTTCTTCGCCTTCTTCGGGAAGGCCCGTGTATTTCGGCCGGTCGCCCCAGTATTCGAGCTGCTGCATGTTGAAGTAGAGGTCGCCCCGGTCGTACGTGGCCAGCTCGTAGGTTTTCGAAGTCAGCCACACCGATTTCGGTTTGGTCGGGCAGGCTTCCTCGCAAAGCGCGCAGAACATGCAGCGCTTGACGTCGATGTCGTAGCGGTCGAGGACCTTCAGCTTCTTCGGCTTGCCGTCGATCATCTGCGTCTCGTCATGGACGTCGATGTAGATGATGTCGATCGGGCAGGCCGCCGCGCAGAGCTTGCAGCCGATGCAGCGGTCATAGGAGAAGCGGAACATTCCGCGGAACCGGTCCGTCGGCTCCATCCGCTCTTCGGGGTAACGGATGGTGACCTTCGGCTTGAACAGCTCGCGAAGTGTCGTCTTCAACCCCTCCAGGAGGTCGAGGAGGAGGAACTTCTCGGTCCAATCAGGCTTCGGATACTCGACTAGCATGAATCACCTTCGGTGGCTCAGTGGGACGTGCGGCGACCGTGGCTGCGGGCCGGCCGCGGGTGATGAGGAAGAGAGTGAATGCGAGCACTGCCGCGCCGACGATGCTCAGCGCCAGCTCGCCGTACCAATACGTGTCGGCTCCTATTTTCAGAGTGCCCGCGGCGAGGATGAGAATGCCGGTGACGAAGATGTTGGCCAATGCCAGCGGGATCATCCACTTCCACCCGAGGTCCATCAGCTGGTCGAAGCGGAAGCGCGGGAACGTGGCCCGGAACCACACGTACACGAGCATCAAGGTCATGACCTTGCCGAAAAAGATCGCCGCGCCGATGACTCCGCCTAACAACCCCATGCTGCGCAGCGCTGCCGTGGTCACACCGTAGCCACCCACCGACAGCGTCCAGCCGCCGAGAAAGAGGCTCGTCATCAGGCAGGAATTCACCAGCATCGAGGCGTACTCGGACAGCATGTAGAAGGCGAACTTCATCCCCGAGTACTCGGTGTGGTAGCCGGCCACGAGCTCCGACTCCGCCTCCGGAAGATCGAAGGGCGTGCGGTTGCTCTCCGCGTTCATCGACACGAAGAAGATGAACGCCGCCACGAGCTGCGGGAACAGATTCCAGACGTGCCGTTCCTGGTATTCGATGATCTTCACCAGGTCGAAGCTGCCACAGAGCATCAGCACGCCGACGATCGACAGACCGAAGGGGACTTCGTACGAGACCATCTGGGCCGCGGAGCGAAGACCGCCCATGAGCGAGTACTTGTTGTTGGAAGCCCAGCCGCCCAGGATGATGCCGTAGACCGAGGTCGAGGTCAGGGCCACGATCAGCAGCAGGCCGACGTTCACGCGCGTCACGGCAAAGGCCGGCGGAGGCCCGAACGGGATGAGACAGAACACCAGGAATGCCGGCAGCAGGGGGATCATCGGCCCGAGGACGTAGACCACCTTCTCCGCCGCGGACGGCATGATGTCCTCTTTCATGAGGAGCTTGATCGGATCGGCGATGATCTGGAACAGGCCCTGGGGTCCGACGCGATTCGGTCCCAGGCGCGCCTGCATCAGGCCCAGCAGCCGGCGCTCGATCCAGGTCATGCCTGCCACCACCGTCAGGACGATCGTGATGGCAATCGCGAATTTGATGCAGGGCCAGAGGAGGTAGTGCATCCAGGGATTCACGACGCCACCTCCACGGGAATTGAAAATTGAAAATTGAAAATTGAAGACACCGGTGTGAGTTCATTTTCAATTTTCAATTTCGTCATTTTCAATTTCGTCTTCATCGGTCCACCTCCCCGAGGACGATGTCGATCGTGCCGATCAGCGCCACCAGATCGGAGACGAGGTGACCCTTGCACATGGCCGGCAGCGCCTGGAGATTGACGAACGAGGGCGGACGCACGCGGCAGCGGTAGGCGCTCTGACTCTTCCCGTCCGAAATGATGTAGTAGCCCAGCTCGCCCTTCGGCGATTCGATGGAGTGGTAGACCTCACCCTCCGGCGGCCGTACGACCTTGGAGATCTTGGCCTTGATGTCGCCGGCCGGAGTGGCCTTGACCAGGGGGATGCACTGCCTGAGGATCCGGTTCGCCTGCCGCATTTCTTCCATGCGCACCAGGTAACGGTCGAATGTGTCGCCGTTCTTGCCCACCGGGATGTCGAACTCGAGCTCCGGATAGCATTCGTAAGGCTGGGCGCGGCGAAGATCCCATTCCACGCCCGAGCCGCGCAGCGGCGGTCCGGTCAGGCCCCAGTCGATCGCTTCTTCGGGCGAGATCACGCCGATGCCGACGGTGCGGCGTTTCCAGATCCGGTTCGAGTTCAGCAGCGCCGCGTACTCGTCGATGCAGGCATCGAATTTCGCGGTGAAGGCCTCGAGGTCTTCGAGCCACCCTGCCGGCAGGTCGTCGGGCATGCCGCCGATGCGCATGCAGTTGAGTGTCAGGCGCGCGCCGCAGTAGGCCTCGAACATGTCGAGGATTTCTTCTCGTTCACGGAACGTGTAGAAGAACGGCGTCATGGCCCCCAGGTCGATGGCGTGGGTGGCCAGCCACAGGAGGTGCGAGGAGATCCTCTGCAGCTCGCTCAGCATCACCCGGATGAGCTGCGCGCGTTTGGGAATCTGGCTGGTGATACCGAGGAGCTTCTCCACGGTCTCGACGAACCCGAGATTGTTCGTGGCCGAGGCCACGTAGTCCATCCGGTCGGTGTGCGGCACGCACTGCGGATAGGCCATGTTCTCGAAGAGCTTCTCGGTGCCGCGATGCAGGTAGCCGATGATCGGTTTGGCATCGAGAATCCGCTCACCGTCGATCTTCAGGATCACGCGCAGCACGCCGTGCGTCGACGGGTGCTGCGGACCGAAGTTCACTTCCATTTCGTGGACGTCGAACATGTTTGTCTCTCAGAGTGGCCCGTGGTGAGTGGCGAATCGGCGGTGGCGCGCTGGGGCCACCGGCCGGCTCACATTTTTCCAGCGTCTTTCATCAGCTTCTGCAGCATCGACTCGGTTTCCTGCTCGCCGGGAACGCAAAGGGAAATGTCCTTCGTCTCCCCCGCCGCCAGGGCAGCCGCGTAGCCTTCGCAATCCCAGCCGCAGGCCGTGCAGTCGGTCTGGGCCATCGCCGCGAACAGCTTGGCCTTGAGATCCAGCGCCTTGGCCATGTCCAGCCGCTGGTCGATGGCCAGGTCCGGATCATGCCAGGGTGCTTCGTCGCTCGGCTTGGCCGTTTCCGCGACCGCACCGGCCAGCTCCGGCGCCGGCTCCATCTGCGTCTTCTGCCCGGTGCGCGCCGGAATGCCGAAGCCGCGGTTCGTCCACGGCCCCTGGTAAACGTTCACGTCCTTGGCGTCTTTGCCGGTCGAGCCGGCCTTCGGGCCGCCGCCTTCGGGGAAGACCTCCGGATAGATCCGCGCACCGGTGTCGATGCCACGGATCGGGAAGTCCTTTCGAAGCGGATGCCCGTTGAAGCCTTCCCACATCAGGATGCGCTCGAGGTTCGGATGGTTCGAGAACTCGACCCCGAACATGTCGTAGACCTCGCGCTCCTGCCAGTTCGCGGTCTTCCAGACGGCGCTGACCGAGGGGATCGCCGTGGCTTCGTCGGTATAGGTGCGCAGGCGGATGCGCTTGTTCTTCCCGAACGAATAGAGCATGTACGACACGCCGAAGCGGTCGCCTTTGTAGCCCGGATAGGTGGAGTAGTCGACGCCGGCGAGGTCGACGAGATACTTGAACCCGTCGTCCTTGAAGGCCTTCGCGACTTTGACCAGGTCGTCCCGGTCGACGATGAGCGTGATCTCGCCGGCGAATTCCTTCGCGTCGAGGACCGACTCGCCGACGCGCTCGACCGTCGCGGCGACGAGCGGGTCGTGTCGGATCTCGTCGGCGCTTCGACCGGCCGGCTTGGCTGCCGCAGCAGGAGCCGGTCGATGAGTGACGTTTTCTTCAGCCATGGATGGTTGAGTCCGCGGGTACCGAGTGCCGACCGCGAGCTGAGGACGCTCCGATCGAGACTGCAGGCTAGGCGCCCTCGATCTCCTTTCCTGCGTCGGTCATGAGCTTCGCCAGTTTTGCGCGCGTCTCCTCGTCGCCGGAGATGCAGAGCGAAATGTCCTTCGTCTCTCCGTTGGCGAGTGCGTGCGCGTAGTCGTTACAGGTGTCGTATCCGCAACCCGCGCAGTCGGTCTGCGCGAGCGCGTCGTAGAGCTGCTCCTGGAAATTGCCGGCGGGCTGCGGCGCGGCGACGGGGATCGAGGTGGCAGCCATCGGTGTGACCGCGGGCGTGGCCGTCGCGGCAACCGGAGCAGCCGGAGCCACCTGCGGCGCCGCGTTCCGCGCGGCGAGAAGCTTGTCGAGTGCGGCCTGCGTCTCCGCTTCACCGGAGATGCAGAGCGAGGTGTCCTTCGTCTCGCTGGTAGCGAGCGCGTGTGCGTAGTCGTTGCAGGTGTCGAATCCGCATCCCGCGCAGTCGGTCTGCGCGAGCGCCTCATACGCCTTCTCCTGGAATTGTTCGGCCGACATCGCGGCCACGGGAGCGGCCTGCGGTGCGACAGCGACGGGCTGCGGAGCAGCCGCCGGTGCCGCGGCAGCAGTCGTGGTTTGCGGCGCCGCGTTCCGCGCGGCGAGAAGCTTGTCGAGTGCGGCCTGCGTCTCCCCGTCACCGGAGATGCAGAGAGAGGTATCCGTCGTCTCGCCCGTCGCGAGCGCGTGTGCGTAGTCGTTGCAGGTGTCGAATCCACAGCCCGCACAGTCGGTCTGTGCGAGCGCCTCGTACGCCTTCTCCTGGAATTGTTCGGCCGACATCGCGGCCACGGGAGCGGCCTGCGGTGCGACAGCGACGGGCTGCGGCGCAGGCGCCGGTGGCGCAGCAGCAGTCGTGGTTTGCGGTGCGGCATTCCGCGACGCGAGAAGCTTGTCGAGTGCGGCCTGCGTCTCCGCTTCACCGGAGATGCAGAGGGATGTGTCCTTCGTCTCGCCGGTGGCGAGCGCGTGTGCGTAGTCGTTGCAGGTGTCGAATCCGCATCCCGCACAGTCGGTCTGCGCGAGCGCCTCGTACGCCTTCTCCTGGAACTGCTCGGC
>JAJXWV010000071.1 GCA_021781455.1 Acidobacteriota bacterium | reverse complement strand
CAATCGATCACCACAACGCGACTAGATCTGGCGGCACGGGGCCGAATGGCGAAGCGTCCCCCAACGAACACGACCAAAGTGTCAGCCCAGCCTAACGTTCGCGTCACGGGGGATCGCTTGTTTAAGGACTAGCTCGAAGTTTCTGCGCACCAGGCGAAGATTTTCTTGCACACCGGCAGGGCGACCGGTCCCCTCGCCCCGCGGACCTTCGATCCGAATGGTTGATGCATCGCGCCGCGTGGCGGGGGACCTATGAGGCGATCTTCAGTTGCGGGCGAGCGGAGCGAGCCTGCGCAGTGTTCTCTGCGTTCTCTGTGGTGAATTCGAAGCCGCGGAGCTGCGGAAAAAAGCAGCCCGGTACGAGCCGGGGAAATCTGCGCATTGTCGTCAAAAACAGGCTGGAAAGCCTGCGCCACACGAGAATTGCCGGCCGCGTTTATTTGGCGTTGTGCTCGTCCGCGAGAACCTCGGCCACGCAGGCCGTCAGGTTCTTCGCGTACTCGATGTCGAGGAACTCGTTCGGGCCATGGGCGTTGCTGCGCGGACCGAGAACGCCCGTGATCAGGAACTGCGCCTGCGGGTACTTCTCGCCGAGCATGCCCATGAACGGAATTGAGCCGCCTTCTCCCGTCGTAGCGGGTGCCTTGCCGTAGTACGCCTTCGACGAGCGCTCGATCGAGCTGGCCAGCCAGGGCGCCGTCTTCGGCGCGCTCCATCCGGCGCCGCCCTTCTCCGCGTCGAACGTGATCTTGGCGCCGTACGGAGGATCGCTCGTCAGCAGGGTCGTGAGCTTCTGTTCCAGACCGGTGGCGTCGAGCGTCGGCGGGATTCGCAGGGAGAGCTTCAGCGAGGTCTTCGGCCGCAGGACGTTCCCGCCCTGAACGAGGTCGGGCATTCCTTCCTGGCCCGTGTACGCCAGAGCCGGCCGCCAGGTGCGGTTCAGCAGCAGTTCCAGGTTGTCCTTCGACAGCGGCTGCATGTTGCCGATCCAGGGAAACTTGTCCCACACCTCGTTGCCGAGGATGCGAGCGGACTCTTTTGCTTCGTCGAGCCGGTTCTTTGGAATGTCGACCCACAGCCACTCCGGGATGATTCTTCCCGTTTTGGCGTCCTCGATCCGGTCGAGGAGGATGCGCAGGATTCGAAAGCTCGAGGCCACGATGCCGCTGGCGTCGCCGGAGTGAACGCCCTCGTTCAGCACCTCGACGGTCAGGTTGCCGACGATCGAGCCACGGAGCGACGTCGTCATCCAGAGCTGTTCGTAGTTGCCGCAGCCGCTGTCGAGGCAGACGATCAGACGCGGTGTGCCGATCCGATCGGACAGCAGCTCGATGTAGGCGGGCAGATCGACGGATCCGCTCTCCTCGCAGCATTCGATGAGGACCACGATGCGCGAATGCGCCGCCTTCTGCTCCTTCAGCATCTTCACGGCGGAAATCGCGGCGAAGACCGCGTACCCGTCATCGGCGCCGCCGCGGCCGTAGAGCTTCCCGTCGCGGAGGACAGGGGTCCAGGCGCCGAGCCCTTCCTCCCAGCCGACCATGGCGGGCTGCTTGTCGAGGTGACCGTACATCAGCACAGTGGACGACTTGTCGCCGTCGATCTCGATGAAAATCAGAGGAGTGCGGCCCGGTTCCGTCTTCACTTCGAGCGTGAGGCCGGGGATGTTCTGCTGTTTGACCCAGTTGGCTGCCAGGTCGACGGCCTGCATCATGTGGCCGTTTTTCTCCCATTCCGGATCGAAGAGGGGAGACTGGTTGGGGATGCGGATGTACTTCTGGAGAGTAGGAACGACCGAGGAATCCCACAGCGCGCCGAGCGACGCGCGAATGGCGGACGAATTCATGAACTGACCCCCTGTAAACGCTGCGACAAACGCGGCGGAGGATAGCATCGAACACGCGATCGTGCGATGATGTCCATACAGACGGAAACGGCTACGTAAATACCGCGGTGTGAACGGTCGGCCTCGCTTCCATTCTCGAGATTCTTAGGTATTCATGGCTCTGCTGATGTCCGGAGCTTGAGGAACCTTCTCCGGACCGCTCGAAGGAAACGCACCGGTGCTCGAACACGAGTCGTTCGACGTTTCGACCAACGCGGCTGCCGTCCCGGCCGCGGCGCCGGTGGCTGCGCCCTCCGGGGCAGTCGATCCGCGTTCGATCACGCCGGACCAGGTCGAGGCGCTCTACATCGAGCACCGCCATCTGCTGCTTTTCATCGCCTGCCGGAAGTTCCGCGTGGTCGAGGCTGATGCGGAGAACCTCATCCAGGAGGTGTTTCTCTCGCTTCTGCAGACCTGCGCTCGAATCGAGAACGTCAGGGCCTGGCTCGTCGCGGCGATGTGCAATGCCAGCCGCTACTACTGGCGAGTGCAGGGACGGACCGAGCAGCTTCCGGAAGATTTCGGCGAGCTGAGCGATCCCGATTCGAATGGCCTGCCTGAGCGCTTCGCCATGCAGATGACGATGCAGAAGGTGCTCGCCTATCTGCAGCCGCGCTGCCGTGAGACTCTGCGCCTTCATTACTTCGAAGGGCGTTCCGCGCCGGACGTGGCACGCGAGCTCGACACCACGAACCGTTACGCCGAAAAACTGATCCACAACTGCCTCCGCCGCGCCCGGGAAATTTACCGCAGCATTACTACGGTCCAGCGATGAGCGTGTCGCAACACTACGAACCCGAAGCACTGATCGCGCTTCTCGACCGCGGTTCGAACGACGGTTCGAGGGACGAGCACGTAGCCTCGTGTGCCGAATGCGCGGAGCTGCTCGACGCGTACCGTTCCATGGCCGCCTGCCTCAGCGATGAAGCGGTCTGGAACACCGCGCCGTTGTCCGAGGAGCCGGTCCCGCAGACGATCTCGGCTCTGCGCACGGCTGCGGAGGCGATGCGTCGGGAGGACCAGCTGGCCGAAGCGCTGGTGTCGGAACTGACGGCCGGGTCGCGCGATGAATGGCTGCCGCGGTTGCTGGCCGATGCGAAGTACCGGACGGCCGGCGTCGTGCGAGGGTTGTTCGCAGCCAGCGATGCCGTGGCGCTGAAGTCTCCCGGCGACGATCTCGAGCTGACACGGCTGTCGACCGAGATCGCCGATCACCTCGATCCCGCGGAGCATCCGGCCGGCGTGGTCGCCCGGCTGCGCGGCTCTGCGTGGCGCGACCGCGCCTACGCGCTCAATTCTGCGGGCGACACCGCTGCGGCGCTCGATGCGGTGACTCTCGCCGAGCGGCACTACGCCGCACTTCCGGCTGCGGATCACGATCTCGGCCGGCTGGAGTTGACCCGGGCCCTCGTGCTGCGCGGGCTGGACCGCTTCGGCGAAGGCTTGCGGGCCGTGCGGACAGCCAGCGGAATCTTCGCGGCCAACGGGGACGTGCGCCGGTTGCGCCTGGCGCGGTCGATCGAGGCTTACCTCGTTTACCGTGCCGGCGATGTGAAGAAGGCGCTTCAGCTGTGGTGCGCCCTCGAGAATGATCTGTCCCGGAATAGTGATCCCATGCGCGGCAGCGTTCTTCACAACATGTCCGTCGCCTACCGCGACGCCGGCGATCTCGAGGCGGCGATCGATTGTCTGAAGCGGGCCATGGATGCTCACGCCGACGCAGGCGAGACGGTCAACCTCGCCAAGACCCGCTGGGTGGTGGCGAAGATCCTCGTTCAGGAGAATCGCTGGGAAGAAGCCGATGCCATTCTCGGTAACGTGATCACGGACTTCGAGCGCCTGCAGATGCGTGAGGACGTCGTACTGGCGCGGCTCGATCGCGCCGAACTGCTGATTCTCCAGCAGCGATTCGATGACGCCGCGGCGACGTGCAGGGCCGCTGTCGAGGAGTTGAAGCGTGCAGGCCTTGAGCACACGGTACGCGCTCTGACTGCAGTCAGCTATCTCACGGAAGCCACCGTGGCCGGCAAGGCGACCGCCGCCCTGGCCCGTCGCGTCCGCGATTTCGTTCACGACGTCGGCACGCAACCGGCGCTCCTCTTCGCCCCTCCTCCCCTGTAGGGCCTTCGCACTCTGCGGCCGGGACCTCTCTCCGTTGATCTGCGGGTAGGGATCTCGTGAGCCCCGTCACTCCTCCTCCGAGAGGCCCTGCGCGGTACCGCCGCTCGGGGTTGCCAGGAGGGTATATGCAGAGAGCCAGAACCGCCGCAGTGTTTGCGTTGCTGTTGTTCGTCTGTTCGTCCGTTCCGTCGTTCGCGATGGAACGCCAGCAGCGCGGCCCCGGCGATGAAGGGCCGGTCGACCGCATCATTCGCGTGATCCGGCACCTCACCAGGCCGATCGCCCATGTGCTCGATGAGCTGACCGTGCCCAAACCCTGAGTCCGCGAACCCGTACAATACGCCGCTAGTCCGGAATCAGGAGCCAGCGGCGTATGTCCGAAATTCTCGAGGTTCGCGAAGTCGTCAAGACCTTCGACTCCGTGCGGGCGGTGGACGGCGTCTCGTTCACCGTCCGGCGCGGAACGATTACCGGGCTGCTGGGGCGCAACGGCGCCGGCAAGACCACCACCATCCGCATGATCACCGGCATCTTCATGCCGGATTCCGGGTCGATCGAGTGGCGCAGTGCCAGTGCCAGCGGTGCGGCCTTCCGCGACGACATCGGCTACCTTCCGGAGGAACGCGGACTCTACAAGCAGATGAAGCTCGTCGAGCAGCTGCTCTTTCTCGCCGAAATCAAGGGAAAGAAGGCCTCACAGGTCCGTCCGGCGATCGACCGCTGGCTGGAGCGTTTCGAGCTGACCGACAAGCGCGATGCGAAGCTCGAGGAGTTGTCGAAGGGCAACCAGCAGAAGGTGCAGCTCATCGCCACGCTTCTCCACGACCCCGAGCTGATCATTCTCGACGAGCCGCAGTCGGGGCTCGATCCCGTGAACATGGTCCTGGTGCGGAACCTCCTCCGCGAGCTCCGCGATGAGGGACGCACGATCCTGCTCTCCACGCACATGATGGGCGAGGCGGAGAAGATGGCCGACGACATCGTCCTGATCCATCGCGGCAAGGTCGTGCTGGACGGCTCGCTCGAAGAAGTGCGCAGCTCGTTCGGGCACAACACGCTGCACCTCGATTACGACGGCGACGGCGCGTTTCTGGCCGAGCTGCCGAACGTCTCTCACGCCACCATCGACAATCACGCGGCCGAGCTCACGCTGGGCGACAACAGCGATCCACAGCGGATTCTGGAGGCGGCCATGGGTCGTCTGCGCATCCGCCGCTTCGAAGTCGGGGCGCCCTCGCTGGAAGAGATCTTCATCGAAAAAGTCGGCGCCGAAACGCTCGCGGCCGAGGAGGCTGAGCGATGAACAAGATGTGGGCGGTTCTGAAGCGCGAGTACCTCCAGGCCATCAGAAGGAAGATGTTCATCATCATGACCTTCCTGATGCCGTTGTTCATGGCGGCATTGTTCTTCCTCCCCAGCCTGCTGATGATGCGCGGATTGGGTGAGAAGAAAATCGCCGTTCTCGACGGGACCGGATCGCTGAAGCAGGCGTTCAGCACGGCCACTCAGTCGTCAGCCCGGCGCCGGGAGATGGGCGGCACCGGCCAGATGCCCGGACAGCTCACGATCAAGTACATCGACGACCGTGGCGACACGGCTCTGCCCGTGACCGCGCGTCCTTACCTCGAAAGACTGCAGGCTGAGAAGGAACAACGGCTCGACGGCGTGCTGCTCATCCCCGGCGAAGCGCTCGTGAATCCGAAGGCGAAACTGACCTTCTACAGCCGCTCGGCGACGGATTTCGTGACCCAGGAACGGCTGGCCTCGATGGCCAACCGCGGGTTGCAGCGGCTCCGTTTATCGGCGCGCGGCCTGGCGCCCGACGACATCGACCAGTTGCTGACGTCCGTGAAAGTCGACGCCGTCCAGCTGTCCAAGACCGGCCAGCAGAAGACGGGGGGCGCGGCCTCTTTCATCGTCGGCTTCATGTTGACCGCGCTGCTCCTGATCCCGTCCTTCGTATACGGGCTCGAGATCATGCGAGGCATCATCCAGGAGAAGACCGACCGGGTGGTCGAGGTGCTGGTCTCCTCCATGACTCCTTCGCAGCTCCTGGTCGGCAAGATCCTCGGCGTGGCTGCGGTCGGTCTGACTCAGATCGGCGTGTGGCTGATCATGGCCGCCCTGGCGGGAACCTTTGCTGCCACGACGGCGAGCTTTGCCGGAATCGACATCCTGCAGTTCCTTCACCCCTCGTTCTTCGTCTACTTCGTGGTGTTCTTCATCCTGGCCTACCTGACCTACGTCTGCGCGTACGCCATTGGCGGTGCGGCCTGCAATTCCGAGAAGGAAGCGCAGCAGCTCATCATGCCAATCACCATGATCATGATGCTGCCCTGGTTCCTGATGGCGGCCATCATCACCAACCCGGACTCGCCGCTGGCCGTGGGCTTCTCGCTGGCGCCGGTATTCGGGCCGCTGACGATGTTCGTGCGCACGCTGGTCGGCGACCCGCCGATGACGCACGTCCTGACCTCGATCCTCGTTTCCCTCGCCACCATCGCGGCCCTGTTGTGGGTCACCTCGAAGATCTTCCGCGTGGGCATCCTCTCCTACGGAAAGCGCCCGACGATCCCCGAGCTCTGGCGCTGGGTGAAGGTGGCGTAGGGGCGGGCAGGTAGCGGTAGCGGACAGAGGCGGCGGAGCCGCCGCAAGAATCTAGCGGCGGCCGTCAGGCCGCCGTCTGTTCGACCCGACTGAGCGTCCGAGCGCGCGAAGCGCGCGACAGATCCGTGTGTCGATTCCAGCAGCCTGCTGTCGGACACTTCGTGCCCTCGTACGCTGATGAATCGCATGCTCCGGCGGCCTGACGGCCGCCGCTAAGTTCTGACGGCGGCTACGCCGCCTCTGCCGCTACCCGCTACCCGCTACCCGCTACCCGCTACCCGCCACCCGCTACCCGCTACCCGCTACCCGCTACCCGCTCGCTACCCGCTACCCGCTTCGTTATGATCAGCCCCTCAGCGATAGCAATAGGGGGCCGGATGGAAGTCAAGACCATTACCGACATCTTTGCCGCGACGTGCGAAATCGACCGCCCCGCGGCGATGCGGTACCGCGACAACGGGAAATGGGTCGACATTACGGTTGCGGAATTCTGTGACCGGGTACGCTGGATCTCCACCGGGCTTCGCACACTCGGCATCAAGTCCGGCGACCGGGTGGCCATCCTCTCGGAGAACCGGCCGGAATGGGCCATCTCCGATTTCGCGATCCTCTGCGGGGGCGGCGTCTCGGTGCCGGTGTATCCGACCCTGCTCAGCTGGCAGATCGAGTACATCGTCAACGACGCCGGATGCGTGGCTGCGCTGGCCTCGACCCACGAGCAGCTCTCGAAGCTCCTCGACATCCGCAGCCATTGTCCGTGCCTGCGAACGATCATCGTTTTCGACGCCCCCGGCGATGTTCCCGAGGGAGTCACCACATTCGCGGAGATTCTCGAGCTCGGAAAGGGCGAAGAGAAGGAGCACGGGCGGGCGAAGTTCGACGAGCTGCGAAAACTCGCCAGGCCCGAGGATCTGGCCACGATCATCTACACCTCGGGAACGACGGGAAATCCGAAGGGAGCGATGCTCACGCACCGCAACATCGCCTCGAACGTGGTGGCGACGATGTCAGTGCTTCCCATCGAACGGGGATGGGTCGGAGTCTCGTTCCTTCCGCTGTCCCACAGCTTCGAGCGCACGGTCGACTATTCCTATTTTTACAGAGGAGCGGTGGTCGCCTACGTCGATGACGCGCTGAAGATCGGCCAGTACCTGCCCGAGATCAAGCCGGAATGCTTCGCCGCTGCGCCACGCGTCTTCGAGAAGGTTCGTGCGCGCATTCTCGACAACGTCGCCATGCAACCGGCTTCGAAGCAGAAGATCTTCAGCTGGGCGCTGAAAGTGGGCGCGCAGCGCGTCCCCTACCTGATCGACCGAAAGCCGCTGCCGCTGGCCCTGAAAGTGAAATCGAAGATCGCCGACAAGCTCGTCTTCGGCAAGATTCTCGAGCGGCTGGGAGGCCACGTTCGTTTTCTCGTTTCCGGCGCCGCTCCTCTGTCGCAGGACCTGGCCGCCTTCTTCGTCGGTGCCGGACTCGACATCCTCGAAGGCTACGGCCTCACGGAAACTTCGCCGGTCATCTCCGTCAACCGCCCCGACAAGCGCCGCCTCGGCACGGTGGGCCCGCCGATTCCCGGGGTGGAGGTGCGCATCGCGCAGGACGGCGAGATCCTGGCACGCGGTCCGAACATCATGAAGGGATATTTCAATAATCCGGAGGCCACCGCCGATTGCATCGACAGCGAGGGATGGTTCCACACCGGCGACATCGGCGAGATCGATCCGGACGGATTCCTCAAGATCACCGACCGCAAGAAGGACATCATCATCAACGCCTACGGCAAGAACATCGCCCCCCAGCCGTTGGAAGCGCTGCTCAAGAGTTCGCCGCTCGTGGCGACGCCGGTGCTCCTCGGCGACCGGCGCAAGTACCTCTCCGCGCTCATCGCGCCCAATTTCGATCGCCTCGAGAACGAGGCCAGGGCGCTGGGAGTGACGTTCAACTCGCATGAAGAGCTGATCGCCGATCCGCGCGTCATGCAGCTTTTCCAGAACGAGATCGACCGCTTCAACCGCAATCTCGACCGGCAGGAGAAGATTCGCCGCTTCACGCTCCTGCCGCGCGACTTCACCCAGGAAGAAGACGAGATGACCCCGACCATGAAGGTGAAGCGGAAGAACATCGACAAGAAGTACAAGCCGCTCATCGACGCCATGTACAGCGACGAGAACGCCTACGACGACGAAAGAGCCCGAACGTGAGCAGCGTTGCCGAAGGTCCTGTGCGTACTTTCCAGGCCTTTCGCATCGAGCGTGAAGGCGACCTGGCCGTCATCTGGTTCGATCTTCCCGGCGAGAAGGTGAACAAGTTCTCCTCGTCGGTCATGCTGGAGTTCGCCGAGGTGGTCGGCGAGATGGAGCGGGCCGGCGACATCCGCAGAATCGTCCTGGCCTCGGCCAAGCCGTCGGTGTTCATCGCCGGCGCGGACGTCACGGAATTCTCCAGGGCCACCTCCGTCGAGCAGGCCAAGGAGTACGTCCGACTCGGTCAGCTGACCTTCCAGCGCTGGTCGAGACTTCCGCAGGTCACCGTGGCCGCGATCAACGGCGCGTGCCTCGGCGGCGGCTGTGAGATCGCCATCTCCTGCGACTGGCGCGTCATGTCCACCGATCCCAAGGCCCGCATCGGCCTGCCGGAGGTGAACCTCGGCATCTTCCCGGCGTGGGGCGGCGTGACGAAGCTCCCGCGCCTGGTCGGCCTGCCGGCGGCGCTGGACATCATCCTCAACGGCAAGCAGCTCGAAGGGAGACGTGCCAGCCGGGTGGGACTCGTCGACGAGGTCGTCGACCCGGGCATCCTCCTCGCCGTCGCGAAGCAGTTCACCGGCCGCGGAAAACGGCAGGGCGAAACGAAGACGAAGTTCTACATCGATGGCAACCCGGCGATGCGGAAGTTCATCTTCAACAAGGCCCGCAAGACGGTGCTCGCGAAGACGCACGGACACTACCCAGCCCCGCTGAAGGCCATCGACGTCATGGAGTACGGCATGTCCGCCGGCGTCGATCGCGGGCTCGAGCGCGAAGCGAACGAGGTGGCGCCTCTGATCCTGGGCGACGTCGCGCAGAACCTGGTGCGGCTGTTTTTCCTCATGGAAGAGGCGAAGAAGGACAACATCGGCGCGAAGCCCCTGCCCGTGGAGAACATCGGCGTTCTCGGCGCGGGGGTCATGGGTGGCGGCATCGCCCAGATCGTGGCTGACAAGACCGACGCCGGCGTGCGTATGCGCGACATCAACTGGAACGCGCTGGCCGGAGGGCTTCGGGCGGCGGCCAGGGTATGGAAGAGGAAAGTGGAGCGGCGCCGGATCTCGCGCGGCGAGATGCAGCGCAAGCTGGCTCGAATCACCACCACCACGGATTGGACGGGATTCCCGCGGACCGATTTCGTGATCGAGGCCGTCGTCGAGAATCTCGACATCAAGCGCGCCGTCCTCGCCGAGTACGAAGGCATCACCGGCGAGAACGCCATCTTCGCCAGCAACACCTCCACGATTCCGATCACCGACATCGCCGCGAACGCGAAGCGGCCGGAGAACGTGGTGGGGATGCACTTCTTCAATCCGGTCGATCGCATGCCGCTGGTCGAGGTCATCCGCGGCGCGAAGACCTCGGACGTGGCGGCCGTGACCACCGCGGCCCTGGCCCGCAAGCTCGGAAAGACCGTCGTCTACTGCAACGATGGGCCAGGCTTCGTCGTCAACCGCATCCTCGGGCCCTACATGAACGAGGCGGGAACCATCCTCGAAGAGGGACACACGATCGAGTCGATCGATACCGCCATGGTCGATTTCGGCCTGCCCATGGGACCGCTGGCGCTGCTCGACGAGGTGGGCATCGACGTGGCATCGAAAGTGTCCGGGATTCTGTCAGCGGCATTTGCCGATCGCATGAGCGGCAAATCGCGCGTAGTCGAGGTCCTGTACGCGGACCACCGCTACGGGAAGAAAAACGGCAAAGGCGTATACCTCTACGAAAACGGCAAACGGCGAGGCCCCGATCCGGCCGTGTACAAGCTTCTCGGCATCGACTCTCCTCATCCGGCGACGCCGCAGATCGTGGTCGAGCGGATGATTCTCTCGATGATCAACGAGGCGGCGCGGATTCTGGACGAGAAGATCGTCGCCACGGCCGGCGAGCTCGACCTGGCCATGATCATGGGCACCGGTTTTCCGCCGTTCAGGGGCGGCCTGATGCGGTACGCCGACACGATCGGGGCTGCGTACATCGTGGCGCGCCTCAGCGAGCTCGCGGAAAAGTCGGGCCCGCGCTTCAAGCCGAGCGCGCCGCTCGAGCGCGTGGCCGAAAAGAACGGGAAGTTCTACGACGCGTTCGCCCGCTGAGCGCAGACCGGCAGCAGACCGCAGACGGCAGACCGCAGACCGGAATTCGCCATGATCGTCCTCGCCGTTACATGGATCGCCAGGGGAGGGCATGAAGCCGAAGTGGCCGGGCTCTTCAGGCACCTCACCGAGCAGACGCTGGTGGAGCCTGGATGCCGGATGTTCCTCGTGCACCGGCACATGAGCGAGCCGCGCCGATTCTTCATCTACGAGCAGTACGACGACGAGGCGGCGCTCGACGCGCATCGGTCTACACCGTACTTCCAGCAAATCGTGAAGAGCGATCTCCCGCAGCTGGCCGATCGCATCGAGGGAAATCTATACGAGCCGCTCTGACCCCAGTGAGCCGGGAATCCTAGTGTCAGCGAGGCATCCGAGCGGGTGGGTGGCTGATGGATTTCGGGAAGTTGCAGTAGCGATGGCGCGCCGCCAGTCGCCCTAATTCCTCACTGGCGCTTCCGAGACTCCTGGTGTTTATGCGGGTTCTCGTGCTTGTTGCCCTTCTCCCCGCCGCAGCGGGGAGAAGGTGCCGAAGGCGGATGAGGGGCTCCATTTTGAACGAGAATGAGACCCCGCACCCCGGCCCTCTCCCCGCTGCGGCGGGGAGAGGGGGAACAATCGAAAGTTTCCACCCTCTGGTGTCGCGCCGGCGCGATTCGTATGCTCGGAACGACAGGCGTTCCTACCCGCTGCCTGCCGGGAATGTGAGATCCTTCGCGTCTCCGGCATGCTGGACCTCACCCAACCGCCCGCTGCGCTAACCGGAAGACAACGGGCCATCTACTGGGCCGTCGCGCTCGTCTCCGCCGCCACTCGTTTTCTGGCGATGGCCCGCTCGATCTGGGACTGGGACGAGGCGCTCTTCTGCCTCGGCATGCGGTCCTTCGATGTCACCAGCCATCATCCGCATCCGCCGGGATTCCCCGTCTATATCGGCGCGGCGAAGCTCCTGCGGCTCTTCACCGACAGCGATTTCCGAGCGCTGCAGGCCGTCAATCTGATCGCCGGCGTGCTGCTCTTTCCGGCCATGTTTATTCTGGCGCGCGAGCTGCGGCTGAGATTCGAGACCGGTCTCATCGCCGCGGCGCTCTGTGCCTTCTTTCCGAACGTCTGGTTCTTCGGAGGCTCGGCCTTCAGCGATGTGCCGTCCATCGTGCTCGTCGTGTTCGCGATTGCCATGCTCTTTCGCGGCGTACGCGACGGCAAGGCCTACCAGATCGGGACACTGACTCTGGCCCTGGCGATCGGGATCCGGCCGCAGAACCTGCTGGTGGGCTTGTTCCCCGGCCTGCTGGCGACGTGGTACCGGTTCAAGGCGTCGAGACGCTCGGTGGTCCTGGCGGCGCTGATGGGAATTGCCGTTTGCGCGATTGCGTATGGTGCAGCGATCTACGCCACCGGGACTTTCAGCGGCTACATGACGACAGTGCGCGCGCATGGCGAGTACATCACGAAGATCGACTCGTTCCGCAGCCCCGGCCGGCCGCCGCTCTGGCGCATCTTCGACCGGTTCTTCATCAAGCAATACCAGTCGCCGGCCCTGAGCATCATCGCCTCGATCTTCGTGGTCATTTCCACGATCGGAGCGACGCGCTCGCGCGACCGTCGCATCGGGTACATCGCCCTGGCGTTTGCGCCGTTTGCGATCTCGGCGTGGCTGATGCTCGACCGCTTCTCGATCAACCGCTTTTCGATCGGATATTGCCCGCTGTTCGCGGTCCTGATCGCCGATGGCATCGAGCGCCTTTCGTTTCGCAGGCCGGTCGTCGAAGGAGTGATCGGCTCGGCCCTGGTGGCGTCGTTCTTCCTCTGGACGCTTCCTGCGCTCACATCGGTCCGCAACCAGATCGCGCCGTCCGTTGCCGCTGTGCAATCGATCCGCAGGCATCTGGACCCGAAGCGCGATCAGCTCTTCGTGGCCTTCGCCATGACGCCGTTCGTGCAGTACTTCGAGCCGACCTATCCGTTCCTCCGCGCGATGGACGACTGCGCCCTGCCGCTCTCGTCAGGCAGCCGCCGGCCGTGGCTGCTCATGGAGCTCGACACCACACCCGACCGCGGATTCGTCTTCACCCGCGATCACGGGCATCTCTGGGACATCAGCCGCCGTCACTATTTCGATGTCGCGCTGGCGCCCGTCCGCGAGCTTCCGCAGTTCGTCTCCGGCTGGTATGCGGCCGAGCGCAGCGACACCGACGAGTGGCGCTGGATGGGGGCGCATTCCGTGACCCGGCTGCCGCCCGCCACCGGCGAGACCGTTTTGCGGCTCGCGTTCGACGTTCCCGACGAGATCATGCCGGAACACCCCAGAGTCACGATCGCCGTCAATGGCACGAGCGTCGCCCGCTTCCGCCCGACGGAGCCTCACCTGGCGCGCGAATATCGCGTCACGCCTGCGGCGAACGGCGTGCCGAACGTGCTGGAGCTGTCGGTCGATCGCGTTCTCAACCCAGCCCAACGGCACCTCGGCGACGATTCCCGCGACCTCGGGCTGCTGGTCCGCATGCTCTCGTGGGGTCCCGGTTAGGTCTCTTCAGCGCTTCACCCGAAAGCGGATCACCACCTGCGCCATCGCCGCTCCGACGGTGTCGATGCCGACGTCCACCGGCGACGGACCGCGCGAGGGCACGAAGCTCTGGTGAACCTCGTCGGTCGCGGCTACCACGAGCGCGATCGCGATCGCCGCGATCGCCCAGCGCGGTCTCCAGCCTCGTTCGTCGCTGCGCAGCGCGCGGAAGGCGAGGGCGCCCAGGATCGCGTATTCCGTGATGTGAGCGAGCTTGCGGATCACGAAGTGCATCGGGTCGAACTGTTTCTGCGGGAGCGGATGCCCGAAGATCGCGGCGAGGATCGACTCGATGACTGAGCCCGTGTGCTGGGCTGAAAACAGATCGGTCGACGCCGTGAAGATCACGGCGATCCAGACGACGAGCGGCAGCCAGTAGCGGAAGAAGGTTCGGCTCAAGGTTCCGTCGCGAAGAGCGCTTTCACCGGCTCCTGAATCAGAGCGATGATCGTGAAGACGCCGAGGACCGTGCCGAACGGCATGAAGATGGTCTCGATCCCGGCGATGACGAGGCAGAAGAAGTAGTGCTGCCGCGCGGCCAGGTAACGGCCGGCCAGAATCACCAGAATCGCGTACGTCAGGCCGGCGGCGATGAACAGCGAGCCGATGCCGATCAGGATCCAGCCGATGAACGGAGGGGGAGGGTTGCCGTGGTCGAGCACTCCCCGAACCATCGCCACTCCGAAGCCGACGTGGATCAGTGGGAACAGCGAGAAGATGCCGGCGATCCCTCCGACGACGTAGTGGAAGGTCGACAGGATCCGCAGCTGGTCGGATTTGTCCATGGTGTGGCGAACTGTACCGGAAGCGGGCTCGCTGCGCGAAGCCGCGGACCCGTAAGGCGTCGCGCACCGCCCCATTCGCTTGGAAGCCGTCGTTCCGACCTATAATTCGGCCACCGAAAAAAGCAACTCCGAACTGCCTCGGAGCGCCGCAGATGCGGGTCCGGATCTCGTATGTCGGAAGCTGAAATCATTCACTTTACGGTGTATCAGCCCAACCTCGCGCCTCTGCACATGTCGTTTCCCGTGCAGACGATCACGTTAGGCCGGGCGTCAGACTGCACGATTCCGATCCGCGACCGGTTCCTCTCCCGCCATCACGCCGAGATCATCTTCAACTCCGGTCAGTGGATCCTGCGCGACTGTGGGAGCGTCAACGGCACCCTGCTCAATGGCTCGCGTCTCGCCGCCCCGACGCCCCTCAATCCGGGCGACCGCATCGGACTGGGCGACAGCGAAGTCGTCTACGTGCCGTCCTCGGAGGCGCCTTCCCAGCTGATCGCCATCGACAGCTCCTCCCACGCCAAGAACATCGCCATCCCCATCCGCGAAGCCATCGGCGATCGCGAGCGCACCAACGTGCTGGCCTCGCTGGCCGTGCAGTTCATCGAGGACCGTCCCATGAACGAGCTGTTCGAGTTCATCCTCGACCGGGTCATGGAGACCATGCTTCCCTCGCGCACGGCGCTGGCCCTGCTCGGCGCGGACGGGAAGACCTTCACGAACGTCCGCGTGCGCCGCCGCGATCAGTCCGATTCGGTCGATCTCGTCATCAGCCGGACGCTGCTGGGCGAAGTCGTCGAGGAGCGCAACGTCATCTCGTACGTCGACACGTCCCTCAACGAGAAGCTCGCTCACGCCCAGTCGATCGTGCTGCAGGACATCCGCTCGGCGGTCTGCGCCCCGCTGATGGTCGGAGACACGGTCCTGGGCGTGCTCTACCTCGACTTCCGTTCCGCCCGCGGCGCGGTCACTCACGAGGACGTGCGCCTGATCGCGCAGATCGCCCGGTTCGCGGCGGCCAAGCTGGAGACCACCCGCCTTCGCGAAGAGTCGATCGCCAAGGCGCTGCTCGACGAGGAACTGCGCACGGCGTATCGCATCCAGAGCCGGCTGCTGCCCTCGGCACTTCCTGCGGTCGAGGGATACTCCTTCGCGGCGGCGAACAAACCGTGCAAGACCGTCAGCGGCGACTACTACGACGTCATCGACCGGCCCGACGGCAAGATCTACTTCGTCGTCGCCGACGTCAGCGGGAAGGGCATCACGGCGGCGCTGATCATGAGCGCCCTGGCCACCGCCTTCAACATCCTCAGCCGCACCAATCCCGCGCCGTCGGACCTGATGCGCGAGATGAACTCCATCCTGGCACCGAAGACCGCTCCGTCGAAGTTCGCCACCGTCGTCGTGGGCGTGCTCGATCCAGCCACCGGAGTGATCGAGTACACCAACGCCGGCCATGTCCCGCCGCTCGTCATTTCCACGTCCGGCGTGACTCAGCTGACGACGACCGACATGGTCATCGGGCTTTTCCCGTCGGCGACGTACCGCACACAGGTCACACAGCTCCACCCCGGCGACTCCCTCGTTCTCTTCACGGACGGAGTGACCGAAGCGGAGGACGAACAGGAGCAGCAGCTGGGCATGCCGGCTGTCGTGGGGCTGCTGGCGGACAAGCACGGCGCCGATGCGGCCCGGCTTCTCGACGCCATCGACGGCCGCGTCCGTGCGCACCTCGGTGCCGTACCGGCGAACGACGACGTGACGGTGCTGGCCGTGTCGCGAAACGCGTAGGCGAGCCGTGTAGGGACCCGCAGCAGCGCGTCCGCAGCTTTCGTCTGTAAGGCCCCGGGGTTGCGGACGCGCTGCTGCGCGTTCCTACCCTTCGTCGATCCGCAACACCGTCCAGCTCTTCCCGTCCCACATCAGTCTTGCGGTCGCGTGCTGCGTGGCGTCGAAGCGCTCTTTGACCAGACCGCTCCTGAACGCCTGCCCCACTTCATTCGGGATCCATCGCCAGTCGAAATCTGCGGAGACTGTCCTGTCCGGGTTGGGTCGGACAGCTGTCACGCTTCCGAAGTCCTTCTTCGCGATCGGAACGATGTCGACGTAGCCATTCGGCCGGACGAGAAAGCGCTTGTCGCCGGCTGCCTTAGGGTTCAGCTCGACGTCATCGCCGTTGAATCGGATCCATTTCGCTGCGGCGAGCTCCCGGGCGGCCCTGCGAGCGGGCTCGTTCATCGCCGATCTCTTCATCGGCAGCGTGTATGCCGCGTTCGTGAACTGGTACTCCGAAAAGTCAGAGGAGTTGGCGATGAGATCCTTCGCCGCGGTCGCCGTGGGAGGAGGAGGTATCTGCGGTTTTGGTTTTTCGGCCGTAGCGGTGGGTGTCTTTTCGCCACCTCCGCAGGCGACCAGTGCGAATGCAAACGCGATCAGCAGTCTTTTCATCCAAGTCCTCGCTCTCAGCGCAATTCTGCACCCACGAGCGCTCTGACTTCTTCGGTCGTCAGCTGCCGCGTGTTGCCGGCGGCGAGATCACCGATGGTCAGCGGGCCGATCGCTGTGCGCGCGAGCTTCAGGACTTTGGCGCCGAGGGCTTCGACCATGCGGCGCACCTGGCGATTGCGTCCTTCGCTGATCGTGATCTCGAAGACGCTCTTTCCGCCCGATTCGCGGACCCGGTTGACGGCTGCAGGGCGCGTGGGGCCATCGCGCAGCTCGACTCCGTTGCGCAAGCGGTCGATCTGGTCGTCGTCGAGGTGCGCCGACGCCTTCACCAGATACGTCTTCGGCACGTGGTAATCGGGATTTGTCAGGCGTTCCGCGAACTGCGCGTCGTTGGTCATGACCAGCAGACCGCTGGTGTCGAGGTCGAGCCGGCCGACCGGGAAAAGGTAGCGGTCGCGGCTGGGGAGGAGATCGTAAACGGTCGGTCGCCCCTGCGGATCGCGGTAGGTGGTCAGATATCCGGTCGGCTTGTGCAGGAGCAGGTAGACGCGCTTCTCCCGTTCGAGCGGCTTGCCGTCGAATTGCACCAGATCGCGCTCGAGGTCGACCCAGTGGTCGGGATTCCGGACGACTCTGCCGTTGACCGCGATTCGGCCGGCGGCGATCCACGACCGCGCCTCGGTCCGGGAGCAGAGACCGGCCTTCGAGAGGACGCGCTCGAGGGTCTTGAGGGGGCGGTCTCCGGGTGGGAGTTTTCGGGCAGTCACAGGCCAAGTGTGTCACAACAGCCTCACCGCTCTTAGCCATTGGGAAATGGGAAGTTAGGCTCGGCCAGGGGAGCCCGCAAGCACGAAAAGTGACAATCGTCACGCCAGCGCGTGCAGTCCATCATCCGGCGATTCCCTGGGGGTCCTTAGAGTTCGCGACGGCAGTCACACGACGCGCCGCTCATACGGTTCCTCAAGGAGAAAGAAACAATGCGCAAGACCCTGGTGCTCACCCTCGGCATTCTCTTGGTTCTGGCGGCCATGCCGTCGCTTTTCGCAGCGGAGGCCCCGGCCGTTTTCAAGGCGAAGTGCGCTGCCTGTCATGGTGCGGATGCAACGGGACAGACGGCGGTTGGAAAGACGATGAAGATCCGGAATTTCCACTCGGCAGAAGTGCAGAAGCAGTCCGACGCCGAGCTGACCAAGATCATCACGGACGGCAAGGGGAAGATGCCGGCGTTCAAGGGCAAGCTGACGAACGAAGAAGTGACTTCAGTGCTGAAATTCATCCGCAGCCTGAAGTAGATTCCGTCCCCTCACGACCCCGGTGGAGGCGGCCCTCCGCGGCCGCCTTTTTTGCGCGATTTGCCCGCCGTGACTGCAGTCACAAAAGCCTGGCGAACCAGGCCACGCGCCAATCGTGACTGCTCGCATCCGGTGACCGATGCCACGCGGCATACCGTGAGCCGTGAAGGGGAACAGCCTCCATGCGAAATCCAACACGGACCGTGACTTTCATCGCCGCACTCCTGCTGCTGGCCCTGGCGCCCGCCGCGAGCGCTCAGCTCGCGAACGCCGATTGTCTCGGCTGTCATCAGGACCCGACGATGACCAAGGACGTGAACGGCCGAGCGGTGCCGATCAACGTCGATCCCAAGCAGTTCGAGGGCTCCATTCACGGCCCGCTCAACTGCACGGATTGTCATGCGGACATCAAGGCTGTCCCGCACGAACCGGCTCCCAAGGCCGTCAACTGCGCGACCTGTCACTCCGACGCACAGGATGCCTGGCAGGCCAGCCGGCACGGCGTGGCCGCGAAGGCCGGCAAGTTCGCCGCCCACTGCCTCGACTGCCACGGCGGCAATGCCCACGCCATCCTTCCGTCCTCGGACAAGAATTCGGCGACCTCGCACACCAACATCCCGCTGACCTGCGGCCGCTGCCACGGGCAGAAATTCGTCATGGAGAGAGCGGGCCTGTCGAACCAGCTGTTCGTCTCCTACGAGCAGAGCGTGCACGGGCGGGACGTTGCCAGAGGCTCGCAGAAGGCGGCCGTATGCACCGACTGCCACGACTATCACTCCATTCTCGGCGCGAACAATCCGCAGTCGTCGATCTTCAAGTTCAACGTGCCGCACACCTGCGGTAAGTGCCACGCGAACATCACCGCGCGGTACTCCATGAGCGTCCACGGCACGGCCATCGCGCGAGGCAACTGGATGGCTCCGGTCTGCACCGACTGCCACGGCATTCACGCCATCAAGTCCATCCACAATCCTTTGGCAACCACCGCTGCTGGCAACATGTCCAATGAAACCTGCGCGAAGTGCCATGAAGGCGTTCGACTGACGCAGGAGTTCGGGGTGCCGGGCGGCCGCGTGACGACTTACAACGCCAGCTACCACGGTCTGGCGCGGCAGCTCGGCTCAACGGTCGCCGCGAACTGCGGCAGCTGTCACGGCACTCACGACATCCTGCCCTCATCCGATCGCCGATCGCGGATCAACAAGGCCAACCTGCAGAAGACCTGCGGGCGCTGCCATCGCGGCGCGACCGCGAAGTTCACCCAGGGGCGCATCCATCTGGTCAAGGGGATGGTCGACACCGAGTCGCGCGTCGTTACGGTCGTGCGCGAGTTCTACCTCGTGGCCATCTACGTGACCATCGGCGGCATGCTGCTTCACAACCTGATCATCTGGTTCCGCAAGGCCCAGAAAAAGCGCCGCCAGGCTGGACGGACGATCGAGCGCCTGAGCCTGCAGCAGCGCGTGCAGCACTTCCTGCTGCTGACGAGTTTCACAACGCTGGTGCTGACGGGCTTCGCCCTCGCTTATCCCGAGTCGCCCTTCGCCTGGCTGTTCGGATCGGCCGAGGAACCGCGCCGTATCATCCATCGCATCGCGGCGGTCGTGATGATCGGCCTGGGCGTCTACCACGCCGGGTACATGCTCGGTACGCGCGAAGGCCGTAAGGCGCTCAAGGACATCTGGTTCAACTTCAAGGATGCTCGCGACGTCGTCGACGTCATGAAGTACTACACCGGCCTTTCGAGCAAGCATCCGCGCATGGGCCGCTTCACGTACGGCGAGAAGGCCGAGTACTGGGCCGTGGTCTGGGGGACCGTCGTGATGGGTGTGACCGGACTGATGATCTGGTACAACGTCACCACGACCGACTGGGTGCCGCGTTGGTGGATCGACGTGGCCACCACCATTCATTTCTACGAAGCGATGCTGGCGACCCTGGCCATCATCGTCTGGCATCTCTACAACGTCATCTTCGATCCGGACTCCTACCCGCTCAACTGGGCATGGTTCGATGGCAAGATGGATGAAGAGCAGTTTGAGCACGAGCACGGACTCGAATACGACAAAATTCAACGCGATCGCATTACCGGGAACATTCTCAAGAGCGATCGCGAGTGATCCGGACCGGCTCGAGCCGGCCCGATCGGGAGGACATACATGCCTGATTCGAACCGGCCGAGCCTGGCCCGCAACGTCATCAGCGCCGCAGGCCTGGTGATCGCCGCCGTCAGTCTCGCCAACATCATCTTCCTGGTGTTTGCCGACGTCACGGGAGTTCACAACCCGTATGTCGGCATTCTGGCGTACGCAGTCGTCCCGGCCTTCATGGTCGGCGGGCTGCTGCTGTTCTTCGTCGGAATGCTCGTGGAGCGCCGGCGCCGGCACAAGATGGCTCCCGACGCGATCGCCCGCTATCCGTCACTGGACCTCAACTCGCCGCGGGTGCGCAGGATGGCCATCATCTGGGCCTTCGGCATCTTTTTCTTCATCATCATCAGTCTCCTGGGCAGCTACCGCATGTACGAGTACACGGACTCGGACCAGTTCTGCGGTCTGGTCTGCCACAAGGTCATGCATCCCGAATACACGGCCTACCTGCAGTCGCCGCACGCGCGGGTCGGCTGCGTCGGCTGCCATGTCGGTGCGGGCGCAGGGTGGTACGTCCGCTCGAAGCTCTCCGGCGCGTATCAGGTCTATTCGGTCATCGCCCACAAGTATCCAGAGCCGATTCCGTCCCCGGTCGAGAACCTCCGTCCGTCGCGCGAGACCTGCGAGCGGTGCCATTGGCCGGAGAAGTTCTTCGGCGCCCAGCTGAAGGTCTTCACGCACTTCGGATATGACGAGCAGAACACGCCGCGCGAGATCCGCATGCTCATCAAGACCGGCGGCGGAAGCCCCACCGGCGGACTGGTGGCCGGCATTCACTGGCACATGTTCAACCAGAACGAGATCCAGTACATCGCCAGCGACGAACAGCGCCAGAACATCGAGTGGGTGCGCATCCGCAACCGCAAGACGAACGAAGCGACCGAGTACAAGGCGCAGGACTCGAAGTTCACCGACGCCCAGCTGGCTGCGATGCCGAAGCGGACCATGGACTGCATCGACTGCCACAACCGTCCGACGCACATCTACGTACCGCCCGATCGGGCCATCGACCGCGAGCTGCTGGCCGGGCGCATCGATCGCACGCTGCCGTTCATCAAGTCCAAGGCCGTCGAGGCGCTCTCGGGCGACTACAAGACCACGCCCGAGGCCCTGCAGGCCATCGACAAGTCTCTCCGCACGTACTACTCCACCGAGCAGCCTGCAGTCTGGAACACGAAGCGTCCTGCCGTCGAATCAGCGATCAAGAACGTGCAGATCGTCTTCCAGAACACCCGCTTCCCGGAGATGAAGGTCGACTGGCGCGTGCACCCCGACAACATCGGCCACTTCTATTTCAAGGGATGCTTCCGCTGCCACGATGACCAGCACGTGGCGAAGAACGGCAAGATCATTCCCAAGGACTGCCACATCTGCCACGACGTGTTAGGCGAGCAGCAGGCCGGGAACATCATGTTCGAAGTGCCGAAGAACGAGTTCCAGCACCCCGTCGATATCGGCGACCTCCGCTCGGCTACCTGCGCCGATTGCCACACCGGGAAACCGATGTAGCGGGCGGGCAGACTTCAATGTTGATCCGCGGCGGCCCGGAAACGGGCCGCCGCACTTTTTCAGGGATGAGGGATGAGGGATGATCGGCCGAGCTGCGCATCCCTCGTTCCTCATCCTTGGCAACTCGCGGATTCGATGAGTTGATCGCTCCGGGATCCGAAGCGCGCGTGGTCATGCTGGTGACGGAGCTTCCTTCCACGACCGTTCTCGATCCGCCGGCAATGGCCATGACCGCACGCCTTCGCATCGAAACGGAGAGGGGCGTCCGATGCTGATCATGAGCGCGGCACTCGAACCATCCCCAAAAAGACGCTGGGACCGGCGCTACGCGCGCCAGCCCCAGGCGTCTGACGAAGGGAGGACGGCTTACTGCTGCGCGTGCGCCGTCAGCGCACGCGGTTCGTAGGTACAGATCGGATCCGATTCGAATACGTCGCCGGTCACGGACCAGGCGCGCGAGCGCGACCCGCCGCAGAGCTCGCGGAACTCGCAGATCCCGCATTTGCCTTTCAGCCTCGAGCTGTCGCGCAGGCTGACGAAGAGATCGCTGGAGCGGTAGATGTCGACCAGCGATTCTTTCTTCACGTTGCCGGCCTTGAGCGGGAGGAAACCACTCGGGAACACGTCTCCGATATGCGAGATGAAGACGAACCCCTTGGCTTCGTTGACGCCGCGAGGAGCGCGAGTGATGGCGCCGGTCTGCATCTGCACACCGAGCGGTGCGTGCCGGGGAGCCTGTCCCATGAACAGAGTCGAGGCGTCGACGACGCCGGTCTTCGGGTCGATCAGCTCGTCGGTGCTCTTCCCCTGGGCCTGCATCATCCGCTGGAGCACATAGCGGCGATAGTGCATGGCCTCGGTCGTGCGGATGTTGAAGGAGACGCGCTTGCTGATGTCGTAGAGAAGGGCGAAGAGCTTCTCCACCTCGCCGGGCTCGATCATGTCACCGGTCTTGGCGCGGCCGGTGGGCACGACGAAGAAGACGCTCCACATCACCACGTTTTCGAACTGCGTCAGCAGGTTGGCCAGATGTTCGATGTCGCCGACGGTGCGGCGGGTGATGGAGGTGTTGACCTGGACGGGAATGCCTTCGCGCTGCGCGGCACGGATGGCGCGGATGGTGAGGTCGAACGAGCCCTGCACGCGGCGGAAGTCGTCGTGGGCAGCGGCATGCGAGGCGTCGAGGGAGATGGCCAGCCGCGCCACGCCGTGGCGCTTCATCCTGGCGATCGACTCCTCGGTCAGCAGGGGCGTGGCGCTCGGCGTGACCGAGGGCTCCAGGCCGGCTTTGCGGGCGTAGGTGATCATGTCGTAGACGTCGTCGCGCTTGAGCGGATCGCCGCCGGTGATGACGAAGACGCGCGGCTTGAGCAGCGCGATCTGGTCGATGAGGGCATGTCCCTGTTCGGTGGTCAGCTCGAACTGGCTGCGGCGCGACTGTGCGGCTGCGCGGCAATGAACGCAGGCCAGGTCGCAGGCCCGGGTCATTTCCCAGATGACGACGAACGGGTTGGCGTTGAAGTCCACGCCCCCCGGCTGAAGGCCGTGCGGCGCAACGCGCACGCCGGCCTCGGCCAGCGCGCTTCCACTTCCATGTTTCTCATCGCTCATGATCGTTCCTCAGAGCAGTCCATGCTGCGCGGCCCAGGCGCGGTAGGCGGCCGGCGAGACCTCGCTCGGCTTGATCTCCGCGCGGCCACCCCAGTAGACGTTCGTGTAGTTCAGGCCGATCCCGCTGTCGATGAGGTGCTTGTCGATGGCGGCCTTGTGAGCCATGACCTCGTCCTTCGTCTCGCCGTGCGCGACCGCCATGATGTTGACGTTGTCGAGCTCGGGACCGGCATCGCGCCAGTAGCAGTGGGTGAGAATGGTGAAGCGCCCGATCTCGCGGCCCCCTTCGATCTCCTTGCCGGCCGGAACGCTCCAGTGGAATAGGCCGTTGAAGCTCGACAGGCGCTCGCTGGCGTCGCCGACCGGTTTGGTGTGCTCGAGAAACGTGGAGAAGCGTCCGATGACGCCGCGGCTGTCGAGCGACTCGGCGACGGCGAGGAACTCCTCGAGCGGAAGCCCGGCTGCTGCGGCACGAGGAGCCCACAGCTCTTCGCTGATCTCGTCGGCCTTGAAGTCGCGCTTCAGCTCCACGAGCACACGCCAGTCGCGATCGTCGAGGTCCACGATGGCCGGCACCATGTCCATGGCCGGCGCATCCGCCATCGCACCGACGTGCAGGTGCTTGCGGCGCATGTGGCCGACGCCCAGGACGAAGGCGCGCAGAGCCGGCATGATCCGGTACTTTTCGGCGCCGATCGAGTCGCGGATGTAATCGCAGTGCTTCTCGACCGAGAAGCCGGTAGGCACTTTGAGGGTCGTCCACAGTGGCCACGCGGTCGATCCGAACTCCGAATTGCGGATGACCACGTGCCCGGAGAACGGGTCCTCTCTGGAGATGAACTCGAAAGCGTGATCGAGCTTGTCGGGCGTGATCTTCCAGGCGATCAGCGCGCCCTGAGCGAGGTTGGTCGCCAGCAGCGTCTGCCGCACGCGGCGGATGATGCCGGTGCGCAGCATGGCCTGGATGCGCTCGATGACGGTCTGGACATCGAGGCCCGACCGCTTCGCAATCTCGCGCATCGGGTTTCGTGAAAAGCCTTTGATCTGATCTTCTGAGACCTCGAGAATGCGACGGTTCACCGCGTCACGCGGTGAGGTTGGAATCTCGGCGGAAGTGCTCGGGACAAGAGAAGTCATGGGCGGTCGTCTTCCTCGTTCGTCTGCAGATGCTCACGCCGGCTGGGCGGCTTCGTCTGCGGCGTTTGCGATCTCGGAGTCGTACAGGTAACAGGCCGGATCCGACTCCCAGTAATCGCTGAAGGCACCCTCGGCGCGAGCGCGGAAGTTGCCGTTGCAGCAGCTCAACCAGCGGCAGGTTGCGCAGCGGCCGCGCAGTTTCTCTCGGCGGTTGCGAAGTCCCGCGAGCAGCGAAACGTGCGGGTCGGTCCAGATCTCCGAGAACTTGCGTTCGCGGATGTTGCCGACGATGTGATGCTGCGTGAACTGATCGGGATGCACGAAGCCGAAGCTGTCGATGGCGCCGATGGCCACGCCGGTGCGGTTGCCGCCGTTGCGCATGACCAGGTCGTACGCGTACGCCGCACGCGCCGGATCGTTCTTGAGCAGCCAGAGATAGATGAACGGGCCGTCGGCATGGTTGTCGACCGTCATCACTTCGATGTCGCGCTTTTCGGCATTCCACTTGTCGACTTGCCGGATCAGCTTGTCCATGAAGACGCGCTTCTCCTCGTTGGGAACGTCGATGCCGGACAGATATGCGCCGCGTCCGGAGTAGACCAGGTGATAGATGCACAGCCGGCCGATTCCTTCGTCCTCGACGACTTTGAAGATCGAGTCGATGTCGCCGAGGTTCTGCGATGTGACGGTGAAGCGTGCGCCCACGCGGATGTCGTGTTTGCGGCAGTTGCGAATGCCCTTGAGAGTCTCCTGGTAGGCGCCCTTCTTGGCGCGCATCCGGTCGTGGCTCTCTTCGGCACCGTCGATGGAGATGCCGCAGTAGGTGACGCCGACGTCTTTGAGGCGCTTGGCCTTCTCGTCGGTGATCAGGATGCCGTTCGTCGAAAACGTCACCCGGATTCCCTTCCCGGTCGCATACTCGGCCAGCTCGAGGATGTCGGGACGCACCAGCGGTTCGCCACCGGACATGAGCAGAGCCGGTACGTGGAAGTCGGCGAGATCGTCGATCATCGCCTTTCCTTCTTCGGTGGTCATCTCGCCCGGGAACTTCAGCTTCTTGGCCGAGGCGTAGCAGTGGATGCACTCGAGATTGCAGGTCTTGGTCGAATTCCACACCACGACCGGGCCGGAGCCACTCTTAGTCCCGTGCTTCTGCTTCGACGAGGTCGCGTCGTAGCGGAGCGTGTCACCGAAGAACGATGGCCCGCCGAGAAGCTTGGTTACGCTGATCATCCAGGTCCTCCATTCGTCGCGTCACATGGTCATGTGCGCAGGGGCATCCTCCCGCATGACCGGGCGGCTGCTCGTGCAACGAATCACGAGAGGTTGTGACGTCGGACACATCTCGATTTTGGACAGAAAAAGGGCGCCGGAGATGCCGGCGCCCGGTGAATCGAGGGTTAATAGCCGAGGGGGATCCGACGGACCGATGCGAGCAGGTCCGGTATCACGGTGCCCACCCGTGATGCCAGGCCGGCAAGCTGTCGTCCCGACGGAAAGGTGAGGAAGCACGGTTGAACGCAGTAGTGCAACTCGGTGATCGACGGATCTCCCCCGGCTGCGCGACTGATTCGTTGCACTGCGACGCGTTCACGCGCGCAAGGTACCGCTGTGGTCGGTCACGACCGATGCGCTGCGTCAGCGGTAAGAGTGATGTTGGTCACGTGGCCTGACGAAGGTCGAACGCAGAGGTCGAGAGGCGATCCGCGTCGCAGCTGGCACAGTGAGCGAGCTCGTGACCGTCGCCGCAATCGCGAACCGATGCGGATGTTGATCGGAGCTCGCCGGGCCACGACAAACCAGCTCCGCGTTGAGTGGCTGCAGACGAAGCAGCGCCGGCGATTTTCGGCGATCGGATCGGGAGGAGTGTTCGTGCGAGGTGATGCATGACTCCGGTGCGTCCTAACACGACGTGACGTGAGCGGCATCGGCGCGTCCCAAGCGCACATCCTCCTAGGATCACGGCGGCTATGTGCCCATTCCCACACGATCCCGCAGCCCCTCCCACCCGTGGTCCACATCCGCGCCGAGACGCGCGGTTTCAGGAGGTCTGGATGTCCTGGTCCCGCACTCTGGTGGCGGCAGCCCTCCTGCTCGTCGCCGGCTCCGCGTTCGCGCAGCTGAAGACTGACGATTGTCTCGGCTGCCACCAGGATCCCGAGGCTGTGAAAGAGGTCGGCGGCAAGAAGATCAGCGTCCACGTCGATCCCGCCCGTTTCAAGGCCTCGCGCCACGGCGCCTTCGAGTGCACCGATTGCCACCAGAGCATCACCGATTATCCCCACGAGAAGGTGACGCCCGTCGATTGCACGACCTGCCATGACGCGGAAGCCACCGCACTCGCGAAGAGCGTTCATGGAAAGAAGGTCGAAGGGAAAGCGGCTGTCCGCTGCTACGACTGCCATGGCAATCACGAGATCCGGAAGGGGAGCGATGCCATCACGAACTGCGTGAAGTGCCACGCCAAGATCGTGACCGAGCAGCACCAGAGCCTTCATGGCCGTGCCGCAACGCGTGGGGACAAGCTCGCACCGACCTGCCTGACCTGTCACGGGGCGCACTCGATCCAGTCGCATCTCGATCCGGCGTCGCGCACCGCGGTGATGAACATTCCGCTGCTCTGCGGCGGCTGCCATCGCGAGGGATCGCAGGTCTCGCTCTCGCACAACATCCCACAGGATCGAATCCTCGAGAACTACCGCGACTCCATCCACGGAGCAGGCCTCTTTCAAAAGGGGCTCACCGTGACCGCGGTCTGCACCTCCTGCCACACGTCGCACTTCATTCTTCCGCACACCGATCCGCGCTCCAGCATCGCCAAGGTGAACATCGCCCGCACGTGCACGCAGTGTCATGCCCGCATCGAGGCCGTGCATCGCAAAGTCATCAATGGAAGGTTGTGGGAGACGGAGCCGCACAAGATCCCGGCCTGCCCCGACTGCCACCAGCCGCACGAGATCCGGCGCGTCTTCTATGACGCCGGCATGGCCAACAAGGATTGCCTGTCCTGTCACGGCAAACGAGGCCTGACCATGACTCGCAACGGGCAGAAGATCTCGATCTTCGTCGACCCGGTCAAGTTCGCAGCTTCGCGCCACGGCCAGAAGGCCTGCGCCCAGTGCCACACGGAAGTCACTCCCTCGCGCACACGGGCCTGCGAGACGATCAAATCGAAAGTCGATTGCAGCATCTGCCACGCGGCGCAGGTCGCCGACTACCGCGTGAGCCTGCACGGCCAGCTGGCCGCGAAGGGCGATCCCGACGCGCCGCACTGCCTCGACTGCCACTCGTATCACGAGACGCAGAGCAAGCGAACGCCGAGCTCCCCGACGTATGCGCGCAATGTGCCGTTGCTCTGCGCCCGATGCCATCAGCGCGGCCACAAAGCCGCGGTGCGCATCAAGAGTGAAGTCACCGACATCGTGCAGACGTACGCCGACTCGATTCACGGCAAGGCACTCACCGAGAGCGGCCTCGTGGTCACGGCCACCTGCGTCAACTGCCACTCCTCCCACCGCGAGCTGGCGCCGAGCGATCCTCGATCGACGGTGAACCCGAAGAACCTGGCCAGTACATGCGGCACATGCCACAGGGGCATCGAGGAACAGTTCGAGCGCAGCATCCACGCGACCGGCAAGCCGAAACCGGGGATGAAACTGCCCACCTGCAACGACTGTCATACCTCGCACGCCATCGGCCGGACCGATGTGGTCGGCTTCCGCACGAAGATGATGAATCAGTGCGGCCGCTGCCATCGCGAAGAGGCCGCGACGTTCTTCGACACCTTCCACGGCAAGGTCTCGCGCCTCGGCACGGAGGGAGCCGCGAAATGCTCCGACTGCCACGGCCAGCACAACATCCTGCCGCCCGACGACCCGCGCTCGACGCTCTCGCACGCCAACGTGGTGAAGACCTGCGGCCAATGCCACCAGGGCTCGAACCGCCGCTTCGCCGGCTACCTCACCCACGCCACACACCACGACCCGAAGAAGTACCCCTGGCTCTACTGGTCGTTCCGCTTCATGGTGATGCTGCTCGTCGGCACGCTGGCGTTTTTCCTCCTGCACACGCTGCTCTGGCTCTTCCGCCTGGTGCGCACACGCCGGTCCTGGATCGGGCACAAGGAAGCCGACCGCGGAGAGGTCTTCTACAAACGCTTCGCACGTTTTCAGCGCTGGCAGCACTTCGTGATGATGATTACGTTCTTCACGCTGGCCTTGACCGGCATGGCGCTGAAGTTCTCCTACGCCGGATGGGCTCACGCCATCTCCTGGATTCTCGGCGGCGGTCAGAGCATGGGATACATCCACCGCGTGGCGGCGGTCGCTCTGCTCTCGCTCTTCGCCTATCACCTCGTCACGCTCGTCAAGCGGAAAGCCGCGGAGAAGCTCTCCTGGAAGCAGATGGTGACCGGCCCGGATACTTTGATGTTCACACCGACGGACATCAAGCAGATCTGGCAGTCGTTCATGTGGTTCTTCGGATGGGGCGAACGGCCCAAGTACGGCCGCTACACCTACTGGGAGAAGTTCGACTACTTCGCCGTGTTCTGGGGCGTGATGGTGATCGGATCGACGGGGCTGTTCCTCTGGTTCCCGGAGTTCTTCACCCGCGTCATCCCGGGCGCCATGATCAACGTGGCCACCATCGTCCACAGCGACGAAGCGCTCCTGGCGGTGGCGTTCATCTTCACGATTCACTTCTTCAACACGCACTTCCGCCCGGACAAGTTCCCGATGGATCCGGTCATCTTCACCGGTCGCGTGCCGATCGAGGAGTTCAAGTTCGACAAGCCGGCCGAGTACGAAGAGCTCGTCAAGAAGCACCAGCTCGATGAGCATCTTGTGGGGCCGATTCCGGCGCAGCTGGAGAAGGTGTTCAAGACCTTCGGCTTCATCGCGCTGGCGATCGGATTGACCCTGATCTTCCTGATCCTGTACGCGATGATCTTCGCGTACATATAGCGACCGCACCCCGAAGATGGATCAGCCCACGCTCAGGCGTGGGCTGATCCCCGGGGGAGCTTCCCGCAGCGTGCCATTTCCTTGCTGGCGTGGCTCACCTTCGACAGCGTCATCTGCGGTGCGTTGTTCGCGCTGGCCGGACGGTGGCGTCAACCGCTGGCCACGACAGTCTGCACCGCGATTGCCGGCGATGCCGTTGTCACGGCAATCGAAGCGAGTGCGTTCAACATCCGCCGCGCACGCAGAATCTTCGATTTCGCGATCATCGCCGTTTCCATCGCCGCGCCGGTGTTTGCGGCTGCGGTGCTCGCCGGCGGAATTCGACGGCACGCGCTCGACAGGCGGCAGGTCAGCGCTTGAGGCGAAACCAGAGGACCACCGCCGCCCAGAAGCAGACCGGGGCCAGCAATCCCATGACCGTCAGAACCGCAATTCTTGCCGAATCGAGCGCGATGCCCAGCGCGAAGGCGGCGTAGAGCTGCATGGCGTCCATCGTCACGAAGAGGCCGCCCATGCCGAGGAGCATCCAGAGAACCAGCACCTCCAGGAGCGGCCGCAGAGGCATCTCCTCGCGCGCCGGCTGAGGTCGTCGCCGCGGGGCGAATCGCCCGCCCGAAACGAGAAAAAGCACGGGGAGGAGAGTAGCAGGGGTCAGGCCACCGGGCGCACGTAGATCTCGCGACCGATCTCATCCTCGATGGCAATCGAGGTCTGGCCACAGGCGAGCACGACGCTGGGGCGCCGTTCGATGAGCCTCACTTCGGATCCGGGGACGACGCCGAACGCCGCCAGGCGATTGAGCCGCTGGACCGAGCGCGGTGCGATGAAGACGACCGTTCCGGTTGCGCCAAGGGGCAGGTCGACGAGCCGCGTGATCAGCGGCTCGACCTGGCGGGTGTAGATGCGGCAGCAGCTGCCCGGAGGAATCGGCTTGCCATGAGGACAGTTCGGCGGGTGGCCGAGGAATGTGCAGACGCGGTCGACCACGCGCTCGCTCAGCATGTGCTCGAGCTCGCAGGCGGAGCGCTCCGCTTCGTGAGCGTCGACCTCCAGCACCTGAGCAAAGAGAATCTCGGCGAGCCTGTGCCGGCGGACGATGCCGCGCGCCCGTTCCTCGCCCTCGGGCAGGAGCTCGATCGTCTCGCCGGTGTGGATCAGTTTCTGGGTGATGAGATCGCCGGCAGCGTGCTCTGATTCCCCGTTGAGCCGGAGCGAGGCGATGGCCGTGACCTTGCGCCCTTCCTCCTTGGCATACCAGAGCTGTTCGAGGATTTCGTCACCCGGCGGGTGAATCATGCGGAGGTCCTTTCGTGCGAGGAGCGGAAGAGGCGCCGAACCAGGGAGACCATCATGCCTTCATCGACGAACTCGAATCCGCAGCGGGGGCAGCGGATCATCCGGCAGCCTTTGGCGAACGGGCAGGTCGAATGGCAGACCGCACCGTTGAAGTCGAGGCTGCAGAGGGGACAGACGTGCAGATCGAAATCGCTCATGCCATGTGCACCAGATGGAAGGCGAAGTTCATCAGCCAGCCGATTCCAAACGAATACACGAAGATGAATCCGGCGATGGCCAGTCCGGTCTTCGTCCCGCGCTCCTTGAGCATCACCAGGAAGTTCGCCACGCACGGGATGAAGAGCGTGATCACCGTGAGGGCCACCACGGTTTGCACCGGATTGAGCGCGCCGGCCTTCTGCATTGCATACAGTCCCGCAGCGCCGTAGTCGCGCCGCAGGAAGCCGATGAGGAACGCGTTCGAGGCCTGTGCCGGCAGCCCCAGCCCGCCGACCACGATGGGCGCAAGCAGCCGCTGAAGTTTTGTGAGCAGATGGAGGAAATCGAGGAGGTACAGCAGCAGAGTGCCGACGACGAACAGCGGCACCGCTTCCTTCAGGTACCACTCCGTTCGAGCGAGGACTTTGATCAGGATGTTCGACAGTTTCGGCGTGCGGATCGGCGGAATCTCGAGGATGAAATCGCCGGCTTTGCCGGGGACGAGCTTCGCGGCGAGCCAGCCGACCAGGAAGATCGTCCCCACCGTCACGCCCACCCAGACGCTGGCCAGCCCGATTCCGAGAGGCCCGAGCATGGCCATGATGACGCCCAGCTGCGCCGAGCACGGGACGCCGAGGGCGAGAAGCAGCGTCACGATCACCATCTCCTTCTTCGTCTCGAGGATGCGCGTGGTCAGCGTGGCCATGGTGTCGCAGCCGAGGCCGAGCACCATCGGAAGAACCGCCTTCCCGTTGAGCCCCATCCGCCGGAACAGCCGATTGAGCATGACAGCCAGTCGGGGCAAATAACCGGAGTCCTCGAGCACGCCGAAGAACGTGAAGAACGTGATCACGACCGGCAGGACGATGGCGATGGCATACGTCAGAGCCATCGTCACGACGCCGTACGGCCCGACCAGGAGATCGTGGAAGAAGCGAGCGAACTGCTGGGCCGTGCTCAGGTGTGCAGCGCCCACATAGGCCGCGCCGATGACTCCGCCAACGGCCGGATGTTGATGCGGGAAACGGGCAACGAAGTCGACGAGCTTGATCGTCCAGACGTTCACGTGCTGCTGGAAGATCGTGTTCTCGACGAAGTTGACCACGATCCCGGCGCCGAACTTCCCGACGAACAGCCAGGCGATGTAGAGGACGCCGAGGAGAAACGGCCAGCCCCAGACGGGGTGCATGGTCAGGGCGCCGAACCATTCCCGGAAGCTGCTGCGCGGCAGCGACTGCACGACCGCGGCGCGGCCGAGGATGCGGTCGACGGCGTTCAGTCGGGCGTTGACGATCGTCCAGCTGAGCGGCTGGGTCACGCGTGCCTGCGCCCGTTCACGGATCGCGTCGAATTCGTCGAGCGATTCCTCGGGCAGAAAGCGCTTCAGAGTCTCGTCGCCGGAGAGGATCGACAGCGCGATGCCGCGCGTGGCCAGGTCGGGCGAGCCGTCCAGCACTTCCAGGATCTCGGCGATCGCCTCTTCGATGGCGGCCGGATATTCGGCGCTGATGCGAGACCGCGCGGGGCGAATGGCCTCCCGCTTCAGCCGCTCCAGGTTCCAGCGGCGGAGCGCCGAAGTGGCGACCACGGGAATGCCGATGGCCGCCGCCAGGGCCACGGGATCGACCTCGGCATCGCGCTGCTTTGCTTCGTCGCTCATGTTCAGGCAGAGCGTGAACGGCATCTCGTGCTCGGCGATCTGCAGCGACAGCAGCAGAGTGCGCCGGATGTTGCTCATGTCGCCGACCTGCATGACGTCCGCGCCAGGGGAGGAGAGAAGGATGTCTCGGGCCACGCGCTCGTCATCGGACTGGGGCACGAGGCCGTTCGTTCCGGGAGTGTCGATGACCAGGCGCGACTCGCCGGCGATGGTGGCGCGGGCGGAGGTGATCTCGACGGTGGTGCCGGGGTAGTTGGAAACGGTGACGTAGCGTTTGGTCAGGCAGCCGAAGAGGAGCGACTTGCCGACGTTGGGGTTGCCGATCAGGAGGAGACGGGGCTCAGCGCCCGGGAGGGTGGCAGGGCGGTGGCAGCTGGCAGCGAGTTGAGACATAGTCGCAATTAGACTACCGGAAGACTACACCTCTCGTCATGATTTTTGTCATATCGACAAGTGATTCGTGTCACCTCACGAACGATGGCGCCCGAACGCCATCGTTCGCCGCAACTTCACTCGTCACACGTGATCGCCACGAAGTGATGGCGCGCACAAGATCTCGTGACGCGAGCCATCGCCCCTCGTATCGGCCCGGCGGCAGAGTGGCGGCGCTATGAAACAACAGCTCACTTTGTCGATCGTCGGATCCGGTGGCGATGGCGCCGTTGCGGCCGGCGACATCCTTTCGATGACCTGCGCCCGCGAGGGCCTCCACGTCATCAAGACCGAAGCCTATGGCCCCCAGATCCGTGGCGGCGAGTCCTCCTGCACGGTCCGACTCAGCTCCACTCCCATCTTCGCACAGGCCGACACTCTCGACGCCCTGGTCGTTTTCAGCTGGTCGGACTTCGGGCGCTTCCGCACCGAGCTCGTTCTCGGCGACGACGCGGTCGTCCTCCACGACAGCGACGATCCGGCACCCGACGAGATCGCGTCCAGCCCCGGACGCAAGGTGTTCGCCATACCGTTCACCAAAATGGCGCGCGAAGTCGGCGCTCCCAATGGGAAGAACATCCTGGCGCTCGGCGCGGTCTCGGCGATCTTCGGACTGCCCGCTGAGGCACTTCGCTCCGCAATCAAGGGACGCTTCAAGAAAAAGACGGCCGCCGTCGTCGAGGCCAACTTGAAGGCGTTCGAGGCCGGTGTCGCTGCCGGTGCCGCTCTCGGCATCAAGAACGAGGGCCTTCAGTACAAGGCTTCGACGTTGAAACTCCTGATGTCCGGCAACGAGGCGAGCGCCGTGGCGGCCGTCGATGCCGGCTGCCGGTTTTTCGCCGGTTACCCGATCACCCCCTCTTCCGAGATCCTGCACTTCATGGCCGAGTGGCTCCCGAAACTGGGAGGCAACTGCCTGCAGACCGAAGACGAGCTCGCAGCCATGGGCGCCGTGGTGGGAGGCTCGTTCGCCGGCGTGAAGTCGATGACGGCCACCTCCGGCCCCGGCCTGTCGCTGATGTCGGAGATGATGGGCCTGGCTTCGATGGCCGAGATTCCAGCCGTCATCGTCAACGTGCAGCGCGGCGGGCCGTCGACCGGCCTTCCGACCAAGAGCGAACAGTCCGACCTGATGCACGCGGTCTATGGCGGCCACGGCGACATGCCGCGGGTGGTCATCGCACCCGTCGACGTCGAGGACTCGTACCACGCCACTGTGGAGGCGTTCAACATCGCCGAGGAGTTTCAGCTGCCGGTCATCGTCCTGACGGACCAGTCGATCGCGCAGCGCCGTGAGACTCTGGCGGCGGATTCGCTGGTGCATGAAGTGGTCGAGCGACGCCTGGCCAGCCCCGAGGACTTGAAGGAGTTCAAGCGCTACAGGATCACCCCCGATGGCATCTCGCCCATGAGCGTTCCCGGCATGGTCGGCGGCATGTACCAGACCAACGGGCTCGAGCACGACGAGTCCGGCCGTCCGTCATCGATGTTCGTCATGCACGAGGAGATGAACGCCAAGCGCTATCGGAAGCTCGACAGCATCGCCCGGAAGTACCGGCTGTTCCGCCGCTACGGTCCCGAGAAGGCGGACCTCGGCATCATCTGCTACGGCTCTTCGATGGGCCCGGTGCGCGAGGCGGTGGATAAGCTGAACGCCAGCGGCCAGCGCGTGGCGGCGTTCGTCCCGCGATTGCTCGTGCCGCTTCCAGTTCAGGACATCGAGAAGTTCGTTGCCCAGTGCGACCACATCCTGGTCGCGGAGCTCACATACTCGGCGCAGCTCTACCATTACCTGCGAACGCAGGTGGACCTGCCCCGCGGAAAAACTCGCGTATTCGCGCGCTCCGGAGGCCGTTCGCTCGGAGTCAACGAAGTCATCGAGCAGGCCATGCGCACGCTCGTTCGGACCCAGGAAGTCGAGGAGGTGCTGGCATGACGGCCGACGTGGTCTACACTCCGAACACGTACAAAACCAACCTCAAGCCGGTGTGGTGTCCCGGTTGCGGTGATTTCGGCGTTCTCAATTCTCTCTACCGCGCGCTGGCTGATCTGAAGTGCGAGCCGCACGACACCGTCGTGGTCTCCGGCATCGGATGCTCGTCACGCCTTCCCGGATACGTGGAGACCTTCGGATTCAACACCCTGCACGGACGCGCCATCCCGATCGCCACCGGCGTCAAGCTGACTGCTCCGGCCATGAAGGTCGTGGTGGTGGGCGGCGACGGCGACGGTGTGGCCATCGGCGGCAATCACTTTCTGCATGCCGCCCGCCGCAATGCGGACATCTGCTTCATCATGATGGACAACGAGATTTACGGCCTGACCAAGGGCCAGGCTGCGCCGACGACGCCCATCGGGGACAAGACCAAATCGACGGCCTACGGCAACCCGGAAGCGGCCGTGGATCCTTGCGCCCTGGCCATCTCGTTCGGCGCTTCGTGGGTGGGGCGCACCTTCTCCGGCGACGTGAAGGGCTCGTCCGAGCTGATGAAAAAGGCCATCAGCCACCGCGGCTTCGCATTCCTCAACATCATTTCTCCCTGCGTGACCTGGCGCGGAGAGGAACAGCACAAGGAAATCCGCGCCAAGTTGCGGCCCGTCCCCGGCGATCACCTGGTCGACAGCCGCGAGGCAGCGATGCGCCTCACCAACGAGAAGGACGGGCTCACCGTCGGCGTGCTCTACGAAAACAAGCTGCCCACGCTCGTCGACGAAATGCTGGAAGTGCGCTGGAAAGCCCAGGGCGATAAACAGCCGCCTAACAGATCCGACATCCTCAGGCAGTTCACCCCGAACTTCTGACCCGCTGAGCAGAGGGGAAAAGGGCCGGCTTCATGCCGGCCTTTTTTTGCTTCGTCCGCGGGGCGCAGGGGCGCGCATCAGCGCCTCCTCGGCTTCAGTCCTCCCCGGCCCGAGTTGCGGGCGCGCTGCTGCGCGTCCCTACGAGAGCAACCCGTGCCTGTACGCGAAGGCCACCGCCTCGGCCTTGGAGTGCACTTCGAGCTTCTCCAGGACGTTCTGAATGTGATTCCGGGCGGTGAGCCCGGCGATCACCAGGCGCTCGGCGATCTGCGCGCACGTCAGTCCCGAGGCGAGCATCGTCAGCACCTCGAGCTCCCGCGGCGTGAGCTTGCGTGCGCGCGTATCGGCAGTCGTGACGCCGACCGCTCTCGGGTTGACTGCCGCGGGCGGCATCGCGAGCTCTGCGTGCTTTTCGACCGGGCGGATGATGTGCGTCAAGAGCATCTGGCGCTGCTGCGGGCCCGTGACGTTGAGGATGGTGACCTCCACGTGGAGAAGTCTCTTGTTCTTCGCCGTCATCTGCAGCTCGAAGCGGCGGATGGAGTCTCCGCGCGTGGCAATCTGGACGACGGGACAAGGATCCGAGCAGTAGCGGTTGCCCCACTGGTCGAGGCCGAGGAGCACGCCGCCGCACGTGTATCCGACCACTTCCCGGGCGGTGTATCCGAGAAGCCGCTCGCTGGCCTTGTTCCAGAGGACGATGCGGTTGCGGCGGTCCGTCACGACGACGGCGTCGGGGGAGAGGTCAAAGGCTTCGAGAAGAGGACGGAGCTCTTCGTCGATCGTTGCGGTGACTGTCATGAACGCCCCCCCGCCAGAATCAGGAATGGTTGTACCGGACGGTCCGAACGACGCTCTGGGAAGAATCGGGTGCTGGGTCTCGAGAGAGGCAAGCGGAGTCACTCAAGGCAAGAAGAGGGAATAAGACCGCATACCACTCCAAAACGGAGTATCTAGTGCATTTTCACTATGGACAATAGTGTAACTCACGGATATTCGTGCTGCTAAGCACGCTGCTAAGTTGACGCCGATCACGAATAGAGCGTTTGAAGAGGCAGACAGCGTGGCGAAAGGCGAGTCACATGCAGAACCACGTGTGCCACGTGGTTGGGGTCGCTTCAACCCCACGCTCGGCATGCCGAACCGATTCCCCTCATCGGCTTGAGCTCTGATGGCCGGCTTCGCGCCTGGTTCAGAGCAAGCCCGAAGACTCCAGGAACCCCAACGACCAGTTCACCGTGCAGATGCAGTTCTTCGATTAACGCAACTACGCAACGGAGGAAATGTATGGCAAGTGACCAGACCACTCTCAATCGCTGGTACCGGGTCGTCGGCGCCCTGCTGATGAACCTCTCGCTCGGCTCGCTCTACGCGTGGAGCATATTCGTCGCGCCGCTGGAGAAGGAGTTCGGCTGGAACCGCGCCCAGACGTCGTGGACGTTTACGATCGCGATCTTCGTGTTCGGCGTGGCGTTCGTCATCGCCGGTCGAATGCAGGACAAGGTCGGCCCGTTCCGCGTATCCCTGATCGGATCGGTCGCACTCGGACTGGCCTTTGTGCTGGCGAGCTTCACGCACAGCCTGACCTGGGCGTACGTGACGCTCGGCGTCGTCCTCGGATTCGGCAACGGCTTCGGCTACGCCACCCCGATCCCTGTTCTGTCGAAATGGTTCCCGGACAAACGCGGGCTGGCGGTCGGTCTCGCCGTGGCCGGCTACGGTGCGGGCTCGGCGATCATCGGCCTGCCGTTCGTCGGCCCGGCCATGCTGAAGAACCTCGGCTGGCGCGGGACGTTCATGGCGCTGGGCATCGCCTACTTCGTCGCAACCGCGATCGCTTCGTTCCTGCTCAAGAACCCGCCGGTCGGCTGGAAGCCAGAAGGATGGGCTCCTGCGCCCGCTTCGAAGGTTACCGCGAGCACCTACGACTACGCTCCCAGCGAAATGATGAAGACGAAGCAGTTCCCGCTGCTCTGGGTCGCGTACTGCCTCGGTGCCTCGGCCGGCCTGATGACGATCAGCCAGCTGATTCCGTTCGCGAAGAGCGTCGGCCTGCCGGCAGCGGCGGCTTCGCTCGCGCTCCTCATCGGCGCAGTCGGCAACGCTTCCGGACGCATTTTCTCGGGCTGGCTCTCGGATGGAATCGGTCGGCTGCAGACGCTGCGCCTGATGATCCTGATTTCCGCCATCGCGATGCCATTCATCGCGAACGTCACGAACCTGACGTACGTCTACGCGATGATCATCGTCGTCTACTACTGCTTCGGCACGATCCTTTCGGTCATGCCTTCGACCACGGCCGACTTTTTCGGCACGAAGAATCTGGGGGTCAACTACGGCTCGCTGTTCACCGCCTATGCCGTCGCCGGAATCGTCGGACCGATGATCGGCGGCTACATGTTCAAGACGTACAGCAATTACACGGTCGCGTTCTACACGGCCGGTGTGCTGGCTCTGATCGCGTTTGTGTGCATACTTCTCGCGACCAAACCTCAGCCCATTTCCGAGCAGGGAAACGTCGCCGCGAGCGCCGTTCCGGCCACACCGCGCGCTTGAAGGAGAATACGGGTGGCCGCTGGGTTTCCAGCATTGTCGAAGGGATGAAACGGAGATTACTTCCAACTCGCAGGAGGAGGGTCCGACTGCCTGACGCCGGCAGCTCCGCACCGCAGCGAAACCCGGGTCGCTGGGGTGCCTGATGCGGCAGACGTCAGGCGGAGTTACAGGTCCCGCTTCTTGATTCCAGAACGTCTGAGGATGCCCGCTGGGGTGGGCATCCGATTCATCAAAATGAACCGAAGTCATTAGGGGAGATAAGCATGGCTGATTCGAAAACGACGACCGCGGTTGCCGATACCAACGAGAGCCAGATTGCAGTTCACTGGAAGGAGGAGGCAACCTACAAACCGTCCGCGAAGTTCGTCGCACAGGCGAATCTCACGGATCCCTCCGTCAATGAGCGCTTCGCCGAGAAGAACTTTCCGCAGTGCTTCGAGGAGTACGCGGACATGCTCACCTGGTACAAACGCTGGGACAAGGTCCTGGACACGAACGATCCCCCGTTCTGGAAGTGGTTCGTCGGAGGCAAGATCAATGCTTCTTACAACTGCGTGGATCGCAACCTCGAGAAATACAAGAACAAGGCTGCGTTGATCTGCGTTGGGGAGCCGGAGGATGAGGATCCGGTGACCATCACCTACCAGGAACTCTACGTTCGGGTGAACGAGTTCGCAGCGCTGCTGCGCGACTTTGCGGGGCTGAAGGCCGGAGACCGCGTCACGATCCACATGCCGATGGTGGCGGAGCTGCCGATCACGATGCTCGCCTGCGCGCGGCTCGGTGTCATTCACTCGGTGGTCTTCGGCGGCTTCAGCGGCGAGGCCTGCGGATTGCGCGCAGCCGATTCGGGCAGCAACGTGCTCATCTACATGGACGGCTACTATCGCAGCGGCAAGATGATCGATCACAAGGCTGCTGCGGAGCTCGCCGTGGCGGCCTCGGAGAAGGAAGGTCAAACGATCGACAAGATCCTGGTGTGGAGGCGGCACCCGGGCAAGTATTGTTCCGCCACACCCATGGTCAAGGGCCGCGACTTCTTCGTCGATGAGATCCTGGGAAACTATCGCGGCAAGCGGGTCGACCCCGTGCCGATGGATGCCGAAGCTCCGCTCTTCCTGATGTACACGAGCGGCACCACCGGCAAACCCAAAGGCTGCCAGCATCGCACCGGCGGCTACCTCGCCTATGTCACCGGGACGTCGAAGTACATCCAGGACATCCATCCCACCGACGTCTACTGGTGCATGGCGGACATCGGCTGGATCACCGGCCATTCCTACATCGTCTACGGGCCGCTGGCGCTGGCGGCGACGTCGGTGATCTACGAAGGGGTTCCGACTTACCCTGACGCGGGCCGTGTCTGGCGCATCGCCGAGCGCCTGGACGTCAACATTTTCCACACCTCACCGACGGCCATTCGCATGCTGCGGAAGGCGGGTCCCGAGGAGCCGAAGAAGTACCACTATCACTTCAAGCACATGACGACGGTCGGTGAACCGATCGAGCCCGCCGTCTGGCAGTGGTACTACCACGAGGTTGGCAAGGGCGAGGCCGTCATCGTCGACACGTGGTGGCAGACGGAGAACGGCGGATTCCTCTGCAGCACGAAACCGGCCATCGATCAGATGAAGCCCGGAAGCGCCGGACCGGGAGTGCCCGGCATCTACCCGGTCATCTACGACGAGGAAGGAAAAGAAGTTCCCGCAGGCAGTGGGCGGGCAGGCAACATCTGCATCAGGAACCCCTGGCCCGGGATCTTCCAGACGATCTGGGGTGATCGTGAGCGCTTCGTCCGCCAGTACTACTCGAAATACACGAAGAACAAGCAGAGCAAGGACTGGCGCGACTGGCCGTACTTCGCGGCCGATGGAGCGGTGCTGGCCAAGGACGGATATTTCCGCATCCTCGGTCGCGTGGACGACGTCATCAACGTGGCCGGCCATCGCCTCGGCACCAAGGAGCTGGAGTCGGCCTGCCTGACGGTGGCGGAGGTCGCGGAGGCGGCCGTGGTGCCGGTCGTGGACGAGGTCAAGGGACGCGTGCCGGAGATCTACATCGCCCTCAAGCCGGGCTACGCGCCGACCAAGGAGATCACCGACAGGGTCATCGCCACCATCGAGACGATGATCGGCAAGATTGCCCGGCCGAGGCAGGTGCACATCGTTCCGGACATGCCGAAGACGCGTTCCGGAAAGATCATGCGCCGCGTCCTGGCCGCAATCTCCAACACCCTGGACACCGGCGACATCACCACGCTGGCCAATCCCGACATCGTCGAGCAGATTCGTCAGCACGTGCAGGGCAAGGAGAAGGTAGCCGTCAAGGAAGGTCCGGAAGACCTCAAGCAGTTCGGTAAGGAAGAGTAGTCAAAGCGGTGTTCCGATCCGCGGAATCCGGGCCGTGGCGACATGCGAGATGCGCTGGCGTACGGCTCGGGTTCCGCTTTTTCATGCAGTTCGTTGAAGTGAGGCCGAGAAATGCTGGTCCGCGACATCATGAGCAGTCCGGCCGTCTCCATCGGTCCGGACGTTACGCTCGAGGGCGCCTTTCGCATCTTGTGTGATGAAGGCATCCGTCACCTTCCGGTGGTGGAAGAGGGACGGCTGGTCGGAGTTGTGTCCGACCGGGATCTGCGGCTCGCCACCAGCGTGCTGGCGCTGTCACAGCTGCCTCCGACCAGCCCAGTCTCGAAAGTGATGTCCCGTCTGCCGATGACGGCGGATGTCTGCGATCCGATCGAGGATGTCGCCTTCCGGATGAGGGAGCGCAAGATCGGTTGTCTTCCAGTCATGGACGAGGGGCAGCTGATCGGAATCGTCACCGGCCTGGATCTGCTCGATGCCCTGCTTCGCATGACCGGTGTGGATAAGCCTTCCGGCCGTCTGGAGGTGCGTCTTCCGGATCATCCGGGCGAGCTGTCCCGGCTGACCGCGTTCCTGAGCCACCGCGACCTGAATGTCCACTCGATCCTGACGTATCCGGAAGGCGGTGACTCGACGCGAGCCGTGCTGCGCATCGGCTCGATCGAGATCCGAGCGCTGGCACACGACCTTCGCAACGACGATTTCGAGGTTCTCTGGCCGCCCGCGAAACCATGCCCTCGGTGATCTACCATCCGGCGTACCGGAACTACTCGTTCGGCGAGCACCACTCGTTCAGCCCCAAGCGGGTCGAGATGATGCTCGACCTCCTGGAGGCGTTAGGCCACCGCGTGGAGACCGTCGAGCCGCAACCCGCCACGCGCAACGAAATCCTCGGCGTGCACGAGGATTACTACGTCCGCCGCGTCGAGGCGCTCAGCGCAGGAGAGGACGTCCCGGACTGCCAGGACTACGGCCTGGGCACGCCCGACAATCCGGTCTTTCTGGGAATGGACGAAGCGGCGCGCTGGCTCGTCGGTGGCGCACTCCACGGCGTTCGCCTGATCTGCGAAAAGGGAGAGAAGCGCGTTCTCCAGCTCGGCGGCGGGCTGCATCACGCCCGGCGCAATGTGGCGTCGGGCTTCTGCATCTACAACGACCTGGCTATCGCCATCAGCGCCCTGGCGCGGCATGGGTTCTGGGTCGCGTACCTCGACATCGACGTGCATCACGGCGACGGCGTTCAACAGATCCTCTACGACGACCGGCGTGTGCTGACGATCAGCCTTCACGAGTCGGGTCGCTACCTGTTTCCAGGCACGGGGGAGATCCACGAGCTGGGGTTAGGCGCGGCCCGCGGACTGAAGCTCAATGTGCCGCTCGAGCCCTTCACCGACGGCGAGAGCTACCTCGAGGTGCTTGACGCGGTCGTACCGCCCGCACTGCGCCAGTTTCGACCGGCCGTTCTCGTGGTTCAGTCGGGCGCTGACGCTCATTTCGCCGATCCGCTGGCCGACCTGATGCTGACAACGCGCGACTACGACGCCATTTTCCGGCGGGTCCTCGGATGGGCGGACGAGTTCACGTCCGGTCGCGTCCTGTTCACCCTCGGCGGCGGCTACTCCCTCGATGCCGCCGCCCGGGTGTGGGCGCTCCTCTATCTGCTGATCCACGGCCTGCCGGTGCCTGAGGAGCTCCCCGAAGCCTGGCGGAACCGGTGGAGCAGCACGTTCGAGCACGGGCCGCCGATGACCCTCCATGACCCGAATCCCGGACAAGCCGAACGTCCGAATCGGGAGGAGATCGCGCGCCGTAACCGGCAGGTGGCGCAACACCTGTTGGAGACGGCGAGGCACTACTGGTTCTGATCGGGACGGCTGATTTGAGCGACGTCGCTGCCAGGAAGAACGCATGACTCTGGATCCCGGCAGCGATGCCGAAGTCAGGAAAGGCCGGATTGGATTGGCGGAAAGGAGGAGAAACAGCTCTTCGCGAACAACCTCGTTACAAGCGCGCAAACGAATTTCGCAAGATGACTTTGTGAAGGTCGACAGCCCTTCGAAACACGCTGATACGCGCTTCAGCGCTGGATTTTGCGGCGACTCTCGAATAATGTATGCGAAACCATTCCATCAAGTTGTTCACGGTCGTGAGGGAAAATCACATGATTATCCCTGGTGCGAGCAACGGATCTCCGGCTGCCGGCGGCCGCCTGTCCTCCCCCCCAAAGTCCGTTCGCAGGTTTCCCGAAAAAGGTCGTTTGAAATCGGTCGTGAAAGCGATCCGTGGATTCCCCTCGTAAACGGCGACAACCAATCAGCGAAGTTTGGCAAACGAAATTGAAGTGCAGAGTAGAGAAAGGAGTTGCGTGATGGCGCGCATGCGTATTCCGGCGACAATGTTGGTTGCATTTTTCCTGGTTTGTGGAGGCATCGCTTCAGCTCAGAACGTGCAATCGGGCGGGGAAGGGATGACCATTCACGGCTTCATCGATGCTACGGCGTTTCTGCAGAACCAGAACTTCACGTTCGGCAACGGGCAGAATGCCGAGTTCCCGAATCCTCCGGAGACGAACACGGACCGGTGGTTCCTCGACGGGGATGTCCGCAACACCCGGCTGACTCTCGGGTTCAACGGTCCGAAACTGGACAACAACCTGAAGATCGGCGGCACGATCGAGGCCGATTTCTTCGGCGGCTTCAATGGCGCCGGCGCCTACAGCAACGCGCAGGCGACGCCTCGCCTGCGCCTCGCCTACATCGACGTTGTTTCGGGAAGAACGACCTACCGGATCGGTCAGGCCTGGTCGCCTCTTTTCGGCAACGTGGCGAATTCGTACTCGCACATCGCCTTTCCGCTCGGCTACGGCGCGGCGGGTGATGTCGGCTGGAGGTTCCCCGGACTCTTCATCTACCACGACATGACCCCGGCTGGAGCCGCGGTGAGCACGAAGTTCAGCCTGGGCGTATTCCGCAACGTCTGGAACGGCCCGGGGGCCAACCTCACCGATGCGCAGAGCGCGGGGCCGGCCTCGACGCTTCCCCAGGTCGAAGCCCGCTTCGACTGGGGGGCGAAGAACTGGAGCACGTACGTCGTCGGCCACATCGACAAGAAGGATCTCTCCGGCGCGGGCGCCAAGGCGGCGAACAACGACTCGCTGACCGGCTGGGCCGGCGAATTCGGCGCGAAGGTCACCCAGGGACCGTTCATGATCCAGGGGAACATCTACACCGGAAAGGCCATCGGGCAGCAGTTCGGCCAGATGGCGCAGTTCGGCGACATCCGGAGCACGGGAGTCTGGGCGCAGGGCGGCTACAACTTCACGAAGCGGTGGACCGGCTATCTGTTCGCCGGAATGGAACGTGCCGACAAGGCTCAGGTCATCGCGGCGAAGGGAGCGCGCATCAAGAACCAGATGCTCGTGCCGTCGCTTCAGTACAACCAGGGGCCGTATGGGTTCAACGTGGAATGGCTCCACGACCAGCTCACCACAGCTGCGGCGAGCGGCACCGAAGCCAAGACGAAGGGCGATCAGCTCGCCGCGAGCGTGATCTTCAAGTTCTAGGTTTACAGCGGATCACTCGTGCGGACCGCCGGAGCGCCGGGCGGCCGCCGAGTTGATCGCTGTCGGGCTGGCACCGAGGAATCCGGGCGCGATGCGCCCGGATTCCTGCGTTTGTGGAGGTCCGGCCTCGGCACCGAACTGCTCGAGGTTCTCCGGTCGCTGCCGGGTGCTCGAAGGCGCTGTGCGTGCTGATCACGCTCTCGCGCCGGCAGGTGCAGGCGGTGCAGCGACGGCCACTGGCTTGCTGTCACCGATGGGAAGAACCGTGCGGCCGTAGGTCTCGTTGAGCACCTGGGCGACGCCGAGATAGATCGCCGAGAAACCGCAGACCAGCCCCTCGTACCCGGTGAACGTCGCCAGGGCCTTGATGCCCGTGTAGTCGCCGAGCGCGAGCAGCCAGAACAGGATGAACAGCGTGAAGAAGACCACCTGCAGCGCCCGGTTGTGCTTCAGCGTGGCGATCCAGAGAGCAAACGTGAAAAGGCCCCACATGAAGAGGTACGCGACCATCCCGGCGGGGGCATCGGTCCATCCCCACTTCGGGGCGAGGATCAGGAATACCAGCGTCAACCAGAACGAGCCATATGACATGAAAGCGACGGTGCCGAACGTGTTGCCCTTCTTCCACTCCATCCAGCCTGCGAAGACCTGCGCCATTCCCCCGTAAAAGATCCCCATCGACAGGATCATGCTGGACATCCCGAACCAGCCGGCGTTGTGCATGTTCAGGAGCACGGTGGTCATGCCGAAGGCGAGCAGGCCGAGTGGAGCGGGGTTGGCGGTGGTATCGGTGATGTTGATGTGTGCCTTGTCTGCCATTACGTCTGCCATGGGTTCAGCCTCCTTCTCTTGCGTTGTTGGATGTTGAGGTACAAGCGTCAGCCGGCAATCGACCCGGGGCCGGAGTTGGTGGATCAGGCGGGCGGGGACGGATGGGATTGGTGACACACCGCACCCAATCGAGGAACGACCCCGATCCGATTCATCCGTGTCCGCCGAACGTTTATAGAGAAAGGTTGTGCTGCACTCATTAGCAGAGTCACACCACAAAATCCAGCCATACCGGAGGGATGAATTGATATGCAAATTTCGCGCTAGGCGAGCCCTCCCGTTGGCAGGGTGGGCGGAAGCATGTGCCAGGTGTGCACCAGGATCACCGACATCATGGCCAGCTTCGGCGACGTGAGCGGCTCGCGATATGGCCGCGCTCGGTGTGGTGGCGATTTACTCGAGGACGGAGGGAGTCTCGCCGGTCGACCGCGAGCCTCAGAGCCGCTCTGAGGGTGTCGGATCGCTCGGGGCGCCCAGGCCGACGATGCGCACGAAATTCGCGACCAGCAGCGGGTCGTAAAAAGTCTCGGCGCGCTTCTTCAGGATCTCGAAGGCCGCGGAGCGCATCAGCGGCTGCTGGTAGGGCCTGACCGTCGACATCGCATCGTAGGCATCGCCGATCGAAGTCATGCGACTGGCGAGGTTCGGCACGCGCGAAATCTTGAGGACCGGGTAATTGGGCTGGCCGTCGTATCTGAGGTGGTGCTCGTAGGCGACGGCGATCGACAACGGCAGAGCGCCTTCCATCTCCGCCAGGTACCAGGCGCCCTGAACCGTGTGGCTCTGCATCTGGGCCCACTCCTGACCCTCGAGCTTGCCCGGTTTGGTCAGCACACTGAGCGGCACCATGAGCTTGCCGATGTCATGAAGCAGGCCGGCCATGCCGAAGGCGTGGAGCATGGTTCCCTGGATGCCGAAGGAGCGGGCCTGCGCGAGGACGAGCATCGATACGTTGACCGAATGTACGAAGGTGTACTCGTCGTGCTCTTTGAGTCTCGAAAGGGGCAGGATCGACTGTGTCGTTTTCGAAAGGGAGTCGATGAATCCCCACACCAGCTGTTCCATGGGGCCGAGGGGCAGGTTCTTGTCGATGCGGAACTTCGCGAAGGCGTCTCGAACCGGCTCGAGCAGGTCGCTCTTGAGCTCGCGCGGCGCCTCGTCGTCGTGTTCCTGATCCAGGTTGACCTGCACTTTTCCGAGGACGACGTGAGGCGTCGACTCGAGGGTCTCGCCGGTGGCCAGGGCGCTGATCAGTTGCTGCGCCTCTTCGACGTCCAGTCCGGCCGCGAGTGTCAGGCGCTCGATGCCGCGCTGCTTCAGCAGCTCGACGAACTGGCGCTGCGAGAGAGTGCTCTTGCGGACGACCTCCTGATCCACGACGAGCTCGTCGCCGAGGACGAGAAAGGTGATGGAGTCGTCGTGGCGCTCCTGGAGCACGCTGCCCAGAGTCGACAGGATGTGATCGATCGACTGCAGCACGCGCGGATGCTTCGCCGGGTACAGAGTGGCCGTATTCGTGGCGGCAGCGATCTGGACGATGAGCTGTTCCATGGTCAACTCGCAGAGCTCATGCGGCGGCAGATCTCGCGGATCCCGGCGTCGCGCGAGCGGAGGCCGATCTCGACGAACGGTTTGCGGACGTCCTCCGGATAGCCGGCCAGCGATTCGAAGGCGGCCCTCCGTTCCTCGCTTCGCGGCCAGGGAAGGAACGAGTCCCTGAAGAAGCGGTCGAGATGAGTGAGGGCGGACGGCTCGGCGAGCTCGCCGAGGGCCTTCAGAGCTCGGATGCGCAGCGGCTTGCGGAATCCGAAGACGCCGCGGCCGGCGACGATTCTCAGAAGCGGTCCCACACCTTCGCGAATGCCGTAGTTTCCCACGAGCGTGATGGCCGTCTCCGCCATCTTCGGGTCGGGATCGTTGATGGCATTGGCCAGCAGAGACTCGGGAACGTTCTGCTCCAGGGTCAGCAGCGTCTTGATGGCTTCCAGGCGCACGCGCAGGTCGCGATGGTGCGCCAGACGCCGGATCTCCGGAAGGGATGTGCGGTCGTTCACCGTGCGCAGCAGCACGATCATGTTCCTGACCACGTACCAGCGGGAGTCGCTCAGGAAGCGGGTCACTTCGGGAACAATCACCGGCCCGAGCGAAGCCACGACGTCGAAGAGCTTGCGACGGCGCGAGAGCTTGCTCTCCTCAGCCAGGGCCATCAGCAGGCTGCGCGTGGCCGCGGCGCCCATGGCCTCGATCAGGCGCTGAATGGTCGGCGCCATCTCCGGCCCGGCCGTGATCATCGACTCGATCACCGTCTCGGTCGTCTCTGCATCGGCGAGGCGTGCGAAGGCGTCGTCCATCGCCCGGCGCAATCCGGCATCCTCGGTGGTGATGGCGATTTCCTGCAAACGCTCGATGCATTCCAGCGCGTCGTCGTACTGGCCGCTCCTGAGGAACGAGCGAAAGTAGCCTTCCAGCCGGCGCAGGATCGGCTCTGCCTCGTGCGATGAGCCGAGGCCGGTCAGCAGTTCCAGCATCGTGCGCGAGAGTTGCCTGGTCAGCTCATCGTCCGAGACGCTCTCCACGCGATCGCCGAGAGTCTGGACCTCGCCCTTCAGCCGAGGCGGCAGATTGGGGATGTGCACCGTGACTTCCTGCAGAAGAGCTTGGTGGTCCGGCGGGTTGAAGCGGTCCGGATCGTCGTCGCCGAAGAGATCGACGAGGTCGGCCAGGATGCTGTCGGGCACCGCCGGGAGCTCGGCCGGCTTTTCGATCACCGCCAGCGACTGCAGAAGATTGAGGGCGTGATCGGAGAGTTTCGACACGGTGGAGAGGTAGCGCAACGCGTCGAGGGCCTGATCGTGCGGCACGGACGCGACGAAATCGCGAAGCAGCGCGGCCGAGGCATCGTCGGTGGCCAGCGTGCGCATGACTGCGCGCATCACCACGCTGGCGATCGTGTCCGGAAGACTCTTCAGGAGCTGCATGACCTGCTGGACTGCGAATTGCTTTTTCAGGCCCGTGCATCCCGCCAGATAGAGGGACACCGTGTCGGCGAGGCGCCTGGCCACAGCCCTGGGCGACTGTACCGAATCGGGCAGGCGGGCCATCATGCGCACGCCGAACGTGGCCTCGGGGTCGAACGTGCGTTCCGGCCCCTTCTCGTCGACGTAGCGGAGAATCAGGGCCGACAGCTCGTCGACCGACTTCACTCCCTCGGTGAGCAGCTTTTGCGACTCCGGCGCGAGCTCATGGCCCGCCAGCAACGCCCGCAGGATCTCCTCCCACAACGAAGCCGGCTCCTTCTTCTTCACCGTTTCGTCGAGGCTGCTGGTCATCTGCACCGTCGAATAGTCGACCGGCTGCAGGTGGATGCTCATCACCGCGGCGCCGGTCAGCTCTTCCCAGATCGGCGCGCGCTGGTCCGTGCTTCCGACGCCGAGAATGCGCAGGAAGGTCTCGATCTCCTCGGCGGTGGGCTTCTCCAGCCGCAACAGTGCCACCCCCCGCGTGTACAGAGCGTAGGCGAACTTCTGCGCGTAGACCGATTCGATCTTCTCGTTCGCGTACATGAGCCCATCGGCCGCGACTCCGAAAACGATCTCCGGAGCGGGGCCGCGCAGCTCGTTCAGGCGTTGCTCGATGGCTCCAAGCGAGCGACCGAGAGTCGGATGGCCCGGCGGATAGGCGGCCAGGTTCTTCCATCCCAGCGCGAGGGCCCGGACGAACTCCGCGACCGACGAGCTGCTGCCTGTCGATGAGCTCATGATGTCGTCGTCGTTCGAATTCGCGGCAGTGCCGCGGCTGTTCGTGCAACCGGGAACATGTTCTTCGAGCCCGCAACCACAGAGCACAGGGCAGAAGCATCGCACCGCCTGGACGCGGCAACGAGCCGTTCGTTCTCCCTCGAAGTCACAGCTTAACGAGTCGCCGCGCGATTCGCCAGCGGCTCGCCGCCGCCGGCGCCGGCGTCACGGAGCATAGCGGCGGGCCGGGATGCCGGCGGGGTTTGAGATGCTCAGGTCGGCCATCTTTCGAATGACGTGCCGGAGCGAGGGATCCGCGGCTACGAAGGCATCGCGAAGCATGGTGATGTTGTCTGCCGTCTCGTCGGAGGCGATGGTGAACCCGCTCATCGGCTGGGTGGGATCGTTGGTCTGCATCGTCTGCCACTGTCCGCGGATGTAGTCGTGACGCACGAAGCAGTTCGCCGCGCCGGTCTGCGTGTGCTGGGCGGCGGCCGCCGGAACGCCGCGGGCGTTCGCTTTCTGCTCGTCGATGGCGCGTGCCACGTGGTCGTGAATGAGCGCGGCCAGGTGCTCTCGCGAAAGCGGCGGCGCGAACACGATCTCCAGCCCTGAGTGGTACACGGTTCGTGCTGGACCGCTCACCGGGCGCTGCAGCTCGGAGCGAACGATGCGGCAGCGGAGCTCGATCCTTCCTCCCTGCCATTCGAAGACCACGAGACACTCGTCGCGGAGGTTCCCCAGCGGCTCCTGGTGGGCGATTCTCAGGCCGAGCAGCGATACGTCCAGCACGAAGATCTTCTGCTCTCCTGTCGTGCCACGCAGCGGCTGGATCAACCGCACGCGCTGCACGCGCCGGCGCTCGTTGGAACTCCGCATGCTCCTACGCTACGACCGGCGACGGGAAGCCGGCGCGCGCCGTGGCGTGAGAAATTGGAAAAAAGCGGGCCCGGAAGTCCGGGACCGTCCTGCGGAACAGGGAATTGCGTTTGACGCGGAACTCACGGCCTGGACACCGGACATCCGGGGCCAGCGAGGTGCGTGCCGGCCTTCAGTGGCGCTCGCAACCTCGCTGTTCAAACGCGACGATCAAGGATCAGTGCGGAAGATGATGCTCGACCACCTGCTCCCGGTTCCGCGCGGCATAGATGAGGATTGCCGTTGCCGCGAGAATGCCCCACTTCAGATACGACACCGGTGGGATGTCCTGGAGTGCGACGGCCTGAACTGCGTAGACGACGGCATAGACCAGCAGCAGGACCCAACCGCCCCAGAAGAGGACCTTTCTCAACATCGCCGAACCTCCTGCAAGTTAGATGGGGCTTGCTCGGGGTGCGGGCCGTGAGTGGCATCACCCGGAGCGCCCTCGTATGCCACGATGAAGGTGGATCGAGCGATCGCTCCGCTCGCGCGGTGCAACGATCAACTCCTGCGACCGCGGATGGCGGACCGCGCAACCGCGTTACAGCGGCCGCGTGCTCAGCGAGATCGGCAGCGGGTAGGTGCCGGGCTGCACTTCCGGGTCGAGCCGCACACGCATGTGCATGGCCAGCACTTCGCCACCCGGAACATAGGGACGGCTGATCCAGCTCTCGCTCCCGGCGACGGTCATGGTGGCGTCGCCGAAGGTCAGCTCCACGGCCTTGAAAGTGGCGTCCTGCTGATCCGCCTGCAGAAGGTAGCCGGCGCGGCTGTTGGTCCGGATGCGAACGATGATGGGCGCGCTGACGTCGACGAAGCCCCGCGTCACGTCCGCTTCGGTCACTTCGATCGCGTCAGGGCGGCTATCCACGGTCAGGATGGCGCGCCCGATCACATTGACAGAGACGCGCATCGGCGCAGAAGCGGAGCCTGCGAAGAGCGCGCCCGCGGTGAGGATCACCAGCAACGCGATGACGAGTGAGAGAAGAGATGTGCGCATGAGACGCTCGCAGAGCCGTTTCGGGTTCGAGGTTCCTCATCGTTCGATCGTATGTGTGCCGCGACTACGAATGTCCGATCAGCCGCGATTCCGCAGCCAGATCGTGCGTGCGCAGGTAGAAGGTGACGTCGTCGGCCGTGAGCGAGTAAAGGATCCGTCCGCCGGCGCGTCCCGAGGTGCTCAGATAAGCACCGTCGTCCTCGGTGATCAGCAGGACATCGCCGCTGAACTCCGGAGGAAGCGAGGCCAGGAAGCCGAGAAAGTCGGTGGCGCTCGCCGAGCGGTCGAGGATCACGCGCTCGACGTCGAGGTGGACGATGCCGTCGATCGAAGCGCGCAGCAGGACTGCCAGCGCATCGATGGCCACGACCCGCGTCGATCTGGTATTGACCGAGTGGCCGACCGCGGGAGAGCGGGCGATCAACGTCAATCGCCGCGGTTCGGACTCGTTGATTGCGGTTTCCCCCGGGATTTCCGGCTGTGTCGGCACGAGATACGGAAATGTGCTCATCTTTGGTCTCCTGTCCGTTTGCTGCCGACGGAGTAGTCCAAGGGACGAGCCAGCTGCGCGGTTATGTATAACTCACGGATTATCAGATCTTTAGCTTTGCCAGCGCCGTTTGCCGTGCGTTCGGAAATCAAACAGTAGTAGGATTTCCGTGCAGATGGCAGATATTCGCAGGCGCATTCTCATCATCGATGATGATCCTCAGATCCTTGCCGGACTCGAGGCCCTGCTGGCCGACGAATGGGAAGTGAAAACTGCAGAGACGGGACGCGAGGCCATCCCCGCCTTTGCCGAGTTTTCGCCGGACGTGGTGCTGCTCGACGTGCAGCTGCCGGACTACTCGGGGATCGAACTGCTGCGGCAGTTCAAGATGTATTCCGAGACCGCGGCGGTGATCATGATGTCGGGCGTCGGCAATCTCGAGCGCGTCATCGAGTCGATGAAGCTCGGCGCGGAGACATTCCTTCAGAAGCCGTTCGAATACGACACGCTGGTGCTGACGCTCGAGCAGACCGCACGGATCGCGGCCAGGCAGCGAGAGCTCATGGCCCTGCGGCGCTCGGATATCAAAGCCGGCGAGCGCCTGGAGGGAATCTCTCCGGCCATCCAGCGCCTGAACGAGATCCTCGGGCAGATCGCCGGTGCGCCGTCGCCGGTGCTGATCGAAGGCGAGTCGGGAACCGGCAAGGGTATTCTGGCGCGGCTGCTCCACAACCGCTCGCCGCGCGTGCGGGCGTCTTTCGTCGACCTGAACTGTGCGGGTCTTTCCAAGGAGCTCCTGGAGTCGGAGCTGTTCGGCCACGAGCGCGGCGCCTTCACCAACGCGATGAATACCAAGCCGGGGCTCTTCGAGATCGCCGGGGAGGGGACGCTGTTTCTCGACGAGATCGGGGAGATGGAGCTGACCGTACAGGCCCGGCTGTTGAAGGCTCTGGAGGAAAAACGGTTTCGCAGGGTGGGTGGTGTCCGCGATCTGCGTGCCGAGTTCCGCCTGGTCGCAGCGACCAACCGCGATCTCGCGGCGGAGGTGGCGGCGAATCGCTTTCGCGGCGATCTCTATTACCGCCTGAACGTCGTCCGCCTGCACATGCCGCCGCTGCGCGAACGCATCGAGGACCTGCCGATCCTGGTCGAGGCGATCCTTCGTCCTCTCTGCAAGGAGATGGGGCGGGCCATGCCGCCGGTGAGTGCGCGAGCGATGCAGAAGCTGGCGTCGTATCCGTGGCCCGGCAACGTCCGTGAATTGCGCAATGTGCTCGAGCGCGCACTGCTGACGCTCCGCGGAGAGGAGATCCGCACCGAAGACCTGACGCTGGAAGTGTCGCGTTCCGCCGTGTCGGCAGCATTGGGCCGGAACGACGCGCTGCCATCCGCGGAATGGGAAGTCCAGCCGCTCGACAGCATCATCGGCCAGTACGTTGCCGCCGCGGTGAAGGCCACCGACGGCAACATGCGCAAGGCCGCCCGGCTGCTCCACATCAGTCCCTCCACGCTCTACGCACGATTGCGGATGGGGGGCGACGCGCCGAAGGAATGACCAGGGGTGCCGGCGCGCCGAGGACCGGGCGTCACCTGCCGTTCCCACTCACCGGGTTCAGGAAGATCGACGCGTCCGCGGGAATGCCGAAGAGATAACCCTGGCCCAGCGGGATGCCGAGATCGACTGCGGCCGCGGCGGTGCTCGGCTGTTCGATGCCCTCCAGGATCAGGGTGCTATCGAAGTCGCGGGCCAGTGCCAGGATGTTGTTGATGATCTTGATCCTCGTCGGGTCGGTCTCGAAATCCGTTCCGAAGTGCTGGCTGATCTTCAGGTACGCCGGCTGAATCCTGCCGATGAGCGGCAGGTGCGAGTAGGCCATGCCGAAGTCGTCGAACGCGAACCGGACGCCCAGCCCCCGCAGCTCGTCGATCACTTCCAGGGCCATGGGCTTGTCAGTGAGCGAGCCCTGTTCGGTGATCTCGACGACGATGCGGCCGAGGGGCACGCCTGCCGCTTTCGCCGCGGAGAGAAGCCTGCTTCGAAGCGACGCGCCCGCGTTGAGTGCACCGGGATGGACGTTGATGAACAGGGTGGTCGTGGCAGCGATGGCGGCACCGCTTTCCATGGTCCTGCCGATGCAGGCCATCTCGAGGTCGCTGACGCGCCGCTTGCGCTCGGCGTACTCGAAGAGCAGCCCCGGATTCCGCATCGGCGATTCCGACCGGAAACGGGCTAGCGACTCGCAGCCGACGATCGTCCTCTTTCCGTCGAGGCTGACGATGGGCTGGAAATGAGGCCGCAGGAAGACGCTGGTGAGAATGTCGTCGAGTTGAGGAATGCGGAGCAGCGATCCGAGAGCGCGCGTATCCGCTGGCGTCGCCACGCTGTGCGCGTCCAGCAGGGCATCGAGAGCGCCGATTTCGAACGGTTTCTGGAGGAACGCCGCCGCTCCCCGGCTGGTCGCTTCACGCTGCAGCGCTGTCGAGCCGTCGCCGCTGATCAGAATGATGTGGCTCTCCGGTGCGTGGTGTTTGATGAAGCGGACGAAGTCGAGACCCTCGAACGCGAACGGCCCCGAGAGGCGGATGTCCGTGACCACGTGCGATGGCCGCATCCGCCCGACGATCAACTCTGCCGATTCGATGTCGTTGCAGGTGATCACCGTGCGGCCCTCCCGCTCCAGTCCCATGCCCAGCGCCTCGGTGATCATGGCGTCGTCATCGAGAAGGAGAACGAGCTGGTCGTTGCTGGAACCTGTCATTTCGGGAGAGTTCAACCGCCTGAACATCGAATCATGCGCCATGACATCCCGCTCCGTCACATCCAGGTGAGGCCGAGACGCGGCAGGCCGCTTCCGTGCCCCCGCCCTTTCCGCCGGAGCGCAGCCACGCGGTAACGCGCAGCACGTCCGGATCGGGGAAATCGCCGTTGATCGTCAGACGGAACGCGCGCCGTCCGTCCGGCAGGATCGTCAGGACTCCGTCCTCGCGTGACGCCAGCTCGACAGGGGCGGAGGCCGATCCTTCCTCGACCACGAACAAGGGCGCCGAGTGCACGATCGTGTTCCCTTCGTCGAACACCGTGCCGGTGACGACGATCTCGTTCGGCTTCGTCCTGAACGCCTTCAGCTCCCTGAGGCGTACAGCCGGCGCTTCGGTCCCGCGAACGGTCAGGAACACTGGAATGGCCAGCCGCGACCGGACTTCCGTCTGCTCGATCTCCACCAGGACGACGCCCCAGTAACTCCCTTCCGCCGATGCCGGCACGGTCAGCTCGAGAGTGACGGACTGGCGCCGGCCCGCGGTTAGACTCACTCCATGCGTGCTGACGTCACCCCACCCCGCCAGGGTGCGATCCATCCGGCACTGGCAGCTCCGCGGCTGTCCGCGCTCGTCGATGGTGAACGGCGCCAGGGCGATCGAGACGGCGGTGTCGCCACTCGTCGGCGAAAGCGTGATCTCACTCCGCACGATCGATCCGCGTTCTGCGCTGAGATAGAGATTCGCAGGCTGTGCCATCACACCGGCGGCCTGGAGCATCGACACGGGAAGAAGGCACGCGAACACGGCCGTAGCAATGCGAACGAAGTCAGAATTGCCAGAGCTCATAGGTAGTCTCCAGGCGCGGCGAGACGGTCGACGTGCGGGACGCCCGGGGCTCCGGCGGCGTGTCGTGGAGCTGCTGCCATCCCTGGCGCGTCGCCGTGGTCATCGCCAGACTGGGAGCGGCCTTCCTGAAGCTCGCCCTCTGAAGCGGATTGCGAGAGACCTCAGGTGCCGTCCTGACGAGGATCGCGCCTCCGCCGCTTTGAAAGACGATCACATCGACACCAGCAGGCCGATTTGCAGCCGTCGAATGGGCCGTTGCAGTGACGTCGATGGCAGAGATCCTCGGAATGATCACGGAAACGCTGCCGCTCGCGGATGCAGAGGATCGGCGGATCGCCATCGCGGCCGATGCGCATTCCGTTGAAAAAAGGAAAAGGATCGCGAGCAGCGTGTAGAGTTCCGGGCGATTCCGATCCCGCCGATGTCGAATCATCGCCGTAACAGAGGGCAACCGGGACGCCACGCGTTGATTGGCTGGAAGCCAAGTGTTTACAGATACTTGCGGGGCGGATTGTGCGGATGGTGCCGTGCGGCACTTCGACAGCCGTCCGGATTCCGGACAGGTGGATGAGGATTACAGCCGCTGACGCGAAGACCAGGTCAGGTCGACGTACTTGTCGTCCGCGTCCGATTCGATGAAGCCGTGGCGCTGATAGAACTGTCTCGCCCGGACGTTCCCGACCGCCACCCTGAGGCGGATCGGCACGGCGCGATCCGCAGCCTCATCGCAGAGTTGCCGCACGAGGGAGGTGCCGATGCCGCAGCCCTGGAGGTGCGGCGCGATCGCGATCTCGATCAGGCGAACCGACGCGGGCGTGCGCTCCACGATGATCTCGCCGGCCGGCTCGCCGTCGACGACGATGACGCTGGACTTCGCCGTCGGGCAGACCGCCTCGATGGTTTGTCGTTCGATGTCCCGTCCGAAAGCGATGACTCTTCTCTGCTGGTCGACCGAGCAACTCCTGAAGTCCTCGTCCTCGCGCAGCGAGCGGTAGAGCTCCACCATCAGAGGTTCGTCCTCGACTCGCTCGTCGCGAAGCGTGTATGCGACTTGCGCCGCTGCCGTGACCACGCTCTCAATATCGATCGAGTGGAGCGGAGTGTGGCGGGGAGGCCATCACGCGTCCGCAGTGACCAGCCGGCGGAGCAGGCGGTGCCACCGGGCACGCTGGAAGTACCACAGGAGCGCCACGGCGATGGGAACGAACGAGAACAGCAGAAGCAGTGTGGCCACGCTCTCGATCGTGGTGTGTCTTCCGGCGTAGATGTTGAGATCGAGCGAGACGATCTCGAGATCGTTCATGGCCGCGCCACCTTTTCCCTCCCTGTACCAGGCCAGGAAATCGGCGTCATGGCCGAGGCGCCAAGCGAAGGCCATGCTGTGGATCTGCACGAAGAAGGCGACGAAAGCGCCCAGCGGCCTCTCGATTTCGGGGATCTTCCAACCCACGCCGGCCAGGGCCATGTAGAAGAAAATGCCGGCCAGGACGAACTCCGCGGCATGCCCGGCGCTGGCGATGACCAGCTCGCGGCGCCACTCCCGGCTGACGATGAGCAGCCACATGAGGAACAGCGCTGCGATGAGGGCCATGCTCTTCCGGTTCGCGCGGAACAGCCACAGTGCGTAGACGAATGCGCCCGCGATGAGGAGCGCGATCGACGGACGGAAGTTGCCGTAGTGCGTCCAGCCGCCGCCGTAGACGAAGTCGAAGGCGGGGAGGGAAGGAATCCCGAAGAGCCATCCCATGACCGCGTGGCCGAACTCGTGGAACAGCGTCACCATCAGCGAAAAAACCATTCGCGTGAAGGGGACGGCGTAGACGACGATCGCCGCGGCCAGCCCGCTGCCGAGGACGAGGAGCTCGCTGCGGCCGATGCGGCCGTTCGTGACGGGCGCGTCTTCAAGGCTCGCCGTTGCGCTGCCGAACTGCGCGAGCGCCGTTTCGTCGTACACCTCGGGAAGTGCGGCCGGAGCTGCTGTGGAGGTGCTCTCTCGGATGCCGGCGCGGTTCGCGGCGGATTGGCCGGCTGTCGGGTCGAGACGCGGGCGTCGCGTCGCCGTCTCCTGCGGATCTGCCAGCGTGGTTTGCTCCCGCTGAAACTTCGCAAAGACGATTCCACAGCGCGCGCAATCGAGCGCTCCCGCCGGCTGATCGAACCCGCACTTTGGACAGATCACGCTGCCGTCGATTTTAAGGCAGAAGTGCGAGTGCCTCTGTCGCTTGGGGTCGCGGTATGCTCACGGCGTGTCGTTCATCGATCGAATCTTCGGTCGCCGGCTGGCGACATGGGAGGCGGAGCGCGAGCAGATCGGGCCGGCCGCGGGCGTTCCGATCCTCGGGCTGGACGGCCTCTCGTCGGCCGCGTATGGACCCGAGGCGGGTCTCAGCGTCCTGATTCCCGTGGGCCTGGCGGGGCTTCTCTACGTTGGGCCGATCACGCTGGCCATTCTGGTGCTGCTGGCCATTCTTTACTTTTCCTACCGGCAGACGATCGAGGCGTATCCAAACGGCGGCGGTTCCTACGTGGTGGCGAAGGTGAACCTCGGCACGATGCCGGGGCTGATCGCCGCCGCCGCGCTCCTGATCGACTACGTGCTCAACGTGGCCGTGGGGATCTCGGCGGGAGTGGGTGCGCTCGTCTCCGCAGTCCCGGCCTTACACGCACACGTTCTCACCCTGTGCCTTCTCATCCTTGTCGTGCTGGCACTGCTGAATCTGCGCGGCATGCGCGAGTCCGGCTTCGCCTTCGGCGTTCCCACATTCGCGTTCGTGGCCACGCTGGCCGTGGTGATCGTCATCGGTGTCGTCAAGACAATAATCGGCCATGGCCATCCGACCGCGGTGATTGCGCCGCCTCATCCGATGGCTGCCACGGCGGCGATGAGCGCCTGGCTGCTGCTCCGCTCGTTCGCCAGCGGTTGCACGGCCATGACCGGTGTGGAGGCGGTCAGCAACGCCGTTCCTGCGTTCACGGAGCCGCGGGTGCGGAACGCACAGCGGACCCTGACCGCCATCGTGGTCATCCTTGCGGGCCTGCTGGCCGGGATTGTCTTCCTGGCCCGCGCCTACGGGATCATGGCCGTTGACCAGACGAAGCCTGGATATCAAAGCATTCTTTCCAGCCTGGTCGCCGCAGTGGCCGGCCGCGGTCTCTTCTACTACGTCACCATCGGCAGCGTCCTGGCGGTCCTGTCGTTTTCCGCCAACACGAGCTTCGCGGGCTTTCCGCGACTCTGCAGGCTGGTTGCGGAAGACGGGTACCTGCCGAAGAGTTTCGCCAATGTTGGTCGGCGGCTCGTGTACTCGTCGGGCATCATCGTCCTGACCATCCTGTCCGCCCTGCTGCTGATCGTCTTCGGCGGTATTACCGACCGGTTGATCCCGCTGTTCGCCGTCGGCGCCTTCGCCGCCTTCACGCTCTCCCAGGCCGGGATGGTGGTGCACTGGCATCGCCTGCGGGGAGCCGGCCACCGCACTTCCCTGACCATCAACGCCGTGGGAGCCGTGGCCACCGGTGCCGCGCTGGCGATCATCGTGATCGCCAAGTTCACCGAGGGAGCGTGGATCTCGATCCTGCTGATCCCGGGGAGCCTCGCGGTCTTCATGTCCGTGCACAGGCACTACCTCACCGTGGCCTCGAAAATCCACGAAGACCGTCCGTTCGATGCGGCCGCGCTCACGGGACCTCCCGTGGTGGTCCTCCCGGTCGTTTCGTGGAATACGGTGACCGAGAAGGCGCTGCGGTTTGCGCTCACGATCACGAAGGACATCGTCGCTCTGCACGTTGCCGTTGACGAGGCCAAGCGGAAACATCTCGAGGAAGACTGGAAGAAGTTCGTCGAGCAGCCGTTGCAGGCGCGTGGCTTTCCGGTTCCGCGGCTGGTCGTGCTCGATTCCCCTTACCGGCGGCTGCTCAAGCCGATCATCGATTTCGTCGACGGCCTGAGGCGTCAGTCCGACCGAATGGTTGCGGTCATCGTCCCGGATCTCGTCGAACGCCGCTGGTTCGAGTACATGCTTCACAATCATCGCGGCGACGTTCTGCGAACGCTGCTGCTCCTGCGCGGCCTCGACAAAGTCGTTGTCGTGAGCGTGCCGTGGTACTTCGATGAGGAATCGAGCTGACCGGTGTGGCACAGACATTCTTGTCGGTGTGCCGCCCGCGTTCATTCCCGACTACCTGGCGCTCGTCGGCGAGCCAGCCGAACGGGGCAAACCCGTTCGGCTGGTTGTCGTTACACGATCTTGCGCAGCATCATCACGCCGACACCGGCCAGCGCGAGCATCAACAGTGCAAGTACGGCCTCAGAAAGTGCGGGAATCGAGTTGGATACCTGGAGTGTGGCAGCGGCAGGAGCCGCCTGTGGCGCAGCGTTCAAGGATGTTACGGTTCCCGCTCCAAGCGTATTCACGTACGTGCCGGCGGCCGCTGCCAGGACAGAGACGGTGACGGTGCAATTTCCGTTTGCTGGGATCGTTCCGCCTGACAGAGCCAAAGATCCGCCGCCCGCCGTAGCGGTCGCCGATCCGCCACACGTCGAACTTGCGTTCGGTGTCGCAGCGTTGACAAGGCCGGCCGGATAGGCGTCGGCGAATGCGACACCAGTGACGGCAGTGCCGTTCGGGTTGGTCAGCGTGACCCTCAACAACGATGGACTCGACACGCCCACAATCGTCGGAGCGAATGTCTTGGTCACCGTGGGAGCCGTCATCGATGCAACCGTTAGAGTCGCTGTTCCGCCCGACGCACTGCTGCCCTGCGATCCGCTGACAATCCCGGTTGTGTTGACGTACGAACCCGCGCTTGCGCTGGTCACGTTGACTGTGAGGGTGCAACTGCCGCCGGCGGGAATCGTTCCGCCGGTGAGTGACATCGAGTTGCCGCCGGCCGCGGAGGTCAACGTGCCACCGCAGGTGGTTGTGGCGTTCGTCGGATTCGCGTTGACGAGGCCGGCCGGATACGTATCGGAAATCGCCACGCTTGTAGACGGCGACGCGCTCGGGTTGGTGAGCGTGATAGTCATCAATGAAGTGCCATTAGCGGCGATGCTGGCCGGCGAGAACGACTTCGCGACGGTTGCCGGGGCGACGATAGCCGCGGCGCAGGCCGAGAATTCGGAAGTATCGTTGGTCGGATCGGTGGCGGTCGACGTGATGGATTGGCCGGGCGTCACGGCGACCGGGAGCATTGTGTCGATGGTCGCGGCGCCGCTGGCGTCGGTCGTTACGTTGGTAACCCCGAGGAGGGTCTGCCCTTCGCCAAAACCCGACGCATCGCATGCAGTGTTGCTGAAGAACTCCACCCGGTAGGCTGTGCTCGGCGCGCTGTTCAGCGTGCCGATTACGTGAGTAAAGCCCGCGCCTGTCGCTACGCTCGACAACACGGGGTAATTCTGAAGGTGATTCGGGCCGGTGGGCCCCGAGTTGTTAGGCGTGACACCGTCGTTGTTGAGGTCAATCCCCAGCTTGCCGTTATCGTGGATGGAGTTGCCGAGGATGGCATCGCCCAGGGGCGTGCCGGATCCCATTTTCAGGTTGACGCCGTTGCCGGTGTTGAACGCGATCACGTTGGCCGAACCGGCGGCGGTGCCACCGATCATGCCCGTATTTCCGGCTCCCGAGTCTTCGTAGAGGATGCCGTCTCCCGTGTTCGGGATGGGCGCCGTGCCGCTAACGTCGGTGCCGATGAAGTTGCCTTCGACGACGACGTATCCGCTGCTAGACCCGCCGATCAAGATGCCGTAGCTTCCGTTGCCGGAGATCACGTTGCGGGCGCCCGCCGTCGTGCCGCCGATGACGGTGTTGCTCGTGTACGCGACGTCGCCGAGCCCGTACTTGTTCCCAAGGGCCGCAGTTCCCGCGGTATTGGTGCCGATCAGGTTTCCGACCACGCTGTTGCCGTTACAAATGTTCACCCCGCCCTGGATGGTCAGCGCGCCGCCGTTGCCTGAGATCACGTTGCCGGCATTCGTCGAGGAACCGATCGTATTGTTGCTCGCGCCGTTGACGATGATCACACCGTAGCCGAAGGTCACCGAATTGCCGATCGCAACTGTGCCCGACGCGGATGTGCCGACGTAGTTGCCCAACACCGTATTGCCTGTCGCTGAGGGACCGTTGATTTCGACGCCGGCGAACACGTTCGGCTGCCCGTTGCCGGAAATGATGTTGCGATCGGCAGCGGCGACACCACCGATCGTGTTATTGGCGTTGTTGACGAGGACCCCATCGGCACTGTTGCCCGCCGCCGCGGCGCCGAGGTTGTCGGTGCCGATGAAACAGCCGGCGATGGTGTGACCTCCGCCTGTGCCGCCGAGGAGGACGCCATTTTGCGCGAAGTTGCGGATGTTGAGCCCGCGAATCACGGTACCGGTGTGGTTTTCAATATCGAGTCCATTCGCGATGGCGGGGGCCAATGCGCCGTCCAGAGCGATGGCGATGACAGCGTTGTCGGCCGCGCCGAAGGCGTTTGTGTTGGCGCTCGCGCCCGATTGCGAATAGCCGTTGATTGTGACCGCCAGAGTGATTGCGGGAAGCGGCGAAGTCGGCACGATCGTGAAGGGAGGAACTCCGACGAGGTTGAAATTAACGACGTTCGGTCCCGGTGCCGTCGCATTCGAATCGATGATGGCCTGGCGCAACGAGCCGGCGCCGCTGTCGAGCGTATTGGTTACCGTGAAGGTGGCCGCTGACGCAGCGGGCATGAACAGAGTCAGGCTGGCCAGCAGCACGGCTGCGGCGACCGCACCGCGATTTAACCAGAGATTTCCATCGGGCCGCCCCGATGTCGGGCGATGCAAGTCATAGCGCATATCGACCTCACGCGTTCCTTTTAAAATTTGGGCGGTACAGTAGCACGATCGGATTGCGCCGAAAGCAAGAGCTTTACAATCAAGCGGGCACATCAATGGCCACCATGACCGACGCGGACCTCTTCATCAGATCGGGAGACTGGGATCGGGAGAATGGGGAGAACGGGGGTCGAATGGGGAGAACGGTCGTGGGGAGAAAACGGGGAAGAACGGGGTCGGGAAAACGGGGGAGAACGGGGGGGAGAACGGGGGGGGAGAACGGGGTCGGGTCTTCGGTCCGGCGTTCGAGAGATCTAAAAAGACGGTTCAGAGCAACCGCCCGTCGTCAAGTTTTTCGATTTTGGGTGGCTCCGCCGCTCGTCAACGTTCGTTCGTGGCGGCGACACACTTGCTTCCGCGTGCGTTGCGTCGCGGTTCGAAGCGCACCGTGGAGCGCTGCCCGGCGTTCATCACTGAAATGCAGGTGTGTGGCGGGCGGAGGGTGCCCTTACGGCGGAGAGGCCGCGGACCGCGACGCCGACGGATAGAACTCCTTGAACCGCGGCATCACCGGCTTCATCTCCCGGCGCAGTAGTTCGAGACAACGATCGATCGCGATCCGAAGGTATTTGTTCTCCTTCCGATCGACCTCCCGATCGCATTCGGCGATCAGCTGCGACACCCGGCTCGTGCTCCGCAGCCGCAGCACAGTTCCGATCCCGCCGAGGCGCGCCTGCCCTTCGTAGCAGCCCAAATACGCCGCCACTCGCCTCTCCTCCGTCCCGTGACTGCCCCGGATCTCCCAGGGCGTGGTCTCGAACACTTCGGCGACGACATCGACGATCTTCGCCGGCCGTGGCCGCGCCGCGTAGCGCTGCCTCACCGGATGATCCGTGCTCCGCGGCTTCGACTCAATCAGG
>JAJXWV010000029.1 GCA_021781455.1 Acidobacteriota bacterium | reverse complement strand
AACCCCAAATCTCGCCGCCCCCCTTTGCCACAACACCATTCCAACTCGTCGCTGCTGCTAACGCCTAGCCACCAGACGTCCAAACTCCAGGGCGGCCTGGCGGCCGCCGCTAAATGATGTCGGCGGCTCCGCCGCCTGGTCGCCACTTCGACCGAGCCGGTCACCGTGGCGGAGTGCCAATCTCCAGGCGCGGGGGAAAACCCGCGCCACACCGGGGGATTACTTCCGCGCAGACCGGCCTTTCTTCGAAGGCGAGGGACGACGCCTCGCCGCGGCGGCCTTCGCAGCCCGCTGCACTTTCGCGAACGCCGGCCGGGTCAGGTTCTCGTGGCCGCTCTTCGTGACGGCGATGTCGTCCTCGATGCGGATGCCACCGAACTTGCGGAACGCGTCGATTTTCCCCCAGTTGATGTACTTCGCATTTTCGCTCTTCTGCAGCTCCGACAGCAGCGAGTCGATGAAGTAGAGGCCGGGCTCGATCGTGAAGACCATCGACGGCTCGATCTTGCGCGTCAGACGCAGATAGGGATGGCCTTCCGGCTTCGGGATCGTCTTTCCGTGCTTGTCGGCGGAGAAGCCTCCGACGTCGTGAACCTGCAGACCGAGGAAGTGGCCGACGCCGTGCGGAAGGAAAACGCTGCTGATGCGCTTCTTCACGACGCCATCGGCATCGAGGTCTTTCACGAAACCGAAGCGCACCACGATCTCGGCCACCTTGCGATGGGCCATCATGTGGATATCCGGGTAATTCACGCCCGGCTTGATCGCCGCGACGAGCGACTGCTGCATGTCGTCCATGGCGTCGATCAGCTTCTGGAATTCGTCATTCCGGCGGGAGTAGGTGCGGGTGATGTCCGAGGCGTAGCCGTTGTAGGAGGCGCCGGCGTCGATCAGAAAGGAGTGTCGCTTCGGCTCGTCGAGGCGGATGCGGAGGTGCTGGATGTAGTGCAGCACGGAGGCGTTCTTGTTCACGGCCACGATGTTCGGATACGGCACTTCCTCTTCGGTCGAATCGGCCGCGCGGAGGTAGGCGAGGTGGATCTCGTATTCCGAATCGCCGTTGCGGAAGGCGTGCTCGGCGGCCACGTGGCCGCGGGCGCTGCGCACGTTCGCTCGCCGGATGCACTCGATCTCGTAGTCGGTCTTGTAGGCGCGCTCGAAATGCAGGTAATCGATGAGTGCCTTCGGGTTCAGCTCGCCCTTGACGGTACCATCGCTCTCGGCGATGAGCGCGACCTTGCCGCTGCGCGGGAAGTGCTCTGAGGCCTTCGTCTCGTCGGGGAGGATCCGGATGTCGAACTGGTCGACCCAGAACCCTGTCGGCGTGTCGGCCGGCTTGTACCAGTAGTCGACCGGCTGCCAATAGACGAGTAGCGGCTTCCTGCCCGGCGTGTAGACGATCCAGCAGTTGGGATTGTCGACGACCGGGACCCACGCCTTGAACTGAGGATTGACGAAGAACGGGTAGGTCTGGTCGTCGAGGAAAGCGCCGTGCAGTGAGCCGCCGGCGATCAGGGCGTGGTCGAACCCGGTCTCGGCGAGGGCGCGATCCCATCGCTCGCGAACCGTGTGGATGTGGTCGGCGTAAAGGGAAGCGATCTTGTCCGTCATGCGCCGGAGGATATCGGAAAAAGTCCTCGCCCGGCTGCCCGGAAGAATGCGATCCGGCGCGGGACGCCGGATCGCGGCGGGCGGGGACGCCCGCACTCCAAATGAAAAAGCCCCGGCGGACCAGGGCTTTTTCCTCGAAACTGCGGTGGGCTAGTTCGGGCTCGCCGTCACCGTGCCGCCGCTGGTCGTGGCCTGGACGCAGCCGCCGGCATGGTTCGACCACTCGTACTGGTAGCCGAACGTGTAGGTTCCGGTCGGGACGAGGAAGGGCGTCGGAGACCACGCGCACTTGTCGTCCGCTTCGTAACCGCGGCGGTCGAACCAGGCGTTTCCGAGCTCGTCGGTGACTGCCTCGCGTGTCTCGTGCGAGATGAAGTGCTCCTGGTTTTGCGTGGCGCTCCAGCCCGAGGTCGAGCACCCACTGCAGCTCGCGAACGGCTCGATCGAGTATTTGACCGCCGTGCTGCCGCTGCCGTAATGGCTGTGGTACGCGCAGTAGGCCAGGTTCGGGCCGCCGCAGGAGTCGCTCGAGCCGCTCGACGAATAGACCGAGGTGCCGTTGTGGCTGGCCGGGAGGAACACCTCGTAGATCGCACTGTAGTCCACCGCGTACCCGAGGCCGGAGCCGTGCTTGACCGAGCCGTCGGCACAGGTGACCGTCGCAGTCGAGGAGAGGAAGTACGCCTGGACCTCGCACTGCACGAGGGCATCGGTGACGTTGCCGCTGGCCGGCAGGGGATTGGCGGTGTCGAGCCAGTCCGCGGTATCGCCGTACGCACCGAGGTTCGCGTTGACGATGTTGCCGTTCGCGCTGTCGTAGTACTGGGTGATCACGTTGTACTGATTCGTACTGCCGTAATGATCGCGGTAGGCCTGCAGCTCGGTGGCATAGCCGCTCGGGAAGTCAGTCGATGCGCCCCAGAAGATATCGACCACGTGCGCAGACTGAATGACGGTGCCGCCGGTGTGGTAGATCAGGTTGCTGCTGCCACCACCACCGCCACCATGGCCGGCACCCTTCGCCTGAAACTGCTGCGCATGGGGGTTGATCCGATTGATGTCTCCGGTCTGTGCGGATGCGACAGCGGCCGCGAGCGTTGAAACGAACAGAGCTGCCAGAACCTTCTTCATAGTCAAACTCTCCTTAAGTCCAAAGCACCAACCTGCCGGGCTGATGGCGAGTGAGGGATGTCACGAGATTGTGTGACGACAGGGTAGGCTTCCCAGGGGGATTCCGAGATGTAGGTTCTGGCTTATCAGCGATCGCCGTACGTAACGCCATCTGCTTTAAATCGCGAATACTTAGCGGTCGACAACTCAAGTCTGGTAAATCGCCATTCGCAATGACTGATACGCCGCTCGTCGAAGGCGAAGACTTCTACCTCGTTAGCGGCGAATGATGCTTTCTAGATGGTTAGGTTCTCTCCGCCGTATCCCGCGTTCATGGGTCTGCGGGGGATGAAGCGCATCGAGATCGCTGCTGCTTCGATCTTCGCGATGGCAGCCCTCGGCTACTTCGCCGTCCTCCTCCGAAACAACTGCTTCATCGCTGCGGGGCCCGACAGCTCCGGCTACTGCAACGAGGCCAAACTGATCGCCTCCGGCCATGCCACACGGGAAGTGCGTCTGATGCGGACGCTTGGCGTGCCGCCAGACCTGATTCCGGTTTTCACGCCGCTCGGGTTCCTCCGCGCGCCTCGGCCGTTCTTCATGTCGCCGCTGTATCCCGCGGGCCAGCCGCTGCACCAGGTCGTCTTCGCCGCGATCGGCGGCTGGTCGCGTGCGCCGTTCCTCGTCGGGCCGCTGATGGCCTTGCTTTGCGTGGCGGCGATGGTCGCGTTAGGCCGGGTCGCGGGCCTGCCAACGCTGTACGCGCTCGCGGGTGGGGCGATCCTCGCGGTCATCCCCGTGTTCGTCATCCACGCCATCCAGACGGCGAGCGATGACGCGGCCACGTTCTACGCGATAGTGCCGATCGCCATCGCGCTCGGCACACGCCGAGCCTGGCCTTCTGTAGTTGCCGGCCTTCTCTTCGCGATCGGGGTCTGGGTCCGCCCGACGAACATTCTTCTCGCGCTTCCTCTGGCGATGGCCATCCGCTGGGACCGCAGGCTCGTTGCGATTGCTGCGGGTGCTGCGCCGGTCGGGGCCGTTCTGGCGTGGTGGCAGAAGACGCTCTACGGAAGCCCTTTCCACACGGGCTACGGAGTCATCACCGACGTACTCACGAGGACACCCGACTGTGCGCGGACGCAGCTGTCCTCGCTCTGGACGATGCTGACGCCCCTGGTCGTCTGCGGGGCCCTCTTTCTCTTCGTCGCGAAAGGCGTGCCCGTCTGGCATCGCATTCTGCTGACCACGTGGTTCGGTGTGTTTTTCGTCTTCTACTCGTTCTACTCCTGGTGTGAGGGGTGGAGATCGTCGCGCTTTCTCCTCCCCGCGATTCCTGCTGTGATCCTGGCGTTTTTGTTCGTGCTTCGCGCAGGGGTGTCGCACGCCGCGATGCGGGGTCACCCGCGGGTTGCTGCCGCGGTGGCCGTCGTTGTCGTCCTTTCGACGATCGGCATCATGATCAAAACGCAAATCAGCAACGGCGTGTACGAGACGAAGCGGATCGATGAGGTGTATCCGGAGAGCATCCGCTTCGCCGAGGCCAGGCTGCCGAAAGATGCGATCGTGGCGTCGGGGCTGCTGAGTGGCGCGTTCCTTTACTACGCCGATCGGGAGACGGTGAGGTGGGACGAAGCGACGCTGCCAGGGCGTCTGCCGATCCTTCGCGCGGCGGCGAAAAGAGCCGGGCTGAAGTGGTATGCACTCGAGTCGACCGTCGAGGCGAGGCCCGAGCAGTTTGACGCCTGGCTGCCATCGATCTGGGTGCCGGTGGCCATCAATCGCGACGTCACGCTATGGCGGTTGGAGGAGCGATGATGCGTGAAATGCAGTGGTCCTGACCACCCGGCTATTTCTTCGCCGCTTCCGCCGCCGCGCGCTCGGTCGCTTCCTTTTCCGCCTTGGCGGACATCGGAGGGTTGTACGCAGGGATTCCGGTCACGGCCTCGGCGATGATCAGGTTGTGGATGTCGTGAGTCCCCTCGTACGTCTTTACGGATTCGAGATTCATCATGTGGCGGATCACCGGGTACTCGTCGGAGATGCCGTTCGCACCGAGGATGTCGCGGGCCATGCGGGCGCACTCGAGGGCGATGTTGACGTTGTTCATCTTTCCCATCGAGACGTGCTGCGGTTTGAGCTTCCCCTCGTCCTTCAGGCGCCCCATCTGCAGGACGAGCAGCTGGCCCTTGGTGATCTCGGTGATCATCCAGGCCAGCTTGTTCTGCACGAGCTGATGCGAGGCGATCGGCTGGCCGCCGAACTGGATGCGCGATTTCGAGTACTCGACTGCGGTGTTGAAGACGCCCATCGCCGCGCCTAACGCTCCCCAGGCGATCCCGTAGCGCGCCTGCGTCAGGCAGGAAAGCGGGTATTTCAGGCCGTTCGTTTCCGGCAGGACGTTATCCAGTGGAATCCGGCAGTCGGAAAAGAACAGCTGCGAGGTCACCGACGCGCGCAGGGAGAATTTGCCCATGTGATTCGCGGCGGTGAAGCCCGGCGTGCCCTTCTCGACGAGAAAGCCGCGGATGGTTCCTTCGCATTTCGCCCAGACCACCGCGACGTCGGCGATCGATCCGTTCGTGATCCACGCCTTCGCGCCGTTGAGCACCCAGGAGTCGCCTTCGCGGCGTGCGTAGGTCCGCATGCCGCCCGGATTCGAGCCGAAATCGGGCTCGGTCAGGCCGAAGCAGCCGATCTTCTCGCCGGCGGCGAGCTTCGGGATCCACTTGTCCTTCTGCTCCTTCGAGCCATAGGTGTAGATCGGGAACATCACCAGCCCCGACTGGACCGAGGCGAACGAACGGAGGCCGGAATCGCCGCGCTCGAGCTCCTGCATGATCAGGCCATAGGCGACGTTGTCCAGGCCGGGAAGGCCGTACTCGCTGATGGTCGGGCCGAAGAGACCCATCTCGGCCATCTTCGGGAGCAGCTGGAAGGGGAACTTCTCCTCGCGGTTGGCGTGCTCGATGATGGGGAGCACTTCCTCGTCCACGAAATCGCGGACGGTCTGACGGACCATCAGCTCGTCTTCGCTGAACAGCGAATCGATGAGCATGTAATCGACACCGGGAAAACTGGGCACGGGCAGGCTCCTTTGGTTCAGTTCAGGCGGCGAAGGATACCAAGTCCTGGGTCCTGAGTCCTGAGTGCTGAGTGCTGGGCCGGCATTCGGCCGACGACGTCCATCATCGCCTGTGATCGGGCAGAGCGCGGAGCGCGGAGCGCAGTCTCAGCTCACCTGCGATCTGCGATCTGCCCTCTGCGATCTTCGTCAGGGTCTCTTCGCCAGGTACACGATGTGCGGATGCGGGTACCAGGCGTCGATCCGCTGAGCGCGGACGTCGGTGAAGCCGTGCCGCTCGAGACGGGTGATGAAGGCGGCCGGCGCTTCGTAGCTGAAGGACTCGCCCAGGGTAAGGCGCAGCGTCGAGGCCAGCCGCTCCTGCAAGCGGTTCCACGAATTCTTCAGGCGCGCCGTCGGGTCCTGTTCCTTCACGATCAGCAGTCCGCCGGGCACGAGGCGGGCGGCGACGCGATCGAGGAGCGCATCCCACTCCTCGATCGGAATCTTGTAGAGCACGTCGACGATCGAGATTGCATCGTGCCGGCTGCGGACGGCCTCGTCGAAACCGATCACGAACGAGACGCCGGGAATCGGGCGGACCTTGCGCGCGTCCGGCTCGACCGCGATTGCCCGCGCCGCGCCCGCGTCGACGGCCAGACGGGCAAAGACGCCGTGGCCCGCCCCGATGTCGAGAAGGCGGGCACCGGGCGGAACGCACGCGACGACGCGCAGGAGGGGACAACTCAGGAATCGAAGGAGCGTGTGCAGACGCGTGCGAAGCGGAAAAGAACCGAACGTCCGGTGAAGTACGATTAGCGCCCGAATGAACTTTCGCACGGCCGCGATACTACAAGTCCTGAGTCCTGAGTGCTGAGTCCTGAGATGCCCGAAGACACGACTCAGGACTCAGGACTCAGGACTCAGGACTTCGTACGCTGGTGGCCCGAGGGGTTCGGCGCGATCGCGGTGCTGCTCTCGCGGATTCTCACCGCGCCACGCACCTTCTGGGAGAGCGACGAGCTCCTGTTCGCGGCCGCGATCCGGAACTTCGATCCCTGGCGCTCGCATCCGCATCCGCCCGGTTATCCACTCTATGTCGGCCTCGGCAAGGCATTCAATCTGCTGTTTGGCGATCCGTTCGATGCGCTCGTCGCTCTGAGCATCGTCTCTTCAGTGATCGGGTTTCTTGCGCTCGCTGCGGCGTTCCGGCGCTACCTCGGCTCTCGCGATCTCGCCGTCTGCGGCGCGCTCCTCTTCTATTTCTCGGCGGCGGTGCTGGTCCACGGGACGCTGCCTCTCTCCGACGGGCCGTCGCTGATGTTCGTGGCGCTCACGCTCTACGCGGCGACGTTCTTTCCCGAAGAGGCCACCCGGCGCACCGCGATCGGGCTCGGCCTGGCGTGCTCGGCGGCCATCGGGACGCGGCCACAGCTGGCCGTGGTCCTCGTGCCGATGCTGATCGGTCTTCTGGTGTGGACGCGCGATCTGCGCAGGATTGCGGCGGGTCTGATCAGCTTCGCGATTCTCTCGGCAGCGTGGTTCGTGCCGCTGATGGACGCGGCGGGCGGATGGGACAAGCTCGTGCTGTGGGAGACGCGTCAGGCATCCTACGTGGCGCTCCATGACGCCGCGGCCTCGCGTGGAGCGTTGTCGACGGGAGCGTTGCTGCCGCGTTTCGTGGCGCACCCGTGGGGCCCGAAGTGGATCGCCCTGCCGGTCTTCGCAATCGCCTTACTGGGACTGATTCCGCTGCGGAGGGTCCGCGCACAGCCGCTGATTCCGCTGGCGTTCTTCACGATCGCATACCTCCTCTTCGCCGCCAGAGTCATGGATCCTGCCGATGCGGCTCGCTACAGCCTGCCCATCATGATCGGGATCTCGCTGATGTTCGCGGCCGGACTGGCGATGGTGCGGGCGGGTACGCGAGGGCGAGTTGCGCCGCTCCTGGTGGTCATCCTCTTCTCCGTCGCCGCCCTGGCTTACACCGCTCCGATCCTGCGCGCACGGTCGTCACGGCCGTCCCCTCCAGTCGCTGCTGCTGACTTCATCAACCGCTCTTTCCCCCCGAATACGGTCGTCCTTTACGACCTTTCGATGCGGCCCGACGCCGAATATCTGCTGTCGCGTTTCAGCAGCGCCCCGCTGGAGAAGGGACTGCGGGAGGTCTACGCGAGCGCCGGCATTCCGGTCGTGATCTATGCCGACGGCGGGTCGACCGACCCCGATGCCCACGTCTTTTCCTGGCCCGACTCCGACGCGTACGGAAAGCTGACGCGCAATCACTATCGAGTCGTCACCGTCGACCCGCTGCGAGCGCCCGAGCGGTACCTGCCGGAGAGCGGCGTCTACGCTCTAGAGCGCAACGAAGAAGGGGAGGAGTGGCGCTGGTTGTCGCCGGACAGCCGCATTCGGATTCCCCCCGGGCATGGCAGCACGGCGATCGTGGCGTTGAAGCTTTCACACGACGCTCCATACGAACATGACGAGCTGCGCCTCCTGGTCAACGATCGCGAGGCGGCGCGCGTGGACGTGACGAAGACCGCGTCGACGGTCTCGATCCCCCTGCCGCCGCGGCCGGGCGTCGAGGTGCGGTTCATCGCGCAGAAATCGTTCTCGCCGGCGACGGTGCTGCGCAACCAGGACCCGCGGATTCTCGCCGTGCAGTTGCTGCGGCTGGAAACGAAGTGACCTTACCCGTGGCGTACTAGTGGCCTGTATTGGTTGAATTGGTACCAGTGGCGCCGGGATCGGCGACGTGAGCGAGGCGCGCCGACGCAGGCATAGCGGTGACTATGCTGAGGAGGCGCAACGAAGCTCACGGCGTCGAGACCAAGCCAGGTGGTACCAATTCAGCCGATACAGGCCACTAGGGACGCGCTGCTGCGTTCCCACAACCTGCCGGGTACAATCCCACCGATGGTCCGCAAGTCTTCGGTGTCGCTCGTCATCCCGATGTACAACGAGGAGTTGAACATCGAGCACGCGGTCACGACGGCTGTGGAGGCGCTGCAGAAGTATTCGGACGACTACGAGATCATCATCGTCGACGACGCGTCGACCGACGATTCGCCCCGCCTCGTGGCGCGCATGGCCGCCGAGAACCCGTCCATCCTGATGATTCGGCACGAGAAGAACCGGAAGCTGGGCGGCGCGCTGAAGAGCGGCTACGCGGCGGCTTCGAAGGACCTCGTCCTCTACATGGACGCCGATCTCCCCTTCGATCCCGATGTCCTCGGACGCGCCATCCGCGCCATGGAGGTCACGGGTGCCGACCTGATCGCCGGCTACCGGCTCGATCGCACGATCGAAGGGCTTCGCCGCACGATCTACTCGTACGTCTACAACGCCGTGATCGGAGTGCTGTTCGGGTGGCCGCATAGAGACATCAATTTCTCGTTCAAGCTGATGCGCCGCGAGGTGCTCGAGGCCATCGACCTGAAATCCGAGGGATCGCTGATCGACGCCGAGCTGATCGTGAAGGCGAAGAACCGCGGCTTTGCCATTCAGCAGATCGGGCTCGACTACTTCCCGCGCATTCGCGGGACCTCGCATCTCTCGTCGCCTTCCGTGATCCTGAAGATCTTCCGTGAGCTCGTGAAGCTCTACCCGGAAATGCGCAAGAAGATCCCGCGCGACCAGCGCCCGCTGGCGCGGCCACGGCCGCTCGACAAGGTGCCGGAGCGGCGCTCGGCAAACCAGTGAAGTCGCTCATCGTCACGGCCGACGACGTGGGACTGCATCCCGGCATGACGGAGGGGGCGCTCCGCGCGCATCGACAGGGCATCGTCACGGCGTGCAGCGTGGTCGCCAACGGGAAGGCCTTCGGTCATGCCGTGGAACGGCTTCGCGACACGCCTTCGATCTCGGCCGGCGTGCACCTGACGCTCGTCGGTGAGACCCCGGTCGCGCGTGGCGGGTCGCTCATCGGAGCCGATGGGCGGCTGTTTTCCAGCTACGCGAAGTTCGTCCCGAGATACCTCGCCCGTGCGATCGTGATCGCGGACGTCGAGCGGGAGTTTCGAGCGCAGATCGAAGCGCTGCTCGCTGCCGGCGTTCATCTGACCCATGCGAACGGCCACCAGCATCTGCATCTTCTGCCGCGGATCTTCGACGTCGTCCAGCGGCTCGCAATCGAGTACGCGATCGGGTATGTCCGCATCGTCGACGATCGTGGCGGTTGCTCTACGCTGTCACGTCGTATGTCCGTGGACGCGCTGAGCATGTTAGGCCGCCGTGCGCGTCGCCGCTCCACGGCGAGAACGAACGACCGCACGATCGGCGTTGCCGAAGCCGGACACCTCGATGCCGCGGCAGTCATTCGACTCCTCGATTCCGTCGAGGGCGTAACGGAGCTGGTCGTTCATCCGGGAGTCGATGGCGCTGCCCTCGGCGCCGCCTATCGGTGGAGCTACGCGTGGGACGCTGAGACGGCTGCCCTCTGCGATCCTCGCGTCCGTGCTGCGGTGGGGCAGAGCGGCATCCGCCTCGCCGCGCCGGCTTGCGAGTCCTGAGTGCTGAGTGCTGAGTAGAACGACTTTACTCAGGACTCGGACTCGCAGGAACGTGGACGCGGCGATCGTGGGATGACCCCCGTGTGGGGCAGGCTTTCCAGCCTGCCCTCCCTGGGCGGGCTGGAGATCTCGGCAGGCTGGAAAGCCTGCCCCACACGGGGGGCTCAGATCGACGGTACCGCGGGCGCGAGTGTCGTTGGGTCGGTGGTGCCGGCACGCGCGCTGCGCAGGCGCGTCATCGCGTACTTCGTCACGCGCGCCACTGACCAACCGATCGCCACCAGACCGCCGATCGGATCGATGACGTAGTCGAAGGCGTTGACGGTCGGGAGCAATCGAACGTCCATCGCCAGGAGCGCCAGCAGGACCACGATGGCCGGGCCAAAGCGGCGGCGCAGCAGGAGCAGCACACCGACTGCAGCGAGCACGCCCGGAGCGGCGGCGTTGAACCCGAAGCGGTAGAGGTCGAAGCGGATCACGCCGAGTGCGCTGGGGTAGAAGACGAGCGCGCCGACGGCCAGGTAGCGCACCAGCAGGCGCCGGTCGTCGTGCGACAGAAGCGACCGGCCGAACGACCTGGCCATTGCGTAGTCGACCACGATCATGATCGAGGTGATGCTCGGAATCCCGACCAGCGTGAGCATGGTCCGGTTGAACCGGCAGTCGATGGACACGCACGCCACCGCGGCCAGAAGCGACAGGATCGGGAGCATGCTCGGCCACCTTCGGGAGCGGGGGCCCACCGACAGCATCGCCGAGGAGACGACCACGAACTGCACCAGGCTCATGAGGATGGATTCCCCAGCTTCTCGTCCTGCAGCACCCAGCTGTCGTTGAAGACGACGTGGCGGATCCGCGTGCGCTGCCACGTGTAGAGGAGGTGGTAGAGACCGTCGCGGGTCTGGAGGACGTAGGGATACGAATACTCGCGGCGCACGAGGTTGCCGGGAGTGGAGTCGCGCTCGAGGGGGTGCGGTTTCGACCAGTGGACGCCGCCGTCGGCCGAGCGGGCCATGGAGAGGTCGCGGCGGTCCCAGATTGAGTTGTTGTAGACGGCGAGCAGCGAGCCGTCGCCCAGGCGCGTGCCGCATACGGCGGAGTCGCGGTGCACGAGGCGAGTTCTGGCGATCGCGGACCAGTGCACGCCGGCGTCGTCGCTTCGGGTCACGGTCACGCAGCCTGCCATCGAGGACGACCAGCGCATGAAGGCCACGACGGTGTGCGGCCCGGTCGGGACGATCCACGGCTGAATGAGCGCCTGCGAAGACGAGATGCGCGCCTCGTCGATGACCCGGCCGGAGCTGTCGATCCGCGCGATGGCCGGCCACTTGCGTGGCAGCTCGTGATAGATCGGCAGGGCGATCGAGCCGTCGCTGTATCTCCAGGGACGGCCGCGGACATTCATCCCGATGTTGAGAAAGGGCGAGGTGTAGACGCGGTGCGAGAGCGACCAGTGCACGCCGTCGGGCGAGCTCTTCATGCAGATCGTCGCCCCCGACCAGCCGCCGAAGAGGATGGCTGCGTAAAACAAGGACACGCCGTGGCTGTCGGCTATGAGCACCGGATTGCCGATGCTCTTCACGTGCAGGTGCAGCGACCGCTCCACGGAGGCTCGGCTCTCCAAGACCGCAGGAGTGCTCCACTGCCGCGTCTTGTGATCGAGCGTGGAGGTGAAGATCTGCACGTCGTGCGCGGCTTCGTCGCTCCCGCCGTACCAGGCGGCCATGAGATCGCCGTTGGCCAGCTCCGCAGCCGTGGCGCAGTGGACGGAGGTTGCGCCGGTCGACGGCAGGAAGTCCGACGAGTACACGGGATCGAGGCTCGAGGCCGCCGTTTCCCTGAAGACGAACTGCGGCGTCGACGTCGGGAGCATGCTCCGCAGCGTTGCCGGAACAGCAGCAGCGATCAGCGCCGCGGCGAGGATGACCGCGGCGGACCAGCTTTTGAGGAATTGGACCATTCCGCTGGCTAATGATTGTGGCTCAGCAGCCACCTCGATGTCTCGTAAAAAGCGCTGCCGAGATTGAGGCTGCGATCGCTGGCTTTCACGATTCGCGCACCTCCGTGCTCGAAAAGCTCGACGTCCGGTGGATCGTGGAAGGTGGTGAAGACGAAAGCGGTGGATCGGGCCGCCGCGGCGGGATCGAGCAGGTCCAGGCCTAACGTGCGGTTCGTGTATGGCCGGCCGCAGAAGCTGGCGATCGTCGGGAGGATGTCGACGTGGGACGACGGCGTGTCGATGCGCCGCCCTTCGTGGATGAAGCCGGGCGCATAGATCAGGAACGGCACATGGTAAACCGTGGGGGAGAGGTCGCCGAGGCTGAGCCACTCGCCGGGCGCGCCGGTGCGCGTTCCGTGGTCGCCGTAGAGGACGAAGACCGTATTCTTGAAATACGGCTCGTTTGCCGCGAGGCGGAAGAAGACGCCAAGGGCGTGGTCGAGGTAGCGGAACGAGTTGTACTCCTCGTTCGACTCGAAGTAATTCGCGTGCAGCGCGTCGTCGTCGACGTGCTCGATCTTGAAGCCGTGCGTGACTTTCGGGATGTCGTACGGACGGTGGTTCCCCGAAGTCAGGATCAGCGCGAAGAAGGGCTTTCGCTCCTTCTTCAGAACATCGTTCGCGGCGATGACCAGGTCCTCGTCCGAGATGCCCCAGACGTCGACGACCGGCGCCGTGTAGGAACCTTCCTCGAAGATCTTCAGCCCGTCGATGTTGTGCTCGAGCACCCCACGGATGTTCGACCAGTTCGCGCTGCCGCCGATGAAGAAGAACTTGTCGTAACCGGTGAAAGCGTTGGCAATGGAGGTCTGGTCGACCGTCAGCGGGTTGTGCGCTGACGCCTGCCACGGACTGACGTCGGGGATGCCGAACATCGTCGCGAAAAGGGCGCGGGCCGTTTTCTCCGACGGCGAGTAGTGGTTCGTGAAGAGCAGCCCCTGGCGCGCGATGGCGTCGAAGTTCGGCGACCCGTTTGCCGAATTGCCGAACACGCCGGTCTTGAACGCGGCGAACGACTCCAGCTGGAACACGACCACGTTAGGCGTGCCCGTGGTCTCGGGATGGAGCGCAGGCGTGCGGAAGAAGTTCAGAGTCTTCGCGTCGGGATGCTCGACGCCGAGGTACTGCGCCATCAGGGGATAGAGCGCTCGCAGACGGTTCATGTCGAGTGCGGCCGGCTTTTCGCGCATCGTCTCGAACAGGTACTGCGCCGGGTTGAGCGCCAGCTCGCCGATGAACGGATTCCGGCTGAAGTAGGCGTCGCTCCACCGCAACGGGTAGCGGGAGACTTTGCCGTAGATGCAGGCCAGGAAGACGACCGCGAGAATCCAGGAGACGCCGGCTTCGCGCGAACGCGTCTTGACCGTCTTGCGCGCGGCGATCGCGATCCCGGCCACGACGGCCAGGATGGTCAGCGCGAACAGCACCACGTGGTACGACTCCCAGATCATGTGCAGCGAGATCAGGGGATTGCCGAGGAACTCCAGCACGCCGGCGTTGAGGCGCTGGTGGATGTACGCGTACGTCCCGAAGTCGGCCGAATAGAGCGCGAGCGCAAAGAGCTCGATGACGACGATGTACGCGGTCGCCCAGCGACGGATGAACAGCAGCGGGAACGTGAGGATCGCCGCGAGCCGGGCGTCGAACTTCAGACCGAGGTAGAAGGCCTGGGCGACGTCGTGAGGATCGAGATGGCCGGCGGTGCGTCGGAAGGCCAGAAAAAAGACCACCCGCAGGAGCGTGAAAAGGGCGAGGTTCGTCAGGAAGACGATGAGAGGTAGGCGGCGCATTCGTGGTCGGTGTCGGGGACGAAGTCGCGACATTGTACCCGCGCCACGCGGCTCTTCAACTCGTTCGCACGCGGGCTCAGGGGTTTCTGTTTCTCACCACAGAGAACACAGAGCAGGCTCGCTGCGCTTGCCCGCAACCGAAATGCTGTCGGACGCTACGCGCCCTCAATCATGTAATGCGTGTCCCGGTTCGGCGGCCTGACGGCCGCCCTGGAGTTTGGACGTCTGGTGGCTAGGCGTTAGCAGCAGCGACGAGTTGGAATGGTGTTGTGGCAAAGGGGGGCGGCGAGATTTGGGGTTC
>JAJXWV010000070.1 GCA_021781455.1 Acidobacteriota bacterium | reverse complement strand
CTGTGGGAACGTCGGGAATCGCGTCGTCTGCGATTTCCGAGGTTTCCATAGCACTTCCTGCTTGACTTTCAACGGAGTATCTCATCCGCCTTCGGCACCTTCTCCCCGCTGCGGCGGGGAGAAGGGCAACGAACGCCAGAGCCGCATGAACGTTTCTTGGAAGCGTCGCTCGCACTCGAGCTGGCCCATCGCCCGAAATCCGACGAGGGATCAACGGAGCAGGCGCACCGATCGCCTATTGTGGCGACTCTTGATCCCTCGCCGACATTTGCGCGGTCGTTCGGTCAACGAATGTTGCGCTCGGGATGAACTAAAAAAAATTGCCCGTTCCCTGGCCGGGGGAACGGGCGCAGCGCGCTAGAGTGCGCCGTCTGGGTCGCTGCAAATCTTCAGATCAGCGACGTCTTCAATGTAGTTCCGAACGCGAGGCGAAGCACGACCTTTTTAGCAACCTCAGCTAACTCCGATTCGACATTCCATTCATCGTCTCGCAGTGCTGCAGCCGGCTACTTCACTTTCGTTCCCGCCGGCACGCTCGGATCCACCGCCAGTAACGATGGCTCTCCATCGATCGATGCAGCCAGCACCATACCGTTCGATTCGATGCCCATCAGTTTTGCCGGCTGAAGATTGGCGACGATCACCACCTTGCGTCCGACCAGCTCCTCCGGCGTGTACTTGGTGGCAATGCCGGCCACCAGCGTGCGCTCGTTCGCGCCGTCGAAGACCGACATCCTGATCAGCTTCTTCGATTTCGGAACGCGCTCCGCCGCGCGGATCTCCGCCACGCGCAAGTCGATCTCCATGAATTGTTCGATCGACACCCGCGCGATTCCCGGTGGCGCTGCCTGCGTGGTCTCGATCGGTGGTCCCGCGTGCGGTGGCTGCTGGTTCGCGATCGTCTCCGCAGGCGCCGTCGACTGAGTGTCTTTCTTCTCTTCCACTTTCTTTTCTCCTGCTCGCTGCCCGCTGCTCGCTGCCCGCTCCGTCCCGATGTACGCGGTTTCATCGGTCCGCGGGAAAAGCGCATCCATGACTTTCACCGGCACGCCGTTCGGCAGCCCGCCCCACTCGAGCGCGCCGGCGTCGATGCGATCGGGATCGGCGCCCAGTCGCGTCAGCGCCTCGCGCGCCACCGTCGGCATGATCGGGGCCATCATCACCCAAATGATCCGCTGCGCCTCGAGCGTGTTCCAGATGACGCGTGACAGCGCCTCGTCGGCGCCTTTTTCCTTGAAGTGTTTCCACGGCTCACGGCTGACGATGTAGCCGTTCACTGCGGCCAGAAAGCGGAAGACCGCATCCTGCGCCCGCTGGAGCGCAAACTCGTCCATGCCGCGCAGGTACTCCGGCACGATCTCCTTCGACAGGCCCTGCAGCTCGTTGTCGTCGCACGGCACCGGAGGAGTCTTTCCACCGAAATACGAGTCGCTCATCTTGATGGCGCGGGAGAGCGTGTTGCCGAGGTCGTTGGCCAGGTCGGAGTTGTAACGCGAGAGGAATGATTGATCCGAGTAGTTCTGGTCGTTGCCGAACGTCATCTCGCGCGTGAGGAAATAGCGCAGCGGGTCGGCGCCGAAGTCGTCGAGGATGTTGTAAGGCCGGACCACGTTGCCCAGCGATTTCGAGATCTTCAGGTTGTCGCGGAGCCAGAAGCCGTGGCCGACGATCTGCTTCGGCAGCGGCAATCCCGCCGACATCAGGAACGCCGGCCAGTAGACGGCGTGGAAGCGCACGATGTCCTTGCCGATCAGGTGAACGTCGGCCGGCCAGTAGCGGTCGTACTTCGCATGATCGCCGCTGCCGAATCCCAGCGCCGAAATGTAGTTGGTCAGCGCGTCCATCCAGACATAGATCACGTGGTCCTGATGTCCGGGGAACGGGATGCCCCACTTGATCGCCGTGCGCGAGATCGAGAGGTCCTTGAGGCCCTGCTCGACGAAGGAGATGACTTCGTTGAACCGCGTCGCCGGAACGACGAACTCGGGATGGCTGCGGTAGTGCTGGAGCAGCGGCTCGGTGTACCGCGAGAGCTTGAAGAAGAGGTTGTTCTCGGTCGTCCACTCGACGGGGTGGCTACTCTCGTCCTTGCCGTCGCGAACCTGGTTCTCCGGGACGAAGGTCTCTTCGTTCTGGCAGTACCAGCCGGAGTGCTCGCCGAGGTAGATGTCGTCGGGGATGCGCTCCTGGATGCGGCGGATCAGCTCGTAGACGCCGACGCGATGGCGCGACTGCGTGGTGCGGATGAAGTCGTCGTAGCTGATGTTGAGGCGCCGGTCGATGTCGTGGTGCGTAGTCACGACGCGGTCGGCCAGCTCGATCGGCCGGATGCCTTCCTTCGCCGCGGCGCGCTCGATCTTCTGCCCGTGCTCATCGGTGCCGGTCAGGAAATAGACGTCGTCGCCCATGCGCCGGCGGTGCCGCGCCAGCACGTCGGCGACGATGTTCTCGTACATGTGCCCGATGTGGGGATCGTCGTTGACGTAGTGGATGGCCGTAGTGATGTAGAACTTCTTAGGCATCGGGGGCGGGATTGTATCGGATCGATTTGAGATCTGAGATTGATGATTGATGAACCGAAAGAGCGATTCGGTTCACGGATCGACCCCCCCAGAGGCATCTCGGCCCGACGGAGTGACCTCAGCCGGTGACCAAACTTCTTACTCCGGTGTCGATTCCAGGCGTTCGACGCGTGCCTGCAGACCGGCGAATCCGTGTTCGAGCGAGCTGATGCGGCGGTCGAGATCGGCGTGCGAGAACTTGATCATTGCCTGCGTCTCGGCGAAACCGCGTTCCACCCGCTCCTCGAAGCGGTCGATCCGGCGGGAGAGTTTCTCGTCGACGACGGTCACCGATTCTGCGACTGCATCGATGGATTTCTCCAAACGCTCGGCGACGGTATCAAAGTGACGCCGCGTCTGTGCAGCGGTGTCCTCAATGAGAGTCCGGAGTTCTTCGTCCACGGCTCTATCGTACCTCGGCTTCAGAACCCCGTCGCCTTCTTCGGAATCCGCCCACTCTTGACCGTCTCGCTCCGCAGCCTGCGTCCCACGATCCGTTCGACCATGCGCCCCGTGGCGAGCACGCGATCGACGTCGAGCCCGCTCTCGATTCCCATCTCGTCGAGCATCACGACAAGATCCTCGGTACACACCAGGCCGACGCTGTTCGCGTCCTGGTAGTAGTACTTGCCGGTTCCTGCGACGGGGTAGCCGTCGAAGAAATTCGCGGGCTGGCCGCCGATTCCGCCGAGCGTGCTCTCGAAGCGGATCATCCCGGCCTGCAGCGCAGCGAGGACATTGGCCAGCCCCCAGCCGCGGGTGACGTGGAAGTGGGCGAGGTGCTTCGCCGGGTCGGGCATCGCCTCGAGGATCATCGAGAAGTACTCGTGGACCTTGTTCGGCGGCGCGGAGCCGTCGTGGTCGGCATGCTCGATGTCGTCGGCGCCGATCTCCAGGAAGCGCCTCGTGAACGTGACGGCGTCTTCGAGTTTCGTCGGCCCTTCGATCGGGCAGCCCCAGATCGTGCTCACGGTTCCGTTGACCTTGATCCCGGCATCGTGCGCCTTGCGAATGCAGCGCTCCGCCTCGGTCCAGTACGCGGCATGGTCGAGCCCGGAGTTCTTGACCATGTGCGAGGCGGAGGTCGAGACCATCATCAGGATGCGATCGGGGCCGACGCCCTCTTTGCGCAGCCTGATGGCGCGGTCGACGGCGCGCTCGCGGATGGTGATCGCCGTGAGCTCGACATCAGCGATTTGCGCTGCCACGCGCTTGCTTGTGCGGATCTCGCGCAACAGCTGGTCGGCGTCGGCGAACTGCGGCATCCCTTTCGGGTTGCCGAGGTTCGTGATCTCGAGGCGCTTGTAGCCGGCCAGGATGAGCTCCTCGGCGATCCAGAGCTTGGCCGGAGTCGGGATCCACTTTTCTTCGTGCTGAAAGCCGTCGCGGACGGTGATGTCGGCCAGCTCGACTTTCTTCGGATATTTGAGAGGCGTCATCAGCTGGCGTCGTCCGTTGTCCTGTGCTCGCTGCGAAGTTTCGCTCTGGCCGCTTCGACGGTAAAGGCGTGCGTGCCGAATTCGGCGGCCACGCTGCCGAGGTAGCCCTCGAGGAGGAACTCCAGACCGAGGCGGTGACGGCGGGCGCGGGCGATGAGGTCGTCGACCGCGCGCGGATCGGCGTGGTTGTGTCCGAGCACGCGATCGTGCCTGACGCGATCGGTGGCGTCCCCGGCGTGGAGAAGAATGTCGTCGGTGAGGCCTCCGCGCCGCACTTCATCGCGAAGGGCGTCCACGACGGCCTTGACGGTGGTGAGAGGGAGGGCGGCCCGGCGGGAGAGTTCTTCGAGGATTTCGGATTCTTTCTTCATGAAAATGCTCCGAAACGGCGGCTGAGTGAGCTGCGCCGTAAGAGGTCGGATGCTACTGCAACAGGGCGCCCACGCGATGTGACGTCGGTCGGGGCGAGGGGAGGCCGGTGGCGAGGTCCGGATCCAACGGAATCGTCACACTTTGAACGGTGGACGAAATCGACCGATCACGGCGGTACTGCTCGGTTCGGCTAAAGAAAGTAGCACCTGTGCGCGGAAGGCGGGCAAGTCCGGAAGCGGAGCGCAATGTCGACCGGCAGAGCGGAGAACACTAGAATTCCGGAGGGCAGATGTGACCTCGATTGAAAGGAGTCTTTCGTGAGAAAAAAAGCGCGCAGTTCTGCAGTTGTCGTGTGGTTCGCCCTCGCGGTCGCGGTGGTTGGCTCAGACGCCCTGCAGGCCGCGCCGCGAACCCGATGGGACGTCTCGGCAACTTTCACGTCTGCCGACGGAGGCACGTCCAGCGGAGTAGGGACTGAGAAGATCACGTGGGGCGATCCCTCGAACAATAGTGCTCAATTGTCCGGTGGACACTTCTATGGCGATGCGCTCCCGCCTACTTTCTCGCTGTTCCTTACCGAAGATAACGGTTCGTCCCGTATCGAGTCGTTGATCTCCGGAGGCAAGTTCAAGATCATCGCGCAGAAGTGCGTTGAGATCGCGACTCAGGGCTGCGTTGCCGACTCGGTCGCCCCACTGGAGAAGACGGTATCGTTCGGGGTGATCTCGACGCCGAACACCGGCAATCCGGACACGGATCCTGACGCGTTCGTGATGACCGGAAGCGGTTTGAGCACCTGGGTCGCTGAGGGCGACAGCAGTACGTTCCGGCTCACCTTTGAGGAACGGCCTGCATCCCGTGTGCGTGCCCCTCGGATCGCGAGCGTCGCGGACCCGAATACGCTGCGCTACGACCTCGTGGACGTTTCTGTCGCATCCGGTAGTGGCTTCGTCAGTATCGGAACGGATCCGATCCGAAACAAGATCGATTTAGCCACTCAGCTGAAATCCGGGTCGCAAGCCGTCGTTGATCCAGCATCCGACGATGAAATATCGGTCGTCGTGCTGGCGTCTCCCGAATTCTCTCCTGCGATTCTCGATGTGAACAGCCTTGCTTTCGGACCGGCCTCGGCGCATCCGGTCAGCGCGAGCTGGAGTGACGTCGATCGAGACGGCAACACCGATCTCATTCTTCAGTTCAATGCCGGAGCGATCGGCCTTCGGTGTGGTGAAACGACTGTTCGTCTCGCCGGGCAGACACTCGATCACAAATCTGCGTCGGGATGGACGTCCGTGAAGACGACCCCGTGCCGGTAACACAGCTTCGCCCAAAACAAAAAAGCCGCCTCGCGGCGGCTCCCAATGGGATTCGAATTGGCGGGGCCGACGGGGCTCGAACCCGCGACCTCCGGCGTGACAGGCCGGCGTTCTAACCAAACTGAACTACAGCCCCGCAAGGCTGGGAACTTCACTAACCGCATGCTCCGGAAGGGCATTCCCCCCGAAGCGAGCGCGCATCGTAAGTTGCAGGTGGGACAGTGTCAAGAGTCCTCGGCTCCCGCTGAGATCGCACCTCCTGATATCGCAACGAACTCGCTGTAGGATATCGCGGCCGTCGATTTGCGGCGAGCTTGTGAGCCCGCCGGGGAGCATTCATGGTCAGCATCACCAACTTCGACTTTGCGACCGCGAAACTGAACCACCTGAACTGGAGATCGCGCCTGCGAGCCTACGTCAGCGGAAAGCAGGGGCTCGACGAATCCGAGCTTCTGTCTCACCACGAGTGCAACCTCGGGAAATGGATCGATGGCGCCGGGCTCGCAAAGTACGGAAAGACCGCCGAGATGAAGGAGTTGGCGACCGTTCACGAGAAGCTGCATCGAATCTCGAAGGACATCGTCGAGGCGCGAAAGGCTGGCAAGACCGAAGCTGCAGAGCGGGGGTTGGTCAGCCTCGATCCGCTGACGGCTCGAATCGCGGAGCTCCTCGACACGATGGAAGCGAAGAGAGCGTGACAGGGCGCTGGGGTGGGGCGGGTTTTCGAGCCCGCCAGGGGACAGGCTGGAAAGCCTGTCCTACACCTCCGGCAACTCCCGCGTGTGACGACTGCTGCGCACCCAGCAGGAGTGCGGACATAAAATCCGGCATCGTTCAATCGGGACAGATGGTCGCTTACCCCAATCTCGCCGCGGGATGGATCGGCATGGTTCTCGGTTTCCTCGCCGGTGCTCTGCCGGGTCTTTTCTTCTGGCGTGAGGAGTGGCTGGGCGGCTATGGATCGTGGAAGCGGCGCATGCTGCGCCTCGGCCACATCTCCTTCTTCGGCCTTGGACTGATCAATATTCAGTTCGCGCTGACCGTCGCCGTCCTCGGAATCCCTCGCTCGCAAGCTCTGGCCTGGTCGTCCGCCCTTCTCATCGCCGGTGCCATCGCCATGCCGCTCGTCTGCTATCTCGCTGCCTGGAAGATGAGTCTGCGGCAGCTGTTCCCCGTTCCCGTCGCCTGTCTTCTTTCCGCGGTGGTGATTCTGGTGTGGGTGGGGTTCCTGTCATGAGAATCGGGCTGATCGCGATGAGCGGGATTCGCGCGTGTGACGAGGAGCTTCTCCGGCTCGGTCTCACGCTCCCGGGCTTCGTGGAGCGCAGCAAAGCCATCGCGTCGCTTCCCAGCCTGGGTCTCCTCACGATTGCGGCACTGACGCCGCGGAGACACCCGGTCAAGTACCTCGAGGTGGCGAATCTCGGCGAAGCGGAAGTGATCGCCGACAGGTTCGATCTGGTGGGCATCTCGACCTACAGCGCGCAGGCGGAGGAAGCCTATGCGCTCGCCGACCGGTATCGCGCCACAGGGATCCCGGTCGTGATGGGTGGACCGCACGTGAGCGTTCTCCCGGACGAGGCGCTGGAGCACTGCTCGAGTGTCGTCGTCGGCCATGGCGAGCTGCACTGGGCCGACGTAGTGGCTGACGCCGAGGACGGATGTCTTCAAAGCGTCTATGGCTCGATCGACGACGATTTCGACCTGGCCGACGCGCCGATGCCCGCGTTCGACCTGCTCGACATCGGGAACTACAACCGGCTCACGGTTCAGACCAGCCGCGGTTGCTCGCACAAATGCGAGTTCTGCGCGGGCTCGGTCCTCTTCTGCAGGAGCTATCGTCAGAAACCGGCGGCGAAAGTGCTCGCTGAAGTCGATCGGATTCGCGGGATCTGGCCGCAGCCGTTCATCGAGTTGGCGGACGACAACAGCTTCGTGTCGCGCTCGTACTGGCTCGGCCTTCTGCCGGAGCTGGCGCGCCGCAACATCCGCTGGTTCACCGAGACGGACATCTCCGTCGGTGAGGACGACGAGCTTCTGAGCCTGCTCGAGGCGAGCGGATGCGTCGAGCTGCTCATCGGCCTGGAGAGCCCCGTTCGCGAGGGGCTGGACGGAATCGAGCCGGGGGTGAACTGGAAGCTGAAGAAGTTCGACCGGTATCGCCAGTCGCTGCGCAATATTCAGGACCACGGCATCCGCGTGAACGGCTGCTTCATCCTCGGGCTGGACGGGCACACGCCGGAGATCTTCGACAGCGTGCGTGAGTTCGTCTCCGAGGCTGATCTGTTCGACGTGCAGATCACGATCGAGACGCCGTTCCCTGGAACGCCGCTGTTCGCGCGACTGGAGCGCGAGGGGCGGTTGCTGCACAAGGACCAGTGGGAACGCTGCACGCTGTTCGATGTGAACTTTCGGCCCTCCGGCATGACCGCCGACCAGTTGCAGCGGGGATTCAGGAGTCTCGCCGTCGACCTCTACAGCAGTGAATGGACGCGTGCACGCCGGAAGCGGTTCATTCGATCCCTCCGCGCACACCAAAACGAAGAACGGAGCACAGTATCGTGAAAAAGCACCCCGTGATCTCCAGCGTCTTCTTTCTTTCGGGTTTGTACGACAGCGTTCTTGGAGCCGCGTTCCTCGTCGCGGGAGACAAGCTCTTCACGCGCTACGACGTGGTGCCGCCGAATCACTGGGGATACGTGCAGTTCCCGGCCATGCTCCTCCTCATTTTCGGCGCGATGTTCTTCGCCGTCGCCGAAAACCCGCAGCGGAACCGCAACCTGATTCCGTACGGCATCCTGCTGAAGGTCGCGTATGCGGCCACTGTGTTCTGGTATTGGGCGGGACCTGGCATTCCGGACATGTGGAAGCCCTTCGCCGTCATCGACGCGGTGTTTGCCGTCGCTTTCGTGTGGAGCTGGCTGGAACTGCGCGACCGCCGGGGCGCTGCGATGACCGCCGCTTCCGCGTGAGCTCGTGATTCTGCTTCTCCTCGTCAACCACGGATGCGCCGCGAGAGCCGTCTCGAAGGAAACGACCTAACTCCGCGAGGTAGAATCCCTCCACGCTGCCGGCGGTCCATGGCTGCAGCCGAATCTAAATTCTTTGGGGTGATCGCGCATGACGAATCGACAGGTGACTCGTACTCGACTGTTTGCGGGCTTGTGTGGCGCAGCGCTGACGCTGGCGATGCTGCTGGCGCCGGGCGCGGCCGCGCAGACGGCAACGACGAAACGTCCATTGACGCTCGACGATCTGGCGAAGCAGCGCGGCGTCAACGATCCGCAGGTGTCGCCTGACGGCAAGTGGATCGCGTACACCGTGAGCACGATCGACGTCGAAAAAGATCGCCGCGACTCCGACGTCTGGATGATCAGCTGGGACGGCGCCGATCGTGTTCGCCTCACGTCGTTGCCGGACAGCAGCGAGAGCATGCCTCGCTGGAGCCCCGACGGCCGGTACCTTGCCTTCATCGCGACGCGCGGAGACGAGGAAGAAAAGAAGAAGGGTGGCCAGGTGTGGCTGCTCGACCGCCGCGGAGGTGAAGCCCAGAAGCTGACCGACATCAAAGGCAGCGTCTCCGAGTACGCGTGGTCACCGGACGGCAAGCGCCTGCTGCTGGTCGTCGACGACTTCGACCCGAAGTCCGACCCCGAGAAGATGGACGGTTGGAAGCGGAAGACGAAGCCCCCCATCGTCATCGACCGGTATCACTTCAAGCAGGATCGGGAAGGCTATCTCGAATCTCTGCACTCTCACCTGCAGCTCTTCGACGTTGGTGCTCGAAAGGCAGAGATCCTGACATCGGGCAACTACGACGAGAAGTCGGCGTCGTGGTCGCCGGACGGCCGTCTGATCGCGTTCGTCAGCAATCACGAGAAGGATCCGGATCGTGTCGACAACAGGGACGTCTTCGTCGTGGAAGCGAAGGCCGGCGCGGAGCCCCGCAAGCTCACGACGTTCCCCGGCCCTGACGGCGGCCGGCCGTCCTGGAGTCCCGACAGCCAGTCGATCGCCTATCTCCAGGGAGACGAGCCGAAGTACACCGCGTACAACCTGAACAAGCTGGCCGTGGTTCCTGCGGCGGGCGGCGCGGCGCGGCTCCTGACGACCTCGCTCGATCGCGCGGTGCAGGGGCCGATCGTCTGGAGTGCGGACGGCAAGTCCCTCACCTTCGTCGTGCAGGACGACCGTGTCACGTACGCGGCTCGGATTCCCGCAGCCGGCGGCGCGATCGAGAAACTGACGACCGGGCGCCGCATCGTCTCCTCGCTCGCCCCGGGCACGGACGGACGCTTTGCGCTGCTGTCAGCCACGGCGAACGAGCCGGCGGAAGTCTACGTCCTGGAGAATGGCCACCTGCGCCGCGTCACGCACGAGAACGACGAATGGCTTGCGAACATCCAGCTCGCGAGCACCGAAGACTTCACCTGCAAGGCAAAAGACGGCACCGAGGTCCATGGCCTCATGATCAAGCCGCCGTCGTACGTTGCCGGCAGGAAGTACCCGACGCTGCTGAACATCCATGGCGGGCCGAATGGCCAGGACGAATACGGCTTCAGCTTCGATCGACAGTTCCTCGCAGCCAGCGGATACGTGGTGCTGGCGGTGAACTATCGCGGGAGCGCCGGTCGCGGCAACGCCTACCAGAAGGCGATCTTCGCCGACTGGGGAAACAAGGAAGTCATGGACCTGCTCGCCGCCGTCGACTACGCGGTCGCCAGCGGTGTCGCGGATCCAGACCGCCTCGGCATCGGCGGCTGGAGCTACGGCGGCATCCTCACCGACTACACCACCGCGAGCGATCCGCGATTCAAGGCGGCCATCGCGGGAGCGGGGAGCGCTCTACAGCTCTCGATGTACGGCAGCGACGAGTACGTCGCGCAGTACGACCTCGAGCTCGGGCCACCGTGGAAGAACCTCGACGCGTGGCTCAGGGTCTCGTATCCGTTCCTGCACGCGGATCGGATCAAGACGCCGACTCTGTACCTGGGCGGCCAGTCCGATTTCAACGTCCCGATCATCGGTGGCGAGCAGATGTATCAGGCGCTCAGGAGCATGGGCGTGGATACGGAGCTCGTCGTCTATCCGGGGCAGTACCACGGCATCACGACGCCGAGCTACGTTCGCGACCGTCTGCAGCGGTACCGGGACTGGTACAACAAGTACCTGATGCCGAAGGGGACGACCTAACCGTCCGGGAGGCGCAGCAGACGATCTGCGACGTGGGCACGTTCGGGAATCGGCTCAATGTTGCATATTGAGTGTGGCGCTTCGGGATTTTCTTGGTCATGCGCGCTGTGGCGTTCGTGGCCCTTCTCCCCGCCGCAGCGGGGAGAAGGTGCCGAAGGCGGATGAGGGGTCTCCTTTCAAACGAGAACGAGACCCCTCACCCCGGCCCTCTCCCCGCTGCGGCGGGGAGAGGGGGAACACTCGAACGTTTCCTCCCTCCTGTGTTGCGCCTGCGCGATTCGAGTGTGTCGGATTGACAAGTTGCGAAGTACCGGAGTGTTCGATGTTGAATGGAGAGATCGTCCGCAACCCCGGAGCGGGGGACACGACGAGAGTTGCGGACGCGCTGCTGCGCGTCCCTACCCCTTGTATTCGGGCAGCAGCTCCACTTCGCTCAGTCGCGGTGCGGCGGCGTCCTTCGGCGACAGCAGCGGCTCTGTGAGCGGCCAGTCGATGCCGATCTCGGGGTCGTTCCAGAGAATGCAGCGATCGGCGCGCGCGTCGTACAGCTCGGTGCACTTGTAGACGAGGTCCGCCTCTTCGCTGATGGCGCAGAAGCCGTGCGCGAATCCCGGCGGAATCCAGAGCATGCGCTTGTTCTCGTCCGAGATCTCGATCGAATACCACTTGCCGAAATGCGGCGAGCCGCGGCGGATGTCGACGGCCACGTCGAAGAGCGCACCGCGGATGCACCGCACCAGTTTTCCCTGCGCCCGCGGCTCCTGGTAGTGCAGTCCGCGCAGGACGCCGCGCGTCGACCGGGAGTGGTTGTCCTGGACGAAGGCGGCCGGAATGCCCGCCGCGCGGAAGCGTGCCATGTGGTAGGTCTCCATGAAGAAGCCGCGGTCGTCGGCGCACACTTTGGGTTCGATCAGGATGACGCCGGGAAGAGGAGACTCGATGAAATTCAAAACGCGCGGGATAATACCGCAGGATGAACGCGGGAATAGGCCGTTGTTCTGACGGGCAGAGAAGACCATGCTGAACGTTCCAGGCATTTCGACATCGGGCCATCTGCTGCCGCCGCAGGCCGCGGACGCGGTTCGTGTGGTCGTGGCCGGGAGCGATGCGCTCGCCCGGGCGGGGCTCTCTTCGATCCTGAGCGGACTCGACGACATTTCCGTCGTCGACGAGATGGAAATGGACCAGCACCTGGCCGCGCGGCTGCGCATGCTCGCTCCCGACGTGGTGGTCTGCGACGGCGAGCCGGGAACGTTGTCGGGGAATGCCGCCACGGAGATCCCTCTCCTCGTGCTTCTCAACGACCACGCCTCAGCCGCCGAGGCGCTGGCGGCCGGCGCTCGGGGAGTGCTGTCGCGGACCGCGACCACCGCCCGGCTGCAGGCCGCCATTCGCGCCCTTCGCGAGGGGCTGGTGGTTCTCGATGAGGAGTCGTCACGCGACCTTCCTCGAGCTCGCGAGACTGTGACGATGGCCGAGCCGTTCACGCCGCGCGAGCTCGAGGTCGTGCAGCTGCTCGCCGCCGGCCTCACCAACAAGGAGATCGCCCAGCGCCTCGGCATCACCGAGCACACCGTGAAGTTCCACGTGAACGCCATCCTCGGCAAGCTCGGCGCCGCCACGCGTACCGAAGCCGCGGTGCAGGCCGCGCGGCTGGGGATCGTGGTCCTTTGACGAAGCGGGTGGCGGGTAGCGGGTAGGAGGACCGCCCGGCTCCCGTGCGAACACTGCTCCTACCCGCTACCCGCTACCCGCTACCCGCTACCCGCTACCCGCTACCCGCTACCCGCTACCCGCTTTCCTCAGGTACGCTCCTCTGCATGAGCGAGAAGGCTGTGAGCCAAACCGTCCCGCGCCGCGAATGGCGCGCCACCGGAATGATCTTCTTCGGGATCGTCGCTCTGGCGGTCCTCTGGGCGACGGTGATGATCGTTCGCCCCTTCATCACGGCCATGGTTCTGGGCGCCATGCTGGTGACGATCACTCATCCGCTCTACGTGCGAGTGCGCAAGCGCCTTCACGGCCGCGCCGGGCTGGCGGCGGCGTTCATGCTGCTGTTCCTGCTCGTCATCGTCATCATCCCGGCCTCGATCCTCGGCATGCTCCTCGTGCAGCAGGCCAATGGCGTGGTCGCCGACCTGAAGAGCGGCGAGGCTCAGAGGTTGATGCAGCGGATCGACATCCCGGGCCACACTGCCTGGATCCGCCGTTTCGCCCCCGAGTTCAATCCGGCGTCGCTCAATCCGCAGCAGCTGATCCTGCCTGCCATCGAGCAGATCCCGGGTTGGGTGGCGCGCAATGGCGCTGCGATCGTCGGAGGATTCACCGGTGCGCTGATGACGTTCGCGTTCGTGCTCCTGTCGTCGTACTTCTTCTTCGTCGAGGGAGAGTCGATCCTGAAGGAGCTGAGTGCGCTCTCGCCGCTGCCGTCGGAGTACGACCGAGAGTTCGGCGTGATCTTCAAGGACGTCATCGACGCGACCTTTCGCGGTCACGTGCTCACGGCCATCGCTCAGGGAGGGGTGACGACGATCGGCCTGGCCATCGCGCAGGTGCCGGGTGCGCTCTTCTGGGGATTCGTCGCCACGGTGCTGTCGCTGATGCCGCTCGTCGGTGCCCCGGTGATCTGGATTCCCGCGGCGATCTACCTCTACATCACCGCCTCGATGGGGGAGCGGTCCTATTTCGGGGCCATCTTCCTCACCATCTGGGGTCTCGTCGTCGTCTCGCTCATCGACAACGTGATCAGGCCGTGGGTGATGAAGGGAAACGCGCAGATGCCCGCCATTCCGCTGCTCGTTGCGGTCATCGGCGGGATGCAGGCCTTCGGCTTCGTCGGCCTGGTGATCGGGCCGCTGGTGTTCTCGCTGCTGATGTCGGTCATCGACATCTACAAGCGGTCGTTCCGGATATCGCAGAGCGGCACAGACATCGCGTGAGCTGTTCGGTGCCGTCTCTCGTTCTCTGCGGCTCACGGCTCAAATCGAGCAGCCCGACGCGCGGAGTGCGTCGAGCGCTCGCGCGAGCTGGCGCTCCTTCACCAGGACGAAATCCGTGTCGAAAGTCGAAAGCAGGAAGACGCTGATGCCAGCTGCGGCGAGCGGAGACGAAATTGCGGCGGCAATGCCGGTGGTCGCGAACGGTATCGGCCCTTCGACGCTCAGGCACCGCCACTCTTTCTCCGAGCGGATCGCTGGCGGCACGACGTCTTCGCGACAAACGATCGATAGTTCTTCGGGTGTTCGCGTGATTGAGACGATCTCGCCCGCGGCCCAATCGGGAACCGCGGCATGCGGCTCGAGGCGGCAGACCGCGAAGACCTCCGGAAGAACCCGCAGCCGGATGGTCACTTCGCGAGCTTCTCGACTGCGGCAGTGAGCACGGCGGCCTCAAACGGTTTTTTGACCACGGCGAACACGTCCTTGCGCATGGTTCGAAGCACGGGATCGGGAGCGGCGGTCAGGAGGATCACGCGTTTCAGCAGCGCAGGATTCGACTTCCGCAGGTGCTTCATGACCGTCATCCCGCCCTCGTGCGGCATCATCAGGTCGAGGAGGATCGCGGCGTAGTGGTCGGCGCTCTCGATGGCGCGGATGGCGTCGTTTCCTTTCGTCACGACTTCGACCCTGTAGCCGGCGCGCCTCAGCACGAGCGTGACGATTTTGCGGATCGCGGCATCGTCGTCGAGAACGAGCACGCGCGGCTTCGATCGGAGGAGCGGCAACATGGCGGCGAGAGAGTCTAGCAAGATGAGCCGACGTCACCTGCAGCACTGCACACGACGGACCACCACACGGCAGTCCTGAGTCCTGAGTCCTGAGAGTCCACATGGACGCGCGTCGAAGCTCGGCCGTATCCTCCACGCATGAGCGCGACACCGACCCGGCACTTCGAGCGCGAGCTGAATCTCGGATTCAGGATCTCGGGCGTTGTTGCGCTCATGGTGGTGGGCTTCGCTGGAACAGCGGTTCTATTCACCTCGCGCCATGCGAGGATGCTCGCGATCGCGCAGCTCATGGCGCTGTTCACGGTCGTGATCGCTTTCACCCTGTTCGTCGTCTGTGCTGTACCCGAAGCCGCAATCCGCACGTGGTTCAGCCGGACGATCTGGCGTGTCCTGGCGCGCCTGCTGACAGCCACAGCCACCGGTCTCATCGTGCATCGCGTCATGTTCACCATGTTCGACGGCCGGGAGACGTATCGGACATTCGGCAGGTACATGACGCATATGTCCGTGCACTCACCCGTGTGGCTGCTCGTACCGTTCGCGATTCCGGCAGTTTTCTTCAGCGCGTACGCCGGAGTGGTGCAAGCCACCAGCGCCGAGCCCTGACCGCACCCGTTCACGTGCGTGTCGTCGTCGACGAGGCGGATTGAAGGGAGTGGGGACTATCGCGGGATGGATTGGTGCGGAGTACAGGATTCGAACCTGTGACCCCCTCGGTGTAAGCGAGATGCTCTACCGCTGAGCTAACTCCGCACGATGAGAAGAATAAGACGATTTGAGATTTCAGATTGATGATTTATGAACCGAAGCTGCGCGTTCCGCGGTTCATAAATCATCAATCTCAAATCATCAATCTCGTTCGGCGAGCGCCTCGAGGGAGGTACCGGTCATGCGGAAGATCGTCCAGTCGTCGACCGGGCTCGCGCCGAGGGATTTGTAGAAGTCGATGGCGGGGGTGTTCCAGTTCAGCACGGCCCATTCGAAGCGGCCACAGTTGCGCTCGACGGCGATCGAGGCCAGCCGCGCCAGCATCGCCTTTCCGTAGCCGCAGCCGCGCTTCTCCGGCTTCACGAAGACGTCCTCGAGGTACAGCCCCGGCCGCCCCACGAACGTGGAGAAGTTGTGGAAGAAGAGGGCGAAGGCGACCGGCACGCCGTCCTCTTCACCGAACAGCACCTCGGCAAAGCGCGGCTGGCCGAAGAGCGACTCGCGCAGGATGTCCTCGGTTGCGACGACGGCGTGCTCGAGTCTTTCGTATCGGGCCAGGTCGCGGATGAAGGTCAGGATCAGGGGAACGTCATTCTCGCTGGCGGGACGGATGCGGAATTGCGACATGGATGAATCGTATACGAGCGGGAGATTGTGCAACTGCCATCGTGAGGCGGCGAAGCCGTGTCCCTCATCGTGAGCCGACGAAACCGCTCCCCGGTCATCGTGGGCCGGCGAAACCGCGGGGGTGGTGGATGGGCGGGAGCGGCGGAGCGCGGCGAAGGATCTCTTACCGGGACGATTGCGGGGCGGGAGCCGATCGGGCACGACAGCTGGCTCACCGCGATCGTGCAATCTTGAGACTCTTCGCCGCGCTACGCCGCTCCACCCGCCCGCCGTCCCCGCGGCTCCGCCGGCTCAGAGTGACGGGGGCAGCGCGTCCGAACCTCGGGGTCGAGGCCGTGACGAGAGCTGCGGACGCGCTGCTGCGCGTCCCTACGGCCGGTGATCTGCTCACGCATTCGCCGGCGTGATCATCACCGGCACGGTGGCGTGGCGGATGATGTCGAGCTTGAGGGGGCTGGGCTTGTCGACGGAATTGATGAACAGGGCGTCGGCGCCGCTTTTTTCGGTGTAGCGAACGATCTCGCGGTTGATGTCCTCGCCGACCACGGTGGCGCGGCTCGAGCTGACGTCCTTCAGGCGGCTTTCGGCCGCCCTGGCCAGCTCGTTCTCGGCGACCGTGCGGTTGGCGGTGCTGCAGACGGTCAGCAGGTGTACCTCGCCCCGCTCACGCGATGCGATTGCGCCGGCAAGATCGATCGCCGCCCACGACGTTTCCCGCGGCTGCACGGGAACGACGATGTTCCGCATCGATTTTCGCTTCTGAATTCCGTAGCGGATCACGAGAACGGGAGCGGGAGGATCGTTGAGCACCGATTGCGTCGTTCCACCCACGAGCAGGTGTGCGACGTGATGCCGGGCGTGAGTGGCCATGACGATCAGGTCGGCCTTCTCCTCCGCTGCGGTTCGACAGATCTCAGCGCCCGGATCGGGGCCGTTCTTCACGATCAGCCGCGTAGGAATGGTGGCATTCGCGACCCGCACGCGGTTGCGCAGCTTCTCCAGCTCAGTCTTCTCCACGTATTCGTAGACGGACGGATCGGCAGGGAATCTGAGCTTTTGCGGGTTGGAGGGGCGGGTCATGCGGATGTGCAGGATCACCACCTCCGCTCCGGTGGAACCGGCCACACGGATGGCATCGTCGAAGACCCACTCCGAGGCGGTCGAAAAGTCGGTGGGGATCAGGATGCGGCGCCAGGGATACATAAGCAGGCGAGCGTGGCTCGCGATTTTCCTAGCGTAGTCCGGCGGGGGCGGGATTGCCGTGTGTCATGGTCACGGTCGATGAGGCACCCGAACCTGCTTTCGGAGAGGCGTTCTGCGCGGCTTGCGCGGCCGGCGTCTCCGGCGTGACGATGTAGCGGATCACGGTGGTCGGCTCCGCTTCGGTCTCGGCGATCTGCAGCGTCACCTGCTTGGCGCCGGGCGAGATCGTGTCTCCCGGGATGAAGGGGTCCTGCATGGCCTGGTTGAGGTTCACTTCCATGGTGCGCCACGACTGCTGTTCCGGCGGATAGGGCATCTGCGGCGGATAGGCGCGGAACTGCGCGAGATAAGTCGTGTAGTAGTGGTAGACCTGCGGGTACGAGTCGTTCGTGGCCATGGTGTAGACGTGGGCCTGGGGTCCGTACTGGTTGCGGATCATGACTTCGTCGTGACGGGTCAGGTCCTCGCGAAACTGCGCGCCGGCATAGACCGGGATGGCGTGGCTGATCGACTTGAGCTGCTGGATGGGGTCGACGGCGGGAGCTTGCGCTGGCGGTGCGGCGGGTGAGGTCTGTGAGACGACGATCGGATTTTTCTTCGGGAGCTGTTCTTCGGCGGCGTTGCTCTCTTTCCCTCCGGTGCATCCCGTAGAGAGGAGTGCACCGGACAGTAAAATCGCAAGGCCCGCCCACCACCAGATCGTCTTCATGCCTTGGTCATAGAGCAACGGATATGCCGCTTTTTCAATTGGTTTCCACTGGTTGCGCCGGACGCGGTCGCTTGCTGGTGCGCAACTGCTCGAGCGCGGTCTTGCCGCCGTATTTGGCGATGATGCGGTCGTCGTAGTCATCCGAAATGCTGGCCACTGCGTCGAGCGATGCGATGAGCTGCTCGCCGCGCAGGCGACGGCCGAGGAAGGAGTGCGAGAAGAAGACGTCATTGCCGACGATGCTGAAGGCCCCGAGCGGCACTTCGGAATTGAGCAGCAGGAGCTCGGCCATCAGCTCGGCGGTCTTGTCCACACCCTTCACGCAGAAGGCGAGGATCTCCACGACGGCGTCGTCCTCTTCGTAGGGCTCGATGGAGATCTCCAGCACGGTCGATCCGTATTTGAGGTAGAAGTCGCAGTGCTCGGCGTCGTCAAAGTGTTCGTCGACGAGCTCGTCGAGAAACGAGTTCACCTGCCGGTAGACCTCTTCCTGCCCTTTGGTGTGGAACTTCTTGGGGTGCCGAAGCGTCATCGCGAGGGATTATAGCGGTTGCGGAGTTTCGGCGGGTTGCTGACGACGATGAGGTCGCGAGGTTGCGAGGTTGCGAGGTCACGAGGTCGGACCGCTGGACCTGTCTTTTCGAAACGCCAGATTTTCTCGCCTCGAGACCTCGATACCTCGCAACCTCGCAACCGGGATCAATCGAATGAACGTGAACGAACTGTTCGACCCGAGTAGACGCAGGCGTCTCGTGCTCAAGCGAGGCCGCGAGCGTGCAGTGGCCAATCGACATCCGTGGATCTTCACGGGTGCCATCGCCGACGAAAGCGGGCCCGCCGGGGCCGCGCTCGCCGATCTCGTCGACGAGAGAGGGCAGGTGCTGGCGTCGGGGCTCTATTCGCCGCATTCGCAGATCCGCCTGCGCGCGCTGACGTTCGGAGACGTACCGCTGACCGCGGAGCTTCTGCGAGAGCGCATCACAGCGGCCATCGGGCGACGGAAGAACCTGTTCGATGCGGCGACGAATGCCGGCCGGCTGCTGCACGCCGAAGGAGACGACCTGAGCGGCCTGGTGGTCGACCGCTACAACGACGTCCTGGTCGTGGAGATCGCGAACTACGGCCTCGAGCAACTGCGGCCGCTCCTCGTCGAGACGCTGAAGAACGCCGCCGCCCCGCGGCTGATCTATTTCAAGAACGACCTTCCGGCGCGCCGGCTCGAGCAGTTGACGCTGGAGAGCGAATGGGACGGCGGCGGCGATCCGGCCGCCACGATCAGCGAGTCGTCGCTGCGTTTCGTGGTCGAGCCTGCCGAGGGGCAGAAGACCGGGTTCTTTCTCGACCAGCGCGAGAACCGCCGTCTGGCGCGGACGCTGGCCGGCGGCGCGCGCGTGCTGAACCTCTTCTCCTACAGCGGTGCCTTTGGCGTGTATGCGGCCGCAGGCGGCGCGTCCTCGGTGGTCAACGTCGACGTCTCCGAAAAAGCGATCGAGCTGGCCAGGACGAATCACGAGCTCAACGCCCTTTCGAACAACGTCACCTTCGTGGCCGCGGATGCGTTCGACTACGTGCGCCGGCGCGCTGCAGCAGGGGAAGCTTTCGATTTCGTGGTCTGCGATCCGCCGGCGTTCGCGAAGTCGCGCGGCGAAGTGGAGCGGGCCGCCCGCGGCTACAAGGACATCAATCTCTATGCCCTGCGCCTGGTCGCGCCCGGCGGCCTGCTGATGACGTTCTCCTGCTCGGGACACCTGTCGCTCGACCTCTTTCAGAAGGTCATCTTCTCCGCCGCGCACGACGCCGGCCGCCAGGTCTCGTTCGTGCGCCGCCTGACCGCCGCGCCCGATCATCCGGTGTCGCTGTACTGTCCGGAAGGGGAGTATCTGAAGGGGTTCCTGCTGGAGGTGCGTTAGGTGAATTGGCTATTGGCTCTCACCTGTTGGCTCTTGGACTCCGGTCTTCCCGAGAGCCAAAAGCCAACAACCAAGAGCCACCGGCCGGCAATTAGAAATTCATTGTGAGCGCTTCCGGATTACCATTTCCACGTCCATGACCACGGTAATTGCCACCCGTCCATCGCGCGAGATCTCGGTTTCGTACCTCGGTGGGCTGCTGCAGAACGCCGGCTTCATCGACGACCGCCAGCGCCTGGACATCGAGAACGCCGATCGCCAGCGGACGCACCGCTCGAAATCGAAACCGGACGAGGACGTCAGCCCGGTCAAGGCGATCGTGACCATGAACCTGACCGACGCCAGCGGCAACGGCACGCGCATCGACGACTTCCTGCTGGCGCGGCTCATCGCCGAAGACGCTCACCTGCCGTTCTACAAGATCGACGCGCTCAAGCTCGACGTGGAGATGATCGAGTCGAAGATCTCCCGTCCCTTCGCCCGGAAGCACAAGATGATTCCGGTGGCCGTGCGCGACGGAAAGCTCGTCGTGTGCGTGGTCAATCCGTTCGACAACGTGGCCATCGAGTCGTACCGGGCCATGGCCAAGCAGGACGTCGACCTCGTCGTCTCCGCCGAGAGCGACGTCATGTCGGTCATCAACGAGCAGTACGGCTTCCGCGCCTCCGTCACCAAGGCCGAGCGCGACCTCAAGGGCGGCCTCGACTTCGGCAATCTCGAGCAGTTCGTGAAGCTGAAGTCCGGCTCGGAAATCGAGTCGAGCGACCAGCACATCGTCAACGCCGTCGATTACCTGCTCCAGCACGCCTACGACTCACGAGCGTCGGACATCCACATCGAGCCGAAGCGCGAGCAGGCGGCGATCCGCTTCCGCATCGACGGGGTGCTCCACGAGATCCAGCGCGTTCCCAAGCTCGTCAACCTGGCCATCACCTCGCGCCTGAAGACGATGTGCCGGATGGACATCGCCGAGAGGCGGCGTCCGCAGGATGGCCGCATCAAGACCGATCGCGACGGAAAAGAGATCGAGCTGCGCGTCTCCACGCTGCCCACCGCCTTCGGGGAGAAGCTGGTCATGCGCATCTTCGACCCCGACATCCTGATCCGCGATCTCAGCGGCCTCGGCTTTTACGACGACGAGCTGCACACGTTCAACGATTGGATCACGCGGCCGCACGGCATCATTCTCGTGACCGGTCCGACCGGCTCCGGCAAGACGGTGACGCTCTACTCGGCGTTGAAGTCCCTCTATTCGCCGGAGATCAACATCACCACCATCGAAGATCCCGTGGAGATGGTGTACGAGGACTTCAACCAGACCTCGGTGCAGGCGAAGATCGGCATCACCTTCGCCGCGGCCCTGCGGACGATCCTGCGCCAGGATCCCGACATCATCATGGTCGGCGAGATCCGCGACCACGAGACAGCGGAAAACGCCGTGCAATCGGCGCTGACCGGCCACCTCGTCTTCTCCACGCTGCACACGAATGACGCCGCGACGTCGGTGACCCGCCTCGTCGACCTCGGCATCCAGCCGTTCCTCATTTCCTCGACGCTCATCGGCACGATGGCCCAGCGCCTGGTGCGGAAGATCTGTGAAGACTGCAGGCGGAACCGCCCGCTCACGCACGAGGAGGCGGCCATGCTCAACCTGCAGGCTCCTCCGGGCAAGCGGATCATCGTGAAGGAAGGGGCGGGTTGCATCCGCTGCCGCAACACCGGCTATTACGGCCGTACCGGCATCTTCGAGCTGCTGACGATCGACAACGCCATCCGCGACCTCATCGACCACGGCGAGGACTTTCTCAAGATCAAGGACATGGCCATCAAGCGCGGCATGCGCACGCTCCGGCAGTCCGCTCTGCGGCGGCTGGCCGAAGGGAGCACGACCTTCGAAGAAGTGGTGCGCGTGACCGGGATCTAGGGTGAGGAGTGCGGGCGTCCCGCCCGCAAGCAACCGGGCGTCCCGCCCGGTTGTTGTCCGACAGTTCTCGGCTTCTCTTTCGCCGGGCGGGACGCCCGGCGACTGCGGACGGGACGTCCGCACTCCACGTCATTTCGCGTTCAATCACCCAACGCGCTATCCTTTTTGACCGTTCGCACGACAACTTCGGGAGATTCGCGACATGACTGTACAGGCAGCCCCGTCATCATCCGTCGAGAAAGAGCTCGAGTACCGAAAGAAGCTGACGTCGATCACGAATCAGATCAACTCCGCGGAGTCGATCCCGCAGATTCTGATGACGCTCAAGGACCGCATCCTCGAGCTCCTCGACTCGGAACGGCTGACGATTTACGCCGTCGACACCAAGAACCAGGAGCTCTACTCCCTCCAGAAAGTCGGCGACGTCCCGAAGGAGATCCGCGTTCCGAAATCGTTCTCGTCGATCGCCGGCTTCACCGCCCTGGCCCGGAAGACCATCAACATCCGCGACGCCTACGATGCCGCCGAGCTCACCAAGTTCCACCCCAACCTCAGGTTCGACGTGCGCTGGGACAAGCAGACCGGCTTCCGCACGAAGTCCGTGCTGGCCGTGCCGATCATGTTCGAGAAGTACCTGCTCGGCGTGGTGCAGCTGATCAACCGGCGCCACAACCCGGTCTTCACGCAGCAGGATGAGGATGCCGCCGAGGAGATCGCGCGCATCCTGGGGATCGCCTTCTACAACCAGCACCGGGCGGCGCGGCAGTCGAAGCCGTCGCGCTTCGGAGCGTTGGTCGACAAGGGCATCATTTCCGAGAAGGACATCGAGCAGGCCGTCAGCAGCGCCCGCGTGAACAACACCAACGTCGAAAAGATCCTGATCGAGGACATGAACGTCCCCAGGGAGGAGATCGGCAAGTCGCTGGCCGCCTTCTTCGGCACGCAGTTTTTCGGCTACGACGGCGCGCAGATGATTCCGCAGGACCTTCGCGAGCGGGTCTCTTCGGACATGTGGAAGAAGTACGTGGCCGCGCCGGTGGAACGGCGGCCGGGTGTTCTGGTCCTGGCGGTGGATGATCCTCAGGACCTGACGCGGCTCGACGGCCTTCGGGCCATGAACCTGGCACCTCGCTACGAGTTCTGGGTGGGCATGAAGCACGAGATCCTCGCCTACATCCTGAATTCGTACGGCGAGAAGGAAGCCCAGACGCAGGACGCGGCCGATCTGGCCAAGATCATCGACATGCTCGGCGACGGCGAGACGGGCGAGGTCGAGGAGGAGAAGGTCCCCGAGGCGGAGATCGACGAGACCGATTCGGGAATCGTGCGCCTCGCCAATCAGATGATCATCGAGGCGTTCAACCGCGGCGCGTCGGACATTCACGTGGAGCCGGACGGAGCGAAGAACCCCTGCCTGATCCGGCTGCGCATCGACGGCGACTGCGAGAAGTTCATGGAGGTGCCGGGCCCGCACCGCAATGCCCTCGTGCAGCGCCTCAAGATCATGGCCAAGCTCGACATCTCGGAGCGCCGCAAGCCGCAGGACGGCAAGATCCGCTTCAAGTACTCGAAGGGCGTCATCGAGCTCCGTGTGGCGACGATCCCCACCACGAACGCCAACGAGGACGTGGTCATGCGCATCCTGGCCGCCTCCAAGCCGCTGCCGCTCGACAAGATGGGCTTCAGCGAATACAACCTGACGAAGTTCAAGGAGATCCTGGCGAAGCCGTACGGCATCTGCCTGGTCGTCGGTCCGACCGGCTCCGGTAAGACCACCACGCTCCATTCCGCCCTCGGCTTCATCAACACCGTGGACATGAAGATCTGGACCGCCGAGGACCCCGTCGAAATCACGCAGAAGGGGCTGCGCCAGGTTCAGGTGCAGCCGAAGATCGACTTCACCTTCGCCGCGGCCATGCGCTCGTTCCTGCGCGCAGATCCCGACGTGATCATGGTCGGTGAAATGCGCGACCACGAGACCGCGGCCATCGGCATCGAAGCGTCGCTGACCGGCCACCTCGTCTTCTCGACGCTCCACACCAACTCCGCCCCGGAGACCATCACCCGTCTTCTGGACATGAACATCGATCCGTTCAACTTCGCCGATGCGCTCCTCGGCATCATGGCTCAGCGCCTCATCCGCACCCTCTGCTCGAAGTGCAAGGAGGGCTACCACCCGACGGTGCAGGAGTTCAACGACATCGTCGAAGCGTACGGACCTGACTACTTCGACCGCACCGGCGTCGACTACACGCCCGAGCTCACGCTCTACAAGCCGAAGGGCTGTCCGGCCTGCAACAACAGCGGTTTCAAGGGCCGCATGGGCGTGCACGAGCTGCTCGTCGGCACGGACGACGTGAAGCGCGCAGTGCAGAAGCGAGCTCCCATCGACGAGCTGCGCAAGACCGCTCTCGATCAGGGCATGCGCACTCTGCTGCAGGATGCACTCGAGAAGATGTTCGCCGGCGTCGTCGACTACAAGCAGGCCCGGGCGATCGCGGTGAAGTGACTTTCGTGTAGGGCAGGCTTTCCAGCCTGCCCTCCTTGGCAGGCCGGAAAGCCCGCCCACACGAGGGTTACGGAGCGGCGCAGCGCGGCCAAGGGTCTCCAGCCCGACAATCGTCCCGGTAAGAGACTCTTCGCCGCGCTCCACCGCTCCCGCCCGTCCACCGCCCCCGCGGTTGCGCCGGCTCAGAGTGACGGGACTGCCGTTCCGCCGGCTCGACATCGCGGGGGCACCGCCCGGCTCGTTGCGATGCGGATTGATTCCGATCGGCTGAGAACCCGTTACGTGCGGGTGACAAGTGGATGTGCGGCCAACCTTTTCGGTCAGCGGCCGTCCTATCTTTGGATCGCGAAAGGAGCGGGAATGGCCAGATTCATCCGCGGATCGCTCGTTCTCGGGCTGTTGCTCGTCACGGCCTGCCGATTCAGCGCCGCCCGCCAGGAGGCGTTCTTCCGGTTCGCGATCTCGGCCGTTCTGAGGGTTGCCGCGACCACCGAAGTTCCTGAGACCGCTCAGCCGGTCCGTCAGGCATACGCCGCGCAGAGAGCGAACGCTGGTCCGGTTTCGCCATGCCGGGCTGCCGTCCGACAGGCTTCGATCCAACCCGTTGCGGCCGACATGCCGATGATCAGCTCGACCAATCACGCCGCCCGCGTTGCATACGCCTCGCTGCGGGTCAACGCCATCAACATCGCTGCCGCGGAGCTCCGCCCGGCCGTAGAGGTCGTCGAGCCGCTGCTGCGATCGCAGGCCATTTCCCTGGAGTGCCGCATGCTGCTCCTGCACACGCACGTGGTCCGCTACGAGGTCCGGCGGATCGTGCGCGAAGCGGAAAACGCGCGCTGTAACGCGGCGAGGGCCAGAGACGAGGAAACGCTGCGCGAGCTGCGAGTGCACGTCGTTCTTCCCGATGACGGGAAATCGTGTCTCGTCGATCCCGACGCGTGGCTGTCCCTCCCGGCATCCGCGACGGAAAGCGAGTCGCTGCAGACCATGGGCGGCTGACGGAAACTTTCCGGTACTCGTCGCGTAGACTTCGCGCAACGCCACATCCTGCGCGAGGTGATTGCGCGGCGCGCTGCAGGTCGGGAGCTGCCGCGGAAGTACCTGTTCCTCCATCGTGAGGAAGGGCGCGCGTCCGCGCCGCTCTCGATTTCTGGACAGCCTCTCAGAGTGACGGCGGCTGCCACCCACGTCGTCGATGCGACGTCCTGCGCTCTCTCGTGCCGGTCAGAGCGAGAGCCGAACGCAGGGCGCAGCTGCGCCGGGCCGTGCCCGACCTTCGCATTGCTCCCTACAAATCGACGATCAGCGGGGGCGGTCCCTCGCGCTCCAGCAGCGCCAGCGCCGCCCGGATCACAGATCGCTGCAGCGCGGGATCGTCCGGCTTGCCGAGGGGATAACCGTGAGGAAAAGGAACGACGAGCGAGCGGGGAGGGCGCACGCGCTCGGCGACCTCGCGCAGGAGCTCGATGCAGACTGTGGAGATTCCGCGGCGCTCCAGCTCGGCGGCGATCAGACCGACCGTCTGATTACACATCGGTCAGACGGGCACGAGAAGCGCGGCATCGACGCGGTCATCGACCAGGAGCTGCGCCGCTGCCGGCGCGGTCTGAGCGGCGAGGCGTCCAGGAGCGGTGATGGAGCCCATGAAGGACAGATGGCGGTGGTTGAGCGAGCCGATCTCGCTTTCGCGGGCCAGCTCGTGAAGGCGGTCGAGAGGAAAGCCAAGGTTCGGATCCGAACGGATGCCCTCGTGGTCGAAGGCTTCGCTGCGGTGCGACTCGATCAAGGTTGAGACCACCGCGTCATCGCCGATCTCGCGGAACGAGTAGTCACCGCCGCGAAAGGATTGGTCGAACTCGGTCTGGTCCGGCGCGACCATTCCGGCGGTCGACACGAGGACGAGCCTCGCCTCGCGCAAGGGTTTGCTCATCGGCGTCCATGGAACGGGATCGATCCGCCGCCAGCGATAAGCGCGGTAGAAAAGACGCAGAGAAAACGGAAGCTCGTCGACCGTCGCCACGCGTGCGATCATAGATGCAATCAATCGATCCGGGAGAGCGTCATGCCGACATGGCTCAAGGTGCTCCTGGTCATCGCCCTCGTCGCGGTCGCCGTCGCCGGAGCCGGTGCATTCGTGAGCTATCGGTGGTTACGCGCAAACCGGGCGCGACTGACGGAGGCGGGAAGGAGCGTCCGACACGATGGGGAGGCGTTCGGCCGCGGCCGCGACGCGAGGCAGTGCGTCGAGGAATCTCTGCGCCGCCTCCAATCATCCCCGGAGTTTTCGAACGAGCTGAAGACGCGGCTCTTCCTCAAGGGCTGCCTGTCGGTCGCCGCCGAGCCGGCAGGATTCTGCGAACCGGTCCCCCAGCAGAACGAGTACGCGGCGTCGGCTGAATGGACGATCAACGAATGCCGCAGGCATGATGCCGCCGAGATTTCACGCTGCTCCCGGGTCTTGCAGGAAGTCCTTACCTATTGCGATTCCACTCGAGTGCAGAGGCCGTATGCAACCCAAACGTCCAAGTAACAAATCTGTAATCGAAGCGGCAGTATCCTCTACTCCTACAGGGGAGAAAAACGCCGTGAACGCAATACAAGACGTCAAGATCGCCATTCAACGACTCGACTTTCCAATCGACAAAGATACCTTCGAGCACTGGAAGCAGACGACGCTTGGACTCATCGAATCGGCCAGCGGTCCCAGTTTTGTCAGCAACGACCCACCTCTCCACGCTCGCCTCTCGCCGCGTGAGAACGAGGTCATGTCGATGCTCCTGCAGGGCAGGAGGCTCAAGGAGATTGCTGCCCAGCTCGAGATCAGCGTGAAGACGGTCACCACGCATCGCGCGCGGCTGCTTCGCAAGCTGCATCTCGAGGACAATCTGGGGCTTTACCGCTACGGGATCCGGAACGGCCTGATCACCGTCTGAGGCTGAAGTGCCACTCTCATGCAGCCGGGCTTCGACGCCCGGCTGCGTTGCATTGTGCGGGAAGTCAACCTGCCCGCGAGACCTGCGGCCGGCTCCTCAGCCGTGCATGCCTCTCCCGAAAGAATCTATAGTCGCCCTGTGCGTGTGATCGTCGGCACCAGCGGCTACAGCTACAAGGAATGGAAGGGCACCTTCTATCCGGACGATTTGCCGGCGTCGAAGATGCTCCCGTTCTATGCATCCCACTTCACGACGGTCGAGATCAACAACACCTTCTACCGGATGCCGGACCCGAAGACGCTCGCGAAGTGGGCTGGGGAGGTGCCCGACGGCTTCACCTTCGTCCTGAAGGCGCCGCAGCGGATCACGCACCAGAAGAAGCTCGCCGCGGCCGAGGACGACGTCGAGTATTTCTTCGAGGCTGCGAAGGCGCTCGGACCGAAGCTCGGTCCGATCCTCTTTCAACTGCCGCCGTATCTCCGCAGGGACGTGCAGCGGCTGCGGGACTTCATCGCCACCGTCCCGCGTGAGGCGAAGATCGCCTTCGAGTTCCGCCACGAATCATGGTCGGACGAGGCGGTCTACGAAGCTCTTCGCGAGCGCGATGCCGCGCTCTGTGCGGCAGATACGGACGAGGTCGCCGATCCGGCCACCGTCCTGCTCCCGACCGCATCGTGGGGGTACCTGCGCCTGCGTCGCACCAGCTACGGAGAAGGCGACCTGAAGGCGTGGGGGCAGCGCGTCCTCGAGCAGCGTTGGTCTGACGCCTACGTTTTCTTCAAGCACGAGGACGAGGGGAAGGGTCCCGCCTTCGCCAGGGAATTCCTCGGAAACCTGTGAGGCTGCAGGCCTTGCCGTCCTGCCGTTTTCGACGCAAATTGATCTTTCGCTGCTCTTCCGCGGAATCGAAGGGTTCTCGATGTCCAGCGGATCGATCCTGGCCGACGAGCACTTCCCGCTACTCGGGAGCCGGCCCGTTTTGGTACCCTCACGCGCCGTGGGTCTCATCCGGAGCGCCGTCGTCTTCTCCCTGCTCATGGTTCTCAAGTACCTGAGCCGGATCTTCTATCGCCCGCAAATGACCTTCATCGGCCCCACTCCGAAAGACCCGTGGGGAAATCTCCGGCTCGTCGCATTTCTCAACCACACCAGCCTGTTCGAGCCAGTGTTCCTCTCCGGAGTGCCAAACCGTTTCGCCTGGCGTCTGGCCGCGCACGGCGTGATCCCGGCGGCCGAGAAGACGACGGGACGGCCGCTGGTCGGCCTGATCTTCAAATTCGTCGCCCATCACGTGGTGGCCGTGAGTCGCGAGCGCGATCACACCTGGTTCGAAGTGCTCAACAAGATCGATCCCCGGTCGATGGTCATCATCGCGCCGGAGGGGCGGATGAAGCGTGAGAGCGGCCTCGACGTCAACGGCAATCCGATGACGGTGCGCGGCGGCATCGCCGACATCCTGCTGGCCGTTGAGAGCGGCCGCATGCTCCTGGCCTACAGCGGCGGACTCCATCACGTGCAGATCCCCGGGCAGAAACGCGTCGGCATTTTCAAGACCGTCCGGATGCGCATCGAGAACGTGGAGATCGCCGACTACATCGCCGAGCAGATGGCCAAGGGAGGCGCCGACAATTTCAAGCGCGCCGTCCGCGAAGACCTCGAGCGCCGCCGCGACGCTTACTCCCCGACCGATCCGATGTCCGACTCCCCGATGCGGGAGCGCCTCGACAAGACCGCCTGATCGAGTCCTGAGTCCGGATGGATCGTGGTCACGATCCGGAGTAGGGACGCGCAGCAGCGCGTCCGCAGCTCCCGTGAACGAGAAAAGAAACCGAAGCTGCGGACGCGCTGCTGCGCGTCCCTACAGGACTCAGCACTCAGGACTGGCTCCCGCCTAACGCCGCAGCAGTCTCCAGGTGGCCAGCGAGGCCCCGACGACGGCCACGACCAGCAGCCACCGATATTTCGAAAACGGCGATTCGTTCCCAGCAGCCTGCCGGTGCATCGCCGCACGGAGCATGTCCATCTTCTGAGCGTCCACACGCTGCATGGCCTCGCGCACCTGGCCCCGGAAGTCTCCCAGGGGTCGCGCCTGCTCCGGCTCGACGGCCTTCCCCCGCTGCGTGTCGATCCTGACCTCAGCGGTATTCACCGGCATCACGATCTTCTCGCCGTGATCGTCGGTCTCGACGGCATACGCGCCTTGATCGAAGTACAGGACGGTCGGGCCCAGCCTCGTGCTCTTGACGAAGATCACCCGTTCATCGCCTTCGTTGAAGGGAGTAATGCCGATCGAGTCCTGGTGGATCGATCCGACCTGTCCGCCGGGGGTGACCATCGTGATCTCCGGCGGAGGATTGCCCTTCAGCGTCTGCTCGACCGAGAAGGTCGAGTAGGTCAGGATCCAGCGATGTGCGTCGTCCCACTGCGATCGCGTACGGATGCACTTGCCGAGGATGATCGACTCCGCCTCTCCGACTTTGGTATCGAACGGAACGGCGCGGACGAGCGTCGCTTCTGCCGTGCCGGCGAGCACAAGCGTGGCCGCGAGTGCAACCGCCGAGAGCAGGAACCGGTTATTTGGAGTCATCCTGGCGCATTCTGAAGCAAGTGGTCTGCCATGGTCCAGGGGGTAGAGCGCTCCCCGGTGTGGGGCAGGCTTTCCAGCCTGCCAGGGAGGGCGGACCCGGCCGAACCGGCGGCCTCGCGCCTCTTTTTTGTCACTGCAGTGCCCGTCCTATGAAGTCCCGCACCACGGCCAGCGACTCCGGCGTGACCCAGTGGCCCATCGGGAACTCGTGGTACTCCGCGCCGACGCCGTGCTCTTCGAGAACCAGCCTCGTGCGTCTCGCCGCGATCACTGGAATCATCTCGTCCTCGGTGCCATGGACGATCAGCACCGGAGTTGCGCTTCGCGAACGCAGATCCGGGAGATCGTCCTCGTACAGGGCGCCGCTCATGGCAACGATGCCGGCCGGCAGCACCTTCGTGCGGAACCCCACATCCAACGCCATCATCGCGCCCTGGGAGAAGCCCGCCACGATGACCTTGCCGGCGGGCGTGGGGTATTGGGCCACGACCTCGTCGATGAACGTGAGCAGCCGGTTGCGAGACTCGACGATGGTTTCTCGCGCCGGTGGCCAGCCATCGAACCAGGTGAAGCCGAACGTCATCCCCGGATAGGGCTCAAATGGCCGCGGGGCGTTCGGAAAGACGAAGCGGCAGCCGTGATCGATCGCCGGCGCGATATCCGCGAGATCGTTCGCGTCAGCGCCACGCCCATGCATGACGAAGACGAGCGGCAGCTGCGCATCATCCGGCAGGCCGCTCGGGACACTGAGAACGCAGGGGAGGTTGAGGTCGTCACGGCGGCTCACCGTCATGGCTGCCGATTCTAGTGGCATCACCCCTGGGAGTGCGGACGTCCTCGTCCGATCGCTGCTTCCTTCTGGGTCGTAACCGCCGGACGAGATGTCCGGCGGATGCGGACGGAGACGTCCGCACTCCCGGGCGGCGTGGAACTCGACGCCCCCGGGATCGGAGTTACAATCCGGCGTCAACCACCAGAGGTGACCCTGTGCATATCAATGACTTACTGAAGATTGCCGCCGAGCGCCGGGCCTCCGACCTTCACATCAAGGTCGGCTCGCATCCCGTGATCCGCGTCGATGGTGAGCTCGTCCCGCTCGTGGAACTCAAGCGCCTGATGCAGGAAGACACGATCGCCATGGCGTTCTCGATCATGTCCTCGCGGCAGAAGGAAAAATTTAAGAATAACTACGAGATCGACATCGCCTACTCAGTCCCCGGGCTGGGCCGCTTCCGCTGCAACATCTTCCAGCAGCGCGGCACGGTCGGCATGGTTCTCCGCGTCATTCCGGTCAAGATCCTCTCGATCCGCGAGCTGATGCTTCCCCTGATTCTGGAAAAGATCGCCGAGGAGCGGCGAGGACTGATTCTCTGCACCGGGACGACCGGTTCGGGAAAATCGACCACGCTGGCGGCGATGATCGACTACATCAACGCGCACCGAACCGAGCACATCATGACGGTCGAGGACCCCATCGAGTTCCTCCACCGCGACAAGAAATCGATCGTCAACCAGCGCGAAGTCGAGGTCGACACGAAGTCGTTCTCGCAGGCTCTTCGCTCCGCACTCCGCCAGGATCCCGACGTCATCCTGGTCGGCGAAATGCGCGACTACGAGACCATCGAGACCGCGCTGACGGCCGCCGAGACCGGCCACCTCGTGCTCTCGACGCTGCACACGATGGACGCCACCGAGACGATCAACCGCATCATCTCGGTCTTCCCGCCGCATCAGCAGAAGCAGATCCGCCTGCAGCTCGCGGCCGTCCTCAAGGCCGTCGTCTCTCTCCGCCTGCTTCCCCGCGCCGACGGTCTCGGCCGCGTTCCGGCCACCGAAGTCCTGATCTCGACCGCGTATATCCGGGACTGCATCGAGAACAAGGAAAAGACCAAGCTGATCAAGGACGCCATCTCCCAGGGTACCTCGCAGTACGGGATGCAGACCTTCGATCAGTCGTTGTACATGCTCTACAAGAATGGCCTGATCACCCTCGACGAGGCGCTGCGGCGCGCGTCGAATCCCGACGAGTTCCGGCTCAAGCTGCAGGGCATTCAGTCGACCTCGGACGTGGCGCGCGAGGAGATGGACTCGAAGCTCTCGGTCAGCGGCCAGCCAGAGGATCCCTTCTCGGAGGACTCGCCGTTCGATTTTTCGAACCAGGTCTGAGCGCTTCGGAGAGCGGACATTCCTGTCCGCGGCCGTCGGACATTCTTGTCCGACGGCTGATCTCGTCATCAGACGAACCTTAGCGGCTGGACAGGAATCTCCAGCCGCCGCGGACAGGAATGTCCGCTCTCCACCCCGTGAGATTCGCTCAGCGGTTCTACGTGCAGGAGATGTTCGCGCTGCACGAGCGAGAATGACTGGCCTTCCGGACCGACCGATCCTTGCGATCGGGCAGAATGGAAGACGGCATGTCCATGAACGACCCCGATCGCTGCTATGTCGCCGCGCTGCGGATTCTCAACCATCGCTTCAACAGCGTGGCCGAGCTCCGCCGCAAGCTGTCCGCAAAAGAGTTCGACCGCGAGACCATCGCCGCCACGATCGAGCGTCTCGATGCCGAGAAATGGCTCGACGACGAGCGCTTCGCCGGCCTCTTCGCCCGGGCCCGCTCCCTGAAGAACATCGGGCCGCAGCGCATCCGCCGCGAGCTCGTCGCCGCAGGTGTCGCCGACGACATCGCCGAGCGCGCGGTCGGCGAGAACGTCGAGCCCGCACGCGAGAGGGAAGGGGTCACTACGCTCTGCGTGAAGAAAATGCGTATGATCGCCCGCCGTTACGGCACTTCGTACCTGCGCACGGACGAGTGCCGAAAGAAACTGGCCGCGTATCTGTTGAATCACGGGTACGGCCCGTCGCTCGTCTTTCACACGATCGATGAATGCATGAAGATCAAGAGAGTCCTGAGTGCTGAGTCCTGAGTCCTGAGTCCTGAGCAGCTCGTACACTCAGAACTCAGGACTCAGCACTCAGGACTTACGATCACGGGGGTTTTTCTGCTTTCTACCAGCGAGATTCGCGAACAGTTCCTCAAATACTTCGAATCGAAGGCCCACCGGCGCGTGGCCAGCTCGTCGCTCGTTCCGGCGGGCGATCCGACGCTGCTCTTCACCAACGCCGGCATGAACCAGTTCAAGGACGTCTTCCTCGGCCGCGAGCAGCGCGACTACAGCCGGGCCACGACCTCGCAGAAATGCGTCCGCGCCGGAGGAAAGCACAACGACCTCGAGAACGTCGGTCGCACGGCGCGGCACCACACGTTCTTCGAGATGCTCGGGAACTTCTCCTTCGGCGATTACTTCAAGGAAGACGCGATCCGCTTCGCCTGGGAGCTGGTCGTGGACGTGTTCAAGCTCGAGGTCGACCGGCTCTGGTTCACGGTCTTCGAAGGCGAAGGCACGGTTCCCGCCGACGAAGAGGCGGAGAGGCTCTGGATCAAAGCGGGCGCGCATCCCGATCGCGTTCTCCGCTTCGGCAAGAAGGACAACTTCTGGTCGATGGGCGACACCGGCCCTTGCGGCCCCTGCTCGGAGATCCACTATTTCCGCGGCGATGACATGTCGAAGAATGCAGCCGCTCTCGTCAACGGCGAGGGCGACGACACGATGGAGATCTGGAACCTGGTCTTCATGCAGTACGACCGCAGCGCCGAAGGCGTGCTGACGCCGCTGCCGGCGCCGTCGGTGGACACGGGCGCGGGGCTGGAGCGCTTCGCCAGCGTTCTGCAGAACTGCGGGACGAACTACGACATCGACCTGTTCAAGCCGGTCATGGCGCGGATCGAGGAGATCAGCGGCACCCGGTACGGCGGGAGGATGGGCGACGAGATCGACACGGCGGTGCGTGTCCTCTGCGACCACTCGCGCGCGGCCACGTTCCTGATCAGCGACGGGGTCATCCCCTCGAACGAAGGGCGCGGCTACGTCCTGCGGAGGATCATCCGTCGCGCCATCCGCTTCGGTCGCAAGCTGTCGACAGCGGTCGTGCTCTCCCAGCTCGTCGACAGCGTGATCGCCTCGATGGGCAACGCCTATCCCGAGCTTCGCGAACGCCGCGAAGCCATCCTCAAGACCCTGCAGTCGGAAGAAGAGCGTTTTGCGCGCACCCTGACGACGGGTATGGAACGCGTAGGTGCACTGCTCGACGAGGTCCGCGCACGGGGCGAGCGGGCGTTAGGCGGGGCCGAGGTGTTCCGGCTGTACGACACGTTCGGCATTCCCGTCGACCTCATCGGCGAGATGGCCGAAGAGGAAGGCGTCACCCTCGACCGCGAAGGCTTCGAGACGATGATGGCCGGCGCGCGCGCGAAGGCGAAGGCATCCTCGAAGTTTCAGTCCTCGACCGACGCCGCCACGTTCGCCCGCATCGCGGAGAAGGTCGGGCCGGTCGAGTTCGTCGGATATGATCAATATGTTGACGTTCCCGCGATTGTGAAGGCCATCGTCGTGGAAGGGAAGGAGCTCGAAGCTCTCCACCACGGCCAGGAAGCAGAAGTGATCCTGACGCCGACCCCGTTCTATGCCGAGTCCGGCGGGCAGGTCGGCGACACCGGCACTCTGGTGTGGGACGGCGGCCACGCACGCGTGCTCGACACGCAGAAACCGATGAGCGACCTGCCCGTTTCGCGCGTTCGTGTCGAGGAAGGTCATCTGCCCCTCGGCGCCACCGTGCGCGCCTCGGTTCCCGTTCCCACGCGGCTCGACACGACGGCCAACCACACCGCCACGCACCTGCTGCACAAGGCCCTCAAGGACATCCTCGGTCCCACGGTGCAGCAGGCCGGCTCTCTCGTTGCGCCCGATCGTCTGCGGTTCGACTACACCTATCACCAGCCGGTCACCGACGAGCAGCTGCGGCTCATCGAAGAGCAGGTCAATCTCAAGATCCGGGAGAACCTCGAGGTGAGCAAGCAGAGCATGCCCATCAGCGAGGCCAGGAGCACGGGCGCCGTGTCGATGTTCGACGAGAAATACGGCGACGTCGTCCGCGTCGTCTCCGCGGGCGACTACTCGCGTGAGTTCTGCGGAGGCTGCCACGTCAATCGTACCGGCGACATCGGCGTGTTCAAGATCGTCTCCGACCGGTCGCTCGCAGCCGGCGTGCGGCGCATGGAGGCGCTCACAGGCCGCGGTGCGGTGGCCTATTTCCAGAAACTCGAAGACACGGCCCACCACATCCAGCAGCAGGCCAACGTTTCACTCGACGACCTCCCCGCGTACGTGCAGTCGCTGCAGGAGAAGCAGCGCCAGCTCGAGAAGGAGATGAAGCAGCTGCGGATGAAGCTCGCCACGGGCGGCGGTCAGGCTGCGCAGTCGGGATCACAGCCGTCCGACGACGCTGTCGACGTGGACGGCGTCAAGCTGCTGGCGCGTCGCGTCGACGACATCAGCGGCGGCGATCTCCGCAACCTCGCCGACACCTTCCGCTCGAAGATCAAGAGCGGCGTCGTCGTCCTCGGCAGCGTCACCGACAGCAAGGTCACGCTGCTGACGGCGGTCACCAGGGACCTCATGGAAAGGATTCCCGCGAACAAGCTCATCGCGAAGCTCGCTCCGATCGTCGGCGGCAAGGGCGGCGGCAAGCCCGACCTGGCGCAGGCGGGCGGCAAGGACGCCGACAAGCTGAACCAGGCGCTGGAGAGCGCGCCCGCGGCGCTGCGTGAGCTGCTGACAGCGTGACGAATGAAGAGCGTCGATGATTCGGAACGAGCCGTGACGCAGCGAATTCGCCAGGCATCGCAGCTCAGAAAGCTGTCGTTATCTCTGGCGAAGTCCAAACCGCGACCCAGCACCACGCCTTCTTCTTCCGAGAAGAAAGTTGCCCCGCGCGGCTGACTCGTTCCGCACTCGTGGCCCTTCTCCCCGCCGCAGCGGGGAGAAGGTGGCGAAGGCGGATGAGGGGTTTAGGCTCCGCGCGAAACAAGAACGGCCGGGCGAAGGCCCGGCCGTTTCAATGTTGCGATGAGGGAATCCTACCTGCGTCGCGTTGGGGTATTCGATGGCTTCGCAACCGTGACGGTCGCCGTCTCAGAGTCTGCGCTGCCGCAGGCGTTGCTCACGCGGACCCAGTAGTCGCTCGAGCCATAGCTGATGCTCGGCTTCAAGGTGTTGCCGTTGCTGACCGGGAACTGTGTCTGCCCCGTGTGACCCGCATACCACTGATACAGGAACGGTCCGGTTCCCATTGCGGCGACCTGGAGCGTCGGCACCTGGCCCTGTTTGATCGTGACGCTCTTCGGCTGGTCGAGCGCCAGGATCATCGGAGGATCGCAAACGAGCGACACTGGGAACGTCGACGCGTACTGCTGGCCGTTGGCATCGGTGGCGATGAGCGACACGTGATAGTCCCGCGGGAGCGTCATCGGTCCGGTGGTAATCGTGACCTTTCCGCTGCCGACGCCGGGCGCGGCGATCGTCGTCGGGTTCACCGAGACGTTGAAATCACCGTTGTCGGGGGCATCGCTGAATGCGGAAAGTGCCACGCCGGAGTTGAAGTCCGGAAGAGTTGCGGTGGTGAAGTCGACGGTCGCGCTGCCTGAGTTGCCGATGAACAGCGGTGAGTTGGTGACGGTGTCCGGGAGAACGAAGGCAAAGTTCACGGGGATTGGCGGCGGCGGAGGCGGAGTTCCTCCACCCGATCCGCCCGATCCGCCCGATCCCCCTGATCCCCCCGAACCGCCGCTGCCGCCCTGTCCGCTGTTCGGCGGGAGGTTCACGTCGAACGCCACCGTGCCGGAAACATTGCCGGAGAGATTGCCACTCTTGCACTGTACTGTGAAGCTCGCCGCCAGCTGCGTGACGGTGTTATGACCTGGTGGTAGTTGCGGGTCCGGCGCAACTGTCACAGCGGAGATGTCATAGGAGCCCGTCTTTGGTTGGCACCCCGGGACGTTGACAACATTAAAGGAAACATCTGCGATGTAACTATTGCCGACAATATTGTTTCCGTCGAAGGTCCAGGCATAGTGACCTGGTACCGGCGGGTTCGGACTTGCGAAGTAGATGTAAAAAGTGCCCTGCTCGATCCAAGGCGTGTCGGTGGTCGGCGTGTAAGTAGGAAGGAGAGCAATTCCCCAAAATGCGGGGTGGTCCGTCGCCAAAAAGCCTGGCGCGACGGAGAACTTTTGCATATTCGTAGAATCCAGGGTGTACGAATGGGTGGTCCCGTCCGGCGACAGAACCCCAGCGTCATCCTTGAGGGTGACCCTGTTTGCAGTGACCTGAGCTTCGGCAGACAGTGCTGTGAGGCCGACGAGCGAACAGCAGATCATTCCGATGATCCGCGACATACGGCGATGAGATGCCCTGGCATTCATCCGCGACTCCTTTAATGTGGTCCGTGAGTAGGATCTCTAAGGGGTCGAGTCTTCGATTCAACCCAATCTGTAAGAATTGTGGACCGCGTAAACAGTCGCCTATAGGTGACCAGCTGACGTGTGCGCACGGTCACGTGACGTTGTGGGCGCCCTACATCAGCGCGTGCCACGCCGGGCGTGTTGTCCGGCAAGGCCCGTCAGCCCGACTCCGAATGCCTGGAGACCCCTACGGCCTTTCGGTCGGATTGGCGCCGCCCGGTCCTGGAAGCGAAGGGAACTTGCCACCCGCGGGTTCGGCATCCAGCAATTCTTCGACGCTCCCGTACCGATAGATCACGGGCGCTTTGTTCTGGAACAGTCCACCGGTATCCGCGGTCGGGCCGTAGGTCGAGTACAGCGGTTTGCCGAGGAGGCGGAGATAGACGGTGAGCTGGGCGCGATGGTGGGCGGAGTGCGTGAGACGCCGCAGCAGCACCCAGCTTTTCGTCCTCGGCACATCGAAGAAGGTGGTCATCTCCTCGAACCAGACTGGTGGCATTGCGCTCAGGCGCTTCAATCGCCGGTCGGTGGCCTCGGCGAAATGGCGGATGAAGTCGAGGCGCGACTCGGCAGGCGGCAGGGGAGGGAGGCCCACATCGATGCCGAGCATGTTCGTCATCCAGCCGTGCTCGCTCGTGCACTGATGGACCATCTGCTCATGGGGAGTCCGCGACAGCGGCGCGGGGCGGAACTCCATCTCATCGTCCCCGAACTGCGACCAGACGGAGAGCGTCTTGATCCGCTCGGTGGCGTAGGTCTCCACCATGAAATCGTAGTCGGCCATGATCCGCTCCTTCGACCGCGGTTCGCCGACCCGGGAGGTGGCGCGGCGGTCGGCGGTCCTTCAGCGTTGTGTGTGATTCGAGAATAGCGCAATGCAGGCCACGCGAGGCTCCGTCATAATCGCGGCCGTGACGGCAACGCATCAGTGGGGCACGCAGCCGGAGATGTTCGGTCCCCGGCACGAGCATCGCCTGGCGATGATCGTGCGGGAAGTGGACAAGCTTCCTCGCGGCGCCCGCATCCTCGACGGCGCGGTCGGCCTGGGACAGCTGGCCGTGCGAATGGAGAAGCGCGGTTACCGCGTCATCGGGATCGATTACGCATTCGAGGCCGCCCTGCACGTCCGGCGGACCTCGAGCGTTCCGGCTGTGGTCGGGGATCTGACGCGCATGCCGTTTCGCGATGGCTCGTTCGAAGCGATGACCACCGGCGAGACGCTCGAGCATCTCGATGACGATGCCTCGGCTGCGCGCGAGATCGGGCGCGTGCTGGAGAACGAGGGCCGGGTCATCGCCACGGTTCCGGCGATGCAAAGTCTCTGGAGTGCCTCCGACGACTACTACGAGCACCGCCGCCGCTACGCGCGTTCGCAGCTCGCGGATCTGTTTCGGCGTGCCGGACTGGACATCGTGAAGGCGCGCTTCTGGGGATTTCCAGTCGTCCTCGCCTATGACACGCTTTTCCTTCTGCCGATGAACAAACGCCGGGCGCGGCGGAAGGTCGATGAGGATGGCGCGCTGAAGTCGGTCGCGCGCGCCGGCCGATCGCGCTTCCTGATCAGCGCCGTACGTGCGGTCTTCGCGATCGATACCGTCTTCGGGTGGTTGCCTTTCGGACCAGGTTTGATTCTCGTGGCGACGAAGAGCGACGAGCGCAGAGCACAGCGCAGGCTCGCTCCGCTCGCCCGCAACCGAAGATCGCCGTGATGAGCGACCTTGCTCTTGCCCCGAACGGCGCTGGTCCCCTCGCCGGGAAGAATCGAGACCGGGCGTGCCCCACTCCCCTTGCATCCCCTCGCCCCGCTGACTTCGTTCATCGAAAATCGTTGGCTCTGGACGGCGGGGCGAGGGGACGGTTCCGGCAGGCCGGGCGAGGGGACGGTTCCGGCGAGGCCGACGGCGAGGCGTTCACCAGGTGACCAGTTCTCTTCGGTGCGTAGAGTGCTCGTCTCGCCTGCGGCCTCTCGTTATCTGGCTCGTTAGGCTGTGGCAGATGAGCGACCTTGCTCTTGCCCCGAACGGCGCTGGTCCCCTCGCCCCGCCACACGAATCGGACGAGTCACAGGATCGAAATCAGCGGGGCGAGGGGATGCAAGGGGAGTGGGGAACGCGAGATCCACAAGGGAAATCAGAGAAACAAACAAACGTCCTCGATCCGTCGCACAACGTCGGCGATGTTGCCGAAGACTTCGTCATTCCGAAAGCGGAGAACGTGAATATCGAGTCGCCGGAGCATCGCGTCCCGCTCCAGGTCGCGGCTCATGACCGGCTCGTACGAATGAATGCCGCCATCCACTTCGATCGCCAGCCGAACCTCCGGGCAGTAGAAATCGACAATGACCGGGCCGATTCGATGCTGCCGACGAAATTTGAATGACAGTGGTCGCAATGCCGACCAGAGCTTCTTCTCCCCGTTCGTAGCGTTCGCCCGGAGCCATTTCTCACGTCCGCGCGACTGAGGCCGTGCCTGGTACCGCATGCATTCCGAGGATACCTCGGGAAGAATCGAGACCGGGCGTGCCCCACTCCCCTTGCATCCCCTCGCCCCGCTGACTTCGTTCATCGAAAATCGCTGGCTCTGGACGGCGGGGCGAGGGGACGGTTCCGGCAGGCCCGGCGAGGGGACCGTTCCGGCAGGCCCGGCGAGGGGACGGTTCCGGCGAGGCCGACGGCGAGGCGTTCACCAGGTGACCAGTTCTCTTCGGTGCGTAGAGTGCTCGTCTCGCCTGCGGCCTCTCGTTATCTGGCTCGTTAGGCCGTGGCAGATGAGCGACCTTGCTCTTGCCCCGAACGGCGCTGGTCCCCTCGCCGGGAAGAATCGAGACCGGGCGTGCCCCACTCCCCTTGCATCCCCTCGCCCCGCTGACTTCGTTCATCGAAAATCGCTGGCTCTGGACGGCGGGGCGAGGGGACCGTTCCGGCAGGCCCGGCGAGGGGACCGTTCCGGCAGGCCCGGCGAGGGGACCGTTCCGGCAGGCCCGGCGAGGGGACGGTTCCGGCAGGCCGGGCGAGGGGACCGTTCCGGCAGGCCGGGCGAGGGGACGGTTCCGGCGAGGCCGACGGCGAGGCGTTCACCAGGTGACCAGTTCTCTTCGGTGCGTAGAGTGCTCGTCTCGCCTGCGGCCTCTCGTTATCTGGCTCGTTAGGCTGTGGCAGATGAGCGACCTTGCTCTTGCCCCGAACGGCGCTGGTCCCCTCGCCCCGCCACACGAATCGGACGAGTCAACAGGATCGAAATCAGCGGGGCGAGGGGATGCAAGGGGAGTGGGGAACGCGAGATCTAAAAGGGAAATCAGAGAAACAAACAAACGTCTTCGATCCGTCGCACAACGTCGGCGATGTTGCCGAAGACTTCGTCATTCCGAAAGCGGAGAAGGGCCCGGAGCCATTTCTCACGTCCGCGCGACTGAGGCCGTGCCTGGTACCGCATGCATTCCGAGGATACCTCGGGAAGAATCGAGACCGGGCGTGCCCCACTCCCCTTGCATCCACTCGCCCCGCTGACTTCGTTCATCGAAAATCGCTGGCTCTGGACGGCGGGGCGAGGGGACCGTTCCGGCAGGTCGACAGCGAGACGTTCACCAGCTCTCTTCGGTGCGTAGAGTGCTCCTGTCGCGTGCGGCTCTCGGGAGAAGAACCTAACAGGGAGCAGGCAGGTGATGCTGCTTTGCCCGCGTTCCGGCGCTGCGCTCTTGTATCATCGGAGTCATGCTCATCCTCACGCCGCACGACCTGGCGCGCTGCAATGCGCGGGCGGTCGAGGAGATCGCCGCGCGGCGCGATTTCGCGATTGCGATCGGCGCAGGGCGGCTCCGCGGCCATGCGCTCGCGGCCGCGCTGCAGTGCGACTGGCTGGCCCTCGACGCAGACGCCTCGCTCGATATCGACACGCCGCAGGCCTGGGGAGGCGCAGCGTGGAGAATAGGGCGCCGGGCGCTCAGGTTGCATCTCATGTCCGGCAATCGATTGACAGCTGCCGAAGCGTTCCGCGAAGGGCTGGCCGACGCAGTTGTTCCGTCCGGAGAAGATCCGGTAGAGTGGATTGCCCGCTGGATCGGCGGCCGCAGCACGGCCGCTCTCGACTCCGCAGCCGCGCTGATCTCGAGGCGCGGCGGCGACACACTGGAACGCGCGGAATTCGCGCGACTTTTCGCGACCGGCGAGCCGCAGGAAGGGCTGAGCGCGTTTCTGGCCAGACGTCAGCCGCAATTTGGTCGCGAGGTCACGAGGTTGCGAGGTCCTGAGGCCTCGGAACCTCGCGACCGCGGGACCTCGAAACCGGAGAACCTATGAGCCGCAACGAATCCGACCTGAACAAGGGCCAGTCCGCCACACTGCCGCGTCCGAAGGGCGACGACGAGCAGCTCCCTCTGTTTTCCGCCGAGGCCTTGAAGGTCGTGGGGAAGAACGACGCGGAGTGGAGACGCACGCAGCTCGACCCTCTACTGGCGAAGAAGGGGGCGTGGAAGAAGGACTTCACCACCATCAGCGGCATGGAAGTGAATCCGCTGGCCACGCCGGCCGATGTCGCGAACCTCGATTTCGAGCGCGATCTCGCCTTCCCGGGACAGTTCCCTTACACCCGCGGCATTCATCCCACCGGCTACCGCGGCCGTCTGTGGACGATGCGCCAATTCGCCGGATTCGGAACGGCAAAGCACACCAACGAGCGTTTCCACTATCTGCTGTCACAAGGGCAGACCGGCCTCTCCACGGCCTTCCATCTGCCGACTCTCTACGGCTACGACTCCGATCATCCGTTCAGCGCCGGCGAAGTCGGCAAGTGCGGCGTGGCCGTGGACACGCTCCAGGACATGGAGACGATCTTCGAAGGCGTGAACCTCGAAGAAGTCACGGTCTCGATGACCATCAACTCCACGGCGCCGATTCTGCTGGCCATGTACCTGGCCGTCGCACAGAAGCACGGAGCCGACTGGAAAAAGATCAGCGGCACGCTTCAGAACGACATCCTCAAGGAGTACATCGCCCAGAAGGAGTACATTTTCCCGCCGCGTCCTTCGATGCGGCTGATAACGGACATCTTCAAGTTCTGCGCGCAGGAAGTGCCGAAGTACAACACGATCTCGATCAGCGGCTATCACATCCGCGAGGCGGGATCGACCGCGCTGCAGGAACTGGCGTTCACGCTGCGCGACGGCATGGAGTACGTGGAGTACGGCGTGCGCGCCGGGCTGGACATCGACGACTTCGCCCCGCGCCTGTCGTTCTTCTTCAACTCGCACAACGACCTCTTCGAAGAGGTGGCGAAGTTCCGGGCCGCGCGCCGGGTCTGGGCGAAGGTCATGCGCGACCGGTACGGCGCCCGCGACCCGCGCTCCTGGATGCTGCGCTTCCATACGCAGACGGCCGGTTGTTCGCTGACCGCGCAGCAGCCGTACAACAACATCGTCCGGGTCACGATCCAGGCGCTGGCCGCGGTGATGGGCGGGACACAGTCTCTGCACACCAACTCGCTCGACGAGACCCTCGCTCTGCCCACCGAGCAGGCCGCGCGCATCGCCCTGCGCACGCAGCAGATCATCGCCCACGAGTCGGGGGTCATCAACTCGATCGATCCGTTAGGCGGCTCGTTCTTCGTGGAAGAGCTCACCGACCGGATGGAGAAGGGCTGCTTCGACTACATCGACAGGATCGACCAGTTCGGCGGCATGGTCGAGGCCATCGAAGCCGGATTCCCGCAGCGCGAGATCTGGGACGCCTCCTACCAGTACCAGCGCGCCGTCGACTCGGCGGAGAAGGTCGTCGTCGGAGTCAACGCCTTCAGGATGGAGACCGAGGATCCGTACGATATCCTCTACATCGAGGAGTCTGTGACCGCCGATCAGCTGGCGAACCTGAACCGTGTGAAGGCGGAGCGCGATGGCCGCGCGGTCGAGCAGGCGCTCCAGGCGCTGCGCAACGCCGCCTCCGATCCGAACGCCAACACCATGCCCTTCATCATCGACGCGGTGAACGCGTATGCGACCGTCGGCGAAGTCTCCGACGCCTTGCGCGACGTGTTCGGCACTTACCAGGAGCCGGCGCTGTTCTAACAACGGGTCTCGGGTGACACCCGACACCCGACACCCGCAGTCCGATCTACCTGTGCCCGCTGAGGTGCTTCGGCATCATGTGGCCGGTGGGCAGCATGTCGTCTTCAGGTGCGCAGCCGTGTTCCGTCCGGAACTGCTTCCGGACGCAATCGTCCATCTTCGTGCCCTTACAGTACGAGTTCATGAAGCCCTGGCATGCCAGGTCGAGCGTGCCCTGGTACTTCTTGAAGAAGCCACAGCGGTCGAGAAGATCGCAATCAGCCATGAGGAGCTCCTCTCGTTTCTATTCTGATGATGGTTCCTGGACCCCATCCGAGAACCGCAACTACGGTACGCCCCGCTCGTTGCCCGCCGTCGTGACGCCTGGTACCGGAGTCATGTCTCCTCCGTGCTGAGGACATGCCGACAGCTGCCACGTCCGGTGTCCTCACATCCCGGCAGCGGCGCAGTCGGTGCCGGGTGAGATGCTCGGGCCCGTTTTCTGCTAATCTTTGCAATTGGATGGGTTGGGTGTGATGGAGCTATCGAGTTTCGCGAAGAGCCGGCGGGGAGGGGAGCTGATCGGGATCGTCGTCTCGGCGACCGGCATCAGTCTCACGGCCGCTCTCGTCTCCTACCATCCCAACGACTCCTCCGCCTTCTTCACATCCACCAACAGCGCCATCGCCAACTGGATCGGCTACTACGGCGCGACCATCGCCTGGATCTTCGTCGGCTTCTTCGGATTTGCGAGCCTGCTGTTCCCGGCCATTCTCCTGGCCGCCGGATGGAACCGCTTCTGGGGAAAGGAAATCGAGTTTCTCCAGACGAAGGTGATCGGCTTCACCGTTCTGGCGATCGCGCTGCCGCCGGCGTGCGATCTGGCGTTCGGCAAAGTGTGGTTCCGCGAGGCGCTGGTCCCGTCCGGCGGTTACCTCGGGCAGGAAATCAACCGCGCCGTGTCGTCGAACCTGAACACGAGCGGCGCGACGATCGCCGTCGTCACGGCGATCCTGATCGGACTTCTCCTGGCCACGCGCATCAGCCTCGCGGCGATCTTCCTGGGCATCCATCGCAGGCTGGTCGCGGCGGGACGGGCTCTGGCCCTGCAGTGGGCGCGCTTCACCGAGCGCAGGCGTAAGGAAAAGATGAAGGGCTCGGTGCTGCGCAAGCACCTCGAGAAAGAAGGGCCGGCGCTGAGGCTTGTCTCCGCGGAACCTCAGGAGCCGCCATCGCTGCTCGAATCGGGGCCCGTCGTCCGCGAGGTCAAGGGTGCCGGACGTTTCCAGATCCGGAAAGTGACAAAGGCGGATCTCCGCAAAGCGGCGGAAGCGCTGGCGCAGCAGGAAACTCCCGACCCGTTCGCGCTGTACGCGGCCAACGAGCCGCAGGCACCGGCGGCGCAGTTCCGTGGGCCGGGACGAAGCACACCGGACGAAGTGGATGTCGACGAGGTTCCGGTGGAGTTCGAAGATCCGCTGTACGACGAACCGGCCGTACGCGCGGCGGCCCGGCGTCCCAAACCGCAGATCCCGCGGCCGGCCATGCGCAATCCGAAGGAAACCAGGCCGCAGAAGCGGCGCATCAGCAACGACGACCTTCCGTCGGTCGAGCTCCTCGCGCCGGGCGAAAAGCAGAGCAGCATCAACGACGACGTGCACAAGAAGTTCCTCGAGATCGGTCATCTCATCGAGGAGCGCTGCCGGGAGTTCGCAGTCGAAGGCGAAGTGACGGCCTATCACCCCGGTCCGGTGGTCACGACCTTCGAGTTCAAGCCATCCGCGGGCGTCAAGTACGCGAAGGTGGTGAACCTCGGCGACGATCTGGCCCTGGCGCTGAAGGCCGAGTCGATCCGCATCGAACGGATTTCCGGCTCGTCCACCGTGGGCATCGAGGTGCCGAACCGCAAGCGCGAAACGATCATGCTGCGCGACATCATCGACACGTCGACCTTCCACGACGCCCACTCGCTGATGACGGTAGCGCTGGGCAAGGACATCCATGGTGAGCCAGTCGTCACGGATCTCGCCAGGATGCCTCACCTTCTCGTGGCCGGGGCGACCGGCGCCGGCAAGTCCGTCGGCCTCAACTCCATGATCGTGTCGCTGCTCTACAAGGCGCTGCCGACTCAGCTGCGGTTGCTGATGATCGATCCGAAGATGGTGGAGCTGAAGATCTACGAGGACGTTCCGCACCTGCTTCACCCGATCGTCACGGACCCGAAACTGGCGTCGGTGGCCCTGATCTGGGCCGTCGCGGAAATGGAGAACCGCTACCGCACTCTGGCCGAGTGCGGCGTACGGAACATCGACCAGTACAACGCCCTGCTGAAGGATCCGGACGCAATGCGCCGCGCCCGGAAGGTGGCGGAAGATGCCGTGACCCCGGAGCCGATGCAGTACATCGTCATCGTGATCGACGAATTTGCCGATCTGATGATGGTGGCATCGAAGGACGTCGAGGACTCGGTGACGCGGCTGGCGCAGAAGGCGCGCGCCGTGGGCATCCACCTGATCATCGCCACACAGCGGCCGTCGGTGGACGTCATCACCGGAGTCATCAAGGCGAATTTTCCGTCGCGCATTTCCTATCAGGTCGCTTCCAAGGTGGACTCCCGCACGATTCTCGATGCCCAGGGTGCGGAGAAGCTCCTCGGATACGGCGACATGCTCTTCCTCCCTCCGGGCACGGCCCGCATCCGCCGCATTCACGGTGCGTACGTTTCGGAGAAGGAGATCAACGCCATCGTCGAGTTCGTGAAGAGGAACCAGGGCGATCCGCAGTATCTGCTCGAGGTCACCAGGCCTGTGGAGGAGAAGAGCGGCGCCGACGGCATCGAGTACCTCGACGATCCGAAGTACGACGATGCCGTGCGCGTGGTGCTGTCGACCGGACAGGCCAGCGCTTCGTACCTGCAGCGGCGTCTCAAGCTCGGATACTCGCGGGCGGCGCGGTTGATCGAGATCATGGAAGCCAACGGCATCGTCGGCCCGTCGCAGGGATCGAAGCCGCGCGAGATCCTCGTGCGCGCAGACGACTACCCGCCGGCCAGCGGCCAGACGATCTAGTGGCGTTGCGCGATGAGCACTCCGTGCTCTCTGTGAGTTCTGTGGTTCACCGTAGGGCGCAGCCGCGCTGCGCCGCAGCCGAGGTTCCGCGGCGCACCGTAGGTGTGCCCTACTTCAGGACCACAAAAGCAAGCGAGCCATTCGCTACGTCTCGAACAATTCAGCTGACTCATGTGGGATCGCCTATCTTTGGCCGACGCGCCGTCATCGTGTAGATGTAGCCGGAAGCGCCATATCCATTTGAACCCAGCTCAGCCCGCCGGCGCGAAAGTTTGAGCGCACCCTCCCCTGGTCCTCCGTGCTATACCAGCATCATGCGATGGACACCTGGGGGAACCAGTTCGGACATCGAGGACGAACGCGGGTCGAGCGGCGGCGGATTCGGCAAGGCGCCGCTCGGGATCGGCGGAGCGTTGGTCCTGCTCGTCCTCAGCCTCATCTTCGGCCGGAACTTTTTCACGCTCGTCGACAACAGCCCGCGGACGGCGACGCCCGCCAGCCAGTCCGGCACGGTCGCGGAGTCGCCCCAGGAGCATCGCGAAGTGCAGCTCGTCTCCTTCGTGCTCGACGACGTGCAATCGACCTGGGACTCGCTGCTGCCGCAGCAGGCCAACAGGCCATACACGCACGCCAAGCTCGTGCTCTTCCGCGACGCGTACCGGTCCCCCTGCGGATTTGCCGAGAGTGCGACGGGCCCGTTCTATTGCCCCGAAGACGAGAAGGTATACATCGACCTCTCGTTTTACGACGAGCTGAAGAGCCGCTTTGGCGCGCCCGGCGAGTTCGCGCAGGCGTACGTGCTGGCCCATGAGGTCGGCCACCACGTCCAGGACATCCTCGGCATCAGTGGCCGCGTCGAACGGGCCATACGCAGCGATCCGCAGAACCGTAATGCGCTGTCGGTCCGCCTCGAGCTGCAGGCCGACTGCCTCGCCGGCGTGTGGGGCCATTCCGGTCAGGAGAGAAACCTTCTCGAGCCGGGTGACCTCGACGCGGGACTGGCAGCGGCATCCGCAGTCGGTGACGACCGGCTGCAGCGCATGGCGGGGCGAGGCGTCAACCCGGACTCGTTCACGCACGGTTCCTCGCGTGAGCGCCAGGCGTGGTTCAGGCGCGGTTTCGCGAGCGGCCGCCTCTCCGACTGCGATACCTTCGCCAGCGGAGCGGACGTCCAGGAGTAGCCGGCGGAATCGCCAGCGAAGAGCGCGGCGTTGGCACCAGCGATGGACTGTCGCACCGGATGTGGCGCCTGCTGCATCGCACCTTCAATTTCTTCTCCGATTCCGGGGATGCCGAATGGCAAGCCGGCGGGAGTTCGCTGTATCCACCTCACGGCCGAAAATCTGTGCGCAGTCTTCGGCAGGCCCGAGCGACCCGCTGTCTGCACGTCTCTTCGCGCGTCGGTCGAGATGTGCGGCGCGTCGGCGGACGGGGCGCTGGCGTACCTCGCCGGTCTCGAGCGCCTCACGCGGCCCGCATAGCCCCCGCCCACTCGGGTGTCGGGTGGCATTCTCGCCATCCCCCGACACCCAACGCCGGGCGGGGCAAGGCTCATTACTTTCCCGAAGACGGCAGCTGCGGAATCCGATGCGCTCCGCGAGGCTGGGTCCTCGCGCGCTGCGGCTTCGGAGGCTTCACATTCGACGGCGTCTTCGCCTTTGCCTTCGTCTTTGACGGCGCCCGCGTGGCCGTTCGCTGCGGCGCTGGATCGACTTCGCCGAGGTACACCATCGCCGTATGCCCTGAGGTCCACGCCCGTCGCGCGAGCTCCGCATTGACGAAGAGCCCATCGGGGGAGCGGTAGACGTACGACTCGCCGCGGGCGTCGGTCTCGACGAGCACCCACGACGAGACGAGCGCAGTGCGGAGGTACTCGGTCGCGGCGCCTTCTTCGGCGGGAGCGACGACGATCTGCGCAAGGCGAATCGCGGCGGCCACGCCGGTGCGGTCGACGATCAGAGTGCGGCTGTCTTTCACGCCGATGACGCGCACCATCGGTGCGGCCGCGGCCGCGGCGGCGGTGGAGAGGATTATCGGGAAGAGAATCGAGACGCTGATTCGGATGACTGAATTCATCGTGTTCGCTGTGGCGCCGGTTTGCAGGAGGGACGAAAGGCTGACGACGCGAACGCGTTCAGGTGGGTGTGCGAATCGTAGCCGATGCTTGGCGCCGGCGGCAAGCCGAGTGCTGAGTACTGAGTGCTGAGTACTGAGTGCTGAGTACTGAGTACTGAGTGCTGAGTACTGAGTGCTGAGTACTGAGTGCTGAGTACTGAGTTGCCATGCCCGGAAGCGGGGTTCCAACACGACTCGGGCTGCATTGACTCAGGACTCAGGACTCGTTCACTTCCCTGTCACAAAGGCAACCGCGGCCGCGCAACCATTGCCCTGAAGAAATTCTCGCTCGCAGCAAACTTTGGCTATGCGGGAACGTAGAACGAGCGGATGCAAAAGCGGGCGGCTGTTTTCATCACTGCGCTGATGGTCTGTGTGGTCGCCTTCGGCGCCGATCCGCAGCCGGCACCGGCCGTCCACATCCGCCGCGCGACCGGTCCGATCACCATCGACGGCAACCTCTCGGATCCGGGCTGGGCCGGCGCGCTGCGCTTCGACACCTGGTATGAGACCAACCCGGGTGACAACGTGCCGCCGAAGGTGAAGACCGTCGGCTACGTGACGTACGACGAGCACTTCCTTTACATCGGCATCGACATGTCCGATCCGAATCCGTCGCAGATCCGGGCCATGTTCGGCGATCACGATCAGATCAACGGCAACGCCGACGACTTCGGCGGCGTCATCCTCGACACGCGCAACGACGGGAAGACCGGCTACGAGTTCTTCGTCAACGCGCACGGCACGCAGTACGACGCCGTGAACGACGATACGTCCGGAAATGAAGATGCTTCTCCCGATTTCTTCTGGGACTCGGCCACGAAGATTGACGCGCACGGCTGGTCGCTGGAGATGCGCATTCCCTTCTCCTCGCTCCGGTACTCCAGCTCGAATCCGGAGCAGTGGGGGTTGGTCCTCTATCGCAACTATCCGCGGGAGCGGCGGTATCAGATCTTCACGGCTCGGCTGCCGCGCGGCGGGAACTGCTTCGTCTGTCATTTCGAGAAGCTGAGCGGGCTGGAAAACCTGCCGCCCGGCGGTCATCTCGTCACGGCGCCGTATATGACCGCGCGGCAGCTCGGCCAGACCGTGGACGGGATCGGTACGCCGTTCACGAATCAGCGGGTCAAGCCGGGCCTGGGCGGCGATCTGAAGTGGACGCCCAACGCCGACACCGCACTCGACGGGACGATCAATCCCGACTTCTCGCAGGTCGAGTCCGACGTCGCCGCCATCACGGCCAACGAGCGGTTCGCGATCTTCTATCCCGAGAAGCGCCCCTTCTTCCTGGAGGACGTGGAGCTGTTCACGACGCCCGTCCAGGCCGCCTACACGAGGACGATCACCTCGCCGCGCTGGGGCCTGCGCACCACGGGAAAGGCGGGCGAGAACGCGTACACACTGCTCGTCGCGCAGGACCGCGGCGGCGGAAGCGTGATCCTCCCGTCGCCCACCGGATCCGATTTCGCAAACCAGGACTTCTCCTCGATCGACGCCATCGGGCGTGTGCGCCACGACTTCGGCCTGTCATTCGTCAGTCTTCTCGCCACGGACAAGGAATCGAGCGGCGGTTCCTACAATCGCGTCCTCGGTCCCGATTTTCAGTGGCGGTCGGGCAACCACACCATGACCGGACAGCTGCTGATCAGCGACACGCGCACGCCGAATCAGCCCGGCCTGGCGTCGGAGTGGGACGGCCGCAGGCTCACCTCCCACGCGGGAGACCTCCAGTACTCGTACTCGGCGCGCACCAACGACTTGTTCACGGAATACAAGGACTACGGGAACGACTTCCGCGCCGAGAACGGCTTCGTGCCGGAAGTCGGATACCGGTCGAACTTCGCCGAGGCCGGGCACACGTTCTGGCCGACGGAGCGGTTCTTCAGCCGCGTGCGGATCTTTGCGCAGGGGCAGTACGACTCCGAGCAGGACGGGACGCAGCTTTACCGTCTGACCTCGATCGGCTGGGGAGCCGACGGGAAGTACCGTTCATCCGTCCGCTTCCGGCTGGTGGAGGACCGCGTGCGCAGCGGCGGCGACCTCTTCACGCGACACCAGTTCTATTACACGGTTCAAGGGTCGGTGAACCGGGTCATCTCGAACGTCTCGCTCGACGGCTGGCTCGGTCAGGACGTCGATTTCGCGAACTCGCGGCTCGGCCGCGGAGCGAAGGTCACACTGACGGCGACGCTTCGTCCGACCGATCACCTGGAGCTCGCGCTGACGAACGGCGTGCGCTGGCTGAACGAGAACCCGAACGGAGCGTCGGACAGGCTGTTCACCTCGCAGATCGAGCGCATCAAGGCGACGTACACGTTCAACAGCCGGATGTTCGTTCGAGCCATCGTGCAGAACCAGCGGACGAACAACGATCAGGCCCTGTATATCGACGCGGTCGACCACATCGACGGCTCGCTGGCCACGCAGCTGCTCCTGGCCTACAAGATCAACTGGCAGACGCTGATGTACGTCGGAGTCGGGGATCTTCGCCAGGCGACGCTCGACCAGGGGAATCTCGAGCCGAGCTCCCGGGAGTTCTTCCTCAAGGTCAGCTACGCGTTCCAGCGGTAGGAGTGCGGGCGTCCCGCCCGCATCCGCCGGCCGTCTCGGCCGGCGGTAAGAGCGAATTCGTTCGAACGGAATTTGACCGCCGCTCTGCTGAGACGATCGGGCGGGACGCCCGATCGGTGCGGGCGGGACGCCCGCACTCCGGCGGCCGTCTCGGCCGGCGGTAAGAGCGAATTCATTCGAACGGAATTTGACCGCCGCTCTGCTGAGACGATCGGGCGGGACGCCCGATCGGTGCGGGCGGGACGCCCGCACTCCGGCGGCCGTCTCGGCCGGCGGTAAGAGCGAGTTCGTTCGAACGGAATTTGACCGCCGCTCTGCTGAGACGATCGGGCGGGACGCCCGATCGGTGCGGGCGGGACGCCCGCACTCCGGCGGCGGTCTCGGCCGGCGGTAAGAGCGAATTCATTCGAACGGAATTTGACCGCCGCTCTGCTGAGACGATCGGGCGGGACGCCCGATCGGTGCGGGCGGGACGCCCGCACTCCGGCGGCCGTCTCGGCCGGCGGTAAGAGCAAATTCGTTCGAACGGAATTTGACCGCCGCTCTGCTGAGACGATCGGGCGGGACGCCCGATCGGTGCGGGCGGGACGCCCGCACTCCATGTCAGCCGCCGAACGTCGCTGCGCGCAGGCGCCGGATGTCGTCGTGCAGCGGGCGGTCGAACAGCACCGGCTCCGTGGCGGTGCGGACCTCGAGGTACGACGCGCGCGTGCCCTGTCCGAGGTAGCCGGCAATGTGAGGTGCGCGGCCGGCCACGATCTCTTCGAATGCGTGCGCCTGGGCGTCGGCCTCTTCCATCGTCTTCGCCGTCCCCGCGCCTTCGATGATCGCCACGCGCCATTCGATGGCCTGCGAGGCGACCAGCCTCTCGATCGAGAGCACCGCCTGCACGTTGCCGATCACGGTGCGCAGCTTCCGTCCCGCGTACGTCGACATCGGCACGTGGTCCTCGGTATTGGCACCGGTCGGAATGGAATCGACGGACGCCGGATGGGCCAGGACCTTGTTCTCCGAGACGATCGACGCGGCGGTGTACTGCGCGATCATCAGTCCCGAGTTGACGCCGGGGCGCGTAGTCAGGTTCGGCGGCAGGCCGCGGTTCTGGTCGCGGTCGAGCATGAGCTGCGTGCGCCGTTCGGCGATGCTGGCCAGCTCTGCCACGGCGATGGCCAGCAGGTCGGCAGCGATGGCCAGCGGCTCTCCGTGGAAGTTGCCGGCGGAGTAGGCCAGGCGGTGATCGCCGCGATACCACTCCGGCCAGTTGGCGCTGAACTGCGCGTCGAAGGGCTCGCTGCCATCGGGAAAGAAGAGCGGATTGTCGGTGGCGGCGTTGAGCTCGCGCTCGGCGACGCCGCGCGCATAGGCGATGGCGTCGAGCACGGCGCCGTGGACCTGCGGCGCGCAGCGCAATGAATAGGCATCCTGAACGGCACCGGCGCGTTCCACGAGCTTGCTTCCGGTCACGAGCTCGCGAATGCGCCGCGCGCTCTCGATCTGGCCCAGCTGTCCGCGAGCCTGATGCACTTTCGGGTCGAGCGCCCGCGTGCAGCCGGCCACCGCTTCGAGCGCGAGGGCGGCGTTCTGGTCGGCGGCTGTTGCCAGCCGCTCGGCGTCGTGGACCGCCAGCGCGAGCATGGCCGAGGAGAAGTTCGCGCCGTTGACCAGCGCCAGCCCTTCCTTGAACGTCGGCAGCATCTCCTCGCGCGGGAAGCCGAGAATCGCGGGGAGCTCGTGCGCATCGCGCAGCCGGTCGTCGCCGGCGATGTAGAAACGGCCGGCGCCGAGAAGGACGGAGAAGAGGTGCGAGAGCGGGCAGAGATCGCCGCTGGCGCCGACTGAGCCACGGAGCGGGACGAGCGGAATCACGCGCTCGTTCAGCAGCGCCTGGACGATCTTCACCAGTACGCTGCGGACTCCCGAGTGCCCCTTGAGAAAGGCGTTCAGACGGGTGACGAGCGCACCCCGCACGACCTCCGGTGGAAAGTAGTTGCTCAGATCGTCGGGATCGGTGTTCTCGCCGACGCCGACGGAGTGCGACAGCAGGAGGTTGCGCTGCAGCTGCTGCAGGTCGCCCGGAGCGATGGTCTTGTCCTTGAACTCGCCGAAGCCGGTGGTGACGCCGTACTCGGTGGCCGTGTGGTCGCCGCTTTTCCAGTCCCGGAAGTACTTCTCGACGATGCGGGCGATCAGCTGTTCGCTGGCCAGCACGCGCGCGTCGGTGCGCGGATCGCACTCGACCGGAGCGGCGTGGCGGGTCACGGCCACGAGCTGGTCGATGGTGAGTGAGTCGCCATTCAGGATGACCGGCCTCTGCTTCGCTTCCATCACAGCCGGTCTCTCCTCGGTCATACTCATCGATTCTCCGCTAAGAACGAATTCACCACAGCTTCAGAGGAGCTCATATCCCGCGATCCAGTTCGTCGAGCAGCCGCTTCACGGTCGCGACCAGCTCGGCGCGCGGGGCGCTCACCTGGCCGGAGCGCGCCGCCAGCCATTCGCTGCGGTCGCCGACGTTCTTGGCCTTCTCGCGGCCGACGGCCATGTCCTTGATCGTCACGATGCCCTGCTGCTTTTCGTTGGTGCCGTAGAGGATCGCCAGCGGGATGTCGTACTGATCGGCGTACCGCAGCTGCTTGCCGGGGCCCTTTGCGGTCCCAACGTACAGCTCGGTCGGCACTCCGGCACGGCGCAGTTCCCAGGTCATGGCCAGGTAATCATCCGTCAGGTTGGCGTCCATGTTTGTGATGAGGACGCGGGCGGTCGCCTTCTGCTTGCCGATTCTGCCGAGGTGCGCGAGGGCGGCCAGAAGGCGATCGACGCCGATCGAGGCACCGACCGCGGGGATCGCCTCTCCGAGAAAGCGCTGGACGAGGCTGTCGTAGCGGCCGCCGCCGAAGACGGATCCGAACTGCGGCGCGTCGAGGAGGATGGCTTCGAAGACCGGGCCGGTGTAGTAGGCGAGGCCGCGGGCGATGGAAAGATCGAGCGAGACTCGATCGTCGCCGTAGCCGAGCGCATAGAGGTGATCGGAGATGCGCTGGATGGCGTCGATCTGAGCCGGTGCATTGGGCACGTTCGCGAACAGCTCGCGGACTTGCGCGACCACGTCGCGGCGTCTTTCCGCCTTCACGTTGAGGAAGCGGACGATGCGGTCGACCTGATCGCGCGTCAGTCCGATGCCGCGGATGGTGTCACCCGATTCGTCCTTGTAGCCGTCCATCAGCTCGAGCGAGACCTTGTCCAGCCCCACCTTGTCGAGCTTGTCCAGAACGCGGAAAACGTCAACACATTGACTATGTGGGACCGAGGCGAAGTCGAGCAGCAGGTTCAGCACGGCCCGGCTGGAGAAGCGCACCAGATGAGGGCCGACGTTCAGCGCCGCGAGCGTGTCGCACATCCCGGCCAGGATCTCGGTGTCGGCGATCTCAGAGACCGTGCCGACCGAGTCGAGGTCGAACTGCGCGAACTCGCGGAATCGCCCCTTGTCGGGCTTGTCGGCGCGCCACACCGGGGAGACCTGGTAGCGGCGGAAGGGACGCGGCAGCTCGGCGTACTGGGCGATGACTCGCGCCAGCGGAACGGTCAGGTCGAAGCGCAGCCCGAGCGCCTCGTTCTCCGGGTTGCTGACCCGGAAGATCGATTGCTGCGCTTCCTGTCCGGCGCTGCCGGAGAGGACGTCGAGAAACTCGATGGCCGGCGTGCTCAGCGGTACGAATCCGTACAACTCGTAGACCCGGCGGATCGTATCGATCATCGCCTGGCGGGCCAGCATCTGGTCGGGGAGGAGATCTCTTAGACCGCGGGACAGGCGCGGTTCGACGGTTCCGGGCAAAATCGCACCTCGTTGAGGAGCGAAATTGAGAATTGAGAATGGAGAGTTGAGAAAAGCGCAGGTCCGCCGGTCTCAATTCTCAATCTTCAATTCTCAATTCCGCGGAGTGGAATGGTACCGGGGGCCGGCTTCGAACCGGCGACCCCCAGATCCACAATCTGGTGCTCTAACCAACTGAGCTACCCCGGCACAGGACGCGGAATCATACTCAAGATCCGCAGAGGGCGCGAGTGTGAACGCAAAGGACTGCTGTGGCATTCTCCGAGCGCCGGCGCCGACGCAAGTTGCGCATCTGACATGAGTTGCAGGCGCGGTGTTGCGAGACGTTGCTGGCCAGCGGCTGGAGCGCCGTTCTCACGAGACCCGCATGAGGAAATCGGCGAACCAGCGGCGGCTGTCGGTCCACGTCTTTTCGACCCGGAATCCCGATGCCGCCGCGATTCTCTCGATCATGGCGGCGTCGTATTTGTACGAGTTTTCCGTGTGAATCGACTCTCCCTCCGCGAAGGCGACGTCGAGACCGAGCGCCTCGATGCGTACCGTCTGCGCCTCGCGGCTGACCAGGTGCATCTCGATGCGGCTCTTCGACTCGTCGAAGAATGCGCGATGTGCGAAGCGCTTGACGTCGAACCGGCCGCCCAGCTCGCGATTGATCCTCGCCAGCAGGTTGAGGTTGAACGCGGCCGTGACGCCGAGGGCATCGTCGTAGGCCGGCTCGAGAACGCATTTCGACTTCTTCAGGTCGGCGCCGAGGAAGAATGCGTCCGACGGGCCGAGAGCCTTGCCGAGGCCGCGGAACATCGATACCGACTCGTCGAATCCAAGGTTTCCGATCGTCGACCCGAGGAAGAGGACGACGTTCCGGGCCGAGGAGTCGTGCAGTCCGGCCAGGCTGCGCGACAGGTCGCGGAAATCGGAGCAGACGGCAGTGATGCGCAGCGAGGGATACTCGTCGAGAAGCGTCCGCCCGCTGCGCTCGAGGATCGTTCGGTCAACGTCCACCGGGACGTATTCGAGCTGCGGCTGCCGGCGCCGCAGCACATCGAACAGAAGGCGGGTCTTGCGCGCGCTCCCGGCGCCGAGCTCGATCAACCTCACCGGCGTGCCGAACGCCTCCGCGATTTCCTCGTCGAACGAGGTGAGCACTTCACTTTCGGCGCGGGTGACGTAGTACTCAGGCAGCCTCGTGATGGCGTCGAAGAGCGCCGATCCGAGCTCGTCGTAGAAGTGGTGCGGAGGAAGCGATTTCGGCGCAGCCGTGAGGCCGCGCCTAACGTCGTCCGCGAAGGAGGAGATCTCGACCTCGCGGTCGATCAGCGTAAAGCGGGGCATCGAGTGCGAATTCTATGGGGCCTCTGGGACTGATGGGACGGATGAGACGGATGCTTCGTTTCGTCGCATAGGTTCCATCGGCCCCATTCGTCCCATTCGGTCTCGCCCTCATCCGCCGGTGTGACGCCGGCCTCGGCCGTAACTACTCCGTGTTTGGCGTCGTCCTACCTCCAGCTAGAATCGAGCGGATCCAATGTCACGTCGCTGCACCATCCCGCTCCTTCTGCTCTGTGGCTGCTTTTCGGGTTACGAGGCGAAGGACGCCAGCACGCGCGTGCATCGCGGGACGTTCGTGAACACGCTCGTGCTCACCGGCGAGCTCGAGGCACAGCGCGGCGCGACGGTCAGCGTTCCACGACTTCCGTCGTGGCAGAGCTCGATCAAATGGCTGGCCGGTGACGGAGACCTTGTGCGCGCCGGCGACCGCGTGGCGGAGCTGGACAACGGTCCCTTCGCCACGGATCTCGACTCCAAGCGGCAGCTGGCCACCGAGGCAGAGCAGGAGCTGCAGCAGAAGGAAGCGGAGTGGGCAGCCGATCTCGACCTCAAACGGCTCGACCTCGCCAGGAAGAAGGAAGAGCTCGAGAAGGCGAAGATCGAGGCCGACGTGCCTCCGGAGATCGTCTCCGCGCGCGATTTCGAGGACCGGCGCCTGAAGCTGCTTCGCGCCCAGGTGGATTTCGAAAAGGCGCGCGACATTCTCGAGTCGCAGCAGACGTCGATCACCTCGGACCGAGAGAACGCACGGTTGAAGCTGGAGCGGGCCCGGCGCGATGTCAGCATCGCCGAGGTGGCCATCGAAGCGGTGATCCTGCGCGCGCCCCGCAGCGGCGTGGTCGTGATCCGCGATCATCCGTGGGAGCGCCGCAAGCTCCAGGCTGGCGACGGTGTGTGGGTCGGTGTTCCGATCGCCCAGCTGCCGGATCTCGACTCGTTGCAGATCAACGCCGCGCTTGCCGATGTCGACGACGGGCGGGTGGCGGTGGGCATGCCGGTGGTCGTCACGGTCGACGGCTATCCGTCGATGCACTTTCCGGGACGAATCGCCTCGATCTCCCCGGTCGCGCAGGAGCGGAAGCGGAACGAGATGCGGCGCGCGTTCAAGGTGGCGGTGCGGCTGGAGCGCATCGACACGGCGCGGATGAGGCCTGGCCTGTCTGCGCGCGTGGAAGTGCAGCGGGAGGCGATCGCCAGCGCGCTCCTCATCCCGCGCGGCACGATCGATTTTTCGAAAGCCGCACCGCGCGTGCGCCTGGCCGGCGGCCGGCTCGTCACCGTGACCATCGGCTCGTGCAACGCGCAGGAGTGCGTCGTTCGCAGTGGATTGAAGGAAGGACAGGTCCTGGCCGGCGTGGGGGAGTCTCATGGCTGAGGGATCCCCGCGCCGAAGGCACGTTCTGGCAGCGGTGGCGGTTGCGCTCGTCGTCGTGTTTTTCCTCGGCGGCTGGACGGTCCGCAACCAGCTTGCGGCCGACCGGCAGGGGCAGTGGGTTCGCGTCAGGCGCGGCGATCTGGTGACCGGCGTGGAAGTGACGGGAACCCTGGCGGCCGTTGATACGCAAAGCCTCGGTCCGCCGCAGCTCGAGAACGTCTGGGACTTCAAGATCTCGATGCTCGCGCCTGAGGGGGCCGACGTGAAGAAAGGCGAGCCGGTGCTGGCCTTCGACACGACGGAGCTGCAGCGCCGGCTCGACAACAACAGCGCCGTGGCTGAGCAGGCCCGGAAAGAGATCGACAAGACACGCGCGAACGTCGCCCTGCAGGCGCAGGACGACCAGCTGTTGCTCGCCGAGGCAGAGGCGAGAGAGCGCAAGTACGGCCTGAAGCTCGATGCGCCGGCAGACATCCTCGGGCTGAAGGAGCGCAAGGAAGTCGAGCTCGACTACGAGCTTGCCAGACACGAAGTGGCGGCCATCCGGACGCGCATGAAGTCGGTGCGCCTGGCGGCCGAGGCCCAGATCCGGCTGCTGCAGAGCAAACAGCGCCGCGCCGAGATCGTGGTGGCCAGCACGCAGAGGGCCATCCGCGAAATGACCGTCGTGGCGCCGCGCGACGGCACGGTCGTCTATGCCACCGATTTTCGCGGCGACAAGAAAAAGGTCGGCGACTCGGTCTGGCGGGCGCTGCGCGTGCTCGAGCTCCCGGATCTGCGGCGGATGAAAGGGAACGGCGAGGTCGACGAATCCGACGCGGGACTGGTGGCCGTCGGCCAGCGCGTGGCACTCCGCCTCGACTCGCACCCCGACGACGAATTCGGCGGCACGATCACCAGGGCCAGTCGAACCGTCCAGCAGCAGACCGGGACGGCCAATCCTGTGAAGGTGCTGCGCGTCGAGATCGCTCTCGACAAGAGCGACGCGGCCAAGATGCGTCCGGGAATGAGATTCCAGGGGACCATCGAGCTGGCCAGGACGCGCAACACGCTCCTCATCCCGCGCGGGGCCGTCTTCCTCTCCGATGGACACGCCGTGGCCTATCGGCGCAGCGCGTTCTCGGTCGCCACCGTGCCGCTGTCGCTCGGCCCTCAGAACGACAAGTTCATCGAAGTCCGATCGGGACTCGATGCCGACGACCGCGTCATGATCCCGAAGAGCGGGAACGAGGAGCCGAAGCCGTGAGGCGCGTCGCCATCATCGGGGTGCCAATCGTTCTCCTCGTCGTCGCAGGAGCGGCGGCGCTGCACAGGAAAGAGAAGACGATTCCTCTGTATCGGGTTCAGGCGACGCCGTTCGTCCGCCGCGTGACGGCCGAAGGAAACCTGAAGGCCGTGCAGGCAGCGCCGCTGAGCGCTCCGCTGGACGCACCCGAGGTGCTGAAGGTCGCCTGGATCGTCGAAGACGGCGACTTCGTGAAGAAGAACGACGTGGTGGTCCGCTTCGACCCCACCGATTTCGAGAAGGAGCTCCTCCTCGGGAACGAAGATCGCGAAATCGCGGACAACAACATCACCAAGTCGAACGTCGATGCCTCGACCACGCGCGTCAATCTCCGCCGCGACGCGAAGCAGGCGGACCACGAGCTCGAGTCCGCGCGCAGGTTCAAGTTCGACGACGCCGAAGTGTTCTCGCGATACCAGCGCATCGAAGCGGAAGTCGACGCGGAGCTCGCCTCCGAGCGGAAGAAGCACGCCGAGAACGTCCTCGCTGTCCGCAAGGGTCTGGCCAGGGCCAACCTCGACATCCTCGGCATCGACGACAAGCGGGCCGCGCTGCGCATCCGCAACGCCGAGCAGGGGCTGCGCTCCATCGAGATCCGCGCGCCGTACGATGGCATCGTGGTGCTGCAGCGCGACTGGCGCGGCGATGTGGCCCGCGTCGGCAGCAACATCTGGTCGGGACAGCCGCTGGGCGAGATGCCGGAGCTCGCCTCGATGAAGGCCGAGGTGTTCGTGCTGGAGGCCGATGCGGCGGGGCTGGCCATCGGGAAGAAGGCCACCGTGATGCTCGAATCGGATCCCACGCGAGCCTTCAGCGGCAGGATCACGCAGTTCGACAAGCTGGCCCGGCAGCGCCTGCGCGATGTCCCGGTACAGTACTTCGGCGTGACCATCGCCCTCGATCACAGCGACCCGCGACTGATGAAGCCCGGCACGCGCGTGAGGGCGGTGCTCGACCTCGAGGATCGCGCCCGCGCCATCACCGTGCCGCGGCAGGCCCTGTTCGAAAAAGACGGGAAGGTGATCGTCTATCGCCGGCAGGACGGTGCGTTCAAGCCGCTGCGCGTCGAGATTGCTACCTCGTCCGCCGGCCGCGTCGTCATCACCCGAGGATTGAACGAAGGCGACGAGCTCGCCCTCGTCGACCCGACGGAGCAGAAGGATTGAGTCCTGAGTCCTGAGTGCTGAGTCCTGAGGATGCCACTGGATCCGCTCAGGACTCAGGAATCAGGACTCAGGACGGCGTCTCATGGACATCGAAACCTTTACGACCGCGATCGCGAACCTGAGCACGCACAAGCTGCGCACGGCGCTGACCATGCTGGGCATGATCTTCGGCGTGGGCGCCGTCATCGCCATGCTGTCGATCGGCTCGGGCGGCGAGCAGAAGGCGCTGCAGGCCATTGGACGGCTGGGCCTGCGCAACGTGATCGTCAGGGCCAAGAGCGTGAAAGCCGACGAGCGGCAGGAGCTGCGCAAGAAGTCTCTCGGCGTGTCGCTGCGCGATGGCGAAGCGATCATGGAAGCAGTGCCGGATGTCGAGAGAGTCCTGCCGCGCGTCGAAGTGAAGGCGTACAAGATTCTCGCCCCCGGCACGAAGACGAAGGGGAAGGTCCTCGGTCTCGCTTCCGCCTATCGCGACGTTGCCGCGGTCGGCCTGGCCGAGGGACGCTTCTTCGACGCCCGCGACGAGCGCGAGCACGCGCAGGTCGCCGTCATCGGTCCGGAGATCCGCCGCAACCTGTTCGGGTACGGTCCGGCCATCGGGAAGCTGCTCAAAGTCAACGACGTCTGGCTGGAGGTCATCGGGATCCTCACCGCCGATCCGGCGGGAGGCTCGGCGGGCAGCGACGGCATCCCGGTGGGATCGACGGCCCAGGAGATCTGGATTCCCGTGTCGACGGCGATGCGGAAGTTCGATCGCGATCCGCTCGATGCGCCTGTCGACGAGTTGATGGTCACCGTCAAGGAAGGCGTCTCCACGCGGCACACCGCCGATCTGATGAAGCCGCTCCTCGACCGGCTGCACGGCGGCGCCGACGATTACGAGATCGTCGTCCCCGAAGCGCTGCTCGAACAGAGCCGGCAAACGCAAAGGATCTTCAACATCGTCATGGGGTCGATCGCCGGAATCTCCCTGCTGGTCGGCGGCATCGGCATCATGAACATCATGCTGGCCTCGGTCATGGAACGGACGCGCGAGATCGGCGTGCGACGGGCCATCGGCGCGAAGAAGCGCGATATTCGCGTGCAGTTCGTGATCGAGTCGTTCGCCATCAGCATCCTCGGCGGCATCTGCGGAATCGTGATCGGCATCGTGCTGGCGCGCATCGTGGCCGCGTACGCCGGCTGGCCGACCGTGATCACGTTCTGGTCGCTCGTGCTGTCGACCGGCGTGTCGATGGTGGTCGGCCTGGTGTCCGGAATCTATCCCGCCTCGCGAGCCGCCGAGCTCGATCCGATCGAGGCGTTGCGGTACGAGTAGTCGCGGGGCGCATGGGCGTCACTCCCTCGATCCACACCGACTACAGCGCACCGCTCTATTGCCCCGCAGTTCGGAGATCATCGCGTCGGCGTCGGTTCTGGTGAATTCGAAGAGGTCACCGACACCGATTGGCGCCGAGTCGCGACCACGAACACGCCGCATGGGTTGAAGAGTCGGCTCCGACCTGACCCACCAGACTGAGCCTAACGCCTAGCTTGGCCGTCGAAAACACATCGCTTCGTAGCAACGCAAACGACTCATCGGGTCAGCGCCTGGGGGCAGGGTAGGGATCGTCGCGGCTGGGACCACTCCTCTGTTGGCAGGCAACGTCAAAGGAGGATTCACACATTGCAAAGAGCAAGATTGCACCGTCGAGCGCTGCTGTTTGCTTTCGCGCTCACGGTTGGTCGCATAACATATGGACAACCGCAGTTACAAAGTCGTTCCTTCTTTGTGGGTCCCGCACATCCTGTGACTTCCAATACGGCCTTTACGGCGGCGGGGCAGCAGATGGCGAATGGCGTGCTCTACGTGCGCACGAATGGCGTAGCTGATTCGGAACCGTACAGTAAAGAGCCTAACTGGGTTGGGGTCGCCTTCCCCAACGCCGACGCGTGGGGCTGGATTCCTGTGACCACAGCTGGAGACGGTACTTTCGCGGTCGTAATGCCTTTGCCGCGAGGGTATTCGCCGGGAGCAGCGGCTGGCATAAACGAGGTTATTCAAGTAGCAGGTGTCCCATTTCAGATGGGACCTTATGCCGGAAGTTGTGCTCCGAGTGCTGCCTGCTATCAGTCGGACGTCTTCACGTCGTGGCGGCGCGTGTACATCGAAAGTGATCGCATGTTCAAGCGTGGCGCGTTCCTGCGTACAAGCCCGGTGGCTGGCGCGACGAAAGTCGATGTGACAAGTGCGCTTCCGTTCCAAAATGCGTCTGGAACCCATCCTATCCCTGTGCTGTTCATTCATAGCCCGGACGCGAGCGTAACTGGCGACGCAGCATATATGGAGGCCGGGAATGCGGTACGAGTGAAGGGAAACAACCCGGCCGTGCTCACACTTGACCAGCCGTTAGTGCATTCTTACACAGCGGTCGATGCCCGGTACGCTCCTGGTTTGTACGCTGGAGATGCCGTTGGCGTGTACGTAACAGACGGCGACCTCTTCCCAGCGGAGTTCGACCTCGCGCAATCGTGTTTTGCTACGTTCGACACGGATGTTCACGTTCTGAGTGGATCAGAGAATCTGATGCCGTATTTGCCCTTTGTGCAAAACATGTACGAATCCCACTTATTGTGGCGAGGTGTTCGGCCGCTGGTTTGACAACGCAACGGAAGGCAACCACGTGCACTTCGCGGCCGCTGCAACCAGCGACTCGTCGGAGACTCTCGCCGAAACGTGGCTGGTATCTGCAGCGCCGAGCCTCTATTACGACCAGACACCATACGTTGCGCTGTTCAACATGAATATCGAAACGATTGCGGCGGCGGCCGGCCTGAATCTTCTGAACGTCCGGCGAGAGACAGCTGCGCACGAGTTGGTACATACGTTTGACGTCAATCCACCGGCGCGGCTCACCTTAGGTCACTGCTCCCGCCCGGCATGGGATCATAATAACTGCTTGATGAGTCCCTTACGCGAGCCATGGGAACACGCCGACGGAATTGTCTCGCTGCACAACGACCCTTGGGACTCGTCAGAATACCGCCGGGTGAGGCATTCCGTTGAGCCGATGCCGATGGTGTTTCAACTAGAGGCGACGCCGAACAACTAGGGAGAAGCGCAATGCAATTATTGAGGATCGTTACTGTCGCAGTATTCGCTGCGGTCTGGCCGCTGCGGGCAGTTCTTGCATCGGGAGAGCTCAGCCTATCGTTGTCACTCGAGCCCAATACGACGATTGCCGGTATTCCAGTCTCATTGGTCTTGGCACTGACAAACGACAGCGACGCAAAACAAGAGATCCCACCTTACGCAAAGCTACTGGTTCGCAACGATCAAGACGGCACATTTGATGCCTGGAGCGGGGGCAGTGCCGGTAATTCGGTTGTTTCTTTGGAATGGCCGGCGACGACGCTTGGTCCTCACCAGAGGGTCTTACTCACGATTCCGACGGAGGGCACTCTCGACCATCCACGCTGGTTCATGGACGGCCGCCTTACGATGCCAGGTCTCCAGCAGTTGCAAGTCGTGCTTGGGTACGAGGAGTCGATAGGCCGGTGGCTGCCTGGCAGCTCAGGCGCAGCCGCCGTATCGAGCGTCGCGGTGTTGACTGTCAATGAGCCGAAAGGTGAGGACAAGAAGGTCTGGGAGCAGATTCTGGTGTCCGGCGTCAACTAGAACTGCGGGATCGCGTCAACTAGAAACTGCGGGGTCGGTCTCGGGTTTCTGATTGATGGTGGCGGTCGACAGACCGCCTTCCTTCATGGTTTTGGTTCTCTGCCTCGT
>JAJXWV010000006.1 GCA_021781455.1 Acidobacteriota bacterium | reverse complement strand
GAACCCCAAATCTCGCCGCCCCCCTTTGCCACAACACCATTCCAACTCGTCGCTGCTGCTAACGCCTAGCCACCAGACGTCCAAACTCCAGGGCGGCCGTCAGGCCGCCGAACCGGGACACGCATTAAGTGATTGAGGGCGCGTAGCGTCCGACAGCATGTCGGTTGCGGGCGAGCGCTGCGAGCCTGCGCTGTGAGGCTGTGCGGAAATCCGCGACGACTCCGGCCTCCGTCGAGAGTTTCAACCACAGAGGCGCAGAGATTCACAGAGAACAACTCGGGGTTTGTTTGTGTCCACGAACGAACAGCTTCTTCTCCAGACGCAAAGAGATCTCGCACAAACGAGAGGGCGACCCGTCCCCTCGCCCCGTGCTCCCCGACGAGCGACCTCGCGAAACTGATCCGCACGGGGCGAGGGGACCCTATGAGGCGATCCTCGATTGCGGACGAATGGAGCGAGCCTGCGCTACGTCTCTGTGTCTCTGTGACGAATTCCGTGGATATGATGGGCACGTCCAACTTCGGCGCCGTCACCGGTGCGAGCGCATCAAAGGGAGCGAGACCGTGCCTGCTTCTCAGTGGATTCTCCTCAACGTTCCCGCGCCGCTTCTCGGGGCGGCGGTCGTGGTTCTCGCCATTCTCTCCGCACTGGTCGGTTCCATCCTCACCAGGCGAATCGCCTCGCACGAAAAGCTGCGACTCCATAACGACGCCGCCGGGAACGTGTTCGGCACGATCGGCCAGATCTATGCCGTCCTGCTTGCCTTCACCGTCGTTCTCGTCTGGCAGGACTACACCGCCGCCGGAGAAAAGGCTCAGAAGGAAGCGAGCGTCCTCGGAAGCATCTACAGGGATGCAGTGGCCCTGCGGCAGCCGGCCAGCGATCAATTCCGGCAGTTGCTGCGCGAGTACGGACAGCAGATCGTCCTCGATGAGTGGCCGGCCATGGCGCGTGGAGGAGAAGGCGCGCGCGCACAGAAGGCCCAGGAGAACATCTGGGCGATGACGACGGCGTTCGAGCCGCAGAGCAGACGGGAAGAGATTTTCTTCAATCAGGCCGTCGAGCGCTTCAACCAGATCTGCGAGCTGCGCAGGGAACGCCTCAATGCCTCCCGGCAGAGCATCAGCGGAATCGTCTGGTTCGTGCTCCTGGTCGGCGGGTTCATCACCTCGTATTTTCCGTTCCTGTTCGGAGTCGAAGACCGGAGAATGCAGATCCTCATCGTGTCGGGTCTGACCGTCACGATCGGACTGATCCTCTTCACGATTTTCGAATTCCAGTACCCGTACACCGGCACCCTCTCCGTACGCCCCGATGCACTCCGGGAGCTGCACATGCTGAAGGGGCTGGTGTAGAGCGAGCGCAGGGAATCGACTGCGACGGCTCCGCCATCGCGCGCAGTCCGCCCGTATCTGCAGTTGCGAGGCCTGCCGGCGGCGTTAAGAAACGGTAGAACCCGGGAGTGCAGCGCTCTGGTCGGTCCGCAGCGGAGTCGAGATAGGACTCTCGCTCGCTGCCCGCTATCGGTGGCGCGAGTTGATGGAACGTCCACGACCGAACGTGTCCACCTTCGTGATCCGGCTCGAGCTCGAGCGTCACGAAGCCCTTCGCCTCGCCATTCTCTGCGCGACTTGTCCTTTCGATGGAGCCCGGATAGAACAGCGGCGCCGCGAGAGGGCGGCCGGACAGATCCGTGGTCAGAACCTGATGGCGGTGGATGTGTCCCGCCAGAATCGCCGCGTAGACGCGCGGATGCGCGGCGAGAAGCGGACAGGGAATCTCAGACCGCTCGTGGTTTCCGGGAACGACCACGACCGGGACTCCCAAGTCGGCGATGCGCTTGAGCGGCTCGAAGGCGCGCATGACCACTCCCGGCTTCACCCGACTCCGGAAAAAAACGTCACCGCCATGAACGACGAGATCGACCTCGCCTCGCAATGCGCAGGAGCGGCATCGCGCTTGCTGCGGTTTCCTGGTTCCACTTTTCCCGTCTGCAAACCGTGCGAATTTGGATTTTCGGGGCCCTATTGCCTGCCATCGTGATCTCGGGCACTCCTGAAGTATCGTACGAAGGCAGATAATCGGCGCGTCCAAAAGGAGGTCGATCATGCTTCGTCCGGCCCTACGGCTGTGTGCGGTCCTCTCCGCTCTCATTCTTCTTTCCCTCGCTGCTCCCCCGCTCTTCGCTCAAGTCTCCGGAGGTGTCGTGGCGAGCTTCACGGGGTCGCTTTCGAGTGCGGGCCAGGAGGACCGCATCGGCTTCGAGGTCGACACCGACCACTACAATCTCAACTCCCGCGGGGCAGTGGATCTCATATTCCTCCTGAGCGCCGAGCAGAGCGCGCAGGCGCCGCTCGATCCCGGTCTCATCTCGATCGAATCGAAGGAGGGCGGGAACGTCAAAGTGGATACCAGAAAGCCCGACACCGCCGACAGCACGGCCAGCATCGCCCTCGCTTCGCTGACGCCGGGCAAGTACGAGATCGTCGTTCGCAGCGAGCACAAGACCACGGGCGGGTACCGGCTCGACGTTTTCCTGGCCGGCGATGCGAACGGTGACTTCAAGGTCGACGCCGCCGATCTTCAGCTCATTGCCTCGCTCAGCGGAACGAAGAGCAGCGATCCGAACTACTCTCCTTACGCCGACGTCGACCGCAACGGCGTCATCAACGGAGGCGACCGACAGCGGGCCGACGCCAACCTCGGAGCAGTGGCCGTTCCGCCGCAGGCCGAGAACCCGCTCGATCAGAACCTGCCCGAGGGCGCGCTGGCACTCGTGGGCGCATCACCGGACACGTTCGTCAGCCGCAACGGGCTGCGCTTCGGCCTCAACGGCGCCGAGTTCGACACGACTGCCGCTTCCGAGTTCGTTCTGACGATCAACGGCCTCCGCGTCCCGGCGAGCAGCCTCGTCACAACCGCGCATCTTCTGACGGCGAACGTGACGCTCGTCGACGGTCGCAACAACGTCTCTCTCAAGGCCTACGACACGGTCGGCCGCCCGCTCTACCTCACCGCGACGCTCTGGGCCGGCAGCTACACGTTCCAGGTGAACCTCGTCAATCCCGACGGAACGCCCTTCACGACGCAGACGAGCGTCGTGGCGGCGCTCACCGACGATCCGTCGGTGTCGGAGCAGGCCATCACCACAACCGGTACCGTCTCGTTCCAGAACTTCCCGGGGCGCACGATCCTGATCAAGGCCAAAGGCATCGGAAACGAGATCGGCACCGCCGGCGTCCTCGGATACCAGGGCAACGTCACGATCAAGATGTTCGGCTTCAACGCACCGAGCTCGGTCGACAACAACGATTTCAGCCTCGGCACCGCCGGCTGGACCATCCCATCGGGCACTCCGGTCTGGATCGTTCCGCACGAGGAGGTCATCTCCGGTTTTTCTTCCCAGGGTCCTGTTTCGACGATGGCAATCGGCCCAGGCTCGATCGTCGATCAGGACCTGATGCTGGGCACTTCGGGCCAGGGTGAGCGCTCAATCTCGCGCACGTTCACGACTGCGGCTGACACGACGGCGGTGAAGATCCGCTACCGCTTCATCACCAGCGAGGTTCCGGGCGGCTACTGCGGATCGCAGTGGAACGACTACTTTCGGGTCTCCATCCGCAGCCAGCTGGGCGGCGGAAACGCCGGTGAAGCGAACAGCATGAATGGCCTCGGCTGCGGCGCATTCAACGGTGCCGGCGAGACGAACTGGCGTGAAGTCATCCTCCCCGTCGACAAATCGGGCGACACGATTCAGGTCGACGCCGGCGTGGCCAACGTCGGCGACGCACTCTACGACTCGCAGGTCGTCATCGACTTCGTCGAGGAGATCAAGGATCAGGTGCGGCCGCAGCTCGCCTGGAACAACACCGCCGGCGGGCTCGACCTCTCGTGGCAGGTTCTCAACACCGCGCTGAACAACGACGTCACGATCAACGTCTACTTCGCCAGCGGGCCCGGATACAACAACCGCCTCGGCACGCCGGTGTTCAGCTACACCGTTCCGGCCGGAACACAGCCGGGAGCGGGTGGCCCCGTTCACATCGACGGAACGACGCTGGCCGACGATCCCGCCGGGACGACCTACCTGATTGCGGCGAGCAGTCCCTCACAAGTGGCATCGCTGCGCGACGTTCAGATCGGATACGGGCCTAACGCGGACGCTGGCGTGGTCTGGGCCTCGATGATCGACACCCTCAAAGACGGTCTGCGCGCAGCCGGCCAGTCGCAGGGCGCGATTTCGAGCACGGCGCGAACACCGGCCGATCAGGCGCGGGCCATGTTCAACAACTGCCTGAACCACGGGGCCGCTTCGCAACTCGCCATCTACGCGGCAGCCGGCGATGCGGTCATCAACGTCTATGTCAACATGACTGCCGGCATGACGACCGCTCAGATCCAGGCGAACGCCACGACGATCCGGGCAGCGATGGAGGCAGAGATCAACGCGCAGGGACCGTCGAACGTGTCGCACCACTGCGCCGATCCGGCAACCCGTTGCGTGGTCGACTTCTCGTACGACATCTTCAACGCCAGCAACCGGCCGTTGTTCGTCGCATCGGTCCAGGGGCGCGTGTCGACGATGCTCGTCGAGCCGAGCAACCACTGCTATCACCTGGAGCTCGGATAGGATCGAACCCGGAACGTCCTTCACACCGACAGGGCCGGCCGCGGAGCCGGCCCTGTTTTTTTTGGGCTACCGGCCTTGCGAACGAGACCGCCCCCTGATCCGCACGTTAGGATCCCGCCTCTCACGACGACTCACTGTCCGTTGAGACCGCAGCAGCGGTCGTAGACGGGATACGGCGGTCGCACCGGCGCAACGCGCGGGTGCTTCGCGATCTCGCCCATCAGAACATCCACCGCTTTCTCCAGCTGAGTGTCGTGTCCCTTTCGCCACGCGGCCGGGTCGAGCTCCACCTCGATGTCGGGGGCGACGCCCACGTTCTCCACTTCCCACTGGCCGTCGAGCCCGTACACCGCCGCATCGGGCGCCGTGTACGTCCCTCCGTCCATCAGGCGCGGTCCTGTCCGGGCGGCGACGAGGCCGCCCCACGTCTTCGTGCCGACGAGAGGCCCGACCTTCATCTTCCGGAAGTACCACGGCATTGCGTCGCCTCCGCTTCCCGACATGCTGTTGATCAGCATCGCCTTGGGACCGTAGATCGCCCCTGCGGGCACGGGGATGTCCTGAGCGGAGTAGCGGAACATGATCGCGCTCAGCTGCGGGCGCGTGAGCATGTTCACCACGTAGTCGGCCAGGAGGCCGCCCTGGTTGAAGCGCTCGTCGACGACCGCGCCCTGCTTCCCGGTCTGGACGAAGAAGTCGCGATTGAAGCTCGCGTAGCCGGCTTCTCCGGTATTCGGCATGTAGATGTAGGCCAGCCGGCCGCCACTGAGCTTGTCGACTTCGCGGCGGTTGTCCTCGATCCAGGCCCGGGTCCTCAGGCCCGATTCGGTGGCCACGGGAACGACGGTGACTTCGCGCGCGTCCGATCCATCAGGCTTCGAGCCGACTTTGATCCTGACCTGCTTGCCGGAGGTGTTCTCGAACGCTGCGTAGACGTTCTCTGTGGCTGGTAGATCGCGACCGGCGACGGCGATGAGATATTCGCCGGCCTTGACGTTCACGCCGGGCTGGGTGAGCGGCGCGCGCAGGTCGGGGTTCCAGTTCTCGCCGTCGAAGATCCGGACGAACCGATAGCGTCCGTTCTCGATCGAGAAGTCACAGCCGAGGAGTCCGCCCGGGACGGTTTTTGTCTCGGGCATGTCACCGCCGCGGATGAAGGTGTGGCCAATGGTCATCTGGTTGAGCATCTCGCGGAAGAGATAGTTCAGGTCGGCGCGATGGGCGACGGCGGCGAGATACGGCTCGTAGAGTTTCTTCGCGGCGTCGATGTCGAGGCCGTGATGATTCTCCGCGTAGAAGTGGTCGCGCTCTCCCAGCCAGGCGTCGTGGAACATCTCCTTCCACTCGGCACGGGGATCGACCTTCACCTGGATCGCATCGGTGGCCAGCCCTCCCTCTCCCGGTTTCGGCGTGCCGGCGGCTGGCGCGATGGCCCACTTCTGCTTCTTGCGGTAAAGGACCTTCTCCCCGTTCGCGGAGACGTCGAAGTCGTTGAGCCCCGACAGAAAGTCCTCACTCTTTCGCTTCTCCAGCTCGAAGCGCTTCACGATGAAGCCCTCGTCCTCGCTTCCGAAATGCGAGGGAGGAACGATCGAGACGAAGAGAATCCCATCCTTCCCCGTGTCGAGAGCGCGGACGTTCCCGTTCGGCAACGGCAGCGCGACGATGCGCTGGCTGATGCCGTCGAAGTCGATGCGCACAGGCTCGACCTTCTTCGCCGCGGGCTCGCTCTTCTTCTCGTCGCCGTTCTTCTTGTCCGGCGTCTTGGCGTCGTCGCTCTTCTTCTCGTCGTTCTTCTTCCCGTCGCTCTTCTTGCTGCCCTCTTCGTCGCTTTCCGGCGCGAGCGGTGAGGCGAGGTCGTTTCGGAGAACGACCGCGTAGACGTTCCGCGTAGTCACGCTGTCGATGCCCGACAGGTCCGCGAAGCTCAATCCGCGGCCGATGTCGGTGCTTGCGGCGATGTAGAGGTACTTCCCGCTCTTGTCGAACGCAGGGAAGGCGACGTCGCTCAGCCCGTCGGTCACCTGAACGGACTTCCCCGACTCGACCGAGTCAATGAACACCGCGCGGATCAGGCTGGGGAGGTAGCGCGCGTATGCGATCCAGCGGCTGTCGGGCGACCATCGCGGCTCGAGCACCGCCTCGGTGAATCCGATCGGATTGGTGTCGACCTTCACCCGTTTTCCCGTAGCGACGTCGACATACCAGAGGTTGAGCCGGCGGTCGCTGTAGGCGATCTTGGTGCTGTCGGGCGACCAGACCGGCCCGTAGTAGAACGTTGGCGGATCGCCCATGTCGATCTTCTTGGCGGGACTCTCTCCGTCCTGAGCCTCGAGATGCAGCGCATACTCGCCTGACTCGTCGGAAAAGTAGGCGATCCATTTCCCGTCGGGAGACCACGCCGGATCGCGCTCCATGACGCCGGGCGTCCGCGTGAGGTTGCGCGCATCGCCCTTCTCGGCCGGGACGGTGATGATCTCGCCGCGCGCCTCGAAGACGGCGCGGGCGCCGGTCGGCGAGATGTGGCCGCTGCGAATCGACTTGCCCGCAGATTCGAAGCGCGGGCGGACTCCGATGAAATCGCCCTCGACGCGGATCGGCACCTTGTGAGCCGATCCCGTCTTGGGGTCGAGTAGGAAGATCGTTCCGAACTGTTCGTAGACGATCGCGTCCGGGCCGGCCGACATCGACTTGATGTCCAATCCGTCGTTCGCGACAACCTGCCGGACGGACTTCGAGCCGGTGTCGTATGCCCAGATCGACGTCGTCCCAGTACGGCTGCCGCGATCCGAGATGAAGTAGATGCTGTCGCCCATCCAGGCGGGAGCGTGGTCGTTCGAGCCGGGATGAGGAACTCGCTCGATGGTCGAGTCGGACATCCGCGCGATCCAGATCTGCCCGGTCTGCCCGCCCTTCTGCCGTTTCCAGTCGGGCTGCCATTGGGTGATCGGCTGGTAGGCGATGCGGGAGTCGTCGGGGGAGAAGACGCCCTCGTAGGCGTGCGGCAGCGGAACCATTTCCGGGAGCCCGCCGTCGAGGCCGATCGTGAAGAGCTGGGCGTACGAGCGGACGCTGGCGCGCGAGGAACGGAAGAGGACCTTCCTGCCGTCGTTCGTCCACCCCACGGCCTCGTCGTTTCCGGGGTGATAGGTCAGCCGCTTGGGGATTCCTCCCGCGGCCGGGATCACGTACACGTCCGTGTTTCCGTCGTATTCCCCGGTGAAGGCGAGGAGCGACCCGTCGGGCGAGAAATGCGGATCGCGCTCGACGCCCACATCGGTGGTCAGCCGGGTGGCCACGCCCCCATCGCGCGACACCGTCCAGATGTCGCCCGCGTACGCGAAGGCAATCTGCGTGCGGCTGAGCGTCGGATTCTGGTAGAGGGTGTGATCGGTGGCGGCATAGAGCGAAGTCGCAAGCAGTGCGGCGACGAGAATGGCCAGCTTGTTCATTAGACGGAGTTCCTTTCGTCGGACGTGGTGGCGATCAGTATAGGGGGCACGGCTTTCTGAATTCTGAATTCTGAATTCGGCGTAATTCTGCGTTCTGAATTCATTTTCTTCATTCTGGCTTTTCAGGATATTGAATCGGGTCCGGCAAGATTTCGAAGAGGGCACTCCAGCCGCGGAGCGGCGAAATCTAGGTAGCCCAACGCGTCAGCGTTGGGATGATCGGTGAGAGATTCAGCGTATGAGCCGCGGAGCGGCGACATCTCCGAGAGACCAATGTCGCCGCTCCGCGGCTTTACGGCGATGCTTCACCCGCTGAAAATCCCGAAGCGCTGTCTGAATTGGGCGTTCAGCGTTCAGCGAGACCAAAACCGGCCTTGTGCGAGTGCCGTTACCATGGTACCTTACTACCATGATAACAATCGAACGGATTCAGACCGGCGTGCGCATGGAGAAGCGAATCGTCAAAGTCCTCAAGGGTCTCGCCGAATACCACGACCTCTCCCTCGGCGATCTTCTCGAGGGAATCGTGCTCCATGCTTTCGAGGGGAAGGCGCCCTTCGGTGCCACTTCGCTCCAGAAAATCGCAGAGCTCAAGAAGATCTACGGCCTTGACCTCGACGCCACCGCCTCGCACCAGCTCGTCGAAGAAGAGCGCGCGCCCGTGCGGCCCGTCAGACCGCGGAAGCGCTCCTCAGCGAAGCGGCGGTAGCCCAACGTGTAGGGCAGGCTTTCCAGCCTGCCCCCCCTCACGTGTAGGGCAGGCTTTCCAGCCTGCCCCCCGGGCGGGTGGCCCGGGCAGGCTGGAAAGCCCGCCCCACACGCCGGTCACGCAGGTGAACCTTCCGCCCATCGGCCGGGTATAAGGGGACGTGACCGACCACCCAGGCGTACACCACTCTCGAGTTGAAGGTCGCCTACCACAAGCCGATCACGCGGGAGACCGGGCCTCTTCGCGCCGTGGGCCGCGTCGCGTCGATCGGCCGCCGCGCGGCGTTTGCCGAGGCGAAGCTCGTCGACGAAGAAGAACGCCTGTATGCCTCCGCGACTTCGACGCTGCTGCTGTTCGAGCGGACATGACACGGAGTGCGGGCATCCTGCCCGCCGGTCGACAGGCTTCCAGCCCGGCGACGTCGCCAGCAGACAATCTCACCTTCTCTGGCGACGATGCACAGTTTTCAGCCGGGTGGAGATCTGAACGCGATGGCCCTCGAGTTGAGCCCCCTCATCCGGCCTTAGGCCACCTTCTCCCCGCTGGCGCGGTGGCGAAGGCGCTCGATGCGAAACTCGCCCTCTGCGTCACGACCCTCGCCTAACGCAAGGCTGGCTCCAGGTGCATCCGCTTCAGCAGTGCGGTGAAGCGAGGATGGCTGCGCAGGTCGGTGAAGAGGAACGAGCCGCGGATGCCGTACACGCCACCGCAGCGTTCGTCGACCGCTCCTTCGAGGCAGTCGATCGCGCGGTCGTACTCACCCAGGCCGGTATAGACGTACGCCAGGTGATAAGGAGAGACGTAACGCTCGGCGCCGAGAGCGAGCAGACGCTGGAGGACCGCCTGCGCTTTCTCAGGCCTCCCGGCGACGGCGTATGCCTGTCCCAATTGCCCGAGGAAGAGTGTGTTCCCGGGCGAGACCCTGACCGCCTCCTCGAGCGCCGTGAGACCTTCCTCTTGTCGCCCTTTCTTGATGTAGGCCCAGCCCATGGTGGAATGGCCCATCGGGTACGCCGGCTCGAGGCGAAGGAGCGCGGCTGCCTGCTGGAGAGCCTCGTCGACACGGCCGGCGCGCAGCAGCGCGGAGGCGGTGTCAGACATGCACAGCGGGGCGAGCGGGTCGAGCTCGTGCGCCTGGTGCTGCGCGGCCACCGCTTCGTCATACCGCTCCAGCGAGCCGAGGAACAGGCCATAGAGGCCGTGCGTTTCCGCATTGTCCGGATTGAGGGCCAGAGCCCGCTCGAGCGCCTTCTCCGCGCCTGCCCAGTCGAAGTCGAACATGAACCTGAGGGCGCCGTCGATGGCATGCCCTTGCGCGAATGACGGGTCGATGGCCAGAGCGCGGTCGATCGCCTCCCTGGCTTTCTTCTGAGCCTCTCGAGGCAGCATCGTGCCTGCTCCGTGGCCCATGCTCAGAAGCATGTATGCGAAAGCGATCCCGGCGTGCGGCGGCGCGAAGTGAGGGTCCTGCACCACTGCGCGCTCGTAGTACTCGACACCTTGCCGTATGCCTTCCTCCGTCATGCGGGACACGCAGTGCCGTCCCTGCATGTAGAGGCGATACGCTTCCACGTTCGTCGTGGCCGGCCGCCCGAGCCTTGCCCGCTCGGCGCTCGTCAAGTTGGGCACGAGAGCTGCCGCGACGCTCTGCGCGAGCTCCTTTTGCATCGAGAAGAGTTTGCTGATCTCGCCTTCGCAGGCATCGGCCCAGAGCTGCTCGTCCATGGCCGCATTCACCACGCGCGCGGCGATGCGCACGTGCTCGCCCATCCGGCGCACGCTCCCTTCGATCAGCACGTCGGCACGAAGGGCCTCTGCGATCTCACGAATGCTCTGCTGCCGGTCCGTGAAGCGGAGTGCCGACGTTCGCGACACGACTTTGAGCGTGCCGATCCTGGAGAGCTCGGTGAGCAGGTCCTCGGCCACGCCATCGCCGAGATAGGCGTTTTCCGGGTTTCCCGTCAGGTTCGCAAACGGCAGCACCGCCACCGCGGTGCGTTCCGGCGAAGGCGCCGGCACCTCGGCATGCCGCTCTCCGCGGCGCGAACGGCGCCCGAGGCTCGCCACTGCGTGCCGCAGGTCGATCGCAAGCTCCTTCGCCGACTGGTAGCGCTCGTCCGGTTCCTTGGCCAGGCACTTGCGCGCAATCCGCTGCAGCTCCGCCGGAACCTCCCGAGTTTTCGACGCCAGAAGCGGCGGATCTTCGTGGATGATCTTGTGCAGCGTGTCGACCGCGGAGCGGCCGGCGAAGGCACGCTTTCCGGTCAGGACCTCATACAGAATCGATCCGAGGGAGAAGATGTCGGTGCGGTGATCGACCGAGCGCCCTTCCGCCTGTTCAGGCGACATGTAGCCGATCGTGCCGACGATCGCACCTGGCGTTGTCATCATCACGTCGGTGCGCTCGCCAGGATTGACGATGGCCAGCTTGGCCAGCCCGAAGTCGAGGACTTTCGCCAGCCCCGATTTCGTGACGATGACGTTCTCCGGTTTGAGGTCGCGGTGGACGACGCCCGCACCATGCGCCGCGGCGATGGCATCCGCCACCTCGGCCAGCCACAGCAGGTTCTTTGGGAGGTTCGGACGGGGTGCGGCGAGCTTGCCGCGCAGCGTCTGTCCTTCGAGCAACTCCATCACGATGTAGGGCGAGCCGTTCTCGGAACCGATGTCATAGATCGTGACGATGTTCGGATGACCGACGGAGCCGGCGGCCCGCGCCTCCTGGTTGAAGCGTTCCAGCCGCGCCGAATCCGCGGCCAGCGAGGGGTGAAGGACCTTGATGGCCACGTCGCGGCCGATCCTCTCGTCGCGCGCGCGGAACACCTCTCCCATGCCGCCCCCGCCGATCCGCTCCGTCACCTCGTAGGGGCCAAGGCGCACGCCGGGCACAATGGTCATGGCGCACCTGTTACGGGCTGCGCCGCCGTTGCGCGACGCAGCTCAGACGAAGACATCGGCCCAAATGCAATCGACATACGGTCACGTTCCGCTGAGCCCTCGATGAAGACTGCGCGGAACGTCCGACAGCGCCGAGCTGAGTGATGGCTTCGTTTGCTTAGCCCCAATCGCGCTGGCGAGTCGTGACGGTACACACGCGGCTTCGTGAAGCGGGTTTGACGCCCATGAGCGAATGCCGCGTCACCGACAGTCCTCAATTGACGCGGTTACCCGCCGAGGCCCGAGCTCCTGCGCTCGCGGCCAGGGCGGCGTGGCGTGTGGCGGTCATGGTAACGTCTCCGGAAATCCCTAATAAAAAGGAGACGGCGAACCCCAATGAGACAAGAATCGGGTGGCAGGACGCTTGTCACCCCGAGCGCTCGAATCGCGCAGGCGCGACACCGGAGAGAAGAAACGTTCGATCGTTCCCCCTCTCCCCGCCGCAGCGGGGAGAGGGCCGGGGTGAGAGGTCTCGTTCTGGTTCAAAAGGAGACCCCTCCGCCTTCGTTGCCCGGCTAGACCTCTCCTGACGTCAATCCTTCTCGAACTCGGAAAGGCTTTCCAGATGCGAGATCTCAGTCAGCCGATGCCGTTGGAATTGCTGGAAAGGATGATGCTGGCCATTCGCGACGTCGTGGACCTGCACATCCGATGCGAACTGCGCTTCGATCACGTGCTCGATGGCGAGCGATTGCAGCAGGCCTTCCAGCGCCTGGCCGGGCGTTATCCCTTTCTGGCGATGGGCGTCGATCTCGAGCGCGAGTGGCCCGCTTTCGTTCCGCTCCCCGATGCCGCAGCGAACGCCTGGGTCTGGCGCCTGGAGCCGGAAGCCTTCGAATCGTTCCTGGCGGGGCCGCACGATTGCCATCAGGAGACGCAGTTGCGGATGGGCGTCGTCGACACGGAGAGCGGATCGAGGGCGGCCTTCGTTGCTTCGCACATGGCGGTCGACGCGGCCGGCGCACGGCAATGCCTCAGGGAGCTCGCGGCGATCTACACGGCGCTTGGCTCAGGGCGCGAGCCGGAGACGAACGAGCCGCCTCGTCGGCGCGATCTCACTCTCGTCCATCGTCCGCCGGAGAGCCGCGGCATCCGCGCGACGTTGACCTCGGTGCGTCATTTCAGCCGCCTCATGAAGCCGGTGCGATCGCGCTGCGCGGTGCTGCCTCTGGCGCCGCAGCCGGCTCTCTTCTGGAAACGGGAGAGCTGGAACGGTGAGTCCGTCCGGCGGCTGAAGCAGGCCGCGCGAAGTGAAGGCGGCACGCTCAACGACCTCTTCGCGGCAGCGATCCTCACGGCGGTCTCGCGTCTTCATCCGGAGCAGAGCGCAGCAGCGTCACGCATCGGCATGACGGCCGACCTCCGGCGCTTCGTCACGGAACCGCACCTCGCGCCGGCGAACCTGAGCAGCGTGGTCACCCTGACCGTGGATCGTCCTTTGGCGCCCGACTGGCGGACGATGCTGCGCGGTGTCGTGGCGGAGACGACGCGGCTGAAGCGGCATGGCATCGGGCTCCAGGGCATGAGCCTTTTGAAGACCGTGGAGCGGCTCCCCTTCGGCAAATTGCAGGACCGCCTGCGCAACCAGAGCCGCAGGGCCGAAGCGGCGGGCGCAATCGCGACGGCGATGACCAACCTCGGTCGCCTGACGGAAGAAGACGTCACCTTCGACCGGCCGGCCGTGGCCGCAGTCGTCTATGCGCCGCCGATGTTTCCTCCACGGTCGCTGTTCTCATTGAGCAGCTATCGAGACTCGCTTTGTCTGGCCCTGCCGGTTTTCGCGGGAAGCGAAGAGGCGGTCACTCGTCTCCTGTCGACGGTACGGAGGGTGCTCGACGAAGCGGAGGGCGTCCGACCCTCGCCCCTGTCGGCCGCCATGCCGCAGAAGCAGCCGGGCTCCGTTAGACCGGGATCCGGCATCGCCCCGCAACCGATGGCGACCATCATCATCGGCGCTACGTCCGGGATCGGCCGCGAGCTGGCCGTACAGCTGGTGCGGCGCGGCGAGTCGGTCGGCCTCGTTGGTCGCCGGCAGCAGCGGCTCGAGGCCCTTCGCGCAGAACTCGGCGAGAGGGTGCACTGGCGCGCCACCGATGTGACGAACGTCGATCTGGCCGGCAGGAGCTTCGACGAGCTGACCACCGAGCTGGGACGCGTCGACCGCGTCGTCCTGTGCGCCGGTACGGGCTACGTCAGCGCCGAACCGACGTGGGAACAGGAGCGCCAGGTGATTGCGGTCAACGTGATGGGATTCACCGCATTGGCCCATCGCGCGTTCGAGCTCTTCTGCAGGCAGGGCTCAGGCCACATCATCGGGATCTCCTCGGTCGCCGCTGTCCGCGGCAACGGAACGACCCGGACGTACGCGGCCTCGAAGGCCTTCATCAGCAACTACCTCGAAGGGCTGCGGATCAACGCGGCCATCCTCGAGAAGCCGATCGCCATCACCACCATCCTGCCCGGCTACGTGGAATCGGAGATGACCGAGGGATTGGGAGGCATGTTCTGGGTGGCCTCGACGGAGAAGGCGGTCGAGCAGATCATCGACGCGATCGAACAGCGAAGGCGTGAGGCCTACATCACGAAGCGCTGGAGGATCATCGCGCGCCTGATGCAGGCGCTGCCGCACTGGTGGATGACCTCGCCGGCGGCGGCTCGCGAGGCCCGCAAAGGCCTCATCCTGCAGCGCCGCAGTTAGGCGCGACGGTCAGGCGCTACGGTTAGGCGCTACGGTTAGGCGCGACCGGACGTTCGATCGTCCCCCCTCTCCCCGCCGCAGCGGGGAGAGGGCCGGGGTGAGGGGTCTCGTTCTCGTTCA
>JAJXWV010000027.1 GCA_021781455.1 Acidobacteriota bacterium | reverse complement strand
AGGAAGGCGGTCTGTCGACCGCCACCATCAATCAGAAACCCGAGACCGACCCCGCAGTTTCTAGTTGACGCGATCCCGCAGTTCTAGTTGACGCCGGACAGTGGTCTGACCGCACGACCGGCGCGAAGCCCGCTGTCGATCGGGGCATCCGCTCTGACCGACGACGACTTGAACCCCTTGGATCGGGTGAGTTGAACCCCCTGCGCTGACCCGTTTCGCTTGGCTTTGAACCCCCAGACCGAACACATCGGGTTGACCGGGTTGGGCCTGAATTCAGGATCGGTATCTGGGTCCCGTCACGCGGGTGTCGTCTCGGCGGACATGTAAATTCTTCTTCTGCCGTATGTTTTTTGGCGAAAAACCGGCTTCCTTAGAGAGTGGCTGAATTTTTCAGCCACGAGGTGACCGACACCCTCCGACGTCGGTTGGCAAACGGAAGCCACGAGAACCGTACCGCAGCATTAGGAGAACATTCTGGACAGCATTGAGAGATACACAAACTCACCCCCGGCAGATTCACGCGATGCAGCGCAACGACTGCAGAATCTTGGCCTCGCTCCGGTTTTCTACGACGCTGGGACAAAGCACAACTTCACGAAGGACTGGCATGTGGGCCTGCCTGAAACAGGCGAATGTGTCGACCTTGCCCTGCCCAACTGTAATGTGGGCATTCACCTGCGCCACGGGCTTGCTGACGTCGACCTTGACTGCGACGAAGCCAGAGAAGTGGCGCACGTATGTCTTCCGGCGACGCCCTTCACCTTCGGTCGTTTGTCGACGCCTGCGAGCCACCGGCTCTACCGTTCGCATGTTGCGCAGACGAGACGATTTCAGGACCCGGTTACGGACAAGATGATCCTCGAAGTGCGCACTGCCGGACCCGATAACGGCGGTGTGCAGTCGCTGGCCTTCGGGACCCACCCGAATGGTGAACGCGTCATGCTCGACGCTGTCGGCTCTCCCGCAGAGGTGACTCCGGAGGAGCTTCTCAAAGCTGCGGGGCTTTGCGCTTGTACTGCCCTCCTCGCGAGGCATTTTCGACCGGGTGACCGACACGAGACAGGGCTTGCGATCTGCGGCTGGCTGCTGCGCCTCAATCTCGATCCAGCCCAGATCCAAAAGATCGTCAAGGGCATCGCATTGGCCTGCGCTAACCCGGAGCCCGAAACTTTCTCTCGCCTCCAGTCGCAACTGGTGCTCACGTTGGAGAAGCTCGCTGCCGGTGAGCCAGCCCTTGGCCGCAGCCGCCTCATTGACGACGGCCACCTTGATCGCAAGGTCGTGGAGAAGGTCGAGCAGTGGCTGGGAATCACTACCGGCTTCAACTCAGCCGAGGTTGAACGTCGGTTCAGGTTTGTCACCGACGATGAGGATCTGGCGGTTCCCTCCCCACCTGCAAACTCATACCTCGGCAACGGCGTCATCTCGCAGGGTGGCCTCGTCCTCAGCGCAGGACCGATGAACTCTGCGAAGACCTTGTACTGGATGACGGCCGCATACCACCTCGCTATGGGACGCGACTTTCAGGGTCTGGAGGTGCCCCGGCCGTTGCGCGTTCTGTACTTGGAGGGTGAAGCCAATCGAGCCGTGTTTGCAAACCGTCGCCGCCAGATTCGTGCAGGGCTTGCCATCGACGATGCGGTGCCCAACCTTCTCTTTCTGGCCCGCGATTGCAGCATGCCGAAGATCGGGAACGAGCTGCGCCAGCTCGTCGAGGCCACCCGGGCTGAGGTCGTGTTTCTCGACACCATCGGCTACTTCCACACCGCCGACGAGAACCTAAACAGCGACGTGAAGATGAAGGTGATCCAGCCGCTGAGGGATATGGCTCGGTCCCTCGATTGGCAGCCTGCTTTCGTGATGGTTCATCACTTCGTCAAAAAGACCGAAGGTATGAGCGGCGCCGCTCGATCGAGGGGTGCCTCAGCGCTGTCGGACGACTCGTCGACCGTCATCACTTTCACTCCCAAGGGCGACAACACCACGATCCTCCTGACCTTCGAGAAGATAAAGGATGGACCACCCTTGCCACCTCGGACACTGAGCGTGGACTACGCTGCCGCAAGGGTCGAGATGCTCCACGGTAGCTGCGCGGCCCGGGCAGCGGAGCCTCGTCTGGCCGTTGTTGCTTCACTCACCCCGGCCGACGTCGCTATTCAGTCGAAGGATCTTATGCTCAAGGTTCAGGTGGAGTTGGGGGTCAAAGACACCGTGGCGAAGCAGCTCATCAACCTTGCGGTGAAAGCAGGAATGATCGTCCGCGAGAGTCGTGGCAAGTACATTCGGCTGGTAGAACAGCCGTTGGTCGCTTCGTCACCAATGGTCAACTGACTAGGTGACCAATTGAGCCTCTACTTGGGCGTTAGTCACCACCACTATGAGTGGTGACTAACGACCGAAGAGGGTGGCAAGAGAAAAGAAGAGAAGAAAACTGAATCCGAGAGAAGAGCCCCGGCCGACCCGGCCGGGGCTCAATGGAGATGACGAAAATGGATGACCGATACATCGAATTGATCGACTACAACCAGTGGCGGAACGACTATGAGCCACCGTTCGAAGATGAGGCTGAGGACGACGACAGCGAACTGTCACCGGCACCCTCTGATGCCTCCCCAGCGCAACAGGAAGCCCCTTGAGCGCTGATCTGGAATCTATCCCTACATCCGTGCTCAACCCCTGTGCGCACGCCAGCGAGGCTGCAAATAACAACTGGAGGCATTCGGTAGGGTAGGGGGTAGATAGCGTTCTCCTGATTGCTACTCCAGAGGTCGGGCGAAGGTCAGAATGACGTAAGGTGCTGGAGGTGCTACACGTGGCCTCCAGCACATTGCTACCCGACGCGGTGGTAACCACACATTCGGCCACCTACGAGGCCCGGAGCAGGGCGAATTTCGACCGTGGATGGACAATGAGCCCTGCATTAACCATGAGGGTGTGCTGAGGGTCATCCAACGCCGGAATGGTGATTTCTCGGGTCTACAGTTTTACGCACCGCCAAACTACCGGAAGGGTTTTCTGTTTTCCGATGGCATCAGCGGAGAAGTGGTTCGAAGCATCCCTATGATGCCTTGGATGAGGGTGGGGAACAAGGCAAGAGGGCGGGGGAGAAGCCCCGCCCTCGAAAGAACGAATGAGGTTATCGTTTGAGTCGTAGCGGTCGATGATTGCACGGCTTGGGTGGTGGTGTTCGCTGGCGCTGCCATTCGACGCGTCGAGCGGGCTTGTTTCGGCCTGACCGGCGCTTCGTGGCACACGTCCAGCGATCAAGTAAACTGGGGGTCACTCAATCCTCCCCCTCGCTTTCTTGCGAGGACGCTTAACCCCGGGTGCAAGCCGGGGTTTCCTGTTTCTTGGGGGCACGCTAAATGCTCCTGTGTCCTACATCGAACAAACCTCCGGATCGGTGGCTAGCGCGAGAAGGACGAGCAGAAAAGCGCGGAGAGGACTAAATGCGCGGTAGGAAGCTCAAAACTCGCAAATCTCCGCTCGCCGACCGACTAGCGTCGTCTTGGTGCTCAGCTACGGAGATATTTCTAATCTAGGTCGTTAGGCTGGGTTTGTCAAATCGCAAAATATCGGATTTCTCAATGCTCCCGTGGTCGGCATCGGATACCGGGAGTAACCTCTATGTATGGCTGGTCTGAAGGATCGCTTCATCGATTTCTGCCGGGAGTACCCCGGTGCCGAAGAGATCGATTCGATACCGCTGTCCGACGAACAGAAGGTCCTGAAGCTGAAGAAGGCCGACTTTTTCTTCGAGAACCGCACGATCATCTGCGAGATCAAGGCGCTCGAAACCGAGACGGAGAACAAGGCGGTAGAGTTCATGAGGGCGCACGGCCTTGACCCGGCCGGGCTCTCTGCTGGCCAGCACGTCGTCGAAGAGCTGTTCCAGACCTTACCCAAGGGTCAGAACCTCTACAACGACCTCGTGAAGCTCGTTACCAAGCCGGTCGAGGCCGGATTCGACAGTGCTGCTCTTCAGATCCCGGATACAAAAAGGCTGTTCAACATTGCGAGCGCCGATGGCCTGCTCGTCATGCTCAATGACAGCGTGACGATGGCGAGCGCACCCTTCATCGTCGAACGGCTCTCGCTCGCTGTGAGGAAGAAGGACGCGAACGGCCAGCCGTATCACCGCGAGGTGACGCACATTCTCCATATCGGCGAGAGCTACTACGTCGAGACGGCGAACGGCAACAAGTCCGTCGACGTGACACTCCCAAATCCGACGACGAATGAGAAGCATGGAGTCGAGGCGTTTGCCCGGAAGCTCGTAACCGATTGGGCCGCGTACAACGGACAACCGCTCGAAGATGCTGGCACCGAGATCAAAGACCTCATGTCGAAATCGAAGCTCTTCGTCGAAGTGATTAAGTCGAAGTAGGGACGCTGGCGCCGAGATTGAAGCTGGTGAAGTCCTGAGCCAGTGGGTCGTTGGGATCGAGAACGAGCTTCGGCTCCTCTTCGAGATTGAAGAACATCAATACGCCGTAGAAGTCAGCTACGCACGGCGTGCCACCCTCCTGATCGAACCACGTGAACGCAACCTGCGTGTGAGGCTCCCCGGTCTTCGTGAGAAGGATAAGGTTGTTGTCGAGAACGCCCTCACCTCGAATGAACGAGCGCGTGACGCTATATCGGGAAGAGCATGCCCGATCCCGGCCAACGTGGAAGGCAATCATCCCGAGTCCGATTTTGCACAGCGCACGGCCGAGCATCTTCGACTCGAACGGCTTTCGACTTCGCAGGTGCAGGTTGAATCGGCAGAAACCGTCAGGCTGCGTGTCGTAGATCTGGAACGGATCTCCTTGATTGCGATCGATAATCCGCAGAAGTCGCGGCATCCGCTTCTCGACGATGGCGTTGCCGAATTCGGCTCTCGGCAATTTGCCCTTCTTCGTGTAGGGCACATTGATAACTCTCTGGAGGCTGATCGCCTCGAAGTTCGCCAGATACTCGTCAAGCTCGGCGAGGACGTTGTTGTTGCATACATCGCACACGTAGCCGACCGGAAGGACGGCGTCGTCGTTGCCGAACGCCTCCGGAATGACATGCTCCTCCGATGTGAATGCGCCCGCGTCTTGCAGGCAGTAGATGCAGCGTGGATCTGGCACTACCGCCTCATCTCGCGACGCGAACGGCGGTGTCGCGGTGAGGATCGCCTCCGCGATTCCGTACATGTCGACGCAGTACGAGTAGAAGTGCATCCAGATGAAATCGGCCATCGGGCCGAAGCGGAGCGCGCGTAAGGTACGTGCCTCTTCGGCCTTCTCCGTGAAGAACTCACCGCTCGCCAGAACTTCGTAGATCTCCTGCTGCGTGATGCGTCTGCCGTTGAACTCGACTGGAATCTGGCCCGCCTCGGCGCGAACGAGTGCATCGTCGATATTCGCCGCGATCTCCGCATTCATATCGACTGCATCTTTCAATAGCCGCCACACACGACCGCAGGCGATGGGTGACTCGGCAGTGACGAGCGGTCGCATGAGAACCGCAAGCAGAATGTTCGACGGCTCCTCTTTCGCGGCGAATTCCGACTTCACCACCCCCTCGTTGATCGACATCGTGAAAGTGAGGCGGGAGTCGTCAGGCACTTCGTCCATCGCGTGGCGGACCTTCAGTACTTGACGCCGAAATGCTCGGAGAGTCTTCTCAAAAGGACTTCTCATCTTCAGATGTGCCGAAGCGTGCTCGGGTTAAAGCCGTCGAGGAAAACGTCGGTATGCCGCCAGTCAACGAAGCTGTACGTCTGGCGGTACTCGGCCACGGCCTTGGCCGAGCGGCGAAAGTCGACCAACTTCAACCTCGATTTCGGCGTGGACTTTCCGAGCTTCATGTGCTGAAAGTTGCGGATGACCGAGTAGATGCCTTGCCGAACGTACTCGTCGTGTGACGGCATCGAGAACCCGATGATTACTAGCTTTCTCGTCCAGCGTCCGAGCGAACCGAAGCTGAACCAGAATTCGCTCACCGGGTTGATGTAGAGAATCTTGCTGAACGACGGCGAGATCAACACTGGCGCGTCCCGGACCATCGATGCCCACGACAGGTAGTGGTTCAGGTTGCGAATCCGATAGATGGTGGTCAAAGGACTCTCCGGGTAAATCCCGTCGATGAGCGGTTGTAGCTCGAACTCGTCGGTCGAGAAGATCTCATCGGGTGGTACGCCGGGCAGTCCCTTTTTCTTCCAGTCGCGGCACTGCTCGTCGAAGTCCGACTTGTCGAACCAATCGATCGAGCCGTGCATCTTCAGGATAGCTACTTCGTCGTCTTGGTCCGCGAAGGCGCCACCGCCCCATTCGTCCACCTCCTTGAACCGGGAGGGGAAGAGCCGATACCGGATGCCGACTCGATCGAGAGCATCCTCAAGTACGGTGTCGTAATTGAAGGTGATGACCATGTCGGTCGAGTCGAGCTTCCGGGCGAAGTCATCGTAGAACTGCTTGGCTTCACCGTTCATCCGCGCCTGTCGGCGATACAGCACTTCTGCGATGAAGTTGCGGACAATCATCTGCGACTTGTTTCCCTTGTTTGTCCACGCGCTGCCGGTCAACCGAAGCGTGTGCTCAATGTCCAAGAACGACATGAAGCGCTCGAAGTCGGCTGCCACTTCGGCGAGGGATAAGCGCACTCCCGTAGTCCGACGGACGAAGAGCGCGTACCGCAGCAGATCGGGCTTCAGGAGGTTCTCCCAGAGCACCGTCTGCTTCGCGGCATCGATCACCTCGGCGAAGAGTTCGTTGCCGAGTGGCAGACCTGCCGCGCGAGAGAAGCCCGCGCCAAGCATGTACGTGGTCCACACGATGCTCAGAATAACCCGGCCGTGTGGTCCAACGTGTGGTGCAGACGCAGCGAGCCGCCGAAAGGCGGCTCGCACTTCGAAGTCTTCACAAGGTCTTCAACGAGGCATGAATGGCCCGGTATCGATCATGATCAGACGGAAGATCTGCGGATGCGATGCAATGAAATCAGCCAGTTGGTGACAGCCCAACACACTCTGCGACCTTGCCAAGGTCGATGTCGCCGGTTCGAGTCCGGTTGCCCGCTCCAAAATGAATCCGATCGAGGCCGCCTCCGGGCGGCCTTTTTTCTTTTGCTCACACCCGCCACTTCCACGGCCGAACCGGGTCGCTCACCGGCCGGAAGGCGTCCGGAAAGTGCGTGACGACGAAGCGGCGGCCGTTCCAGAACAGCGAGAGGATGTCGTAGCGCAGCACCGTTCCGGGCGGGCTCTGGGCGGCATAGCGGTCGCCGAGCTGGATGAGGCGCAGACGCTTCTGCTGATCGACGGCCTCCCAGCCCTCTCCGGTGCCGACCGACTGCCGCGCCTTCACTTCGACGATGGCGATGGTGCGGCCGCGGCGCACCACCAGGTCGATCTCTCCTTCGCGGAGCCGGAGATTGCGCGCCACGATGCGGTATCCGCGCAGGCGGTAGAACCAGGCCGCGCGCGACTCGCCTCTCCGCCCGAGCTTCGACGCCGCGATCTTCCGCAGAGCGAACGGATTCCAACGGAACAATGCAGGTTTCTTACTGGTCACGAGGTCACGAGGTCACGAGGTTGCGAGGTTACGGTCACAAGCTGAGCGCCGAGGAACCGAGGAACCGAGGAACCGAGGAACCGAGGAACCCGTCACTTCCGATGAAAGTGCTTCTCGATGTCGAGGTGCTTGATGTCGACGATGATCGGGCGGCCGTGCGGGCAGGCATAGGGGTTCGAGGAAGCCAGAAGCTCGGCTACGAGGCGGGCCATCTCGTCGCCGCCTAACGGGCGGTGCACCTTGATGGCAGCCTGGCAGGCCAGCGAGGCACAGACCTTCTCGCGGACGCGGACCACGTGCGAGGCGCTCTCCTCGAGTGAGGCGTCCACGAGCTTGCGCAGGAAGCCGTCGACGTCCTTCTGCACGATCTCGGGAGGGACTGCGGTGATCGAGAAGGTGTTGCCGGAGAAGCGCTCGATGTCGAAGCCGACGGCTCGCAGCTCCTCCAGGTGCGACTCCAGCACCGCGCTCTCGGCGGCGCCCCCTTCGTAGAGCATGGGAGTGAGGAGATGCTGGGTGGTCGCGGCGCGGCGCACGATGCGTTCCCAGTAGCGGTCGTAGAGGACGCGCTCGTGGGCCACGTGCTGGTCGACGAGGCGAAGCCCCCCGGGCGTGTCGAGGAGGATGTAGCTCATCCGGTACTGCCCGATGACGCGTCCCTGGAGGTCGCCGAGGGACGGCTCCGGCTCTGCGGGCGCTTCGGCCAGCGGTGCCAGCACGGCCGAGGAAGCCCGCAGCGGCGGCTGCACCACCGGCTCGCCCCGGAACAGCGGTGCGAAAGAAGGGTGCGGCGGCAGAGGGTCGACGCGCTGCGGCGGAAAGAGGAGTGGTGCAGGGCCGCCGCCCTCGAAGTCGTCGCCGGCCACGGGAATGCCCGCGTCGGCGGCCACCGAGTCGGCGCCCTGCAGCAGGGCCGATCCCTCCTCCGCGCCGCCTAACGCACGCCGCAGCCCGTGCTCGACGGCCACGTGAATCTGCGAGGAATCGCGGAAGCGCACTTCCGTCTTGGCGGGGTGCACGTTGACGTCGACCATCTCCGGCGGGACCTCCACGAAGAGCACGATCGCCGGATGGCCGTCGAAATCGAAGGCATCGCCGGCACGCGTGGCGGCGTGGCTGAGCACGCGGTCCTTCACCAGACGTCCGTTGACGAAGAAGAACTGGTTGCGGCGGCTGCCGTAGCGCAGGCCGCGGGTGACGAAGCCGCCGGCCCGGGCGACGCCCACCTCGTAGTCGAACTCCACCAGAGCGGGCTCGCAGTCGCTGCCGATGATCTGCACCACGCGCTCCCGCAGGGAAGCTGCCGGCGGCAGATCGAGAACGATGCGTCCGTTGTGCTCCAGCCGGAAGGCGCGCGACGGCATCGGCAGGGCGTACGAAGAGACCACGCTGACGACGGAGCGGAACTCGGCGTCCCCGCTGCGCAGGAACTTCCGCCGCGCCGGCACGTTCTCGAAGAGCTCCCGCACGGTCACGGTCGTGCCGCGGTCGCGCGCCGCCGGGATCACGCTGCGCTTGCCGGTGAGCGGGTCGAAGGCCACGGTGGTGGCGTGCCCGCTTCCGCCGTCGAAGGTCGTCATCGAGAAGCGCGACACGCTGGCGATCGAGGGCAGAGCCTCGCCGCGAAAGCCGAGCGTGCGCACCCGCGTCAGGTCGTCGAATGAGCCGATCTTCGAGGTGGCGTGGCGCTCCAGCGCCAGCATGGCGTCGCGCTCCGGCATGCCACAGCCGTCGTCGCGGACCTCGATGAGCTTGCGCCCCCCGTTCTCGAGCAGAATGTCGATGGTTTGGGCCCCTGCGTCGATGGCGTTCTCGACGAGCTCCTTGACTACAGAGGCGGGGCGCTCGACGACCTCTCCGGCTGCGATCTGGTTGATGAGCTCGGAGGGGAGGACATGGATCGCGGGCATGCCTTCATTTTACCGGGTCGCATCCGCCGGACAGACGCCAGACGCCGTTCGCGCACGCGGGGCACTCTGACGACGGTGAAGATCGACAATGCGGCAGCGGACGCTCTCTCCTCGGTGTGGACTGCGAAGAAGGCATGCCCGTTGCTGCCGTGAGCAGCTCATGGCCCGCAGAGTCGGCGCGCTGGTCGCGATGGCGATGCTCCTGGCACTCGTGCTGGTTCTGGTCTGGAATGTCCATCGCCATCACGAGCTGATGCATGAGCCCGACGAGCCCGGCATCGTCAGGCTGGACAGAGGGACGGCGAGCTCCGTAGTAAATTTTGCGCCCCGATTCTGCTAAGTCTAAGCAGATGAGAAGCGGGGGAAACTGGCACGCGCGATGCTGTTAGTGTTGGTCAGGAGACGCAAAATAACTATGAACACCAAGCTCGCATCAACTCTCGCCGCAGTTGCCGCGATGCTGTTCCTCGGAGCGTTATCCGCCCGTGCCGCCGATCCTGAGGTTTTCGATCTGACCACCCAATTCCGCGCCGGCGGGGTCGCCGTCGACCACCTGAAGGTGCTGGAAGTCGGTGGCATCGTGGTCATCCGCGGCATGACGGCCGACGCGGCGAACGCGGCCGCGGCCACCGAGTTCGCGCGGTCCCATGGATACACCCGCGTCGCCAACCTCGTGCAGATCAGCGAACCCGCCAATGATGCCGTCATTCAGCGAGCTGCCGAGCGCGAGCTCGCTGCTCACCACGGCCTCGACGGTTGCAGACTCCGCGTCTCGTCCCATAACGGAGTCGTCCACGTTGGCGGAAAGGTCCACGAAGAACTGCAGAGGGAAATGGCCGTTCAGCTTCTCCGAAATCTGGACGGCGTGAGAGGCGTGCAGGCTGACCTGAGTCTCTTCTGAAACGAACACCACTCCTACACAATCCACAGCAGAGGCCGGCGAGTAGCCGGCCTTTTTTCTTAGATCGCAGATGGCAGATCGCAGATGGCAGATCGCAGGGCGAGCAGCGCCGCTTTCCGCTCGGCGAGTCGGCGTTCATCAGGATTTCTCGGTCACGATCTACCGTGGCTGCGATCTGCGCTCTGCGCTCTCGTCAGTGCGACGTGCGGATCGAGAACCGCACCTTGCCGCCCTTCAGCACATCGGGAGCGTGAAGGGTGTGGGCGTAGATCACGCTCAGGATGATGTCGTAATCGCGGAAGGTGAGGCTCGTCTCCGCACCGAGGCCGCCGTCAACGACGTTGTTGGCCGTCCGGACGACGTCCCGATAGTTGAAGCCGACCGCGCCGGCGCCTGCGTAGGCGATTGCATAGAGCGTGTTCCAGTGCAGCGTCCATGTGCGGAAGTCGCGGTTGCGGAAGACGGGGACGAAGTACTCATTCGTCAGATGAGCTTCGTGCGTCCCTTCGGTGTTGGAGTTGTCGCCGATCGACTTCAGCGCCTCGCGGTCGCCCAGGCGGAACATCTCGTAGAGCGGAATGCTGTATTGCTGGACGGGTAGAAACGTGCAGGGGACCGTGGGATCGTTGCAGCGGATCTTGTCGCGCGTCACGAAGAAGCCGGCGTGCAGACGGGAGATGAGAAACGAGGTTCCGGTCACGTCGAAGCGCTTGAGCGCTTCCCCCTCGAGCTTGGTGTACTTGTATCGGCCGGTGGTCACGCGCGCGGACTCGGTGATCGCGCCGGAGAAGCTGAACTTCTGCGGTCCCAAATCGCGAAACGCGGTCAGGACTGGGGTGATCCTGCCACGCGACTCACCGACGATGCCGTTCATACGCTCGTCGAACTGCGTTCCGTACTGATAACCGACTTTCGTGTAGAAGTTGGTCTTCTTGTCGTCGACGTTGGTGACGTCGCCGAATGTCAGGTGATCGCGCTGGACGAGCCAGTAGTAGCGATGGTTGTAGTCGCGGGGAAACTCGAACAGAAGAAGGCCGCCGCGCGTGCGCTGGAAGACCTGGGTGGTCCCGCTGGCGCCGAGGGCGGGGAAGCCGATCTCGTCGAAGACGCTGAACCGATAGGTGTAGTTCCGCGCGTAGTACTTGTAGCGGAGGAATGTGCTGATGTCGCCGTTCACGAAGTTGTAGTCGATCTGGCTCTCGAAGAGCACGTTCTTGATCAGCTTTCTCAGCCGAACGGAAGCCTGCCCTTCGGGCAAATAGACGTTGACCGACGGAAAAATGTCCCGGCGGTCGTAGGCGCTGCCGGCCGCGCGAGAGAGGATCGACGGTTGTTCGGGCGGCGGGGGAGTCTGCTGCGGGGCCGCCGCGGGCGGGGCAGCCGTCTGCGCGGGCGCGGTCGTGGTCTGGGGAGGTGGAGCGGTTGTCTGAGGCGTGGTGCTGGCGGGCGCCGGGCCGCTGGTGTCGGTCGGAGCAGGCGGAGGTGGTGGCGGGGGAGTCTGCTGATCTTCCGCCTGGACCGCCGGCTGTGACGGGGCCGACTGCGCCTGGTGTAAGAGCGATGAATCTGTATCTGCGGAAAACAGCGGCGCAGCGGTGAAAAGGATTGCAAGGGCTGTAGATTCAATGAGTCGGCGCATTCGGTGTTCTCGTCGGAATCGTGAGGGGTGATCTGAGCGACCCGTGCTCACCGTATGTTAAACTCAAGTCGACGAAGCGTTTACGAAAACAAGTCCAGTGTCTTCTGGCACATGTTTTGTAAAGCGCGGCCATTATATGTTGCGGATTGATGACCGTGCGAACCGCTTTAGGAGGTGTGATCTTGTTGCGTTTCAGTAAAGGGCTCCTGATATCCCTGTTGACCTGTGCTCTCGCAGCGCCGGTGCTCCTCGCGCAGACGGCCAGTACGACGACCACGATGACCCGCGAGGATCAGCTGCTTCTGGTTGCCCCCAGCAGCAACGGCCAGACCGGGCTATTCACCGTGGTCACCGGCGACACGCTGCACCAGGGCGACGTGTCATTCGGAATTTATTACCAGGGCTGGAATCTCGAAGCGGCGCCGGCCCCGCTTGCGCTTCGTCCCGCATCGGCTCGTTCTTACAAGGACATGCCGTATGACCTCTGGCGCCTCGGCGCTTCTGTCGGCTATGGCCTGACGGATCGATGGGAAGTGTCGGCCATGGTGCCGTACGACCGCATCGAAGGTCAGGGCGGCGATCGCGCCGGATACGTCAACGGCTGGTTCTATTCGGGCAGGTTCAGCGACAGTGGAATGGGTGACGTTCGGCTGGCCACGAAGTTCGGCCTCACCCCTCCGGGCGGATCTTCACGAGTGGCGCTGTCGCTTTTTGCCGATCTTCCGACCGGATCGAAGGACACCGGAATCTCGACGGGCGGCACCAACTTCGGGCTCGGTGCGCACTGGACGCAAGGGGTGGGTACTCTCGGCGCGACCTACACGTTCGTCGGGAACCGCCGTGCCTCGCGCACGAATCCGGCAGGCCTCACCAGCGGCGATATCACCCTGCCGAATGAGTTCGGTGTGGATGGCGGACTGAACATTCCCGTCAGCTGGTGGCGCACCACGAACTGGATCAGCGAGGCCAACGCAAGGTTCTACACCGGCGGCGACATGCGTCCGAAGACGCCGGTCTTTCTCGACACCGGCCTGCGGCACTGGTTCGGCTCGAGTGGCTGGGCCATCAACGGCGGCGTTCGCTGGGCAGTGGCGAAATTCTCGCGCGACCACGGCGAGTGCCGCGCCACAGAGCTCGAGAACTGCGGCCTGACCGGACTGGTCGGCCTGACGTTCGCACCGATGCACCTGGCCGCGGTCGTTCCGCCGCCGCCTCCCCCCGCCCCGGTTCCGCCGCCTCCTCCGGCGCCGGCACCCGCTCCGGTTCCGCCGCCTGAGGCGCCTCCGGTTGCGCCGCCGCATCAGCCGACCGAGCTCCGTACCGACGAGATCCACTTCGAAGTCGGGTCGGCGCGTCTGACCAATATCGCCAAGGCCATCCTCGACGACGTCGCCCTGCGCATGAAGCAGGAGCCGACCTCGACGGCGCTGGTCATCGGCTACACCGACAACCGGGAGAAAACCGGGCCGAATGCGGATCTCGATCGTCGTCGCGCCGAAGCGGTGCGCGACTACCTCGTGAGCCGCCACGGCATCGATCTCTCCCGCATCACGGTCGAGGGCCGCGACGCCCGCGAGCCGGTCGGCGACAACAATACGGCGGAAGGTCGTCTGGCCAACCGTCGCGTAGTGATCCGTCTGGTGATCCCGTAGTCGTCCGCTGTGACGACGTGGAAAGCCCCGCCGTGGTTCGGCGGGGCTTTTCTTTTTTCGGGTTGCATGGTCGCGAGGTTTCGAGGCCTCGTGACCTCGCGCTTTGGAACGCCTGCCAGGCGGTTCCTCGACTCGGTGACGCCGATCAACGCACGGCCAACGCGACGCGATCAGAGTGCACTGCGGCGGGATTGCGCTCCCGACACCCGACACCCGACGATGGCAACAATCTCGCGAGCAGGAGCGACCATGAAGCTGACCCTCCCTCTGTTTGGCATCTCCATCACGCTGCTTGCGGGTTGCGCGGCGGCTCCCGCTCCTCATGCCACTCCACCGGCGACGCCTGCTGCCCTACGCTCGGCCAACGCCATGACCCCGGTGGCGTCGGTGCCGAAGACAATTGCCGAGCCGCGCATTCGTGTCGGGATGCTGACCGATCAGGGCACCGTCTCGTTTCCACGCGTCGGCGACGGCTATTACCTGATCGCCGATAGCGGGCCGTCGATCCTGCGTCGCGGGTTCACGATCGGCGCGCCGCTCCGTGAAGCGGCTGTCCGTTATGCCGTGCAGGCCGCTGCGATTTCAGACAAGCCGAGCGCCATGGCCTTCGCCGACCGCCTGCGCAGCGAGACGGGGCAGAGCGTCGACAGCATCTTCGATCCCTCCGCGTCGAATGGCGGGATCTACCGGATCCTCGTCGGCGACTACGCCGATGCTCGATCGGCGCAGCCGTTGCGCGACCAGCTCGTCCAGCGCGGCTACGGGAAGGAGATGCCGATTGTGCGGCGGCCGTCGGATCAGCCTTTCGAGCGGCGCGTGGAGATCGTCGATGACGAAGGGGATCGCACGACGATCAGCAGCGCTTCGATCCTGATCCTCCCGGTGAGCGGCGACACCATCACCATCGCCGGGAAGCCCTACCGCACGGCGGCCCGCGTCTGGATCAACTCCCGCGGCCTCCTCAACGTGATCAACGAGCTCAATCTCGAGGACTATCTGCGGGGAGTCGTCCCGGCGGAGATGGGCTCGAAGATCTACGACGAGCTCGAGGCGTTGAAGGCGCAGGCGGTCGCCGCGCGCACCTACGCCGTGCGCAACTTCGGACAGTTCGCGACCGAAGGATTCGACATCTGCCCGGGGCCTGCCTGTCAGGCCTACAAGGGGTTCTCCGGCGAGGAGCCGATGACCGATCAGGCCGTGCGCGAGACCGCCGGTCTGATCATGACCTACGACGGCAAGCCGATCGACGCGCTCTACACCTCGACCTGCGGCGGCGAGACGTCCGACGTCGGCACGATGTTTCCCGGTCGCAACGAGCCCTACCTGCGCCGGGCGCGCTGCGTCGAGATGGACATGACTTCCATCGCCGGGCGTTCCGACAGCGGCATCCTCGACGACATGCAGATGGACGCTCGCGCCTTCGCCGAGATCGCAGGTCTCCGCGATCAGCGGTCGTGGAGCCCGGCCGATGTGGAAACCGCGGTCACGGCGGCGCGACGCATCATTGGCTATTCGAACACCGCTGCTGTGCCCAGGCCGGCGACGGCGCGCCGCGGCGACGTGCTGCGATACCTCGCCGCCATCTTCGCGCTCGACACGGCCGGCCGCACGCTCACGCTGCCGGAGGATCGTCAGTACTTCTTCCCGCAGACCCGCAGCAACGACGACCCTCTCCACCAGGCCGCGGCCTTCCTGATCAAGTTCGGCGTCTGGCCCGCCCAGGACATTGATCGCCTCGACCTCGGGGCGGCCATGCCGCGCGACGAGCTGTACGCGATTCTCAACGCCTGGCTCCGCAAGCACGACATGCTCAACGAAGTCAGCGGAAAGATCGCTTCGGTCGACGGCCGGCGCCTTGCCATCAAGGCCGAAGGACGGATCGCCCGCTTCACGTTGCCGGACGGCATTCCCGTCTACCGCCGCCTGGGCGATCGATATCAGGAGTACGCCAGGGTGCCGGTGATGATCGGCGACCGCGCCACCGTCCAGCTCAGCGAAAAAAAGATCCCCACCGCGCTCATCGTCATCGCCAATTACGACGGGACCTCGTTCGACCGAACCTCCAGCTACGCCGATTGGACCCGCAGCTACCGCGCCGACGACATCGTGAAATCGATGAACAACCGCGCCCCCATCCGGCAGCTCCTCGACCTGCGGCCGATCACCATCGACGCCTCGCATCGCGTTGCCGAGATGGAAGTGACTGCCGAGGGTGGCCGCACGTTCATCCTGCGAGGCCTTCCGATCCGCTGGTCGCTCAACGTTCCCGACAATCTCTTCATCTTCGAGAAGACGAAGGACCCCGATGGAATGGATCGCTACACGTTCTACGGAAAAGGATTCGGCCACGGCATCGGCATGTGCCAGGTGGGAGCGTTCGGGATGGCCTTCCGCGGCTGGAAGTTCGACCAGATCCTGAAGCGCTACTACACCGGAATCGACATCGTGCCGATGACGACGATCGCGCCGGGGCCGCAAACGCCCACTCCTGCGGCCGCTGCTCCCTGATGGCGACCCGCGCCCGAGAGCCCGCTAGTCCGAATCGCGATCGCGGAAGAAGAGGTCGACCACGATCTCGGGGTGGCGATGCCCGAGCTGGACGCCGGTGTAGCGCGCTTCATACGTCATGCCGAGGCGCGCCGCCACGCGCTTCGACGCCTCGTTCGGAGGATCGATGATCGCCACCACGCGCGGGCGGCCCAGCGTCTCCAGGACGTGCCGCATCGCCGCGCCGCCTGCTTCCGTCGCGTAGCCGTGACCCCAGGAGACGCGGCTGAAGATCCATCCGATCTCCAGATCGCCGGTGGTTCCCAGAGGCTGCGCGCCTGCGATTCCAATCAGCCGGTGGCTCTCCTTCTCGATCACCGTGGAGCCCCGATTACGGCTCGCTGCCGAGGATCAGCGTTCCGAGGGCCACGGCGATCCGGCGATCGAGATCGGGGGAGCAGTCGAGGACGTCGACTTCTCCGCGCTCGTTCGGCCGCCTGGCGATCGTCCCGAGGTGCTTGCCTCCGGAGTCGATGCGGACGTTCGCTTCGAAGGCCCGGCTGAATTTACCGGCGAGCTTTCGCCCGAACGCACGGCCGAACGATTCCTCCACGGCGGTCCCGATGACGTGTCCGGCGGGATCGAGCATGGTCCAGCGGTTGCGGCCTGCGCGCGCGAAGAAACTCTTCCGCAGCAGGGCGATGGTGCGTCCGTCGGGCGTCACCACGGCGTGGGTGACCGACGGAAAGGCCGCGCGTGACCGCTGCGCGATCACGAGGGCTGGCGCCGAACCGTCGTACAGCGTGACCTTGACCGGCGGCACGAGCGCCACGATCAGCAGGCTGAAGAAAATGCTCAGGACCAGCGCGCCGATGGAGGTCAGCGGATGTTTTTCGACGACCAGGAAGATCGTCGCGGCGAGCCCCGTCATCACCACGATTCCGGCGACGAGCGCCGCCACGACGCCGATCACGCTGGCGAAGCTCCGGTACGTCAGCACGACCTCTCCTTCGTCGTCGCGGATGCGCGCCGTTTCTTCGGCGGGCATGCCGCTCATGAAGTGGAAGCGGCTGTGCGCGAACGGTCCGGAAGCTTCGGGAGGCGGCACGTAGGCGGGTCGCGTTGAAATGTCGGCTGCGAGCGCCACCGGCGCGCCGGAAGCCGCGGGCACGGCTCCGCCGCGTCCCGAGTCGAACGGCTCGGTCGGCGGCTCGTCGTCAACGTTTAGTTTTTTTTTAGTTCCTGAGGTCTGACTTTCGGGTGGGGAAGAGTTGCGGCGTTGATGCCTTCATGCTCCGAGGTGGCAATGGCGTCGACCGATTCCGTGGAGGGCATCGGTTGTTCAAACGGTTGCGCGAACCCTTCCTCGGCCGCGTCGTTCTCGGTGGGAAGCTCCTCGGAAAACCGCCCTTCGCTGTTGCCCATGCGCACCCGCGCGCCGTGGGTCAGGGGAGCCACCCGGACGCGCTTTCCATTGACCCAGGTCCCGTTCGCGCTCGACAGGTCATGAAGAACGAAGAATCCCCGCTCGAAGACGATCTCGGCATGATGCCGGGACACCTTCGGATCGCGGAGGATGATGTCGTTCCCCGGATCGCGTCCGACCGTGAACGGCCGGTGCGTCTGGAGGCGATAGCTTTTCTCCGTGCCATCCAGGCCGACGAAGAAGAGTTTGGCCATTTCTCCTTGATTCTAGCGTACTTGGCTGTTTGCGGCCGGCCCTGTCCGGCTCTCGATCTCAGCGACGAGCTGATCGATGCCCACCGGTTTTGTAAGCCAGGAGCTGACTCGGGGATCGATGCTTGCCGGCGCCGGCTGCCCGCTGATGACGATGATGGGAATGGGGGCGCCGCCGTCGCCGGCGATGTGGTTGAGGACCTCGCCCCCGTCCATCACCGGCATGAGCCAATCGAGCAGGATGACGTCAGGCTTCTCGGTCCGGATCCGCTCCAGGGCCTGGGCGCCGTCGGAGGCGAGCTTGACCTCGAATCCCCTCCGGTTCAAGCCGATGGCGTAGAGGTGCCGGACATCGGAGTTGTCCTCCACGATCAGGACCTTCATCTTAGGCATCGTGAGCGGACTCTCGCTGCAGGTTTCGTGCTAGGGGCGCGATTCGAGCAGATCGGAGCGCATGGCGTGATCTCGAAGTGCTGAGTACTGAGTGCTGAGTACTGAGTGAGCGGAAGGGGGAGACTCAGCACTCAGTACTCAGCACTCAGCACTCAGCACTCGTGTTATTCTCCGCGCGCCTCAAATCGGGAGAATTCCGCAAAGTATGAACGTCAAGAAGCGATTGCTGGACGGCGCTCGGATGAACCGCGCCATCCGCCGGATGGCCATTGAAATCGTCGAGCGCAATCGTGGGATCGAGGACCTCATCGTGGTGGGCATCCGCAGCCGCGGAGTGCCGATCGGCGAGCGGATCGCGAAAGAGATCGAGCAGATGGAGAGTCAGCCGATCCCCTTCGGAATCCTCGACATCACGCTGTACCGGGACGACCTGACCACCATTGCCCCGCAGCCGGTGGTCAAGCCGACGAAGCTGCCCGAGCCGATCGACGACAAGAACGTGGTCCTGGTCGATGACGTGCTGTACACGGGCCGGACGGTCCGGGCGGCACTCGACGCCCTGATCGACTTCGGACGGCCGCGCTCGGTCATGCTGGCCGTGCTCGTCGATCGCGGACATCGCGAGCTGCCGATTCACGCCGACGTCATCGGCAAGACCGTTCCCACCGACGCCAACGAGGTGATCAAGGTCAAGCTCACCGAGACCGACGGTGAGGACGAAGTGCTGATCATGGAGAAATGAGGTTGCGCGGTTCCGCGGTTCCGCGGTTCCGCGGTGTTGACCGGTCACCGCACCGCGCAACCGCGTAACTGCGCAACCGCGTAACCACGATGAGAACCGCCAACTCCGCCCTCCGCTCGAAAGACCTCCTGGGTATCGAGCAGCTCTCGCCGGAAGACATCACCCTGATCCTCGACACCGCCGAGGGTTTCAAGGAAGTCAGCGAACGGCCGGTGAAAAAGGTGCCGGCTCTGCGCGGTCAGCTGGTCATCAACCTCTTCATGGAAGCGTCGACGCGCACGCGGGTCTCGTTCGAGATCGCTGAAAAGCGCCTGTCGGCCGACACCCTGAACTTCGCCGCCTCCGGCTCGTCGGTCGAAAAAGGGGAGACCCTCATCGATACGGCCGAGAACCTCATGGCCATGCATCCGGACATGATCGTGATCCGGCACAAGTACCCGGGCGCGCCGAAGATGCTGGCCGAGCGACTGCCGGCCTCGATCATCAACGCCGGCGACGGCGGCCACGAGCATCCCACCCAGGCGCTGCTCGACGCGTTCACCATCCGCGAGCGGCTGGGGCGTCTGCAGGGCGTCAACGTGTCGATCATCGGAGACATCGCCCATTCGCGGGTGGTGCGGTCGAACATCCACCTGCTGACGAAGATGAAGGCGAACGTGACCATCGCCGGCCCGCCGACGCTGATCCCCATGGACATCGAGCGGATGGGCGTGCGCGTGGTGCACTCGCTGCAGCAGGCCATCCAGGGTGCGGACGTCATCATGATGCTGCGCATTCAGCTGGAGCGGCAGGGGAAGCTCACCTTCCCTTCGCTGCGCGAGTACTACAACACCTTCGGCCTGACGCCGGAACGGCTGCGCGGTGCCAAGGAAGGAGTGATCGTCATGCACCCCGGTCCGATGAACCGCGGCGTGGAGATCGCCTCGGACGTGGCGGACGGGCCGTGGTCGGTCATCCTCGAGCAGGTCACCAACGGCGTGGCCGTGCGCATGGCCGTGCTGTACCTGCTGGGCGGTGCACACATGGGTGGAGAATGAGAATGTTGAATGTTGAATGTTCAATGTTGAATTTGAGTGTCTGTTAACATTTAACATTTAACATTCAATATTGAACATTCAACATTTCGATTTGAGACCCTCCGAACCATGAACCTTCTCATCACCAACGGCCGCGTCATCGACCCCTCGCAGGAGCTGGACGGGAAGCTCGACGTGTTGATCGAGGATGGCCGCATCGCCCGCGTCGACAGGAAGATCAGGGCCGACGTCGAGGCGTTCGATGCCGACGGCCTGGTCGTCACGCCGGGATTCATCGACCTGCACACGCACCTCCGCGAGCCGGGACAGGAGCACAAGGAGACCATTGCCACCGGAACGCGTGCGGCCGTGGCCGGCGGCTACACCGCCGTCTGCGCGATGGCCAACACCATTCCGCCGAACGACGAGCGGGCCGTCACGGAGATGATCATCGCCGAAGCGGCGCGGAACGGCTCCTGCCGCGTCTATCCGGTCGGAGCAGTGAGCAAGGGTCTCAAGGGGGAGGAGTTGGCCGAGCTCGCCGACCTCCGCGGTGCAGGCTGCGTGGCCGTGAGCGACGACGGAAAGCCGGTCTGGAACGCGCAGCTGATGCGCCGCGCGCTCGAGTACGCCTCGATGCTGGACATGCCGGTGGTGGTGCACGAGGAAGACGCGCACCTCAACGAGGGCGGCGTCATGCACGAGGGCTACTACTCGACGCTGCTCGGTCTGGCCGGGATTCCCGCGGCTTCCGAGGAGACGCTCGTGGCCCGCGACGTGATCCTGGCGCAGCTGACGAGGGCGCACCTGCACATCGCACACCTGTCGACGGCCGGCGCCGTAGAGAGCGTTCGCGCCGCCCGCAGTGCCGGCGTGAACGTGACCTGCGAGGCCGCACCGCATCACATCGCGCTGCTCGACGAGGCCGTCCAGTCGTTCTCGACGAACCTGAAGATGAATCCGCCGCTGCGCTCGAGCGAGCACCGCAAAGCCCTCCTCGCGGGAATCGCCGACGGAACGATCGACGTGATCGCCACCGATCACGCCCCCCACCACTTCGACGAGAAGAACGTGGAGTTCGACCTGGCGCCCTTCGGCGTGATCGGCCTGGAGACGGCGTTCTCGGTCTGCTACGACCGGCTCGTCCGGAGCAAGGTCATCGATCTGCCGCGCCTGGTGGAGCTGCTGTCGTGCGCTCCGGCACGCGTCTTCAGACTTCCCGGTGGAACGCTCCAGGCCGGCAGCCTCGGCGACGTGACCGTCATCGACCTCGACGCGCCCTACACGGTGGCGGCGCCCTTCGTCTCCAAGGCCTCCAACTCGGCCTTCCTCGGCGAGAAGCTGCGCGGCCGGGCGGTGGCCACCATCGTCGGCGGCCGCATCCGCTTCGACCTGCGCGCGCCGGCCGCCGAGCCGCAGCCGAAGAAGGCCCCCAAAAAACATAAGCGATGAGCGCCGCCCGTCCCGGCGAAGGCCGGCTCAAGCATGTCGTCATCGTCGACGACTCTCCGGCCTTTTGCGACCTCTGGTCGACCTTCATCGCCGAGCGCTATCCACAGCGCGTCATCGTGGACACCTACGCGCATCCATTCGAGGCGCTGCCGAAGATCGACGGGACCATCGACCTCCTGATCGTCGACCTGGAGATGCCGGGCATGGACGGCCGGAAGTTCGTCGATTACGCGCTGCAGAAGGGGATCCCGCCGAAGCGGATCGTGGTGACCTCCTCGCACTCGGCCGAGGCTCTGCACGAGCGCTTCCGGATCGGCGAGACCATCGCCGTGATCAACAAGACGGAAGCGAAGCAGCAGGAAGCGTTTCTGATGATCCTCGATTCGATCATGCGGCGTTGAAGGCATTGCGAATTGCAGATTGCAGAATGAGCGGGATCCGCAATTGGGCGGTTTTGTGACCGCGGTCCCGGCCTGCTTTCGGGAACATTCGTATAATCCACGCCGATGACCTCGCCCACGCCCACGCCTGCTCTGGCCGAACAGCCGAAGCCTGAGGTCTCGCTCAACGACCTGCTCATCTACATGGCTCGGCAGCAGGCTTCGGACCTTCACCTGAAGCCGATGCGGCCGGCTCTGCTGCGGCTGCAGGGGAAGCTCATCCCGGTGAAGATGGATCCGCTCAAGCCGGCCGACCTGGAGCGCATGCTCCTGCCGGTGCTGAACAATGCCCAGCGCGAGAAGTTCGACGCGAACCAGTCGGTGGATTTCGGCTACGGAGTGCCGGGGGTGGCCCGGTTCCGCGCCAACGTCTTCATGCAGCGTGGAACGGTGGGTGCGGTGTTCCGCCGCGTTCCCATCAACGTCCTGTCCATCGACTCGCTGGAACTTCCGGAGGCGGTCCGGGAGCTTTCTCATCTGCCGGACGGGCTGGTCCTGGTCACCGGACCGACGGGCTCGGGAAAGTCGACGACGCTGGCGGCGATGATGATGGAGATCTCGGAGACCGAGCCGCTGCACATCGTGACCATCGAGGATCCGATCGAGTTCCTTTTCGGCGACCGCACGGCGGCGGTCTCGCAGCGCGAAGTGGGCACTGACACGCCGAGCTTCCACGAAGCGCTGAAGAACGCCATGCGCCAGGATCCGGACGTGATCATGGTCGGCGAGATGCGCGACCGAGAGACCATCCAGACCGTGCTCACCGCCGCCGAGACCGGTCACCTGGTCTTCTCGACCCTGCACACGAACAACGCCGCCCAGACCATCGACCGCATCATCGACGCCTTCCCGTCGGAACAGCACAAGCAGATCCGCAGTCAGCTGGGGCTCGTGCTCCGGGGCATCATCTCCCTCAAGCTCGTGAAGACGAAGGAGAGCCAGCTCACCGCGGCCGTGGAGATTCTCAAAACCACGCCCCAGATCGCCAAGATGGTCGAGGACGGCACCACCAAGGACATCCTCGAGGCCATGGAAAGCTCGGTGGGCGTGTTCCGCATGCAGTCGATGAACCAGTCGCTGATCGCGCTCCTCGTCCACCAGAAGATCTCGTACAAGGACGCCATGGAGCTTTCCAGCGACCCCGATGACCTATCGTTGAAAGTCCGCAAGCTCTTCCCGCAGATCGAAGAGCGCGTCCGCGCAGGAGGAGACATGGCTCCCAGCTATTCCGATTTCTCGCAGATCACCGAATTGATGGATATCAAGCGTCTGTACGAGGAGCAGGAATCGCAATGGCGGCAGCGGCTGTCCGACAAGGACGAGGAGCTGGAGAACCTCCGCCACGATCTCGATTTTCTCCGGCAGCAGGTGGCCCAGACCCAGTCCTCGCGATCGCAGAACGACGACGAAGTGCAGCGCATGCGCACCGAGAACGAACGCCTGCGCGCCGAGGCCCAGGCCAAGATCGGTCAGTTGCAGGAGCGCATCAAGGAGCTCAATCAGAAGCTCATCGCGGTCGCGCCGGCGAAGAAATAGGTTGCGCGGTTACGCAGTTACGCGGTTCCGCGGCAGCCGGTGCGAGGCGCAACCGCGCGCAACCGCGGGACCGACCATGACGACGAAGCCTTCGAAATCCCTCGACACCTTCCCCAACCCCAACCCCGAACGCGACTACGAGATCGCCTTCGAGGCACCGGAGTTCACCTGCCTCTGCCCGATGACCGGGCAGCCCGATTTCGCCACGATCCGCATCCGCTATGTCCCGGACCGCGCCTGCGTCGAGCTCAAATCGCTCAAGCTGTACCTCTGGTCCTATCGCGACGAGGGCGCCTTCCACGAGGCGGTCACCAACCGCATCGCCGACGACCTCATCTCCGCGATCGATCCGCGCTTCATCGAAGTGGAAGGTGACTTCTACGTGCGCGGCGGCATCAGCACCAAAGTGAAGGTTGCGCGCGACAGGCGGAAGTCCTGAGTCCTGAGTGTGTTCCGCGCTCGATTCACATCCCCGCATCGCGCCGCAGACGCCACTGCAGGTTGATGCGGTCGACGAACGACGAGTGGTCCTTCCCAAGCCAGTCGGTGAGGATGTCGACGCTGGCGTCGTCGAGCGACTGGACGATCGACAGCGGCGCAGCCTCGACGATCCGCTCGATCGGCTTCTCCAGGCCGGCCACGGCGCGCGCCGATCGAGCCAGCAGTCCGGCCAGCTCGGTCTCATGCTCCATCGCCAGCATGCGCGAGGCCGTCAGCGTGAGCAGGACGGCCGCGTTCCAGTTGCTCTTCTGTTTCCAGCGTGGCGGTGGAATGAAATCGTCCATGCCGCTCGAAGCGGCGAGTGCCGCGATGTGGCGCTCCGTGGCGATCTGGATCGGCTCCAGATCGGCGTGGAAGAGCATGGTGTACGAGTCGTCGCTCGAGTCGAGCCCCAGCGACTGCGCCAGCGCTTGTTTGGCCGTGGCGTCCACGTCCAGCGGGACGGCGGCGAAGAATGACGCTCCGTATTCTTCGGCGAGCTCGACGAGTTTCGAGAGCGACGTCAGGTCGGTCGTGACCGGATACAGGATGGGAATGGCCACGCCCCACCGGATCCGCTGTTCGCGGGCGGCCGAAAACCACCTCTCCAGCTCTTCGACCTCCAGCGGCCACGCTGCAATGGCAACGGTCGAATCCGGCGGAACGCGCGAAGGGAGCACTCCCGCCGGGGAGACCAGCTCCAGTGCGGCCAGACCTTCGCTGCCACAGAAATCGAGTGCCTCTTCTCCTCGCCGGAAGACGAATTCGACATGTCCGGCCGCGTCGATGAAGACCGGCTCGTCGAGACGGACTCTCGATCTCTCCAGCTCGTCGCGGACCGTACTGCAGACCACGACCTCCAGCCGGTCGGCGGCCGCGGCGCGCCGGTCGAGGTAATCGAGGGCCACCGGCGCTCCGCGGCGCGCCGAGTACGGCACGATCGCAGAGGCAAACCAGAATGGCGGCTCCGGAACCGCCGCCCGCTTGATGCGGAGCTGCGGGGTCTTCCGGTAGAGGATCAAACCAGTGCCTTTTGCGGAAGGTAGGGGCTGACCAGGCTGCGCACGTACTTCGCCACCATGTCGAACTCGAGATTGACGCCATCGCCGATGCGTGCGGCCCCGAGATTCGTGCGGCGCAGCGTCTCCGGGATCAGGGCCGAACCGAAACTCGTGCCGTCCGGCTCTACGATCGTGAGCGAGACGCCGTCGACGGCAATCGATCCCTTGCTGACCACGAGGTCCGCGAACTGCAAAGGGAAGCTCCAGCGGTAGACGGCGAAGTCGCCTTCGCTGGTGATGGAGAGAAGCCGGCCGACGCAGTCGACGTGCCCCTGCACCAGGTGGCCGCCCAGGCGGTCGCCCAGGGCGAGGGCGCGCTCGACGTTGACCGTCGCTCCGGCGCCGAGCGAGCCGAGAGTCGTCCGGGCGAGCGTCTCATCGGAAAGGTCGGTTACGAGCGACCCGCCGGCGGGGAGCATCGTCAGGCAGACACCGTTGACGGCCAGACTCTCGCCACGGTCGAACGGCTGCGGATCGGTCGTGCGCAGGCGCATCCGCGCCCCGTTCTCCAGCCTGTCGAATGATTCGATGGTGCCGCTGTGCAGAATGATTCCAGTGAACATATTCGTGTCTTTCAGTGCTGAGTACTGAGTGCTGAGTACTGAGTCATGCGGTGGGCTGGTTCTACTCAGTACTCAGCACTCAGTACTCAGCACTTCAAGTCAGGACTGGTAAGCAGTAATCATCAGATCCGATCCGACGGACTCGACGCGATCAAAACGAAAGCGGTAGGCATCTGTCAACCGGCTCACCGGGTCGCCCGAGAAGATGGCCGGAGCTTCGCCGCCGCCGATGACCAGCGGAGCCACGAAAACGATCATCTTCTGCCACAGGCCGCGGCGGATGAAGTCGGAGTGCAGGAGCGAACCTCCTTCCACGAGGACCGACTGGATCCCGCGGTCGTAGAGCGCGCACAGAACGGTCTGCAGGTCGAGCCTGTCGTCGAAGGAGCGCACCGCCACCACCTCGACGTTAGGCGGCAGATTGTCGGGGGGGCGCGGCGCGAACAGAATCGTCCGGCCGCCGTCGCGGAAGAGCTGTGCGTGCGGCGGGACTTCGGATCCGCCGTCGACGACCACCCGGGTCCACGGCGTGACGGCCGTGTTCAACCCCAGTCGCCGCGTCAGGCGGGGATTGTCCGCCGCCACCGTGCCGGCGCCGACCATGATGGCGTCGTACTCCTCCCGCAGAGCCAGGCTCCGCTCGCGCGCTGCTTCCGCGGTGATCCACTGGCTCTCCCGAGTGATCGTGGCCAGCTTTCCGTCGAGGGTCATGGCTGCCTTCAGGAGCACGAAGGGCAGGTGGTTCGTGACCGCCCAGGCGAATTTCTCGTTGAGTCGGCGGGCCTCCGCTTCCAGAACGCCTTCCGTGACTACGATTCCGGCCCTGCGCAGCGCCTCGAGGCCCTGCCCGTCGACCACGTCGTGCGGATCGCGCATGGCCACCACCACCCGCGCGATGCCGGAGTTGATGATGGCCGTGGTGCACGGGCCCGTGCGACCGCTGTGGCAACACGGCTCGAGCGAGACGACCATCGTCGTGCCGCGCGGCTCAGCGCATGCGCGCAGGGCCTCGATCTCGGCGTGGCCCTCACCGGCCCGATGGTGAAAGCCCTCGGCCACGACCTCGCCGTCGCGTGCGATGACGCAGCCCACCATCGGGTTCGGGCTCACCGAGTAACGGCCGCCCTCCGCGAGCTCGAGCGCACGCCGCATGAGCTGCTCGTCAGTCATGGTAGCGATTATGTGTCATAGGCGAACGCGTCGCACCGTCACTCGGAGCCGGCCGGGCCGCGGGGAAGGATGGGCGGGTGGAGCGGCGAAGAGGCTCCAGCCTGCTGATCGTCCCGGTAAGAGACTCTTCGCCGCGCTCCGCCGCTCCCGCCCATCCACCGCCCTCGCGGTTACGCCGGCTCAGAGTGACGGTTGCGCGGTTAGGCCGGCTGAGGCCCCCTCGTGTGGGACAGGCTTTCCAGCCTGTCCCCCGTGTCCGGCTGGTTCTCCACCGAGCACTTCAAAGGACAGGCTGGAAAGCCTGTCCCACACGGGGAGGGCGCCCTCACTCCCACTCGATCGTGCTCGGCGGCTTCGAGGAGATGTCGTAGACGACGCGATTGATGCCGCGCACTTCATTGACGATGCGCCGGCCGAGGCGGTCGAGCACGTCGTGGGGCATGCGAAACCAGTCCGCGGTCATGAAGTCGGTGGTGGTCACGGCGCGGACGGCGCAGACGTTTTCGTACGTGCGCTCGTCGCCCATCACGCCGACGCTGCGCACCGGCAGCAGAACGGCGAAGGCCTGCGAAATCTCACGATAGAGGCCGGCCCGTCGGATCTCCTCGATCACGATCTCGTCGGCGTTCTGCAAGATCTCCACGCGTTCCGCGTTCACCTCTCCGAGGATGCGTACGGCCAGCCCTGGTCCGGGGAAGGGATGCCGCCATACGAACTCCTCTTCCAGCCCCAGCTCGAGGCCGAGCTGGCGGACCTCGTCCTTGAACAGCTCGCGGACCGGCTCGATCAGCTTCAGGCCCATTTTCTCCGGCAGGCCGCCGACGTTGTGATGCGTCTTGATCACTGAGGACGGGCCCTTGATCGACACCGACTCGATCACGTCGGGGTAGAGCGTGCCTTGCACGAGGAAGTCGGCGTTGGCGATCCGCTTCGCTTCTTCCTCGAAGATGGCGATGAACTCGTTGCCGATGCGCTTGCGCTTGATCTCCGGATCTTCGACGCCGGCGAGCTTGCCGTAGAAGCGCTCCTTGGCATCGACAGCCACGATGTGCATCCCCAGCCCCTCGCTGAGGCGCGACACGACCTGCAGGGCCTCGTTCTTACGAAGCACCCCGTTGTCGACGAAGATCGCCGTGAGCTGGTCGCCGATCGCCTCTGCAACGAGCAGGGCTGCCACCGAAGAATCGACGCCACCGCTGACTGCGGCGATGACGTTGCGCTTTCCGACCGCGGCGCGGATCTCCTCGACCTTGCGGCGGCGGAAATCACCCAGGCTCCAGGAAGGCTTGCAGCCGGCGATGTCGAAGAGGAAGTTCTTCAGGATCTGGCCGCCGGCCTCGCTGTGCGTGACCTCGGGATGGAACTCGATTCCAAAGCAGCGGCGCTGGCGATTCTCGAACGCGCTGATCGGAGCATTCTTCGACCGCGCGGTGACGACGAACCCCGGGGGCTCCTGGACGATGCGATCGCCGTGGCTCTCCCAGACCTGCTGGTGCTGTGGCGTTCCGGCGAAGAGAGGCGATTCCGCGACCACCTCGAGCTCGGCGCGACCGTACTCGCGCTCGCTCGCTGCGTCGACCTTCCCGTCGAGCAGGTACGCCGTGATCATCATCCCGTAACAGATGCCGAGGATGGGCACGCCGAGATCGAAGACCTCGCGCGAGCAGGTCGGCGCGTTTTCGGCGTAAACGGACTGCGGCCCGCCGGAAAAGATGATGGCCTGCGGCGAGATCTCGCGGATTTTCTCGACCGGATAGTCGAACGGGTGAACCACCGAGTAGACGTGGTTCTCGCGGACTCTCCGGGCGATCAGCTGCGTGTATTGCGATCCAAAATCAAGGACGAGGACGGTCTGGTCGGGCTGCACGAGATCGATCCTAGCGGATCGAAATTGAAAATTGGAAATTGAAAATTGAAACGGTCACGAAACAGGTTTCAATTTTTCATTTTCAATTTCCCCAAGGTGCGCCGGCCCGGGCCAACTCCGGGCCGGCGCGAGGAATGAGGGGGGAATGATGAGGGTACTGCGGATTACGGCATCACGATTTCGCGGGATGCCGGGACGAAGCTTGTGTTTCCTTTGGCACAGCCGAGGATGTACGGCGCAACCGGGGTGCCGTCCCCAGCCTTGTGCACTTTCTGGTCGGCGATGCTGAACCAGTCGGTGCCGGTGCAGAGCCTTCCGTGGCCCTGGACGTTGCCGATGGGGAAAAATCCCTGGTTGGTGACGGTGCCGCGGATGTGGAACGGATACACGCTGAGGCTGTCATCGATGGGAAAGAGAGTATCCGTATCGGACAGCAGGATGTAGTTGGTCGCCTGGAGACGCGGTGTGGCGATCGACTTCGAGGGGCTTCCGGCTTCCGTGGCGGTCTGCTTCGTGGACGTGGAGGCGCACGCAGCAGCAAGGACAACAGCAAGAACTGCAGCACACTTCTTCAACATCGAATCAACTCCTCTTACTTGATTTGTATCGGCGCGGCCGCGCGTCCGGCCTGAACTTCGAAGGGATTCGAAAGCGGGAGGCGGGGGTTGCAGGCCACGAGATACGTTTGCGGAGTGTTGACAAAAACAAACGCCGGCGCGGTGCGCCGGCGTCACACGTGATTCGATGTTCGCGCCTTCGTTACAGCAAGTTCCGGAGTTCCTTTCCGGGTTTGAATCGGATGGTGTTTCCAGGCGGAATCTTCACTTCCACGCCGGTCTTCGGATTTCGTCCGATGCCTTTCTTGCGCTGCTTCACCTGAAAGACGCCGAAGCCGCGGAGCTCGATTCGCTGCCCGCGGGCCAGCGCGTTGCGGAGACCTTCGATCACCGTGTCGACCGCCTGCGCAGCCTTCACGCGAGAAATATCGGAGACCTCGGCTACCTTGTTGACGATGTCTGCCTTGATCATCGTTTCCTCCGAGACGGTGGATTATATCTTACTGACATGGAACGACATCGGATCGACCACTGGCTGAAGGTGGTGTGCCTCTTCAAGCATCGTACGGAGGCGACCGAAGCCTGCAAAGGCGGCCATGTGAAGCTCAACGGGCAGCGCGTCAAGCCCGCTGCGGTCGTCCGCGAGGGCGACGTCGTGGAGTTCCTCCACGGCACCCATTTCCGGCGGGTCATCGTCGCCGGCATTCCCGAGACCAACGTCTCCAAAGAGGCTGCCCGCACGATGTACGTCGACGAGACGCCGAAGCAGGAAGTGGAGATCAGGCCCGGGTTCTACCGCGAGCGAGGCAGCGGCCGGCCGACGAAGAAGGACCGGCGCGAGATCGAACGGTTGCGGAAATAGAGATCGCATAGGCAGAGCGCAGAGCGCAGGGGGCTTTACCCTGTTATCCGCTCCGCGCCCTGCGCCCTGCGCCCTGCGCCCTGCGCCCTGCGCCCTGTGGTCTGTGGTCTGTGGTCTGTGGTCTGCCATCAGCAGTCTTACGTGTTTACGAACCGCCGCATGTCGACGTTGAGGATCAGGCCCACGGCGATGAAGAACATCATCGCCTGGGAGCCGCCATACGAGATCAGAGGCAGGGGAATGCCCGTGGTCGGCAGCACGCCGATCTGCATCGACACGTTGATCAGAACGTGAAAGATGAAAAAACACGTCAGGCAGACGGCCAGGAACGTCCCCCCGCGGTCGCGTGCATTCTTTGCGATCGTAAGAGCCTGCACGACGAGAAACAGATACAGCCCGAGGACGATGATCACCCCGATGAATCCCCACTCCTCCCCCAGGACGGAGAAGATGAAGTCGGTATGGGACACCGGTAGATAGCCGTACTTCGCCTGCGTTCCCTGCTTGAAACCCTTTCCGTGGATGCCGCCCGAGCCGATGGCGATCTTGGCCTGCATCACCTGGAACCCCGATCCCTTCGGATCACGCTCGGGATTGAGGAAGACGACGATGCGCTCCTTCTGGTACGGCTTCAGGAAGAAGAACCAGGCCAGTGGCAAGAGCATCACCCCGATCAGGATCATGGCCACCCAGACCTTCCAGCGGATGCCGCCGAAGAACATGGCCACGAAGAGGAGCGGCGTGAAGGTGACGGCGGTCCCGAAGTCTGGCTGCAGCAGGATCAGAGCCATGGGCGCGAGGACGATGCCCACGGCGATGATGAACGAGCGGAGATTCAGATAGGCGCGGTCGTTCGAGTCGAAGAACTTGGCCAGCATCAGAGCGGTGAAGACCTTCATGAACTCCGAAGGCTGGAACTGGAAGGCGCCGATGATGATCCACGACTTGTGGTGGCGTACGGCATGTCCCCAGACGAGCAGATAGGCCAGAAGGAGCAGCCCGATTCCGTAGAGGATCGGCGCAACGTCGAAGAGAACGTGATAGTCGACGAACAGGAAGATCAGCATCAGCACGACGGCGATGCTGAGCCAGACGAACTGCTTGTGCAGCAGGGCGAGCGAGGGGTCGGCGAAATACGTGGCGCTGTAGATCAGCATGCAGCCGATCGAGGCGATGACCAGGGCCGTGCCGAGGAAATTCAGGTCGAGGTTGCGCAGGAGGCGTCCGAACATCGTCAGTGGCCCAGGTTGCTGCCGGCCTCCTCGGGTGGAGCCTTCGGCGCGACGCCGGGCTGAGGCAGCTTTCCTTCCTTGATCTGCTGCAGAACTTCCGGGTTGGTCAGGTCGAGCGTGGGATTGGCAACCTGCTGGAAGCGCGATTCGTAGAGGAGTTTAGCCAGTGGCGCCGCAACCGTGCCGCCGTGCGCTCCAGCGTGCTCGACGAACACGACCACGACCATGTGCGGATTGTCATTCGGCGCGTACGACGCGAACCAGGCGTGGTCGCGGTACGGGAAGGGCATGCCCGAGGTGCTGAACCAGCCGCTCTGCGCGATGACCTGAACCGAACCGGTCTTCCCGGCGACATTGAGGCCGGTGATGCGGGCGTTTGATGCCGTGCCGCCCTGCTCGTTGACGACTTTCCACAAGCCGTTCTTCACGTGCTCGATGACGCTCGGCGACAGCTTCAGGCGACGAATCGCCTGCGATTCGACCTTGTACCTCTGCACCGATCCGTCCTTGTTCACGTGTTCGATCGTGCGCACGACGTGCGGGCGGTAAACCGTTCCTCCGTTGGCGATCGCTCCCATCATGACGGCCACCTGCAGTGGCGTGACGACCAGCGCCCCCTGGCCAATCGCCACCGAGATCGTTTCCGACGGATACCACTTGCGATGCTGGACTTTCGCCGCCCAGGCGGTCGACGGGACTATGCCCGCCTTCTCGCCGTCGAGATCGACCTGCGTGATGCTGCCGAAGCCGAGATCTTTCGCATATTGGGAGATCCTGTCGATGCCGAGCCGCGCGCCGACGTTGTAGAAGAAGATGTCACACGAGACCTTGAGGCCGCGTTCGACGCTCACGATGCCGTGGCCGTTCTTCTCCCAGCAACGGAAACGGCGGCCGAAGAACACCGCGCTTCCCTGGCAGTCGAAGGTCGTCTCAGGCGTGATGACGCCCTCGGAAAGGCCGGCCGTCGCCATCACGGCCTTGAAGACGGAGCCCGGCGAATAGAGACCCTGGATGGCCCGGTTCATCTCGATCTTGAACGGATTCGAGAGGATGGTGCGATACACATCCGAGCTGAACCGCTTGGAGTAGACGTTGGGATTGAATTCCGGTGAGGAGACCATGGCCAGGACTTCGCCGTTGCGCGGGTCGATGGCCACCGCGGCTCCGACGAACTCGTTCTCGATGAAGTACTGTTCGGCGCGCCGCTGCAGGTCGAAGTCGATGGTGAGATAGACATTGTCTCCCGCCACCGCATCCTTGCGGGCGTTGCGATACTCGGCCAGACGGCGCCCATGGCTGTCGTACTCCCAGTACTCGGCGCCGTCCTTGCCCCGGAGATAGTTGTCGTACATCAACTCCACGCCGCGCTTCCCGATCAGGTCGCCGAGGCGGAGATCCTTCCGCGCCGCGAGATCTTTCTCCGTCGCTTCGCCGATGTAGCCGAGCACGTGGCAGCCCATCGTGGCGTAGGGGTAATGCCGCCGCTGCACGGGGTCGACGTTCAGCTCGGGGAAGTTGATGCCGCGAGCCTGAATGCTCGCCACCTGCGGCATGGTCAGGTCTTCCGCGACGGTGATCGGCGCCATGCCGCCGGCGGCCACGCCCTTGTCGTAGCGGCTGGCGATCTCCGGGACCGGAACGCCGAGGATCTGTGAAAGAAACGCGAAGAGCTGATCCTTGTGCGTCTTGTCGGCCTTGAGCAGCGGTTTGAGGATCACCCGGTCGACCGAGAGCGAGTAGGCGGGCTGGTTGTCCGCGAGGATCTTGCCGTTGCGGTCGAGGATCAGGCCTCGCTTGGCGGGCGTGACGACCTCGCGAAGGGCATTCGCTTCGGAAAGGCTGCGATAGCGGTCCGCCTGCAGACCCTGGACGAACCAGAAGGCGCCGCCAAGCATCAGAAAGACGATGACGTTCGCCCACAGAAGGACGTTGATGCGGAAGTTGATGAACTTCTGATCGTCTCGATAAACGCGCATGGGTCGCTACCACCCGGCCTGTCGCTGGGTGGCCTCGATCGGCTCCTCACGCAGGAACAGCAGCATGAGCTGGTAAATGGCCATCCCGAACAACGTGGTGAAGATCGTCTTCACCAGGAGTTGCTGCTCGAACATCTCGATGCGCTGCTTCAGAAGAATGTTGACGAGGATGTAAATGACGAGCTCGTTGACGATCACCGCGCCGCCCAAGCAGGCGCCGAACGCCAGCGTACCCCGCAGAACCAGCCTGGAGTTGATGTAGGCCACGGCGTAGGCACAGATCGTCAGCGAAAAGGCGTGCAGGCCGAAGATCGTGTTGGAAAACGCGTCCTGCACGAATCCGGCCGCCACACCGGCGATGATGGCGCCCAGAACGTTTCCGCCCATCGAGTAGTAGACCACCAGAATCGCGTACGGATTGAAGAACGCCAGAGCGTTCGGGTAGAAGCTGTCGAGCAGCGAGTGCAGCGTCAGGGCGATGAGCAGCCCGATGATGAACCGTAACCACCTCAAGGGGCATACCTCACGATCTCGGGAGGGATTTTGCGCGTGTGGATGACGATCACTTCCTCGATGTTGCCGAAGTCGACCGCTGGACGGACCGTGATCCGCTTGAACAGGTCCTGCCCGCGCTGAGCCTGGACCACGGTTCCGATAGGAATGCCTTTCGGGAAGATGCCGTCGATGCCGGCGGTCAGGACCTGGTCGCCGGGCTGCACGTCCGCAAGCGAGGGGACGTCGTACATCTGGGCGCCGGTGGCGGCGTCTCCGCGAACGACGCCCTGGCGGCGGGTGCGCTCGATCAGCGCCCCGACCGAGCAGTTGCTGTCGGTCATCAGCTGGACCTTGGCCAGGTCCTTGGTGGTGAGGACCACGCGCCCGATGAGGCCGCTGGAGTTCACGATGGTGTCGTTGATCTCCACGCCCGAAGCGGAGCCCCGGTCGATGATCACCGATTTGAAGCTGCTCGAGGTGTCCAGCATGATCACCTGGGCCATGGAGGTCTCGAGGTCGATCTGATCGGAATAGGCCAGAAGACTTCGCAGCCTGCGCAGGTCCGCGTCCGACTGGCGTAACTTGAGGTTATCGGCGGTCAGGTCGGCGAGCTGATGGTGCAGCTGGTAGTTCTCGGCAACCGCCCGGCGCATGTCGATATAGCCGTGGTACATGTCGGAGGCGCCGCTGCCCAGCCAGTGCACGGCTCGCGGAACGGGCGAGAGAATGGTCATGACGGTCCGCTCGAACAGCGTGCGCGTCTCGCCGACATAGCGGGTCCGGCTGCTGAAGCTCATCAGAACGAACAGCAGCGAGAGCACGACGACAAGAAGCAGCGTCGGTCTGCGGGGAATGACATCTGCCGGTGCGGCCATTTTTCTGCAACCCGCTGAGCAGTTTTCCTGCCAGAAGGAACGAGCGCGTAGCGGGTAGCGGGTAGGCTGGGAGGGGCCTGTACGCTACCCGCTACCCGCTACCCGCTACACCCTGTTATTCAATGGAGATCTTACGCAGCAGGTTGAAGTCCGTCAGCATCTGGCCGGTGCCGAGGGCCACGCACGCCAGGGGATCCTCGGCCAGGGTGACCGGAAGCCCGGTTTCCTCGCGCAGGCGCTTGTCGAGGTTCTTCAGCATCGACCCGCCGCCGGCGATGATGATCCCCTTGTCCATGATGTCGGCCGACAGCTCCGGCGGGGTTCGCTCCAGTGCCACACGGACGGCTTCGACGATGGTGGCCACGGTTTCGGAAAGAGCCTCGCGGATCTCCTCGTCGGATACGACCAGGGTCTTGGGCACGCCCTCGACCAGATCGCGGCCCTTGATCTCCATGGTCATTTCTTCGTCGAGAGGAAACGCCGAGCCGATCTCCATCTTGATCTGCTCGGCGGTGCGCTCGCCGATGAGCAGGTTGTACTTGCGCTTGATGTACTGGATGATCGCGTCGTCCATCTCGTTGCCGGCTACGCGCACGGACCGCGAATAAACGATTCCAGCCAGCGAGATCACCGCCACGTCCGTAGTGCCGCCGCCAATGTCGACGATCATGTTCCCGGTCGGATCGGTGATGGGCAGCCCCGCTCCGATGGCCGCTGCCATGGCCTGCTCGATGAGGTAGACCTCGGTGGCTCCGGCGCGCAGCGCGGAGTCCTTCACCGCGCGCTTTTCCACCTGCGTGATTTCCGACGGAACGGAAATGACGATGCGCGGCTTCACCAGAAAGCGGCGACCGTGCGCCTTCTCGATGAAGTACTTGATCATCTTCTCCGTGACTTCGAAGTCGGCGATGACGCCGTCCTTCATCGGGCGGATGGCCACGATGTTGCCCGGTGTGCGGCCGAGCATCTCCTTGGCTTCCTTGCCGACCGCCTCGACGTTGTTGTTGATCTTGTTCACCGCGACGATGGACGGCTCGCGCACGACGATGCCTTTGTTCTTCGCGTAGACCAGAGTGTTCGCTGTTCCGAGATCGATGGCCAGATCGTTCGAAAACATCGACAGCAAAGATTTCACAGCCATTGTTCTGCGGATTCCTTTTCCGATGATTGCCGCGAGTCAGTTGCGCGGCTGCAAAAGGTTTGCCCCTGATGAGCGTCCAGCAGGTAGCGTGGAGTGGGCAGGGAGGCGGGCCTGCACGCGCTACCCGCCACTTGCTGCCCGCTCGTGGTCCCTACTCCTCCACGAGCACAGTCTGCGATTGTACCGTCTGGTTTCCTGCCGGATCGACGGCTTTTACGATCACGGCGTTCGGGCCGACCTTGTTGAAGCTCACGAGTTTCTTGAAATGTCCGTTCGACTCCACGTCGACTTCCTCGTCGTTGATGAAGACCGTGGCGCCAGGCTCGGTGGTGCCTTCGATGATGTAGAACTGGCCGCCGATGTTGAACGGAGCCTTCAGCGTCAGCACGGGAGGCGTGGTGTCACCGCCGGGCCCGGCCTGTCCGCTCTTCGACCCGCCACCGCTGACTCGGAACCTGCGGAACGGTGAGAAGGGACCGACCTCGCCGTCGGTGCCGATGGAGGCAACGCGCCAGTAGAACGTTCCCTCGGAAGTTCCCCGGGCCGCGGCGGTCGTCTTCTCCCGGCGAGAGTTGACCTCCAGGGCCACGAACAGATGCGAACGCGAGATCTGCAGCTGGTATGCGACTGCGCCAGGAGTCGCCAGCCATTCGAAGTCGATCCTCGTGTCGGGAGCGACGATGAACACCTGGTTGTCGGCCGGCCGGGAGAGGGCAGGCGGCATGACCAGCTTCTTCACGCCCGACAAAGCGCCCGACGCCGTGGCGCTGACCTTCTCGCCGGCGTTGACCGTCACCGGCTCGCCGCCCGCAGTGGAGGTGACCGACGCGGTGCCCCTGGTGGCCATGACCGAGGTGGCTTTGCTGCGATCGACGCCGATCTGAGTCGAGGAGTCGGAATCCACGACGACCTGGCTGCCGGGGGTTTTCACGGTGGATGGATCGACCGTCGTGGCCACTTCGACGGAACCGACCTGCATCTGCACGGCGTTGGTCTTGCGGCTCGTGGCAGGGTTCACCGAAGAGTAGATCTCCAGCAGCGCGTCCGGCCCCACCGTGTACATCGAGCCGTTCTGGAACATGAGCTCGGCGGAAGCGCTGCTGCCGGTCTTCACCCAATCACCGTTGACCAGCGGACTGCGCAGATCGGCGCGCTTCCATTCGCTCGATGAAGACTTCTGGTACTGCACGTCCCCTTCGATGGTGATGAAGTGCGCGTCGGTATCCTCGTCGCTGCTGCCGCTCATGGCCGTGCGGCTGATGGTCTGTGATTCGACGGCGAAGGCCTGGGCCTCTGCGTACTTCGCGCCGCTGAATGCCGCGCCGGCCTGGTCGAGCTTCTTCTGCGCGCGGTCGTACTCCACTCGATGCGACGGAAGATCTTTCGACGCGGCCAGAGCGTTGATGGCCTGGCGAGCGTCCGCGATCGCCGATTCTGCGTTCGTGCGCGGGTTGCCGCGTTCGTGGCGGAGGAACCACCAGATGCCGAGCGCGAGCAGAATCAGGAACACGATCAGCCCGATCTGCTTGAGGCGATCGATCGAGATCAGATACCAGTCGACGCTCTCGGACGATGCGTGTTTCTTCGCGGCCATTCGGACAAAAACCTTATAACACAAGAGTTTCCATCCTTAGAAGAGAAGAGCGCAGCGGGCGGAGCGCAGAGCGCAGGTAGTCAGTGCACGCTTGCTCGCGCCGCTGGTTCGTGGCGGCACCATAGCGCCGCGGAGCGCGACCTCTGCTCTGCGCCCTGCCCTCTGCGATCTCGCCGGTCCAGCCCGGTTTGCATGCACGTGGAAGGAACGACTACACTGCCGCGTTTTTCGGTAAGAGTCCTCGATCACGCCCGAAAGGTAGTCCACTCATGCTCAAGTCAATGCGGGAAAGCTTCCACAAGTTGAAGTGGATCCTCCTCGCCGTCATCGCCGCCTTCATCATCGGTTTCGTCTACGTCGACATGGGGTTGGGCGGCGCCCAGCAGCGTCAAGCCGATGATCGCTCGTACGCGGCGCGCGTGAACGGCGAAACGATCACCTACGCCGATTTCAACCGGGCCCTCTACTACGCCGAGGAAAATTACCGGCAACAGTACGGACAGCAGTTCACGCCCGAGATGGCCGAGGCCATGGGGCTGAACCGGCAAGTCCTCAACTCGCTCGTCGAGCAGCGCCTCATGCTTCAGGAAGCGTCACGCCTCCACCTCGGAGCGACGCCCCAGGAGATCCGCAAGCGGATCCTCAGCGTCCCGATCCTCAACCCGAACGGAAAGTTCGTCGGGCCCGAGCTCTACGCGCGGTATGTGACGGAGCTGGGATTCGCCACGCCGGCTGATTTCGAAGACGAGATCGCCCGCGGCATCACGCTCGAGAAGATCGAGAGTGCGCTGCAGAATGCGATCGTCCTCTCACCGGCGGCGGCCCAGGCCGAGATGCGCCGGAGCATGGAGAACAGCAAGATCAAATACATCCTCTACTCGGCCGGCAACGAAGCGGCCGGCATCACCGTGACACCGGCCGAAGTGGACGCCTACTACAACGCCAACCAGGCGAAGTACGCGCATGGCGAGGAGCGCGAGTTGAAGTACCTGGTTGCGGACGTGGCTCGCATCCGCTCGCAGATCGTTCCAACCGAGCAACAGGTCCGGGCGCGCTACGACGCCAGCAAAGAAGACTTCAAGAGCCCCGGCGCCGCGCACATTCTTCACATCCTGATCAAGGTCGACAAGAATGCGACGCTGGAGCAGGATGCCGCCGCGCGCGCCAAGGCCGAATCGATCGTCAAGCAACTGCGCGCCGGCGCCGACTTCGCCAAGCTCGCGAAGGAGAACTCGCAGGATCCGTCTTCGGCCAGTAACGGCGGCGACATGGGATTCGTGGACCGCGGGGCCACCGTCGAACCGTTCGACCAGGCCGCGTTCTCGATTCCCCTGAACACCATCAGCGACCCGATCCGCACCAAGGAGTACGGCTACCACATCATCAAGGTGCTGGCTCGCCGCGACGCCGGGTACCGTCCCTACGAAGAGGTTCGCGCGCAGCTCGCCGACCAGATCGCCAATCAGATGGCGAAAGACCAGGCCACCGCGGAAATGACCAAGGTCGCGGCGCGGCTCAAAGACAAGAAGCCGGCCAACCCTGCCGAGTTTGCCTCCTTCGCCAACGACCTCGTGAGCTCGAACGACACGCAGTGGTTCCAGAAGAACGACTCCATTCCGGGACTCGGCTACAACCCGACCCTCAGCACATGGGCCTTTACCGCCAAGCAGGGCGACGTCACCGACCAGATCATCGGCACGAGCCGCGGCCCGACGATCGCGTACCTCGCGGGCATTCGTCCGGCGGGCGTGACGGCATTGTCTGAGATCCGGGCGAAGGTCGAGAACGATGCGCGCATGGCCCGTGCCCGCGAGATCGCGCGCCAGAAGGTGGCTGCGGCGATGGCCGGCGCCACGTCGATCGACGCTGTGGCCTCGAAGCTCGGCCTCGTCGCGCAGGAAACGACGGTCACCCGTCAGGGCGGCGTCCGCGCCATCCCGGGCGACACCTCGGAGCTCGTCGATGCGGCAATGAACGGGAAGGTTGGCCAGCTCGTCGGACCGGTCATCGCCGGCGACGGCGCGGTGGCCATGCAGATCACCGATCAGAAGAAGCTCACGGCCGCCGATTTCGCACAGAACGGAGCGGCGTTCATGGATCAGCTGCGGCAGCGCCAGGCGCTGAGCGTCCGCAAGTCGCTGCTGGACCGGCTGCGCAGGAACTCCAACATCGAAATCAACGAGCAGGTCCTGCAACAGGCGAACGGAAGCTCACCGACATAGTCGACAGAGGCCGGTGTCAGCCGGCCTCGACCGCACCTACGAGAATGGCCGTCGAAATTCTTCCCAAATGGAACGAGCCCGCCATTCGCGTGCTCATGATGCCCCGCGATACCAACGCGCAGGGGACGATCTTCGGCGGCGTGGTGCTCTCCTTCATCGACCAGGCGGGCGCCATCGAGGCGCGTCGGCAGGGCTGCCGTCTGATGGTCACCGTCTCCATGGACAAGGTGGTCTTCCATCAGCCGGTCTTCGTCGGTGATCTGGTCAGCCTCTGGACCGAGACCACGCGCATTGGCACGAGCTCGATCACCATCCACGTGAAGGTCGAGGCCATTCGCGGAAAGAACCCGGGTCAGCGCGTGATCGTGACCGAAGCGACGGTCGTTTACGTGAATGTCGGCGAGGACTGGAAGCCGGCACCGATCACGCGGAACCCGAACGCGTACAACGAGACACGCAGCGAATAGGCCGCGGCGGTCCGCCTGCCGCTAGTCGCGTCTGCCTCGCTTGCGCGCCGCGCGCAACTTCTCGAGTCGTTCCCGGATCTCCTTCTCGGCGCCGACGTCCTTCGGTTCGTAGAAGCGCCGCCCGGCCAGGGATTCGGGGAGGCACTCCATCGCCGCGGTCTGGTCATCGAAATCGTGCGCGTACTCGTATCCGCGGCCGTAGCCGAGATCCTTCATCAGGCGTGTCGGCGCGTTGCGAATGTGCAGCGGCACCGGAGGATTGTCACCCTGCCGCACCTCGCGGACCGCTTCGCCGTAGCCGATGTAGGCCGCGTTCGATTTCGGCGAAGCAGCGAGATAGGCAACGAGCTGTGCGAGCGCAACGCCGGCTTCCGGCATGCCGATGAAGTGCACCGCTTCCTTCACCGCCATGGCCAGCACGAGCGCCTGCGGATCGGCGTTGCCGATGTCTTCCGAGGCTGCGCGCACGAGACGGCGCGCGATGTAGAGCGGGTCCTCTCCTCCTTCCAACATCCTCACCAGCCAGTACACCGCCGCGTCGGCGTCGCCGTTCCTCAGCGATTTGTGCAGCGCCGAGATGATGTTGTAGTGCTCCTCGCCCGACTTGTCGTACATCAATGAGCGCCGCTGCAGGATTCTCTTCACCTTCTCGACGTCGATGGGGCTCTCTTCGGGTCGCGCCGTCTCGATGACGAGCTGCAGCGAGTTCAGCGCCTGCCGCGCGTCGCCCGCCGACGTGGCGGCCATGAAGTCGAGCGCGCCCTCGTCGATGGCGATGGCCTGTTTGCGGACGCTCGGTTCCTCGATGGCACGACGCAGAATCGTCAGGATCTCCTCGCGTTCGAGCTGAGGAATGACCACGACCTTCGTCCGCGAGAGCAGTGCGGAGTTCACTTCGAACGACGGGTTCTCCGTGGTCGCGCCGATCAGGGTGATGTCCCCCGCTTCGACGTAGGGGAGAAAGGCATCCTGCTGAGCCTTGTTGAACCGGTGGATCTCGTCGATGAAGACGATGGTCTTTGCGCCACGGGTCTTGCGTGCGTGCCGCGCCTCTTCCATCAGCGCCTTGATTTCCTTGATGCCGCTGCTCGTCGCCGAGAACGTCACGAACCGGGCGCGCGTGGTCCGGGCGATGATCCGTGCCAGTGTCGTCTTCCCCGATCCGGGTGGTCCCCAGAAGATCATCGACGGGATGCGGTCGCTCTCGATGGCGTTGCGCAGGAAGCGTCCCGGCCCGAGGATGTCGGCCAGGCCGACGATCTCGTCGAGCGACTTCGGTCGCAGCCGCTCCGGCAGCGGCGCGTCAGCCGGCGTGGCTGGCTCGAAGGTGGAGTCGTCGAAGAGTGAGCCGGTCATGAGAGGGAAGAATTGAGAATTGAGAATTGAGAATTGAGAAAGGCCCACAGCATCGTCAATTCTCCATTCTCAATTCGACTCTCCGCGCATCACCTGCAGAGCAGCGAAAAATCGAGGTTGCCGCCGCTGATCACCACGGCAGTTGCGCCGCGCGGCTTGATCTTCCCGGCGATGAGCGCGGCCAGTCCGAGAGCACCGGTCGGTTCGATGACCAGCTTGGTTCGGTACATCGACCATTTCGTCACATCCAGAAGAATCGCGTCATCCACGCTGACGACGTTTCGGACGCGCTCGCGGATGATTTCGAAGTTCCGTTTGCCGATGGCCAGCGTCCGTGCGCCGTCTGCGATCGTCTGCGGCGGCTCGATCGAAACGATGTGCCCGGCATGAAAGGATTGCTCGCCATCGTTACCGGCGGCCGGCTCGACGCCGTATACGTCGACATCCGCGTTGAGCGACGTTGCTGCGACTGCGGTTCCCGACAGCAGTCCGCCCCCGCCGAGAGGGGTCACGATGGTCGTGACCTCGGGCCACTCCTCGACGATTTCGAGACCGATCGTTCCGGCGCCGGCGATGATCCGCTCGTCATCGAAGGGCGGAACGATCGAGGCTCCACTCTTCTGCGCGAGTTCCCGCGCCACCGTGTCGCGCGTGGCCGAGGTGACCCCCGCCGTGACGACCGTTGCGCCGTAGGCTTTCGTCGCTTCGACCTTGCTCTGAATCGAGTTCTCCGGCATGACGATGGTCGCCGGGATGCCGAGCAGGTTCGCGGCCAGAGCGACCCCCTGGGCGTGATTGCCGGATGAGAACGCCACCACCCCGCGGTGGCGCTCACTCTCGGGGATCTGCAGGAGTGCATTCATGGCGCCGCGGATCTTGAACGACCCGGCGCGTTGCAGGTTCTCGCATTTGAGGCGAATCTCGACCCCGATCCTTTCCGAAAGTGATCGGGAGGGGAGGAGCGGTGTCCGGTGCACCCACGGCAGGATTCGGAGGGCGGCGGCACGGACGTCGGAGAGCTGAACCGGCAGGGTTATATTTGAAGAGGTCACCCGGGATAGTATAAACTCGCACAAACAAAGCGGATCGGCGCGATTCGGCACAGCGCGATCCTTTGATTTTCATCAGTGGCCGGAGTATTGTCGAGCACGAGTTCCGCAGCCACGTACCAAGGTCATCTTCGGGTTGGAGGTTGGGGTTATGTGGAGATGGGTTACCCGCGGCCTGGTTCTTACGATCGTCGCGCTCTGCGCTGCGACGGTTTTCGCTCAGCAGCCATTTGTTGGAGTTCTCGACCAGCCTGATCCGGCCGTCACCCAGACCGGCATGGTCCTCGTCAGGGGCTGGGCGCTCGACCCGCAGCAGATCTCGAGAATCGGGCTCTATGTCGACGACCAGTTCCAGTACGACGTCAACATGGGTCTGCCACGAATCGACGTGATCGAGGCTTATCCCAACTATCCGGGAATCCAGAACGCGGCACCTGGATTCCAGACGGGCTTCCTCGCCAGCCGGTTCTCGAACGGGCCTCACACCGTGTACGTGAAGGTGACCCTGTCCGACAACAGTGTGCAGATCCTCGGCACTCGCACCATCAACATCGACAACACGATCAATCAATCGCCGTTCGGGTTCGTCGACATCCCCGACCTCAGCGGTTCGTACAATGCCAGTGGTTCGTTCCCGGTGAGCGGCTGGGCCGCCGACACAGACGGCATTCGTGAAATCGACGTCCAGATCGACGGTCTCAACTACCAGTCGGCCATGTATGGCGATCCCCGACCGGATGTCGCCAATACGTTCCCCGATTTTCCCGCCGCGCTCTTCAGCGGATTCGTCGCCAACGTCGATACGACCCGGATCGTCGACGGTGTCCATCTCCTCACCGTCATGGCCACCGACAACAATGGCATGACCAAGATGATCGGGCGGCGTCAGATCCAGGTCTTCAACAGCGAGGGCAACCTCAAGCCGTTCGGGTATCTCGATGAGCCGAAGCGCGACGCGGTGCTGTACGGCACGTTCTGCGGAACCATTCCGCAGGTTTCACCCGCGATCAACCCGCAGTCGCACATCACTCCGGTTCGCGGTTGGGCACTCGACCTTGCACCGCGTGGTGACATCGGCCGCGTCGCCTATGCCGAGTTGCTGATCGACGGCGTCCGTTGGATCTCTACCGATGATTGTGCGTTCAACCCGATCTTCGGCGCCTACGCAAACTGCTACGGCCTGCCCCGATTCGATGTGGAACGGTACTATCCGAACTATCCGGACGCACCGCGTTCCGGTTTCATGTTCACTCTCGATGTCGGCGCTCTCCTCGCACTGGGCGTCTCTCCCGGCAACCACATCCTGAAGGTTCGCGTGGGCGACAATCAACAGACGTTTGCCGAACTGCCGAATCGTGATGGCATTCCGGTGCAGTTCATTTGCGGTGAGACGCCTCTCGGGTTCCCGGCTCAGGGATTCATCGACGCGCCAACGACGTACGATTACGTCAAAGGAAACACCGTCTTCCAGGGTTGGGCCGTGTCCGAGGGCTCAGTGAGCCAGGTCGAGATCATCGTCGACGGCAACTTCATCGGAGTGGCGGAGTACGGGCTGCCGCGGCCGGATGTGGCGGTCAACTATCCGTACATCTTCAATTCGGCCAAATCGGGTTGGACCTTTACGATGGACACGACGAAATTGCGTAACGAGCGCCATCGACTGACCGTGCGCGTGCTCGACGGACAGGCTCACCCCACCGACATCGGCTCGGTCGATTTCTACACTCAGAACCCGCAGTAGCGGATGCGAATGGAGCAACGAAAAGCCCGGCGCGAGCCGGGCTTTTTGTTTGTCATCTCGAGACTCGCTCACGCTCGGGGATGACTCGGTCGCGCGCGCGTCGCGCCGCGCTCAGAACAGCTTCAGCACGATGACGTCGGCGACGAATCCGCTCTGGCGGTTCGGACCGACAGTCTTGCCGAGGTCGAGACGCAGCAGCGTGCCCCACGGTCCGACCGTCTGGCCGCCAAGCCCGACCCCCTGAAACGGCTTGCGCGTGTAGCCTCCAACGCGATCGCTGACCAGGGCGTGGTCGTAGTAACCCTCGAGCCGGAACTGATCCGAGATCACGAAGCCGTACGAGAGGTGACCGAGCAGCATCTTGTCCGCGGGGACGGAACCGGAACGGACGCCGTGCACGCGCGCCGAGCCGAAGAATCCGAGCTCGTATCCGGAGAAGCGGTCGAGGCGCTGGCCGTCGAGGTAGTTCACCTGAACGCTGATGCGCTGGAACTTCGGCAGATAGAAGCTCTTGCCGAGCGCCGCCCCGAAATTCGTATACGTCTTCTGATCGGGACTGTACTCAGCGAGATTGCCCCAGGGACGCCAGCTGGTCCGTTTCGCGTAGGTGTAGAAGCCGGACAGCGTGGCGCCCCAGCGCGAATACTCGCCGTCGACCGACGGAGAGATGATGAACGTGTTCGACGGCACGGTGAATGTCCCGGCAGTGTCCTCGGTCCGCGAGTAGTTGAGATGCTCGAGGCCGAGCGACACGTCGATCTTCCCGAACTGAAAGACGGGATGGCCGGCTCGCAGGGTCAATGACAACGGCAGCGTCTTCACGTCCTCGCTTTTCACCTCGGCGCCGTTGCGGTACATGGCGCTGGCCGTCGGTATGCCGATGGCGAAGAGATCGACTCCGACGTTGGTGTGTGTATTCGCCAGATTCGGCTGAGTGGCGTTGGCCGCGACGAAGATCCCGGCGTACAGCACGTTGGTCTGAATGCCGGTCTTGTTCAGATCGAAGTTGAAGTAATCGAATCCACCGAGCGGGACGACCGGATACTGCAGGCCGGCATCGTGATGGATGCCGCCGAGCAGAAACTTGCGCGAGGTGTCGAAGCCTTCCTTGACGACGCGTTCGCCGGCAGGGGTCCTCTCCAGGTACTTCATCTCCCCCTGGCTGTCCTGGACCATGCGCGCGTCTGAGGCCGAGGCTTCCTTCAGGCGCGCGCCGAAATCGGGAGGGTTGATGCGGAAATTCGAGAACTCCGTGGACCGGAGGACGACGTTGGCGCGCCCGGCCGCGGAGATCACCTGCTGGGCCTCCACCTGGCGGGGCAGCCAGAGGATCGCCCGCGGATCGCTCTTCTCGACTTCCGCGGACGTCAGCGGAAGGTTCGTGCTGCGGGCGAACGGCTGAAAGTCGATGCGCTCCTCGTTCGACAGGACTTCGCCGGCGAGGTGCAGCTCGATCATCGACAGCCGCACGCGCGCCCAGGTGTGTGCGTCGATCCAGACCGTGCCGCGATAGAGCGGCAGGGATGCCGGTGCGTTGCGAGGCGGTTCGAAGCGAACCTCGTACGTGTGGTAGCCGAGAAGGTCGGTCTCACGGACCAGCGTGTAGTGGTAGTCGTTGGTCAAGTGGATGTCGAGCGGCAGCTGCGAGACTTTTTCCGGCTGAATCAGCGGAAGCTCCGGGATCTTGCCGTACTTCCACTTCACGCCGTTCACGTAGAAGTCCTGCCACACCCAGTCCGCGCGCCCGGACGGATCGGAGAAGTAATCGCCGGCGATCGTGGCTTCGATGGCGTCGCCTCCGTCGCCGATCGAGAAGCGTAGCTTGGTGGCATCGCGGGCGATGTACGGCGGCCGGGTTGAATCCTCATAGGTCTTGTAGGCCTGGTGATTGCGGATGATCTCTTCGACCGTGATGCCGCGCTTCGTGGAGACGTCGATCGCTTCCTTGGTGATGTTGGCCTGAGGCTTCTCCGCGTGATCGACGGTGAGAAGGAAGGGACCCTTTACCGGTTGCACACCGATGAGGAAGTGTCCGCCCTTCGTCCCGACGTCGGTGACGGCGTGATCGCCGCTCGAGTTGACCAGTCGCGGACGGGTGAAGCGGTCGCTCGGCAGGGAGATGATCGTGGCGGCAGCGGCATCGCCGGCCGGTACGAGAATCGTGCGCAGGTCCTCGCCCCGGACGAAGCTGAGGACGGGCATCGGGATGCCCTTGCCCCTGGCGTCGAGGACCGCCGTCTGTGCTGTGGCGTCGTAGGCGTAGTCGCCTGCCAGGGCGTCGTTGAAGTTCTTCAGGGCGTCGTAGCTGGAATAGTCAGCGAGACCATTGGCGATCGGAACTTCGGACAGGTAGGCGATGGTCGCTCCGTCGGCCAGCGCCTTCGAAAGATCGAACATCGTGTTCGCCGAATGAGGGGTCACCAGGGCGTAGATCTTCTTGGCCGGGTCGTGCTCGGCCAGCCACCTGGCCATCGGCGCGACGGCCGCACCGTCGACGAGGACCGCGTCGAAGTACGCCTGAGCTCCGTCGTCATAGAGCTTTGCCAGCTGCTCGATCGAGGCGGTGCGCAGGACGATGACCGGAGCGATGTTCTTGCCCTGTACGGCGACGGCCAGCCGCTTGATGGCGTAAGCGGTCAGAGCGGGATCCGCGCTGCCGATGGTCGTACCGAAGCCGGCGAAGGGTCCTCGAAGCGCGGCCCAGTCGGTCATGGCCCGCGTCTGCTGGTCGATCTGCAGCAGCGGATCGCCTTCGTCGGGTTTGATCCGGATGTCCATGAGCAGCGTCCAGTTCCGCCGCAGGTCCGGATGCATTTCGTTGAGGATTGGGCCGATGGAGCCTGCGTCGGTCACCAGGACCGGCATGTTGACCACAGGGGACCTGTCCGCGTGAGCGATGGTGCCCACGCAGAGGGTGCACTTCTTCGGGGTGTCGGCCGCCATCACAGCGAGGACGCAAAATTGCACAGCGATCAGCGAGATCGCGATTCGCTTCATCAATGGAACCTCGGATTCGATTCGATTTCGACGCCGACGAGCCGCCGCCGTTGGCCATCGAAACGCCAGTCACGGAGACGATATTGCCGTTCAAGGGCACGCTTTTTTTCAACGCTTCTTCGGGAGCGTCACTACTGTCCGACGAGGTCGATCAGCTCAAGAGTGCCGCGCGCGCGGCCGCTCTCGACGTCATGGACATTCATTCCGGCTTCGACATCGCCGGAACAATTCGGCAACGAATGGACGGTGGACAGACGATCTTCATCGCCGCCGGCGGCGACGGCACCATCAACCACGTCATTCAGCCGCTCGTTCACACGGATGCGTGTCTCGGAATCGTTCCCATCGGGACGTACAACCACTTCGCTCGTGACCTCGGGATCCCGCTGGACTGGCGTCAGGCCCTCGACATCGCGGTCAACGGCACCATGCGCCAGATCGACACGGCCTGCATCAACGACCGCTTCTTCGTAAACAACGTCTCTTTCGGTCTCTACCCCGAACTGGTGGCGCGGCGTGAGGCCAAAGGTCGCGACTACCCGCGCTGGAAGGCGCGGCTGCAGGCGGCCTGGTCCACATTGCAGAAGTATCCTCACATCACCGTCAACGTGGAGACTGCCCATCATCACGAGGCCATTCGAACCCACGTGCTGATGGTCTCGAACAATCCGTACGATCTGTCCCGCATCGGCATCGAAGCCCCTCGCCAGAGCATGAGCGGAGGAATGCTTTCCGTGTACTGGCTGCCGCACCTGCCGCGAATCGCCCTTTTCCGCTTCGGCGCCCATTACCTGGCGGGGCAGGTCAGAAACGCTCCCGGTTTCCGCTCCTTTCACACCATGAAGATGAAAGTGCACGCGGCGCGGACGCAGCTGCGCGTAGGCGTCGACGGCGAGGTCTTGGCGATGGACACGCCGATGGTCATCACCAGCGTGCCGTCCTCACTGCTGGTGAAAGTGCCGCGGACGAGCGAGTAGCGGGTAGCGGGTAGCGGGTAGGAGCCGGGAGAGCGAGCGGGCAGCAGGCAGGGAGACCAACGCAGTCTTTCTTCACTCTGAATTCTGCGATTTGCATTCGCAATTCTGGATTCAGAATTCAGGGTCGTCCGGGATTTCCGTGGGTGAGATGGGATTGGGCTTTGACCGCTGGGTTCATGGCTGCTGAGTCGATCGTTTGCGGAGAGCCCCTCACCGCTAGCCGTCTGACGTCCAAGTCGCCAGTGGGGTCGAGGCGGCGGAGCCGCCGACATCATTCAGCGGCGCGCCGTCAGGCCGCCGTTCGATCTTCGCGCCCTCGTACGCTGCTGCGATCGCTTCTCCGGCGGCCTGACGGCCGCCGCTAAATTCTTACGGCGGCTACGCCGCCTTAAATCCGCCGCTCCGCGGCGCTACCCGCTACCCGCTACCCGCTACCCGCTTTTTGTATACTCCGCATCCTTTATGTCCACCGTACGAATCAAGGATCTGCTGCAGCACATCGGAGAGAGAGTCACCGTCGACGGGTGGCTCTACAACAAGCGCACGTCGGGGAAGCTGCAGTTTCCGATCATCCGGGACGGCAGCGGCTACCTGCAGTGTGTCGTCTTCAAGAAGGAAGTCGACGAGGCGACATGGAACGCGGCCGGCGAGGTGACGCAGGAATCGACTGTGCGCGTCATTGGTACCGTGCGCGCCGAGTCGCGCGCTCCGGGCGGCGTCGAGCTCGGTGTCGAGAGCTTCCAGGTCCCCAGCCTCGCTCGCGACTACCCCATCAGCCCGAAGGAGCACGGTACAGACTTCCTGATGAATCATCGCCATCTCTGGCTGCGCTCGTCGAAGCAGCACGCCATCCTCCGCGTGCGCAACGAGGTGGAGAAGGCCATCCGCGATTTCTTCTACGATCGCGATTTCGTCCTGATCGATTCGCCGATCCTGACCGCCAACGCCGCCGAAGGAACCTCCACCCTCTTCGAGACCGACTATTTCGGCGAGAAGGCCTACCTGTCGCAGTCGGGGCAGCTGTATCTCGAGCCGGCCGCTGCGGCGTTCGGCCGCGTCTACTGCTTCGGGCCGACCTTCCGCGCCGAGAAGTCGAAGACCCGCCGCCATCTGATGGAGTTCTGGATGGTCGAGCCGGAAGTCGCCTTCATGGAGTTCGAAGGGCTGCAGGATCTGGCCGAAGACTTCGTCGTTTATGTCGTCGGCCGCGCCAGGGAGCGCTGCTCGGAAGAGCTGAAGATGCTCGAGCGCGACGTGAGCAAGCTGGAGATCGTGAGCAAGCCGTTCCCCCGCATCACGTATCGCGACGCCATCGAGCTCTTGAAGACCAAGGGCGTCGAGGCGAAGTTCGGCGACGATTTCGGGGGCGACGAGGAGACCATCATCGCCAACTCCTTCGACAGGCCGGTGATGATTTCCCGCTACCCCGCGGAGATCAAGGCCTTCTACATGCAGCCCGACCCCGCCGATCCCTCCGTGGTCCTGGGGTTGGACATGATCGCCCCCGAAGGCTACGGCGAGATCATCGGCGGATCGCAGCGCATCCATGACTACGACCTGCTGAAGTCACGCATCGAGCAGCACGGCCTGCCGCTCGCCGCATTCGAGTGGTATCTCGACGTGCGCAGGTACGGCTCGTTCCCTCACTCGGGATTCGGCATGGGCATCGAGCGCTGCGTGGCCTGGATCACCGGCGTGCCGCACCTGCGTGAGGCCATTCCGTATCCGCGCATGCTCAATCGGATCTATCCCTGAACCACACGCGCCCCCCGTCACTCTGAGCCGGCGCAACCGCGGGGGCGGTGGGCGGGCGGGAGCGGTGGAGCGCGGCGACGAGTCTCCAGATTGCACGATCGAGGAGTCTTGCCCTTGATCACCGTTCGTCTGACAGATCTCGGGATGAGGGCCGACTCTTCACAACCGTGCAATTTGGAGACTCTTCGCCGCGCTGCGCCGCTCCAACCAACCACCCTCCCCGCGGCTCCGCCGGCTCCGAGTGACGGGCCCGCATTGCATCCCGCCGCAGCGCGTGATACATCGCCGGCCGCAAACGCGTGAACGACTCTACGCTGCCTGATCAGCCCCCTCGTGCCTCACTCCGCGTGATCCCTCTCGGCGGCCTCGGCGAGATCGGCATGAACCTCATGATCTACGAGACCGCGGATGCCGCGATCGTGGTCGACTGCGGAATGATGTTTCCCGATGCCGCCACTCTCGGCGTCGACGTGATCGTCCCCGACATGTCGTACATCTTCGAGAGGGCCTCGCGGTTCAAAGCGGTGCTGCTCACGCACGGCCACGAGGACCACATCGGCGCCGTTCCGTTCCTGCTGGAGCGTGTTCCCCTGCCCGTCTACGGGATGCCCCTCACGCTCGGTTTCCTCAGCGACAAGCTCCAGGAGTTCGGCGTCGAAGCCGAGCTGCACCGCATCCAGCCGCGGGACGTCTTCCAGGTTGGACCGTTCCGCATCGAGGCGCTCCGCGTCACCCACTCGATCATCGACGCGCTCGGATTCGCGATCGAGACGCCGGTCGGAACCGTCATCCACACCGGCGACTTCAAGATCGATCACACGCCCATCGACGCCCGTCCCACGGACCTGGCCCGCTTTGCCGAGTATGGCGAGCGTGGCGTCCTGCTGCTGACGAGCGATTCGACCAACGCTCTCGTCCCGGGTCACTGCCCATCCGAGCGCACCGTCGGGGGCGCCTTCGACCGCGTCTTCAGCGCGGCGCGCGGCCGCATCATCGTGACGACCTTCGCCTCGCACATTCACCGCGTGCAGCAGGTCATCGACGCCGCCCGGAAGTTCCGCCGAAAAGTGCTGATGGTGGGACGCTCGCTCGTCGACAACGTCGAGACCGCGGAGCGGCTCGGATACCTCCGCTTTCCACGCGAAGCGCGCGCATCCAGTGGCGACCTCGATCCGAGCGAGCTCGTCATCATGACCACCGGTACGCAGGGGGAGCCTTCCTCCGCACTGGCCCGCATGTCGGTCGGCGAACACAGGCAAATCTCGATCGAAGAGGGCGACGTTGTAGTGATCTCGGCCCGCGCCATTCCGGGAAACGAGCGCGCCATCGCCCACATGATCGACAACCTCTATCGCCGCGGTGCCGACGTCGTCTCGCACGAGCAGCCCGACATCCACGTCTCCGGCCACGCCTGCCAGGAGGAGCTGCGGTTGATGTTGAGCGTGACCCGGCCGAAGTTCTTCATCCCCATTCACGGAACCCTTCGCCACCTGATCCACCACGGACGGATCGCGCAGGATGTCGGTGTGCCTCACGGTGTCGTGATCACGAACGGGCAGGTCGCGGAGATCGACCGCGACGGCCTGCGTGCCGAAGCGGAGCGCGTCGCCCACGGGAAAGTCTTCATCGATGCCGAAGCCGAGGAAGTGCCCGAAGTGGTGGTGCGCGACCGTCAGCACCTGGCCGAAGACGGCTTCGTCATCGTCGTCCTGGCGGTGGACAGCGATGGCCACCTCATCCGCGATCCCGAGATCATCACCCGCGGCCTGGTGCACGTCGACGCCAGCCAGGAAATGCTCGAGGAGCTGCGCCGCCAGATTCTTGGCATCTTTTCCGAAACACCCATGGAGGAGCTGCGCGATTCCGACCTGCTGCAGGAAAAGACGCGCGCGCTGATCAAGCGGTATTTCCGAAAGACGATGGGACGCCGGCCGCTGATCCTGCCGGTGATCTGGGAAATGTAGGCAATTGAAAAAATCATGACCATTACCGAAGCGATCATCCTCGGCGTCATTCAGGGACTGACGGAGTTCATTCCCGTCTCCTCGACGGCGCATCTCTATCTGGCGCAGTGGCTGTTCGGCATCAGCAACGACGCCAACGCCCTCTCCTTCGACATCGTCCTGCATCTCGGCACCGCGCTGGCGCTGATCGTCGTCTTCTGGCGTGATCTGGCCGGCATGATTGCGGAGTTCTTTCGCTGGCTCATGCGTCGCCCCGCCGTGAACGTCGAGGACCGCGATCTCATCATGCCGATCATCGTCGGCACGATCCCGGGCGTGATCGCCGGACTGACCCTCCTGAAGAAGTTCGAGCAGATGCGCAGCCTGACGATCATCGGCGCCTCCATGATCGTGGCCTGCATCTATTTCTGGCTGGCCGAGCGCATCGGAACACGGCGGGCCCGGGCGGAATCGGCGCACGTCGACGCCGGGCGGGAAAACGTCACCTGGATGGACGCGCTGTGGGTAGGGATTTCTCAGGGAGCGGCAGGCCTGTTCGCGGGTTTCTCCCGTTCCGGATTCACGATCTCGACGGGACGCCTGCGCGGTCTCAGCCGCGAGCGGGCCACGCGCTTCTCGTTCCTCCTGGCGCTGGTCATCATCCTGGGCGCCGGCGCGAAGACGATGCTCGACCTGCACAAGCACCCCGAGCCTGCGCTTTCCCCGGCACTCCTCGCGGCGGGGTTCACCGCGTCGGCCGTGGTCGGCTTCCTCACGGTCGTGTTCCTGCTGCGCTACCTCAGGACGCACACGCTGCGGCCGTTCGGGATTTACCTGGCGATTCTCGGCGTGGTGCTCATCGCGAGCCAATTCCTTCACTAGGAGTGCGGACGTCGACGTCCGCATCCGCCGGACGTCTCGTCCGGCGGTCATCGTCTCGGAAGCGAAACAGCGATCGGACGAGGACGTCCGATCGCGGCGGACGAGGACGTCCGTGGCCAGTGCTAATCCGTCAGCACCTGCACGTCGGGCAGGTTGCGGTACTTCTCCGCGAAATCGAGTCCGTAGCCGATGACGAACTGCGGGTCGATGGAGAAGCCGACGTAATCGGCTTTGAAGTCGACCTTGCGCGCGGCCGGCTTGTCGAGGAACGTGGCTGTTTTCACGACTTCGGCGCCCCGCCCTTCGATGTAACGGTGCACCTCGCGCATCGACAGGCCGCTGTCGATGATGTCCTCGACGATGAGCACGGCCTTGCCGCGCATCTCCAGCATCGGCTCCTTGAGGATCGTCACCACGCCCGACGAGTACTTCTCGTTGCCGTAGCTGGAGACCTGAATGAAGTCGAGGGCCATGTCCATCCCGATCTGCCGCATGAGGTCGGTGCAGAAGAAGACGGCCCCCTTGAGCACGCAGAGAGCGATGGCCTCGGTGCCCTGGAGGTCGGCGGTGATCTGTTTTCCCATCTCGGCGACGCGCTGATCGATCTGAGCGCGGCTGATTAACGTGGTCTGAGCCATTTGTGCCAGAATCATAACATCCGGTTTTGAGGAAGACGGCGGCTCCGCCGCAGCTCGCGCGGGGCGCGTCGTCAGAGTGGAGCGAGTGGTGTCGGTCGCGGAAATTGGAGCGTTGCACGCCCGGTACATCCGCCAGTCGGACCGGTTCAAATCCGTCTGGACCTATCACCAGTTCGCGTCCGGTGTCTTCAAGAACTTCCTCAACGCGCCGCTGCCGTACTCGATCGATTTCCAGAAGATCTACGAGCCCATCAAGCGCCTCAGCGGCATGATGACCGACACGCTGGCTACCGAAGCCAACGCCATGATCAACGCCGTCGACAAGTCGCTCGACCGCGCCGCGGCCACACTGCTGACGGCCGATCAGCGCATTCCGCCGTCGATGCTGCGGCGGTTCTTCGAGCGGCTGAAGAGCACCGACGAGAACATCGTCCTCAACCTGATCAAGTTCTACCTCTACGCCGACGCGGTGGAGGGCGATTGTCGCGACAAGCTCGACTTCCTTCTGACGCGCATCGGCGAGGACTACATCGAAGAGCGCGGAGAGTACTGGTCACGCGACTCGCTCGAGTTTCGCGAGCGGGTGCTCGCGCTCGTTACCATCCTCCATATCGCCGAGGCGCCACAGGAAGAAGTGGTGCGCCTCATCCGCGCGGTGCGGTCGCTGCGGGACGAGATCCAGAAGGCCATTAAGTTCGAAGAGCTCACCGAGCGCAACCTGCTTCGCAACGCCAGGATGTTCAAGCATGCCGTGGGGGACCTCTACTTCCATCCCGATGTGCTGCTGGCCATCGTCGAGCTCAACGTCTCCACGAAGAACAAGTTCATCAAGCTCTACCAGGTCGAGGAGCAGAAGATCATCGACGATGCGGCGCGGCTGATGGAGCACGGAGGCGCCATCGAGCGAAACTTCGGCGACACCAATCCCGGACTGGTCGACGAGATCGCCCGCTTCCGCCAGTACAAGGAGCGTTTCGACGAGCTTCGCGCTCAGTCCAACGTCAAGCACGACGTCCTCACGCACCTGAAGAGCAGCATGGCCAACATCCTGGCCCAGCTCGACCGCGGCCTCGGTGGTGGCGAAGGAACCGAGGACACCGCGGCCGACCTTCCCGCGACCTTCTTCGACGAGACGAAGCTCGTCGAGAAACTCAAGGAGATCGACGCCGACGAGATTCTCATGCCGTATCTCGTGCGCATCGCCACCGCCATCGACAACGCGCCGGGTGAGCTCGCCCCGCCGGATGTCGCGCAGCGGCCGGGCGTGGTGGAGCTGCGCCTGGAGTCGTGGGAGGTCGCCGCGTATCGCAAGGTCTTCGAGTCTGCCCCTTCCGAAGACGAGGACGACACCGACGAGCTGTGGCGGCTCTATCTCGCCTCCGCCGCGGCGCGCATCAAGATCGACGAGGAAGCAACCATCATCGCCACTGCCACGGCCGCCGGCGTCAGGCCCGAGAAGGATCTCCTCCAGAAGTCGAAGCTCAGCCTCGACTGCGCCCGCGGGCTCGACGAGCGGTTCGGCCTGGTGCTCCGAGACACGAGCTACGCCACCAACGAGCGGCTGCTGCACCAGATCTATCGCTCCCGCTTCCGCCTGCTGCGCGGATTCAGCGGCCTGTGGTTGATCTACGACCAGCTCGGAGAGTGACTCGTTCTGGTTACAAGGTTGCGGGGTTCCGCGGTTCCGCGGTGTGCGGACGGAAGATCCCGACGAACGAGAATCATCTGATCAGGCCTCGCGTTCGCGGTTTCGATCGAAACGATGATCGCACGGAGCGTGCAGCCGAACACCGCGGAACCGCGCAACCGCGTAACCGCGCAACCGCGTGACCGGTTACAAACCGCCCTCGCATAAAATCCGCACTCATGAAGATCTACCGCATCCTCGACAACGATCTGGCTCGCGAAACGCAGACTCCGCTGCAGAACGCACAGCTCCTTTCTCCCGTCACGCCCACCAAGATCGTGGCCGTCGGCCGCAACTACAGCGAACACGCCAAAGAGCTCGGCAACGACGTCCCCGAGGAGCCGATCATTTTCCTGAAGCCGGCCACGTGCGTCCTCGCGCCGGGGGGAACGATCGTGCGCCCGCCGATCTCCAATCGCGTCGATCACGAAGGGGAACTGGCCATCGTCATCGGCCGCGAGGCCAGGAACGTACCGCGACAGCGCTGGCGCGACTACGTCCGCGGCTTCACCTGCGCGAACGACGTCACCGCGCGCGACCTCCAGAAGAAGGACGTGCAGTTCACGCGCGGGAAGAGCTTCGACACCTTCTGCCCGCTCGGTCCGTGCATCGAGACGGAGCTCGACCCTTCGGCGCTGCGCATCCAGACGCGCGTGAACGGGCAGATCCGGCAGGACGGCAACACCGGGCAGATGGTCTTCAAGTGCGATGTCCTGGTCGAGTTCATCACCCAGGTGATGACGCTCCTCCCCGGGGACGTGATCCTCACCGGCACGCCCGCCGGCGTGGGCCCGCTGGCGAGCGGCGACGTGGTGGAGGTGGAGATCGACGGGATCGGGACGCTGCGGAACGTGGTCAGCTGAGCGACGTGGCGGGTGGCGGGTGTCAGGTGTCGGGAGCCCGCGTTGCTCGACATCCGACACCCGAGACCCGACACCCGACACCCAGGACGATGCCTTTGCGCGATGACCTGATCCGTCTGTTCCCCGATCTGGGCGCGCTCGGCGCGGATGCCTGGGTCGTCGGCGGCGCCGTTCGCGATCTCCTGCGCGGCGAGGCACCGGGCGACGTCGACGTGGCCTGCCTCGATCCTCTGGCCTGCGCGCGATTGCTCGGCCGCAAAGTCATTCGCCTCGGCAAGGACCACCTCAGTGCCTGGCGCGTTGTCGCCGGCCCGCACGTGTTCGATTTCGCGGAGATCCTCGACGGCGACATGGACCGCGATCTGGCCCGCCGCGACTTCACGATCAACGCCATGGCGGTGTCGCTGCGATCCGGCGCGCTGCTCGATCCGCACCGCGGGCGGCGCGACCTCGAGCAGCGCCTGGTGCGGATGATCGATCCTGCCAATTTCGATGACGACCCGCTGCGGCTGCTCAAGGCCGTGCGCATGGCGGTACGGCTACGCTTCGACATCGAGCCCGCAACGAAGGCGGCCATTCGCAAACGCGCCGAGTCCATCGCCTTCGTCGCTGCCGAGCGCGTCAGCTACGAGCTGTCGATCATCTTCTCGGCGGGAGCGTTCCGGACGGCGGTCGACCTGCTGCACGAGAGCGGACTCGATTTGCCGCTGTTCGGTCATGAGATCCACGGGCCCGAGTTCCACGCCGACGGAGTCCCGCTCGCGGCGGCCTACGCGCTCATCGTCGAAGATCCGCGGCCGTATGCGGAGCGCTGGCGATGGAGCACGCCGCTGCTGCGGGAGACGATGGCAATCCAGAGACTGCTGCGCGCGGACGGCGACCTGCGCGTTGCGCTCCATGACGCAGGAAAGCAGACTTCGATCGATTTTCTCGCCGCCCTCCGCGCCCTGGGCCGCGACGATCGCATGCCGCTGCCGGACTTCTCGATGCGACCGCTGCTCAGCGGCACCGAGATCGCCGCGCTCACCGCAATTCCCGCGGGCCCCGAGCTTGGGCGAATCAAACGGGCTTTGCTCGAGGCTCAGATCCTCGGCCAGGTGCAGACGCGCGAGGAGGCGGAAGCATACGTGCGGTCCAAGCGACCTCCGTCACTCTGAGCCGGCGGAGCCGCGGGGAAGGGTGGTTGGGCGGAGCGGCGGAGCGCGACGAAGAGTCTCCAGCCTACGAATCGTCCCAGTAAGAGATCCTTCGCCGCGCTCCACCGCTCCCGCTCGCCTGGTCGGGCTTTCCAGCCCGGCAGGGAGGGCAGGCTGGAAAGCCTGCCCCACACCGACGGTCACCGCGTCAGCGTCACGATGAGATTCCCCGCCGACACGTGAGCGTGCACTTTCGTGTGGCCATCGGCGTTGAAGAATTGCGAGCTGCCGGGAAGCAGGCCTTCCTTCTGGACGATCTCTCCGCCGAAATTCGTCGTGGCGCTGCCTAACCGGCAGGAAGCGCTCAACTCCCGCACATCGGCGCGGGGGGTGGTGATGTTCACGTTGCCGGCGCGGAGAGAGACGTCGATGTCGCCGAACGAGCCGTGCACGTCGACGTCACCGTAGTTGGTCTCGAATTCCACCGCAGTGCCGGGGGGGACTTCCACCGTCGTGTCGAAGCTGGTGAAGCGCTGAGCGCGCCATCCCTGTGCGTTCGGGCCGAAGCGCCGCCGCACGATGGCTTCATCGCGGTTGACGTAGGCCTCGATGGAGGAGTCGTCGACGATCTGCTGGTCAAAGCGCGGCGAGTCGTCGTACTCGCGTCGGGCCGTGCCGGTAACGCGAATCGTCCCGCTGGCGCCGTTGCGGACGCGGATCGTTCCGCTCGGGACGTCGATGACGACCCGCCTGATCGACGGCGCCGCCGCCTGCGAGTCGAAGCGATGCGCGACCTCGCGCTCGGCAAAGGCCGTCCCTGCGATCAGCATCACAACGGCGGCAGTAACGAGTGAACGCATTCGAATCCTCCTGATGGTTGAACGCCGCAGCCGCGGAAAGGTTCTGCAGACGAAGAGGTCGGCACGCCTGCAAAAAAAGAAGGGCCGGCGTACGCCGGCCCTTCTTCGATCGCCATTGTACCGTCCTGAGTGCTGAGTCCTGAGCAAGACGAAGGCGGCTGCACTCAGGACCCGGCACTCAGGACTCAGGACTGGAAAAAACCGAGGGACCCGTTTCCGGGCCCCTCAATTTGACTCCCCAAGTATCGATGGTGCGAGCTTATTTCTTCTTCGCGGTTTTCTTAGGCGCCTTCTTAGCAACCTTCTTCTTTGCGGCCATTATGCTCACCACCTTTCATGCCGTACGGGACCTCCCGGTCGCGCATTCTTGGCATAACACGCCGGAGTGATCCGGCATTTTTGAGATCGTGTTCGGGATGGCGCTCGAATGAAGAAACGGATGCTGACGACCTTCAACATTGGCTGTGATGTATTTACAGCTTCTGGCGATCATCATTTTTGCTGTCGTAAATATGCAATCAATAACGGATATTGTCAAGCAATTGTTTCAAGCAATTGTTTATCGCGATCGAAATCGGCAGCTGTTGTTCCACGATGGTTCCACGATTTCGAGAGTCACGGATCGAGCGCGACGGGACGAGTTCTCGATGATGAAGAGCGCTTCCATGCGCGCGAGTGCGAGACCTCGCAACTCATGACCTTGCGACCTTCTCGAATTCAACGCGCGACTGAGGCGGCTGCGCGATACGCCTCAATCGTCAGCTCCGCGCAGCGCCGCCAGGTGAAGGAGCGCGCGCGTTCGAGACCCCGAGCGGCGAGCTCCTGGCGCAACCGGTCGTGCGAGGCGAGCGTGTCGATCGATGAGGCGATCGCATCGATGTCCGCAGGCTCGACATGCAGCGCGGCATCCGCAGTGACTTCGACGAGCGCCGGCGCGGTCGACGTGATCACGGCCGTACCGCAGGCCATCGCTTCGAGAGCCGGCAGGCCGAAGCCTTCGTCGAGGCTGGGGATGACCAGCGCCACGGCCCCGCGATAGAGCGCCGCCAGCTCGTCGTCGGAAACGAACCCGACGCCGACGGCTCCGGCGCGGCTGCGGAAGCGCTCGAAGCCGCTGCCGGCCAGCAGCAGCTCGCTCGAAGAGGCCGCCCGGCTCCGGCCGAACGCCTCCACCAGCCGCTCCACGTTCTTGTGCGGCTTGTCGTTTCCGACGAAGAGGAAATACGGCTTGCGGCGTTGAGCGCGAGGGCCGTCGGGGACGAAGCGGGCGTCGACTCCGTTCGGCGTGACGCGGATTTTCGACTCGTCCCCGTGCAGCCGGGCGGTGATGTCATGCCTGACCGCCGCCGTCACGGTGAGCACGCATGCGCTCTTGCGCACGGCGCGCCGCAACATCGTCCGCGCGTACAGCGGCGCCAGCGGATTGGCGTGCCGGACTCGCAGGTGGATGAGGTCGTGGATGGTCACGACCACCGGAATCGACGTGAACGGCACCACGTAGTGAGGTGCGTGAAGGACGTCGGCCCGCGTCGCGTTGGCAGCGCGGCCCACGCGGAACAGCTCCGTCATCGAATAGTGCGGTGCGTCCACGACGACGTGCTCGAACGCGGCGGGAATGACGTCGCGCAGTGAAGCCGGCCCCAGGATGACGTACTCGCTGTCGTCGTCGATCTCCGCCAGGCCTCGCAGCAGGCCGCGGATGTAGGTACCGATGCCGAAGTCGGCGATCTTCCGCGCGTCGATGGCCACTCTCATCGCGCCGCCTCGCCGAGGAGGTCCGTCATCATTGCCGCGCTTCGCCCCCAGCGATAGTGGCTGGCGCGCTCGGGTCCGCGGGCGCGCAGCTCGCGCCGGAGCGACTCGCTGCCCAGAAGGCGCTTCAGCGCTTCGGCCAGTGCGTAGCGGTCGCCCGGCCGTACGAGCAGGGCCGCATCGCCCGCGTACTCCGCAACCGCTCCGGTGCGCGAGGCGATCACCGGCGCACCACAGGCCATGGCCTCGAGCGGCGGGATGCCGAAGCCTTCGAAGTGCGATGGGTACGCGAACACCGTCGCTCCGCGATAAAGCTCCCGCAGCCGCTCCCGGGTGACGAAACCGGTGAACTCGATGTCTTTGTAATGGCGCAGGACGTCGTCGGCGGCCCGTTCGCGAAGGTGCTGCGAGGCACGCCCCCATCCCACGTCGCCCGCGAGCACGAGCCGCGGCCGCCTTGCCGGCGGCAACGTATTCCAGGCAAAGAGGAGGTCCTCGAGCCCTTTGCGCGGCTCGAGCGTGCCCACATAAAGAATGTACGGATCGAGGCCCGCGTGATCGCCAGGCGAGAAGAACTCGGCCACGCCGTTCGGCACGATCTCGATCTTCGCGGCCGGCACTCCGAACGACCGTATGGCCTCGTCGGCAATCGCACGAGAGACTGCGGCGATCCGGCCCGCCCGTTCCAGGCTGCGCCCGATGAAGAGGTTGAATGAAAGCACCGTCTTCAGCAGGTGCCGTCCCGGCATCGTGATCGACGTGAAGTCGTGGAGCGTGACCACGCTGGGGATGCGCAGCGCCACCGGGATCGTGCCGTGGGGTCCCCACAGCACGCCCGATCGCGCGATCCGCGGCAGGACGAACTGCTGCCACAGAATGCCGTTCGGCGCCCGGTCGATGCGAAATCGGCAGCTTTCGATCTCGGTCCGATCCTCGATCTCCGCTTGCGAGGCGATCAGCGGCGGCGGTTCGACCGCGAGCCGTCCCGCGATCTCCGCCGTGTGCACGCCGATCCCGGTGCGGTTCCCGACGAGGGGACGGCCGTCGATCGTGATTTCGAGTTGCTTCACGAAGCGGGTAGCGGGCAGCGGGTATTGGGTAGGCAGCGAGGACACTCTCTGGTTCTCCTACCCGCTACTCGCTACCCGCTTCAGGACATCCAGGGTTTCCTGCGCCGCGCGATCCCACCGGAACTCGGCGGCGCGTTCGTGGCCTCGCGCGATGAGCGCCTCGCGCAGCGAACGGTCGCTGATGACGCGCCGCAGCTGCGACGCCAGATCGTCCGCCCTCGACGTCTCGAAATAGAGCGCCGCGTCGCCGCCGATTTCCGGCAACGATGACGATCGCGCCGCGATGGCCGGCACACCCTGGGACATCGCTTCCAGCAGAGGAAATCCGAACCCTTCGTAAATCGACGGCATGACGAAGGCTTCGGCATTCCGGTACACCGTGGCCAGACGCGGCGCGTCGAGATAGTCGAGGTGCACGATTCCCGGTTTGCGCAGCCGCGGCACGACCTCTTCCGATTTCCATCCGATCTTCCCGACGATGACGAGCGAGCCGTCGTACGCTCCCGACGCTCGAAGTGTCTCGAACGCGTCGATGAGGACGCCGAGGTTCTTGCGCGGCTCGATCGTGCTGACGAAGAGAACGTATCGGGAGGGAAGACCGTCTACGGGCGCGTAAGAAGCGGGAGCACCGAGTCCGGAGTGGACGGCGACAACGCGCGATGGATCGACTTCGTAGAAGGCCAGGACATCGCGCCGCGTCGATTCCGAGACGCAGATGATGGCATCCGCGGCGGCGATCTCCGACTGCATGTTGCGATTGAGATTGTCGAGTGTCTCTTTCTGGAGGAGGCCGGGAAAGCGTTTGAAGGTGAGGTCGTGGATGGTGATGACGCGCCGCCGCGCGATGGCGGAGTGCAGTCGCGGCAGGAAATAGTTCGCGCCGAAGACCACGTCGCAGCCGGCCAGCTCCATCAGTAGAACGTACGCTCCCGCCGTCAGGGGACGGCTCAGGGGTGAGAGCGGCTTGCCGCGCAGGTCGAACGTGAGAAGCTCCGCGCGCGAGGGAACGTCAGCATGGAGCTCGGGTCCCTCGTCGGACACGCGCGCGTCGCCGAGGAGGACGAGATCGAGCTCCTCGTGACGCGCGAGCTCGTGAAGAAGAAAGTAGAGGTACCAGCCGACGCCGGTCAGCGGCTCGTAAAACGGCCGGATGTCGATGCCGATGCGCAGGCTGTGCTCGCGCCGGCCGGCTCGACGCACGGCGCGCCTGACGCGCTGCGCCGCGGCATGGCCTAGAGTATGAACAATGGTGTCGACCGTCGGACCGAGCGGCATCGGACGGGGATGTTAGCAGCCCTCCAGTCCCGAGTCTGAGTCCAGAGAGAGCGTGTTGTGAGAACGATCCTCATCATCGTCGTCGTGGTGCTGCTCATCGCAGGCGGAGCGGCGCTGTACCTCCACCTCACCACTCCGGCGCAGGGCGGTGGTGTGCGCGTTCCGGTCACGGCCCTGCAGCGCGCGTTGCTGGCGAACGTCCCGGCCTCCGCAGATGCGTTTGCGCTGATTCCGAGAGCCGCGGCGGTGGAGGCGAAGCTGCGCGCGAATGCCGTGACTCGCGAGGCGGTCGACGACTGGAGCAAGTCCTGGCCCCTGCCTCCGCCTTGGTTGATCGGCGGCGCGGATCTGGTCGTCTGGCGCAGCGGCAAGCGAACGAGCTATGCGCTCAACCTCGACCCCGTTCGCTCACTCTTGCTCCGGGCCTGGATGTTGGCCGGTGCTCCCGTCGACGTGCGCCGGACGAGCTCCGCGATCCTCATTGGCGCACCCGATGAGCCGCCGATGGCCGCGGCGGAGCTCGATTCTCTGCTGGCGCTGGCGGACGGGCTGCCGGCCGGCGACGCTCTGGCCATTCAGCGCGAGAGCGCGCACGGAGCGTTTCCGCCGGTCGGGCGTCCGGCAGCGACGACGGTGCGGGTGGCGCCTGAAGCGATCTCGATCGCTTCGCGGTCACCGCGCGCTTCGGACCGGCCGCTTCCTCCCGCGCCGATCGAGGTGCGTTTCCCGCGCGGCTCGATGCTCACCGCGGCTTTCGCCTCTCCACCGCGGATCATCGACGAGATGAACCGCTTCGTCGGGGCGAAGGCCTCGCAACTGCTGGGCGACGGCGGCGAGATCGTCCTCTACGACGTCGACGCGGGCAAGCTCCTGCCGCGTCCGCACGAGGTGATCGTCCTTCCTTCGACGCCGGAGCGGCGCGCGGCCTTGAAGGACTTCCTTTCCCGCTCCGTTCCCGACCGGGTTCAGCAGGCGCTCGGATTTCACGTGGAGACTGCCGACACCGGAACGCAGCTGCTGATCGCATTCGACCACGATTCGATCGATCGCTACCGCGCCGACACGCTCGACCTGCCGATGCTCCCGGCCACCACGTGGTCGATCCGTGTCGATCCGAAGCGCGCTGTGCCGATGCTCCAGCAGATCGCCGACAACCCCGGCCTGCGCTATCTCGCTCCGCGGCTCTTTCGTTCCGCTCGCGACCTCGGCGGCTGGATCGACCATCTGCAGAATGCGAAGACCATCGAAGCCGCGGATTCGGTGAGCGCGAACGGGGAAGAGTTGCACGTCGTGATCGCGACGCCGTAGGGACGCGCAGCAGCGCGTCCGCAACCCAGGGTCGACGAGACGACGAAAGCTGCGGACGCGCTGCTGCGCGTCCCTACATCGCCCTCACTTTGCTGGGGTTGGGCGGTGGCGAAATACCTCACCGCCCTCATGAGGTTACGGGTAAATCCAAGCCTGGGCCCGACGTGTGCTCACGCGCCTGACGCAGCCACCATGAGCGACATCATCCGCTTCGACGTCATCGACGAGCACGGACCGCAAACGGTCCGCGGCACGTACGCCTTTTCGTCCGCCGAGCTCGATCGCGATGAGGTTGCCGACATCGGTCCGGCGGAGGTTGAGGCGCGGGTGGAGGCCGGCGACGCGCCGGCGGAGTACCTGGTCGACGGCACACTGAAGTTCACAGCCGACTACAACTGCTCGCGGTGCCTCGAGCCGTATCCGATTGCGCAGTCTTCGACCTTTCACGTAAGATTCCGCCCTCGTCCTGAGGCTTCGCAGGAAGACGAAGAGATCGAGATCACGGCGGCGGAAGAGCTCGACGTGGAGTTCTACACCGCGCGCGAGATTCCGCTGCGGGATCTCGCTCTCGAGCAGATCCAGCTGACGATCCCGATGAAGCCGCTTTGCGACGAGAGCTGCCTCGGCCTCTGCACGCACTGTGGGGCGAACAAGAATCGCGACAAATGCTCCTGCGAAGAGTCGATCGTCGACGACCGCTGGGGCGCTCTTCACGAGATCCGGAATCAGTTGGCAAAGAAGAGAGACGTTTGAAGAAAAGCTCTTGGGTCTTAGCTCTTGGCTCTTGGGTTTTGCCAAGAGCCAAGAGCTAACAGCCAAGAGCCAGATAAGGAGCTCCACGATGCCAAATCCAAAAAGGCGCCATTCCAAGGCCCGCACGCGCACCCGCCGGGCCCACGACTTCATCAAGCCGAAGTCGCTGTCGACTTGTCCGCAGTGCCACGAGGCCAAGATGCCGCACCGCGTCTGTCCGAAATGCGGGTACTACAAGGGCCGCGAAGTCATCGTCACCAAGGACATCCTGTAGTTGGTGTGATCGACCACGCAGTCCTGAGTCCTGAGTCCTGAGTCCTGAGCGTCATACCCGAACGGGTGGGACTCAGGACTCAGCACTCAGGACTCAGGACTTTCTTATGGCCAGCAGAGAGGTTTCGTCCCCCGGGTGCCGCATCGCGCTCGATGCCATGGGCGGCGACCACGCGCCCGAAGAGATCGTGAAGGGTGCGCTGGCTGCCGCTGCCGAGTATCCGGTTCACATCCTTCTGGTCGGGAAGGAAGAAGTCCTCCGCGAAAAGCTCGGTCCGAACGTCCCCCCGAACATCGAGATCGTGGACGCCCGCGAAGTCGTGGAGATGGAGGACACTGCGCTGGCGCCGATCCGCAAGAAGCGCAACGCCTCGGTCCGTGTCTGCGCCAATCTCGTGAAAGAGGGACGCGCCGACGCCATGGTCTCAGCCGGACACACCGGCGCCAGCATGACCTCGGCCTACATGGTTCTCGGCACGATCGAAGGGGTGAGCCGGCCGGCACTGGCGGCGATCGTCCCGAGCGTCAAGGGGCACACCATCCTGCTCGACGTCGGCGCGAACGTCGATACCAAGCCGCAGCAGCTGCGCGAGTTCGCGGTGATGGGCCATTTCTACGCCCAGATGATCTTCGGCATCGAAGAGCCGCGCGTGGGCGTGCTGTCGATCGGAGAAGAGGAAGGGAAGGGGAACGAGCTCACCCGCGAGACCTTCCGCGTCCTGAAGGAGACAGGGCTGAACTTCATCGGCAACTCCGAAGGCCGCGACATCTACAACGGCAACGCCGACGTCGTGGTGTGTGACGGATTCGTCGGCAACGTGGTCCTGAAGGCCTCGGAGTCGCTTGCGGAGATGGTGTCGCGCACGCTCAAGCAGGAGCTCTCGAGCGGACCGGTGAGAATGCTGGGAGCATTCCTGGCGAGAAACGCTTTCGTCAGCCTGAAGAAGCGGATGGACTATTCGGAATACGGCGGCGCCCCGCTCCTGGGAGTCCGCGGTGGATGCATCGTCTGTCACGGCCGCTCGAACGCCAAGGCCATCAAGAATGCCGTTCGCGTGGCGCGGGAGTTCGCCGTCAACCACATGGACGAGAAAATCCAGTCGAAGGTCAGCGAGATGCACACCCGCGAGCACGAGGCCGCGCTCGTCGGCGAGACCGCGAACTAGTGGCCTGTATCGGCTGAATTGGTACCACCTGGCTTGGTCTCGACGCCGTGAGCTTCGTTGCGCCTCCTCAGCATAGTCACCGCTATGCCTGCGTCGGCGCGCCTCGCTCACGTCGCCGATC
>JAJXWV010000074.1 GCA_021781455.1 Acidobacteriota bacterium | reverse complement strand
TCCACGGTGTTCGCGAAGAGGGCGGGGAGCCTTTCTCATCCACAAGCTCGATGGCTTCAGGGGTGCTTTCGGCTTCTCCCGGACCGTGTCTCGTATCCTGAGGCCCGCCCCGATAACGTACAAGGGGCCTTTCTCTCGAACGAGAGCGAGACGTTCACAGCAGATCCAGGCGCGAAGGTTCATCTTCCGCTCGCCGACAACTGGCTGGAAGCGGAGAGATCCCGTGAAGTGATGGGGACCGATTCAACCGTCTCCGTTCGCGGCAGAAGAACGACGAACACGCTGCCGGACGGGCCGGTGCGCGCGAGATCGAGCCTCCCGCCGTGCGCTTCAGCGATCCAGCGCGCGATCGGCAGTCCCAGCCCGGCCCCGCTGCCGTTGAACGTCTCGGCCGCGGTATGCGTCGAATCGCCGCGAAAAAAACGCTCGAAAATCGACTCGCGCAGCTCGGGCGCGATGCCGCTGCCGGTGTCTGCGACTTCGATGCGGAAGTGATCGCTCTCGCTCGTGCAGGAAACGCTCACCCGTCCGCCTGCCGGTGTGTGCCGGATGGCGTTGTCGACGAGATTTCCGAGGAGGCGCTGGATGAGGTCCTCGTCCCCGCGGAAGACGAGATCGATGCGGTGGTCTTCGCGGAGGCTGACGCCGCGCTCGGCGGCCACAGTGCGGAACTGCTGCACGGTCTGGACGACGACTTCCTCGAGATAAAAGCGTTCGCTGCGGAGCGGGTACTGCCCGGCGTCGCCGCGGGCCAGGAGGAACAGGTCGCGGACGATGCGGGTCAGTCGCCGCACCGACTTGCGCATGATCTCGAGGCTTTCGCGATACTCCCGGGCATCGCGGTTCTCGCGCGAGAGGGCCACGTCGATCTCGCCCTGCAGGATGGCCACCGGCGTGCGCAGCTCATGGGAGGCATCGGCCATGAAGCGGCGCTGTGAATCGAACGACTCCTCCATGCGCTGCAGCAGCGCGTTGAGCGTGACGGCGAGCTGGCCCAACTCGTCCCGGGGGTTGCCGATCTCGATGCGCTCGCCGAGGCTGGCGGCGCTGATGGCCCGGGCCTTGGCGCTCATCGCCGCCACCGGCGACAGGCTCTTGCGCGCCAGAAGGTAGCCGCCCGCCGCGGCGATGAGCAGGGCCAGCGGAATCGAGACGAGCATCGAGTTCCGAAGGTCGCCGAGGAGCTGCTGCTGCGGCGCAAGCGACTGAGCGACGGCGAGCACGAAAGGCGTTCCCCGGACTTCGATGGGCTCGAGCAGCAGGCGCATGCCCGGCGCGGCCGCCACGGTCGCCAATCCGAATGCATGCTGCGCGACCCGTCGCCGCAGCATGGCTCGGTCGAGCGAGCGCGTGAGCGCTGCGGAAGAAGCCGCGAACTCGCGGCCGTCGTTCGTCAGGACGATCATGGGCCGCTCGTTGTCGCTCATTGCGGCCAGAACCTCGACCGCCGACCGGCTCTCCAGAATCCGCCCGCTTTCCTCGGCCTCGTCGCTCAACGCAGCCGTGACCTGGCGGACCGAGAGAGTCAGCGACGCATCGGCGGCGCGCCTCACCTGCCGTTCCGTGACCTTGTAGCTGATCAGGCCGGAGGCGAGCAGCGCCACGGCCAGGACCAGCGTGTACCACGCCGTCAGCCGTGCCCGAATCGATTCGATGCCGGTCATGCTCCCTGCCCTGTTCGCAGGTCGAGCACGTAGCCCGAGCCGCGAATCGTGTGAATCAGGCTCGGCTCGCGGCCGCGGTCGATGATCCTGCGCAGCCGTGCGATGTAGACGTCGATCACGTTGGACAGCGGATCGAACTCCTCGTTCCACACGTGGAGGGCGATCTCCTCGCGTCCGACGACGCGTCCCGCATTCGCCGCCAAGAACTCCAGCAACGCGTACTCGCGGCTGGTCAGGTTGACCTGGTGGCCACCGCGGGCGACGAGGTGCGAGCGCGTGTCGACGGTCAGGTCGGCCACCTCGATGACCGGGTACTGGCGCGCGCCGCCGCGCCGGAGAACCGCCCGCAGGCGCGCCAGGAGCTCGGCGAAATCGAAGGGCTTGACCAGGTAGTCGTCGGCCCCGGCGTCGAGGCCCTCCACGCGGTCGCCCAGCGCGTCCCGTGCCGTGAGCATCAGGATCGGCACGTTCACCTTCTCAGCGCGCAGACGGCGGCAGACCTCGAATCCGTCGGGCGGCGGGATGATCACGTCGAGCACGATGGCGCCGTAATCCGTCGTCCTGGCACGGCCGATCGCCTCTTCACCCGCGGCAGCGGCGTCGACCGCGTAGCCCTGCTCGCCGAGCCCGCGCGTGATGAACCGCGACATGTCGGGGTCGTCTTCTACAACCAGGATGCGCACCGGAGAGACTGGCATTCGTTTCCCGCGCCAACGCGGCCGCGCGAACGGCCCGCTGCGCATAGCGTAAACAATTTCCGACGTTCGGGCCTCGGGCTTCGCGGATTCATCTGGCGTTCATGTTTCGTGGCTCGTGTTCTGCTTTGATGTCACGACACGCGCAATCCCGCGCGAACAATCCCGAAGGAATCCAGATGAAGAAATCGCATTTCGCAGCACTCGGTCTGATCGCCGCCCTCGGCCTGTCACCGGCCGTCGTCAACGCCGCACAGAAGACAGTCGACAAGAAGGAGACAGCCGCCGCGGTCGAGCAGGCCAGGCTGCAGAAGGAAGCAAAAATCTCGATGGACGAGGCGAAGGAGATCGCCCTGAAGCACGTCAAGCACGCCAAGATCGAGAGCAGTGAGCTCGAGCGTGAGCACGGCAAACTGATTTATTCTTTCGACATCCGCGAGGCCGGACGCAAGGACATCACCGAAGTGAATGTCAACGCCATCGACGGGAAGATCGTGGCCATCGATCACGAGAACCCGAAGAAGGAAGCCGCAGAAAAGAAACTGGAAGCGAAAGAGAAACACTGAGCTGATCGTGACCACGACGGGCGGCGACTTCGCCGCCCGTCGTCACGGACGAGGGACATGACTTCCAGGAAACTACCAACGTTTACGCGGGCTCTGGCGTTCGTTGCCCTTCTCCCCGCCGCAGCGGGGAGAAGGTGGCGAAGGCGGATGAGGGGTGTCCTTTTGAACCAGAACGAGACCCCTCACCCCGGCCCTCTTCCCGCTGCGGCGGGGAGAGGGGGGGCGATCGAACGTCGATTCTCTCCGGTGTCGCGCCTCCGCGATTCGAGTGCTCGGAATGACAAGGGGCAGTCCGCACTGGCCTCGATTTCCGCGCAACTTCTCAACCGAAGGTCGGAGGTCGTGACGCAGTGACGGTTCGCCGTTGGCTTCTGGTGATTGGAATCGGCAGCGTGCTGGTGCCTTCCCTGGTGGCGCAGCAGGAAACGCAATCGCAGGGCCCGACTCCACCCCGTGTCATGTCGGCGGCCCAACCATCCGCTGCAGCTGGCGTCGTCGCCAGCCCGATGCCTGCTGCTCTATCGAGCCGGCCTGGGCCACCCATCGCACCGGCGACGCCTCTCAATGCCGCGCCACTGTCGGCCGAAGCAGCCGTGCAGGCCGCGCTGCAGCAGGCTTCGACGCTCCGGCAGGCCATCATCGACGAGCGGATCGCCGCCGAAGACGTGACCCAGGCGCGTGCCGCGCTCCTGCCGCGCGTCCGCAATTCCGACGGCATCGCGTACAACTCCCCCGCCCATCCGCCGTCGATGGACCAGAGCTTCATCGCCCAGAACGCCCTTCACGAATATCAGGCGCTCGTCGGAGTCGCCGGCGATCTCAACCTCGGCGTGTTTTCAGCAATCCGCCGCGCGCAGGCGCTGCTCCAGGCCGCACATGCGGGAACGGAGATCGCCCGGCGAGCCCTCATCCGCGGTGTGCACGAGGCCTACTACGGCGCCGCACTGGCGACCGCGAAACGCGTTGCAGCGGAACAGAGCCTCGCTGCGGCCGAGGAATTCCAGCGCGTGACGGCGCTCAATTACCGCGCCGGCGAAGTGCCGGAAGTCGACCTGATCCGCGCCCGCCTGCAGACTGCCGCCCGCCGCGACGATCTCGCACAGGCGCGCCAGGCGGAGATCATCGCCAACGCCTCGTTAGGCACGCTCATCGGCTACGGCATCAGCCGGACGCCGGCGATCGTCCCACTTCCGCAGACCGTCGATGCCGGCGAGATCGGCCGCCTGACGGCCGCCGGCGTGGCTCGCCGCCCGGAGTTCGCGCAGCTCGAAGCGCAGGTGCGCGCCGCCCGTGAGGACATTCGAGTCGGTCGCGCCGGCTACTTCCCGAAGATCACGTACTCGCTCGACGAGGGCTTCGACTCACCTTCGCTTTCGCACGACCAGGTCCGTCAGCATCGCGGTGCGCTGGCGATGGCGAGCGTCGACTGGACCCTGTTCGACTGGGGCGCCACGCGCAGCCGCCAGCGCCAGGCGGAGCTCCGGCTCCAGCGCACCGAGCTGCAGCGGCAGCTGACCATCCGCGACCTCTACCTTCAGTTCGCCTCCGCCCGCGAGCAGGCCATGACCGCGGCGGAGCGGGTCGACAACGCACGCCGCGCGCTCGCCGACGCCGAGAGGAACGTGACGATCTCGATCGCGCGCTACCGAGCCGGCGAAGCGCCGATCACCGAAGCCACCGACGCGCTCACGACGCGGGCGACGCAGCGGCTGGCGCTCGAGCAGGCACTCTATGATTTTCAAATCGCGCACGAGCACTTGCGGGAGGCGGCAGGACAATGACCGAGCTCGACACCAGCGATCGCCCGAACGGCCGCCGCCCCTGGGCCAATCGCCGAAACGTGGCCATCGTCGCCGCCGTCATCGTTCTGCTGCTCGTCCTCTTCTTCGTCCGCCGCTGTTCGACAGGTGCTGCGGACGAAGGCCGGGCGACGCCCATCGTCAGTGTCCGGGTGGCGCGCGCCGAGCGGGGATCCATCGCCCACGAGATCTCCGCGATCGGGACGCTGGTACCGGTGCGAGAGGCCACGATCAGCCCGAAGGTTGCCGCGCCGATCGCGAAGATGGAATTGCTGAAGAACAAGGTCGTGCGCCAGGGCGACGTGCTTGCCACGCTGGAATCGCACGACCTCCAGGCACAGCGCGCCGAGGCCGCGGCCGCACTGCAGGAGGCGACGCTCGGCGTCAGCTCGACCGAGCACAGCGCAATTCCGATGACCAACGCCCAGGATCAGAGAGCCCTGCTCGACGCCCGGGCGAATGTCGCCAATATGCGGCGGACGCTCGACCGGCGCAAGGCCCTCTATTCCGAAGGCGGGATCTCGAAAAAGGAACTGGAGGCTTCGGAGCTCGCGCTGACTCAGGCCCAGGACGACCTGCGGCTGGCCCAGAGCTCGATGAAGGTCCACCACGGAACGAGCAATGCTCTCGACCTGGCCACCGCCGAGGCGAAACGCAAACAGGCCGCCGACCACATGGCCACGCTGGACGCGCAGCTGGGGTACGCGGCGATCCGCGCGCCGTTCAGCGGCGTGATCACCGATCAGTTCCAGTTCCAGGGCGAGTACGCGAATCCGGGACAGAAGCTCGTCTCCATCGCCGACACCAGCAGGATGATCGTGAAGATCCCGGTGGCCGGCGAAACGGCCTCGCAGCTGAAGGTGGGCGACGCGGCAACGGTCTATCCCGACGATCTTCCCGGGCAGCAGATCGCCGGGCGGATCAGTCTCGTCGGACGCGGCGCAGATCCGCAGAGCCGCACCGTCGAGGTCTGGGTGATCCTGCCTAACGCCAGCGGACGATTGCGGCCTAACGGCACGGCGCGTGTGGTTCTGGCGGCGGGACGGCAGGCCAGCGCGATCGTCGTCCCCGCCTCCGCCGTCACGCTCGACGCCACGAACGGCAACGCGGGGACGGTGATGGTGGTCGACGGGAAGTCCATCGCCCACGAAGTTCACGTCACCGTCGGCATCAAGGCCAAGGACCGCGACCAGATCACGTCGGGACTCAACGGCGGCGAGACCGTGGTCACCGAAGGCAACTACGGGCTGCCAGACGGGACGAAAGTGACGATTGCCGGCGCCGCACGGACAGGCGCCGCGGCGGAGAAGCCGTGAGCGGGTCTCGGGTGGCGGGACCAAGAGCCAGGAGCCAACACCCGACACCCGTGCGGGCGGGCGGCCCGACACCCGGGCGGGTGGGCAGCCCATGAACATCGGCCGCGTCATCGAGCACCAGTCGCGCGCGATCCTCGTCGTCATCATCCTGCTGGCGATCGGAGGCGTGGTCGGGATGACCCGCGTCCCGCGGGCGCTCTTTCCGCAGACCGACTTTCCGCGCATTGTCATCGTCGCCGACAACGGTGAAGCGCCCGCGCAGCAGACGCTCGTCTCGGTCACGAGGCTGATCGAGGAAGGGATGAGCGGCATCCCGGGAATCGCCCGCATCAAGTCGACGACCTCGCGCGGCTCGATCCAGGTCGACCTCTTCTTCGACTGGAAGACCGACATCCAGCAGACCCTCCAGCTCGTGCAGGCGAAGCTCTCGCAGCTGACATCCTCGCTGCCGCCGACCGCCTCGATCAGCCACGTCGACAGGCTCACCTTTGCCGTCTTTCCCATTCTGGGCTACAGCGTCACCTCGACGAAACGCGATCCCGGCACGCTGCGCAACCTGGCCGAGTACACGATCCGCCCGCCGCTGGCGCGGCTGCCCGGCATCGGCACAGTGGCCGTGGCCGGCGGAGAAACGCGCGAGTACCACGTGCGCATCATTCCCGAAAGGCTGGAGGCACGCGGCCTCGCCGTCGCCCAGGTCATCGACGCCGTCAGAAGCTCGAACGTGATCGACTCTCCGGGGCTGATCGACGAGAACCACAACCTCGAGCTGGCCCTGGTCAGCGGCCAGGCCACGACGCCCGACGACATCCAGCGCATCGTCGTGGCCACCGTCAACGGCTCGCCCGTGCAGCTGTCCGACGTCGCCACGGTCGACCCGGGGTTCGCGCCGAACTACACGATCGTCACCGCCGACGGCCGCCCGGCCGTGCTGATCAACGTCCTCCGGCAGCCCACCGCGAACACCGTTGCCGTCAGCGACGCCGTCAAACAGGAGCTGGCGAAACTGCGCCCGCAGCTTCCCCGCGACGTGGAGATCAAGCCCTTCTACGACCAGTCCATCCTAGTGCGGGCCGCAGTCGGCTCGGTGCGCGACGCCATCGTCATCGGCCTGATCCTCTCCGTGCTGATCCTCTACGGCTTCCTGCGCAACTGGGGAACGACGCTCGTCGCCGCGCTCGTCATCCCCATCACGGTGCTGGTGACGTTTCTGGCGATGTGGCTCGTCGGCCTCAGCTTCGACCTGATGACCCTGGGCGGCGTGGCCGCGGCCATCGGCCTCGTCATCGACGACGCCATCGTCGTCGTGGAGAACATCTATTCGCACATGGCCCGCGGCTCGTCGCGCATGAAGGCCGTCCACGAGGCGCTCGCCGAGATCGCAGTTCCGATCGTCGGCTCGACGATCACGCCGGTCGTGGTCTTCCTCCCGCTGACCCTGCTCACCGGAGTGACCGGCGTCTTCTTCCGCTCGCTGGCGCTGACCATGGCCGTGGCCCTCCTGACGTCGCTGGTCCTGGCGCTTTCGTTCACGCCGGTGCTGGCGCAGTACCTCGTGCGGGTACGGCGCGAGGATCTCGAACACGCGCCCGGTGAAGAAGAGCACCAGGGCCTCGTCCTCGGTTTCCTGGTCCGGCAGTACGAGCGGCTGCTCGACCTGGCTCTGGCGCGGCGCGTCGCCGTCCTGATCGTGATCGCCGTCGTGATCGCCGCGGCATACGGCATCTACAACCTGTTAGGCAGCGAGTTCCTGCCGTCGTTCGACGAAGGAGCGTTCGTCCTCGACTACACGGCGCCGCCCGGCGCATCGCTCCAGGAGACCGACCGGATGCTGCGGCACGTCGAGGCCATGCTCAAGGCCACGCCCGAGGTGGAGAGCTACTCGCGCAGAACGGGCCTGCAGCTCGGACTGGCCATCACCGAGCCGAATACCGGCGATTTTCTCGTCAAGCTGAAGGACAAGCGCTCGCGATCGACTGACGACGTCACGGCCGCCCTGCGTCACCAGATCGAATCGACCGAGCCGGCGCTGCGCGTCGAGTTCGCCGGGATTCTCAGCGATCTGATCGGCGATCTGACGAGCTCACCCGCGCCAGTCGAGCTGCGCCTGTTCAGCGAAGACGCCACCCTGTTGCACGCCAAGGCTAAGGAAGTTGCCCATGCCATCGGCAAGGTCAAGGGCGTCGTGGACGTGTTCGACGGCGTCGTGGTCAGCGGACCGGCGGTGACGTTCCGGATGGACCCGCAGCGCGCGGCCCTTTACGGCGTCACGCCGGCCGACGTCACCGAGGCCATCAGCTCGGTGTTAGGCGGGGTGCAGGCCTCGAACCTGCTCGAGCGCGGGCACCCGGTCAACATCCGCGTGGTCATGCCGCTCGGATCCAAGCCGTCGCTCGACGATCTCCGTTCGCTGCGGATGCACTCGCCCACGACCAACGCCTCGTTCCGCCTCGACCAGGTGGCCACCGTCGAGTACGATCCCGGCCAGACCGAGATCGAGCGCGACGGCCTCCGCCAGTCGGTCGCCGTCACGGCCCGACTCGAGGGCACCGACCTCGGCACGGCCATCAGCGCCATCAAGTCGCGCCTGGCCCGCGAGGTCGCACTCCCCGCCGGGATGACACTCGAGTATGGCGGCCTCTATCAGGAACAGCAGGCCAGCTTCCGCGAACTGGCGACGGTGCTCGCCCTGGCCATCGCGCTCATTTTCCTCGTGCTGCTGATCGAGTTTCGCTCCTTCATGCATCCGATCGCCATCGTCACCGGGGCCGTGCTGGCGCTGACCGGAACCCTCGGCGCGCTCCTGATCACTCACACGACGCTCAATGTCGTCTCGATGATGGGCATGATCATGATCGTCGGCATCGTGGCCAAGAACGGGATCCTGATGCTCGACACGGTGGATGACCGTCTCGAGTCGGGCGAGGACCTGCGCACGGCGCTGATTCGCTCCGGCCACCGCCGCTTCCGTCCGGTGCTCATGACCTCGCTGGCGGCGATGCTGGGAATGCTTCCCCTGGCGCTGGCCATCGGTTCGGGCGCCGAGCTGCTTCAACCGCTGGCCATCGCCGTCATCGGCGGCCTGGCGTTCGCGCTGGTGCTGTCGCTCGTAGTCACGCCGACGGTCTACGCCATCCTGCACGAGCGGCGTGTGCGCACGCGCGCTGACTGAGCGTCGCCGGTGAACTTGGCTACTTGCGAGTCGCGGGCCGGGCCGCTGAGGCGCGGGTTCGTTGGGCGCCGAAGAGGTCCCTGTCCTGCGGAGCAGCTTCGCGTGCGGAACGGTGACAATTCCCTGCGCGTCGAATACTCCAGCTTTGAGAAAGCGAACGGACAGCGGACATTCAACCTGGTGTGGCAGACCGCCGTGGTGTGGGGAATGAGCGCCACCAATGCTCGTTCGGACTCAGTGGCTGGAACGCTGGATGACGAGACAAGGCCGGACCTTCGCCGTCGTCCGGGGTGAAGTCGTCAATTTTTGCGGGCGAGGAGCCCGCGACTGCCTGTCCGTAAAGCGCGTTGTCCCGCTGGTAGTAGAGCGTCTTCGAATCGGATGACCACCGCATACCGGCGTCAGAGTTCACGCTCAACATGCGCAGAACCCTGCCGTCGTCCGGCGACAGAAGGCCCACCCTCCAGGTCTGGTCGGAAGCCGCGATCGTCCGACCGTCGGGTGCGTACTCCGGAAGCCGTCCCAGCACGCGAGAGAGCAGCTGTGCCGTTCCTCCTTCGGAAGGAACCTTACAGAGCGATGATTTTCCCTGGCCTCGTGATGTATAGACGATCCATCGGCCGTCGGGTGAGAACGTCGGTGACTGCTCCCATCGACGATCTCGATCCACATCGAAAGCAATGCAATGACACTCCGACGCGTGCAGGCGATGACGTCGCCGCGCGGAGACCAGGCGGGCTGGACGTAGAACTCGCGCGCTGTTCCGCCGGCGATGCGGCGTTCTCCGCTGATTCTCCAGTCGTTCGGATCCTCTCGCGAGCCGACTGGCGCGCGAGCGACTTTCCTGGCGAAAAGCTATGGAGATCGCCGCGGCAGTTGCCGATGGCTTGGCCTCTGCGCACTCGCACGGAATCGTGCACCGTGACCTCAAGCCAGCAAACATCTTCCTGACCCGCGACGGCCAGGTGAAAATCCTCGATTTCGGCCTGGCGACCAGTCAGGAGCTTGAGGGTTCGGTCGAATCGAGCGTCGATACTCTCACCGAGCCCGGCGCCATTCTCGGAACGCTTGGCTATATGTCGCCGGAGCAGGTCGCCGGCGAGAACGTTGACGATCGCTCCGACATCTTCGCGCTCGGTTGCGTTCTATACGAGATGATTACCGCAGAGCGGGCGTTCGCACGCTCGTCCGCTCGCGAAATGATCGCCGCCATCCTGCACGAACATCCGCTCAGCTTCCCGTCCAGTGCATGCCGCCCATCTCAACGACTCGGTTGCCCAAGAGCCTCTTCAGGGAATTAGACTAATTAACCCTTACCGCCTCTGCTCCCCGTCTCCGCTTGGCGACGCGTAACGTCCGAAGAGCTTCGGCGAAGCCATAGCGCAAAACGGTGTACGGGGCATGTCTTCGCGCTTCGGTCAAAATTGGAGCTGCCAACAATCGAAGTAACTGGTACCGGGAGACTTAGTTGCGGAAGCTCAACCCTGGCGACCGAGAACCGAAGACCTGACCCCGTTGACGCTTCGGTGCAGAGCCGAAGACCCGACCCCATCCTCCCCATCCTCCGACCCCATCCTCCCCATCCTCCCCTCCGCGACCCCATCCTCCCCCCGACCCCGAAGAGTTGCGCCGCGTAGCGGCGGTTGAAAGTAGCCCCGGGCTTCAGCCCGGGGTTATCGATCCTTGGAGTTCTTTCGAGTCGCGGAGCGACGATTGAGATCGTTGACACACCTCAATCGCCGCTCCGCGGCTCGACGAAACCTTCGTTATCCTCCCAAGCCTAGGGCTGAAGCCCTGGGCTAATGTCAATCGCCCCTACGGGGCTACTCAATCGCCGCTCCGCGGCTTCTCACGGACTGTTCCGGCCGGCTCAGAGGTGCGGCCTGGACCGCCGCCGCGTCTGGCGGATCGCCGGTGCTAGACGATTGAGGTCATCACCGCAATCCCGACAGCGGCGCCTGACGGCGGATTGTACGGAAAGAGCGGAGCACATTCTCGAATTGACTGAACTCAACGACCCCTCATCCGGCTTCGCCACCTTCTCCCCGCGGGGGAGAAGGGTCTCGAATCGAACGCCTTCTCGGCTTGAACCGGCTGAGAGTGGTGCTCCAGGGCTTCGCTGCTTCTTCGAACCTCGCCAACACTAAGCTCCGCAGATCCGACCTGACGGAGGCACGCATGATGCGACGACTGTGGCCGTTCCTCGTCCTTCCCCTTCTTCTCGCTGTCCCGTTGCACGCCGACGAGATCGCGCGGCTGCACGCCCTCTTCGACAAGACGTGGGAGACGCAGCTTCGGGAGAATCCGCTCTTTGCGACCTCCGTCGGCCGGCACGAGTACGACGACCGGCTTCCCTCCATGACGCCCGCGGATCTGGAGCGGCGCAACGAACAGCGCAAGGCGGCGCTGGCAGAGCTGCAGTCGATCGGTCGCTCGTCACTGCCGGCTGACGAGATCGTCAACTACGACATGTTCCGGCGGCAGCTCGTCGATGGTATCGAGGGATACGAGCTCGGCGACTACCAGATGCCGTTCAACGCCGACTCCGGATTCCACACCTCCTTCTCGCGCCTCCCGGAGCAGATGCCGCTGGCCACGGTGAAGGACTACGAGAACTACATCAGCCGCCTCCGTCAGTGGCCGCGGTACGTCGGCGAAGAGATCGCGCTGATGCGCATCGGGCTGAAGCGGGGCATGACCGTCCCTCGGGCCACGCTCGACGGCTACGACCTGACGATCTCGGCGCACGTGGTCGACGATCCGTCGAAGAGCGTCTTCTGGAAGCCGTTCGAGAAGTTTCCCCCGTCGATTCCAGAGTCCGATCGCGCGCGCCTGCAGGACGAAGGACGAGCGGCGGTCATGGACGGTGCCGTGGCCGGCTATCGGCAGTTCCTCGATTTCTTCCGCAACGAGTACCTGCCCGGCGCGCGGACGACGTTAGGCGCCTCCGCCCTGCCCAATGGGCGCGCCTATTACGCCTACAAGATCCGCGAGTTCACGACTCTCGACCTGACTCCGGAACAGATCCACAAGATCGGCCTCGGCGAGGTCGCGCGCATCTCCGGCGAGATGAACGCCGTCATGAAGCAGGTCGGGTTCAAGGGCGACTTCCCCGCCTTCCTTGCGTTTCTACGCACCGATCCCCGCTTCTACGCGAAGACGCCTTACGAGCTCCTGGCGCGAGCCTCGTACATCGCCAAGCGCATCGACGGAAAGCTGCCGTCGCTGTTCAAGACCCTTCCCCGCCTGCCGTACACGGTCGAGCCGGTGCCGGCGGACATCGCGCCGAAATACACGAGCGGCCGGTACGTGTCGCCCCCCGAGGGAAGCACGCGTCCGGGGATCTACTGGGTCAACACGTACATGCTGGACAGCCGGCCGTTCTACAACCTCGAGGCGCTGACGCTGCACGAGGCCGTGCCCGGCCACCACCTCCAGATCGCGCTCAGCCGAGAGCTGAAGGGCCTTCCGAATTTCCGCCGCTTCGCCTACATCTCGGCCTTCGGCGAAGGGTGGGGACTCTATTCGGAGTGGCTCGGCCTGGAGGCCGGCATCTACACGGATCCGTATTCGAACTTCGGCCGGCTGACGTACGAGATGTGGCGGGCCTGCCGGCTGGTGGTCGACACCGGGATCCATTCGATGGGATGGACGCGGCAGCAGGCCATCGACTACATGGCCACGCGGACGGCGCTGCCGCTGCACGAAGTGGAGACGGAGGTGGACCGCTACATCTCCTGGCCCGGGCAGGCGCTGTCGTACAAGCTGGGCGAGCTGAAGATCAAGGAGCTTCGCAAGCGTGCCGAGACGGCGCTCGGCCCCCGTTTCGATGTCCGCTCCTTTCACGACGTAGTCCTCGGCAGCGGCTCGGTGCCGCTGAATGTGCTCGAAGAAAACGTCGATCGCTGGATTGCGGAGCAGAAGAAGGCGGCCGCGCGGCCTTAGTCGAGGCCTTAGTGTGAATCTCTGTACTAGAAGCTCGACGTTCCTGCGCGCCACGCGAAGATTTCCTTGCACAAAGGGCGAGGGCGACCGTCCCCTCGCCCCGTGCTCCCCGACGAACAACCTCGCAGAATTGATTCGCACGGGGCGAGGGGACCAATGAAGGCGATCCTCGGATGCGGGCGAGCGGGACGAGCCTGCGCTGTGCCTCTGCTCTCTGTGATTGGTCGCCTGGAGACCTAACCGCATCACGACAACTTCGCGGCCAGCTCGTCGACGCGCTTGACGAGCTTGATGTCCCCGATCCTCTCAGCGACGGAGGCGAACGTCGGCGTCGGTCCTCGCCACCGCAGCGCCTCGACGCTGCGGAAGAGCGGGGCGTCGGTGCGCAGAGTCGCCAGGTTCTTGAAGAGACGAGCCAGCGTGCGCTGCTCGCCGTCGAGTGCCGTGCGGGGAAACTGTTCGATCGGGCCGTAGCTCGCAATCAGCCGGGCGGCGGTCTTCGCGCCACAGCCCTTGATGCCGGGAAAGCCATCCGCTGCGTCGCCGACGAGCGCCAGGTAGTCGGGAATGAACGCGGGCGGCACACCGAACTTCTTGTGCACGCCCTCTTCGTCGCGAATCTGGCCGCTCTTCCGATCGACCTGCACCACGCGGTCGCCGACGACGCACTGCGCGAGATCCTTGTCCGGCGTCCAGATGCTCACCTTCTCCACGCGTGCATCGCGCGCTGCGAGGTGCGCCGCGGAGGCGAGCGCGTCGTCCGCTTCGAGCTCGACCATCGGCCAGGTCGCCACGCCCATGGCCACCAGGGCCTGTTCCAGCGGTTGAAACTGAGCCCACAAGGCCGGCTCGATGCCTGCCCCGGTCTTGTATCCCGGCCAGAGCGCGTTGCGGAAGGACTCGATCACGTGGTCGGTGGCCACGCCGATGTGCGTGGCGCCTCCTTCCAGCATCTGCACGATGGTGCCGAGGACGCCGGCCACCGCGCCGAATGGCGGATCTTTCTTGTGGAAACGGCGCAGGCCGTAGAAATGCCTGAAGAGCTCGTAGGTGCCGTCGACAAGGTGAACGATCATGTGCCGAGAACTCTACACGCCCATCGTCTTACAATCGTCGTCAAGGTGGTCTGTCCAAAGTGCGGGTTCGATCAGCCGGCGGGAGCGCTCGGTTGCGCGCGCTGTGGAATCGTCTTTGCGAAGTTTCAGCGTGAGCACACCACGCTGGCAGATCCGCAGGAAATTACGACGCGACGGCTGCGTCCCGACCCGGCCGCCGACCAGTCCGCGAACCTCGCCGGCAAGGCGCCACTGAACGGGGTCACTGAACGACTGAACGGTGGCGGCTGAACGTGGCGGCTGAACGTGGCGGCTGAACGGGGCGGCTGAACGGGGTCAGGCTGAACGGGGTCAGGTCTGTGGTATCGGGCTGAACGGGGTCAGGTCTGTGGTATCGGGTCAGGCTGAACGGGGTCAGGTCTGTGGTATCGCAGTTGACCGCGGAGCGGAACTCTCCGCGGCAGTCTACGGGCTGTGGATTGAGCGAGGCGATTCGTTCAGAAACCTTCCAATCCGAGGAGGTTTTCGACTCGATTGCATGCATTTTCGCGTTCTGCGGCCCGATTGCCGATCGACCGAGGTAGCCTCGGTGCATGGCTCGTCAGCTGCGAATGGAAGTGCCCGACGGCATCTATCACGCCTGGAATCGCGGGGTGAACCGCGCCGACATCGTCTTTGATGATCGCGATCGGCAGCTCTTT
>JAJXWV010000068.1 GCA_021781455.1 Acidobacteriota bacterium | reverse complement strand
TCCTCACCGCCATTGCCCCAGAGGCGTCAAGAACAAGGCGTACTCGTTCCGCATCTACACCCGCGCCCAACGCTCTGCACTCTCATTCACCGAGCAGCCCGATCTCGGCTTAACTTAAGGCCATTGGGATGACAAGCCGTGTGAGCCAAACTCCAGGCGCGGGCGGAAAGCCCGCGCCACACTCGGAACCCTCACTGCCCCTGCGTCCGCTCGACGAACGTATCCCAGTCCTTCTGCAGCTTGGCGTGTGACTTCTGCTCGAGGTAGACCATGTGCCCCGACCAGTAACGGTCGTAGCTGATGTTGTTGCGGTAGTCAGGCGGAAGATACAGCTCGTGCATCGTGTAATCGGCCTGGGCCCACGGCGTGGCCAGGTCGTAATAGCCTTCCATCACCAGGATCTTCAGGAACGGATTGCCGACGATGGCCGCGCGCAGCGGCGTGATCTCCTCCTGGAACCCCTGCGCTCCGCCGGGAGCCTGGGTCGATCCGGAGGACCGCCACATGAACATCCCCGACTGCTGGGCGGACGTGTAGTACGGCATGTCCGTCTTGTAGTTGAGCTCCGTCCGCACGTAGTTGTTGAAGGCCATCGTGAACGGGCCCTGCGTCGCGGTCGACGTCGGATCGTTGAATGACCCGCCGCGCCCTCCCGGGAAGCCCGGCTCCGGAAGCGCGTAACGGCCGTCGAGCCGTCCCACGTGCAGCCGCTGGTCGAGCAGCAGGTAGTGCGTGAACGTGCCGACGTCGATGCGCAGGTTGAACTCGTCGACGATCTGCTTCGACAGCCCGGTGTACTGCGACAGCCGGTCGATCACGGCCTGCCGTTCCTGGGCGCTCATGGAATCGCCTCGCGAGAGAGCCGCAGAGTAATCGGTGATCGCCCACTGCTCGGCCTGCTGCAGCGGCGCGCAGGGGGCGTCCGGATTCCCCTGGCACTGATCGATGGCTTTCGTCAGCTCAGGAGAGAGTTTGTGATGGTAGTAGGCGATGGCCATGTAGGTCGGCACGTTCCACGGATAGGCAGTGTCGTTGGTGGGGGAGAACGCCAGCGTCTGGAAATTGAGCGCCATCGAAAGGAGACCGATGCCGTTGAAGACGATGCCGCGGCCGGCCAGATATCCGGAAATGCCGGCCGATCGCGTCGTGCCGTAGCTCTCGCCGAACAGGTAGAGCGGCGAGCTCCAGCGCTCGTTCCGCGAGATGTACATGCGAATGAACTCGCCGAAGGCCTCGATGTCGCCCTGCGGATTCTCGTACTTGCGCGCGGCAGCGGCGTCAGCGGGGCGGCTCCAGCCCGTGCCGATGGCGTCGATCAGCACGATGTCGGTGCGGTCGAGCGGCGTGTAGGGATTGTCGTGAATGCGGAACGGCGGTTGCGGCGTCCAGCCCTCGGGCTGCAGGACGACGGTGCGCGGGCCGAGGGCTCCCATGTGCAGCCAGATGGAAGCAGAGCCGGGACCGCCGTTGTACGCGAAAGTGAGCGGGCGTTTAGGCGCGTCGGCTCCGTCGAGCGTGTAGGCGACGTAGAACATCAGCGCTTCGGTCCTGCCCTCACCGTTCTTGATCGGGAGGCGGCCGGCGGTGGCGGTGTAGCGGAGCGACCGGCCGTTCACCGTGATCTCGTGATGAGTCACGGTAGGGGCGGTCTCCTTCATGTCGAAGTGGAACGTGGTGATGGTCGGTCCGCCGAAGGCTCCGCGCTGTTGCTGCGGCTCTTCGCGCTCGGCTTCGGGGCGGGCGGGCCGCTGCTCACGCTCGGTCTGTTCGGCGCGAGGCGTCGGTTCGGACTCGGTGCTGGCCGGAGACGCGACCTGTGCCGCGGGCGTCTGGGCCTTCGCTCTTCGCTGGGAAGTGCGCGGCTGACTCGTCGATTGCTGGCCGATGGCGGGAAACGCAAGGGTGCAGGTGAGAAGGAGGGAAATGACGATGGCGTGCTTTTTCATCGATCTCCTCGTGCGTCAGCTCAAAAATGCCGTGAAGCGCGGATGTTAATGGCTTCGAAGCGCGGTCGCCAGACGTTCGGAGAAAGTTTTGGAAGTTGTCATACCGGGAGTGAGCGGGTCAGGACCCCTGTCACCTGAACCGGCGGAACCGCTGCATCCCGTCACTCTGAGCCGGCGGAGCCGCAGGGAAGGCCGGGCGGTTGGAGCGGCGCAGCGCGGCGAAGAGTCTCACACCTGTCAATCGTCCCGGTAAGAGACTCTTCGCCGCGCTTCACCGCTCCCGCCCGTCCTCCGCCCCCGCGGTTGCGCCGGCTCAGAGTGACGGCGTCCCGCTGGGAGTGACGTCTTCACGCGGGCTCAGTCCTGCGGCTCCTGTGGAGTCGCCCCTAGCGCGCGCAGCAGGGAATCGGTCACCGGATCGTAGACGTCGGCGAGCTCGAACACGTCATAGAAAACGCGCAGCTCCGTTGCGGCGATGACCCCGATCGCGCCGAGGAGAAGCCACGGTCGACGAGGCAGTGAGGCGAGAAGCGAGGCTGCCAGCAGCCTGGCCACCGGGTCGACGGGAATCACATACCGCACGTTCTTCAGCGTGAGCAGGCCGAAAACGATCAGCGTCGCGGCGCCGAACAGCGTGAGCGCGGTGAGGCCCCGCTCGCCGCGGCTTCGCGCCGCAGCCGCTACGGCCAGCACCATGACCAGCGGCGACAGGATCACCAGGTCGAACAGCGGTCGATGGAACGGCCCGGTCGAGTACTGCTGCGCGAACGGCGTGCTGGCGGAGCTCGCGGAGGTCATGACCACGTGCAGCAGCTCGAAGTACGTCTTCCACCCGCCGCACAGCAGCAGCGTGATGCCGGCATGAAGCACCGGCGGGACGAACAGAAGGATGGCGATTCGCGGCAGCGACTGCATCCGCGGTGAGGGCGCGAGCACGAAGAGGAAGAGCAGAAATCCGGGGAACAGCAGGACCGACGATTCCTTGACGCCGAGCGTCAGGGTCGTGGCCGCGATGGAGGCGGCGATCAGCAGGAGACGGCCCCGCGGCGCTGCTCCGGCGCGGCGGACGACGACCGCCGCAAGCCAGAGGGTGAGGAGAACCGAAGCGCAGAAGACCTCGTCCTGCAGCGCCCTGCGGCCCATGGCCAGCTGCAGCGGCGAGGTGACGGTCAGTGCGGCGGCGATGAGTGCGGCGTCGTCGCCTAACACTTCGCGGCCGAGGAGAAAGGTCAGGAGGATGGAAAGGATGCCGGCGGCGGTGGAGAGGCCGGCCAGAGTCCGGGCGTCACACTTTCCCGAGAATTCGCAAGCCAGCGTCGTCAGCGCGAAGTGTCCCCAGCGCATCGGATGCGGATAGAGCCACTCCGCGGGATGCGCAAGGTAGTCGCGGACCAGCGCCGGGTAACGGCTCCAGCCGTGTTCATGGAGGAACGCCGTGGTCCTGACGTAGACCGCCTCGTCGTCGGGCGAGTATTCCCGGACGTCGTCCACGGCGATGCGCAGTGCCGCACCTGCAATGAGGATGAGAAAGAGCAGTGCGGTCGTGCGCCGGTTCATGTCAGAGCGTGATGGTAGAGCGGCGGCTGACTCATGGCCAATCTCCGCGCTCGCCGTCACGTTCGACAGTCGCCGGCCTGGAAGGCCGGCGACCGGCCGGCAGCCGGCACTCCTCGCGGCTCAGGGGCGGCGGCGTCCGCGGCGCGAGCTGCCGCGAGCGGGCAACGATGCGTGCGGGGTGGCTCTCTGCGGGCGATCATGCCGCGCAGGGACGGAAGCGAATCGCGCCTGCCGGTCGCG
>JAJXWV010000040.1 GCA_021781455.1 Acidobacteriota bacterium | reverse complement strand
CGTGCTGAAGCCGGGCCGCAATGACGCGATGGGTCATTGAGGCGACGGTCATGGGACGGATGCTTCATCGCAGATGTCAACGTCCTGAGGCCGTGCAGCGGTGGCGCGATGGGCCACTGAGGCAACGGTTGCGGCACGAATGCTCTATCGCGGATGTCAACGTGCCGGGGCCGGGTCACAGTGACGCGATGGGTCACTGAGGCAACATTGACGCGGATGCCCCTTTGCGGCTGCTAACGCGTTGAGAACGGCCACGGGAGGCAAAGGATCCCGTGGCCATTTCTTTGTAGTGTGCCGCCTAACGGCAGACTGCGGGTATCCAGCCCGCCTGTCGCTGGCTTTCCACGCCGGCGACTTCGAACGAAAGGCGAGGGGCGTCGGGCTGATCGCAGCCCCTTCGGCAGCGGCGCCGATCGATGCGTCGCCGTTTTGCCACAGCGCCGCTGTCACCCCCCCGAATGAGCCTCCTCTAATCGTTGGGTGTACTCCGGATCATTCCGATATCCGGCCGTCGCTCCTGGAGGATTCGTGATTCGTCGCACCGCCGTCGTTGCATTCGTCCTGTCGCTGGTCGCCCTGACGTCGTCCGGCGCCCGCCGCCGTGCTGTGGAGCATCCGGGGCCGAGCGCGCCTCACGCGAACGCCGACTCGTACAGCGTCGCCCGCGGCCAGACCCTCACCGTCGCGGCGGCGAACGGAGTCCTCGCCAACGACACCGATTCCGCCGGGAAGACGCTCTCGGCCACCGTGGCCGCCAGGCCCGTGCACGGAGCGCTGACTCTCAACGCCGACGGCAGCTTCACCTACACCAACGACGGATCGACGGCAGCGAGCGATGTCTTCACGTACATGGCGAGCGACGGCACGAGCGCCTCCGCGCCGGCGACAGTGACGATTACAGTCACCGACAACGCACCCGTCGCGACTGACGACGCGTTCAGCACCGCCAGCGGCACCGCACTGGTCGTTCCCGCGCCGGGCGTTTTCGCCAATGACACCCTCAACGGCGCGATCCTCGCCAGCTATGGCCCGAGCGGCGTCGAGCAATCCTCCATCGGATCGGCGACCGCCACCTCCCAGGGCGGCTCCATCGTTCTCGGTGCCGACGGATCCTTCACCTATACCCCCGCTGCGGGCTTCGCCGGAACGGACACGTTCCGCTACGTGCTTCGCAACTCGGGCGGCAGCTCGTCGGCGACTGTGACGATCACAGTGCAGGCGCCGGCCATTACGGCGTTCAGCGTCACCTCTCCCGGCTTCTTCTATGCCTTCAACGGAATCTCCGGCGAGAATCCAGTCATCACCCTGAAGCGCGGGACGACGGTCACGTTCAGCATCAACACCTCGTCGATCCATCCCTTCGAGATCCTCGACGCGCCAGCGGGCAGCGTCACCAACAACAACATCTCCAGCGGGACGATCACCTTCAAAGTGCCGTTGACCGCGACGAACTATCGGTACATCTGCTCCATTCACGGGTTCGGCAACACGATCGTGACCGTGCCTTGACGAGTCCTGAGTGCTGAGTCCTGAGTTGGAGCTGAGCCCGAAAATCTCCAGACCGGACACTCAGGACTCGCCGCAGACCATCCACGCGCCGGAACGCTTCCCGACTTCGGAAACTTCACGGCGCGCGGCCCGTCAGGCGAGGAGGTCCGCTACGACCGTTACGAAGGCGCGCGGAAGATGATGCCGTACGCTCGCGGGGTGAGCGCGAAGTCGAATGCCTTCGATGCCGCGGGCAACGAGACCACGACCGACTTCGAACGGATGATGCGCATCGTCCTCGACGCCGGCTACCGCGGCTACGTCGGCGTGGAGTACGAAGGCGAGATGCTGACCGAGCCCGAAGGAATCCGCGCGACGAAGGCGCTCCTGGAGCGTGGCCAGTCCTGAGTGGGACGAAGCCCATCTCAGGACTCAGGACTCAGGACTCAGGACTCAGGACTTCAACACTCCCTGTCACAATGTGCGCCGCCAATGACGGCCTCCACAATCCCGGGCATCACCACCAGAGCGATTCGCCCCGCCTCCATCGTCCTCTTCTGGCTTCCCCTCGCGGCCACCTGGTTCATGATGGGATGCGAAGGGCCGTACATCGCCGCCATCGTGGCACGCATGCCGGCGGCCGAGTCCAGCCTGGCGGCGTTCGGCGTGGCCACGGCCCTGGCCTGGCTCATCGAGTCGCCGATCATGATGCTGTTCTCCGCGGCCACGGCTCTGGTCCACGGCCGCGACTCCTACCTGGCGCTCCGCCGGTTCACGAACATCCTCAATGCTGCAGTCACGCTGGCGATGGTCATCCTGAGCATCCCGCCGCTGTTCCGCTTCGTCGGCGTGACCCTGATCGGATTGCCGCCCGAGATCTCGCGCATGACGCACGTGGCCCTGTGCATCCTGATCCCGTGGCCGGCGGCGATCGGCTATCGCCGTTTCTACCAGGGCGTGCTGGTCCGCCATCACCTCACTCGGCGCGTGGCATACGGAACCGTGGTGCGGCTGACGTCGATGTCGGTCACGGCGGCGCTGCTGGCCTTCACCACCTCGCTTCCCGGCGCCACTCTCGGCGCGGTCGCGCTGATCGCCGGCGTGATCACCGAAGCGCTCGCCAGCCGCTGGATGGCGCGGCACGTGGTGCGATCGGTGATGGAGAGCGATGAGCCGCCCGGCTCGCTGCTGAGCCTTCCCGACATCGCGCGCTTCTACTATCCGCTGGCCCTCACCTCCGTCCTGTCGATGGCCCTCGGTCCGCTGGTCACGTTCGGCCTCGGGCGCAGCCGGGCGCCGCTCGAATCGCTCGCCGTCTGGCCCGTGCTGACCTCGCTGGTGTTTCTCTTCAGGAGCGGCGGCGTGGCTTTCCAGGAGGTCGGCGTGGCGCTCATCGGCACGCAGCGCGAGAACGACCAGGCGGTCAGCCGGACGGCGGTGTGGATCGGAGTGTTCGCCTCACTGGCCCTGGCACTGGTCGCCCTGACGCCCTTCGAGGCCACATGGTTCGAGCGCGTCTCAGGCCTGACACACGGTCTGACGCGCTTCGCCGTCTGGCCGGTGCGCATCATGATCCTGCTTCCGGTGACCGAGTACCTGTTGTCGATCCAGCGCGCGCGGCTGATCCTGGTGCGCGGGACCCGCCTCATCACGGCCGCCACAGCGATCGAGACCGGCGGCCTGGCCGTGGCGCTGTTCGTGCTGATCGGGACCTTCGACCTGGTCGGGGCGGTCGCCGGAGCGATCGCCATGGTCTTCGGTCGTGTCGCCGCAAACGCCTTCCTGGCGTTCGAGTCCGCGCACGCGATCCGGTCGCTCTGAGAGGCTGTGCAGACATCGGCTCACGCACTCGTCATCCCGAGCACTCGAATCGCGCAGGCGCGACACCGGAGACGCGACACCGGAGAGAAGAAACGTTCGATCGTTCCCCCTCTCCCCGCCGCAGCGGGGAGAAGGGCAACGAACATGGATGAACCTTGGATTGTTGGTTGTGAACCCGGAAGAATTGTAAGCGGTTTGCGCCGCCGTGCAACTCCCATCCTGCAGGGCTCATCCATACACCGTAGGGACGCGCAGCAGCGCGTCCGCAGCTCAGGGTGGGTGGGGCACCAGGGTTGCGGACGCGCTGCTGCGCGTCCCTGCATCGGGCATGCAGCTAGAATGAAGGAATCCCGCGATGGCGCCGCAGTCCGGCCACGACCCGGCGTCGCCGGTCGGGATAGGAGGATGTCATCGTGCTCATCATCGCCGGCTTCATTTTCCTCGTTCTCGGTCTTCTGACCGGCGTTGCGCTCGTCCTCGGTCCCATCGGGCTGTGGACGACACAGGCCGGCCTCACGATGTACGTCCTCTTCACGCTGCTCGTCGGCGTCGGCTATCTGCTGCTGGCAGTCTCGTCGAAACTGCCGACGCTTCCTCTGCTTGCCCGCATCACCGGGGCTCTGCTCATTCTGCTGGCCCTCGGTGCGGCGACCGGGCTCGTCCTCATCAGCACGGCCATGATTCCGGTGTCGGGAGGCACGCTTCCCCTCTGGTACGTGCTCGTGGTCGGTGGATTGACTGGCGCCGCGCTGCTTACGGCCCATCGTCCGGCAACGGCCCAGTAGCAGCGCGGCCGAGGCAGCGAAGTTGCGGACGCGCTGCGGTTGGTCGTCACCGACCGGGGTAGCCCGCGGCGGCGTCGCGCCGGAAGCGGCGGCGCGTCAGAGGGAAGCGCCTCTGGATCGCGACGATGACGAAGAACAGACGGCTCATAAGGCGCGTGCGGAGGCTCGCGTCCCAGCGGCCTGCAAGGATCGTGACCACGGAGCGGAAGATCAGCTTCGGAGGATGCGGGTCGTAAAAGAGGTCGCGAAACTCCGGCGTGTAGAAGCCGATGACGAATCTGCGGAAGGTCTCGTAGCGGCGACGCTGACGCCTCGAGAACGCGGCGAAGGCGCGTTCCGAGAAGTCGTTCCGGGCCAGCGCGCGGTCGAGCTCCGCGGCCGCTTCGATCCCCGACTCCAGCGCGATCGCGACGCCGGTCGAAAAGACGGGATCGAGGAACGAGCCGGCGTCTCCGGCGAGGATCCAGCGGTCGCCTGCGTACTTCGACGTGCTGTACGAGAAGTCCTTCTCGACGCGCACCGGCCATTCGCGCTTTGCGTTGCGCATCAGCTCGGCCATGACCGGTGTATCGGCGAAGGACTGCTGTAATCGCTCCTCGGGCGTGCCCTGTGGCAGCTGCGCGTAGAGGTCTTTCGGCAGGACGACGCCGACGCTCATCAGATCCTTCGTGATCGGGATGAGCCAGAACCAGCCGGCGTCGCTGCGCGCGACGATGCGGATGTCGTCGGGGCGGTCGTCCGGCAGCCGTGGCACGCCGCTGTAGTGGGCGAAGATGGCGATGTTGGGAAGGCGCGGCTCGTCCCTGCGGAGGCCGAGCTTCCGCGCGATCACGGCGGCGCGGCCGCTGGCGTCGACGACGGCGCGGACGCGGACGCTGCCGGTCCGGCCGTCCGCCGTCTCGAAGGAGAGCGTGACCGCCTCGGTTGCGAACTCGCACGTCGTGATGCGATGTTCTTCGCGGACGTCCGTGCCGGCGCGGCGGGCCCGCTCCAGGAGGATGCGGTCGAACTCGCCCCGGCCGACCTGCCACGTCTGTCCGCGCATGACCTCGCGGACGACCGCGAAATCGACGCCGCGGCCCGTGCTGCCGTCATGGCTGACGAGGCGCGCGCCCCACTTTTGAGGAAACGACGCGGCCTCGATGTCCTCCATGACGCCGAGCTGGGTCAGCGAGTCGTTGGCGGTGGAAATGAGCGACTCGCCGATGTGGAAGCGCGGGAAGCGCTCGCGCTCGAAGAGAATGACGGAGTGGCCGCGGCTGGCCAGCGAGATCGCGGCCGCGGAGCCGGCAGGGCCTCCGCCGACGACGGCAAAGTCGAAGTCGTACGGTGAGCGGTCACTCATGGATGGATGCGCGACGGTACCACAGCGGTGGCGCGAGCTGAACGAGGCTGCAAGCTCGAGAGGCGGGTTACGAGCTCAACAGGCGGCGGAGTCGCCAATATAGGCGGCGGAGCCGCCGCAAGAATTTAGCGGCGGCCGTCAGGCCGCCGGAGCAGGCGATCGCATCAGCGTACAAGGGCACGCAGGCCCGACAGAAGGCGAGCCGTATCGCGTCCACCTATACTCGGTCGCCTGGACGGGACAAGGCCATCGACGCCTGGTGTGTCTCGGTATGGGAGGTGTTCCGCGACAGCCGCACACCCACGCTACGGCGGCATTTTGAGAGCCGCCCGGCCTCCCAGATCCCTCGCTCACGCTCGGGATGACAAGCTTGCCGTTAGGCTGTTCCTGAGATCTGGTTTCAATCCCAGCGCAGCGTCCAGCGGCAGGCGGGCGCGCCTTTCGCGTAGCACTCGACCTGCTCGACGCGGATGTTCTTCGCCCGTGCCAGCTCGAACAGCCGCTCGTACCATCCGCTGATGCGCGCGCAGCAGACTTCCTCGCACGGAAAGTCGGCCAGTGTCACGACGGCCAGTCCCGTTTCCGGCTGCTCGATCTCGAGGCGCCCGCGGCTGTAGACGGTCGACCAGAGGCGACTCCCTTTCGCGAGCAGTGTCGTCGGAGTCACCAGCGCCGCCGCGAGTTTCCAGATGCCGTGAACCGCTTCGTCGGCGGCTGCCCGTCCCGCTTCGCGCGCGAACACGTCCACGGCCGTCCCGCTTTCCTTCGCGGCAGCCTCGGTGATGCGATTCAGCGCCGTCACCGGAACCGTCTCCACGGCGAGAATGGCATGCCGCGTGAGAAGGTCCGCCGCGACCGGCGGCAGGGCGCGGATCACCCGCGCCTTTTGCTCCGGTGTCAGACGCTTGTCGATGAACGCGACCATCGCCCGCACTGGCGTGCCCTTCACTTCGAGCGCTTCATCGATCGCCGGCAGTGTTCCGCCTGCTCGAGCCATCGCTACCTCCATCTGTCCAGTGACAATTGCTGAGAGAGGATTGGACATTTAGCACGCGGCGCGCGCTCGGCAACATGGCGGTGATCACGTCCGTGTGGAAGCCGCGCGAGCCGCGCAGGTGATGCCGGGGTCCGCTGGTTCTGCTTCATCCCCGGCGGCCATCCGCCGTCCGGCACCGCGCGTGCCGTAGTGCCCGACAGAAGCGCGGAAGACATAAGGATCTGTCGCGCGCTTCGCGTGCTCGGACGCTGGTTTAGGCTGATCGAACGGCGGCCTCACGGCCCGGCGCTAAATTATGCCGGCGGCTCCGCCGCCTCGCCTCTCGCCAGTGGGCGGTATAGGCCGAACCGTTAGGCCGCTTCCACCGGCGCCTGGCTCGCCACCGACAGCCGCTTCATGAGCGGAACCATCATGGCCGCGATCACGGTTCCGATCACGGCCACGATACCGAGCTTCATGAACAGGTCCGTGTAGAGCGGAAGCGTCTGCACCGGGTTCGTTACGTTCTCAGGCACGCTCGCGTACGTGGCGACGTAGCTGCCGAGATACTGTGAGATGCCCGTCGAGAGGAACCACACGCCCATGATGAAGCCGCGCAAAGCGGGGCCGACGTAACGCGCGACGACGGCCAGACCAAGGCCGCTGATCAGCAGCTCGCCTAACGACTGGAATGCGTAGCCGATGATCATCCACCAGAACGAGACCTTGCCGTCGACGGCGAAATGGCCGCTGAATCCGTACGCGAAGAAACCGAGGCTGAGGATGGCGAAGCCCATGGCGAACTTCGTGGCGATGTGGAAGTCTCCCTTTCCTCTGCCCAGTTTGTTGTAGAGCCACGCCAGCGGCGGGCTGAGCAGGAAGATCCAGATCGGATTGAGGGCCTGCACCTGGCCGGCCGGCACGTTGTAGCCATAGAAATCGAGGTTGACGTTGCGCAGCGAGAAGAGCGTCAGCGACGTCGACATCTGCTGGTAGAAGATGAAGAAGAGCATCCCCTGGGCGGTGAGCAGCAGCACGGCCAGGAGTCCCTTGCGCTCGTACTCGGTCCCCTTCCTCATCATGATGGCGAAGATCGCCAGCATGGCGAAGAACGCCAGAACGACGATCATCCGCGCCACGGTCAGGTTCTGAATGATGAACGTGACCAGCACGATCCCGACGGCGATGCCGATGAGAACCAGGAAGAGCCTCTTGAGGTTGAGAGGCTGGAAGTCGGGCTCGGATCCGACGTGGGCGAGATACCGGCTCATGACGAAGTAATTGATGATGCCGATGAAGAGGCCGACCGCGCAGACCGCGAACGCCGTGTGCCAGCCCCACTTGATGGCGATGAGCGGCGTGGCGATCTGCGAGATGGTGGCGCCGAGGTTGACCGCCATGTAGTACATCGTGAAGGCGCTGTCGATCTTGGCCGGGTCGCCTTCATAGAGTTTCGAGATCAGGTTCGCCGGGTTCGCTTTGAAGATGCCGCCGCCCACAGCCACCAGACCGAGAGCGGGGAAGAGGAACCCCGGATGGTTCGGGATGGACAGCATCGTGTAGCCGAAGAAAAGAATGACCGAGCCGAGGATGGTCGTGCGCCGGCTGCCCAGCAGCTTGTCGCCCACCCAGCCGCCAATGGCCGGAACGGCATACGCGAGGGCGGAGAAGGCGCCGAAAGTGAGATTGGCGCGATCGTCGGTGTAGCCGAGTTGCTGCACCATGAACAGCACGACCACGGCGGTCATGCCGTAGTAGCCGAACCTCTCCCACATCTCGATCAGGAAGAGGGTGGTGAATCCCATCGTCTTCGAAGGCTGGCGGGGCTCTGTCGTCATGACGATGATCTTATCGTGATCGGTGTCATTCCTATTTGAGATTTGAGATTGATGATTTATGAACCGATGAGGCAAGCTACGTCATCGGTTCATAAATCATCAATCTCAGATCCTAAATCGGAGGTGCCCATCGTGAATCGTCGCAAGTTCATCGGCGCATCGGCGGCAGTGGCCGCACTCTGGAAGACGCCTGCGTTCGCACAGCCCGAAAAGACCGAAGCTCCGCTGCCGCCCTCGATCACCGCTCTCGCCTCGATGCGCGATCAGGCGAAGCCGATCACGCCCGAGGAGCGCCGCGTCCGCATCGAAAAGGCGAAGCGGCTCATGACCGAGCAGAAGATCGGCGCCCTTGTGCTGACTCCCGGCACTTCGCTGCTTTACTTCACCGGCATCCGCTGGTCGGGTGGCGAGCGCCTCTTCGCGTGCGTCATTCCGGCGAAGGGCGAGGCCTTCTTCGTCTGCCCCTTCTTCGAGGAGGATCGCGCCCGCGAGCAGATCGCGTTGGGGCCGTTCGCCGGCCGGGCCGACGTGCGCACGTGGCAGGAGGACCAGAGCCCATACGCACTCCTGGCGCACGGCCTGAAGGACCGCGGCGTGAGCGGCGGCTCGATGGGCATCGACGAAACCGCAAAATTCGTCTGGACCCACGGCATCGCCTCTGCCGCGCCCCAGGCGCGGCTCGTCAGCGGCATCCCGATCACGGCCGGCTGCCGGATGATCAAGGACGCGCACGAGCTCGAGCTGATGCAGACGGCGAACACCGCGACGTGGAAGGTCTACCGCGCCGTCTACGAGGCGCTGCAGCCGGGCATGACGCAGAACCAGGTCTCCGACCTGATCGATCTCGGCTACCGGCGCATCGGATTCCGTGGCGGCGCAAGCGTGCAGACCGGCGAGTACACGGCGCTGCCGCACGGCTCGACCACGCCGCAGGTCATCCACGAGGGAACCGTCATCATGGTCGACGACGGCTGCAGCGTGGAAGGCTATCAGTCCGACATCACGCGCACCTTCGTCCTCGGCAAGGCCAGCGAGAAGGCGAAGCGAGTATTCGACATCGTCAGGCACGCCCAGAACGCAGCGCTCGCGGCGGCGAAGCCCGGCGTGCCGCTCGAGTCGATCGACGCGGCCGCGCGCGGCGTCATCACGGCCGCGGGTTACGGTCCGGGCTTCAAGTACTTCACCCATCGCGTCGGCCACGGAATCGGGATGGAAGGCCACGAGTGGCCGTACCTGGTGAAGAACGACATGTTCGGCTTCTCGAAAACGCTGCGTGCGCAGCCGGGAATGACCTTCAGCGACGAGCCCGGAATCTACATCCGCGGCGAGTTCGGCGTCCGCATCGAGGACGACATGATGATCACCCCCGAAGGCGCGAAGCTTTTCACGCCGCAGTCGGAGTCGCTCGAGAAGCCGTTCTGAAGGACCCGTGTGGGGCAGGCATTCCTGCCTGCCCGGCGCAGACGAGGAAAAGACGTAAGGAGCGCGGGGCGCCGACATCATCCCAACGCTCACGCATTGGGCTACGCAGATGTCGCCCTTCCGCGGCTGCGCTCCGCCCACGCGGGGTTGCGGACGCGCTGCTGCGCGTCCCTACCACCGCGTCCCTACAGCGTGGAAGACGGTCCCCTCACCACACGCGAACCCGCTCGGGCGGCGACAGGTAGAGCTTCTGTCCCGGCTTGACGTCGAACGCCGCGTACCAGGCGTCGATGTTCCGCACCGTGTCGGCCCGGTATTCGCCCGGAGCGTGGCCGTTGGTCAGCAGCGATGCGCGCAACGCCTCCGGCCGGAACTTGCTCCGCCAGATCTGGGCGAAGGCGAGGAAAAATCGCTGATCGCCGCTGAAGCCCTGCGCGGATGGCGCCGGTTTTTCCCCGTACGCTTTCCGGTACCCGTCGTACGAGGCGGACAAGCCCGCCACGTCGGCGATGTTCTCGCTCAGCGTCAGCTTGCCGTTGATGTGCATGCCGGGCAGCGGTTCGTAGCGATCGAACTGCGCCGCCAGCCGGTCGGCCGCCGCGGTGAAATGGGCGAAGTCTTCCTTCGTCCACCAGTTTGCCAGGCGCCCCTGGCTGTCGAACTGGCTGCCCTGGTCGTCGAAACTGTGGCTGATCTCGTGACCGATGACCGTTCCGATGCCGCCATAGTTGAGCACCGGATCGGCGGCGGCGTCGAAGAAGGGCGGATTGAGGATCGCCGCGGGAAAATTCAACGCGTTCTGCAGCGGGAGGTTCACGGCGTTGACCGTCTGCGGCGTCATCCACCACTCGGACTTGTCGACCGGCTTCTTGAGCTTCGCCAGAGCCTCGCGGTAGTCGAGCAGCTCGGAGCGCTCGCGATTTCCGAGGGCGTCGTCGCGGCGGACGACGAGGGCGGAGTAGTCGCGCCAGTGCTCCGGGTATCCGATGCCGATGTAGAGCGTGTCGAGCTTGGCCTTCGCCTTCGCGCGCGTGGCCGGCGCCATCCAGTCGAGATGATCGATGCGGTTGGCGAAGGCGGCCACGATGTTGGCGACCATCTTCTGCGCCGCCGCTTTCGCCGCGGGCGGGAAATAGCGCCGGACGTAGAGCTTCCCGACGGCGTCGCCCAGAGCCGCATTCGTGGCGTCGACGGCGAGCTTCCATCGCGGGAACAGCTGCGTCGTACCCGTCAGTGCGGTGCCGTAGAAGCTGAAGTTCTCGTCCAGGAACTTCTTCGGCAGCAGGGGAGAGTCGCGATCGATGGCGTGGAACGTGAGGTAGTCCTTCCAGTCGGCGAGCGGCTCCTTCTCGACGAGAGCGGCGATTCCGGTGACGGCACCCGGTTGCCAGACCATGAGGCTCGGCTGCGTGGAGAGCGCGGCCCCTTCGAAAAAGCGTTTCCAGTCGAGCCCGGGCGCCTTGCCCGCAAAGTCGGCGAGGGCCCAGCGGTTGTCCGCCTTGTGCACATCTTCGGAGTCGGTGCGGCTCTCATGGGCTTCGGCGATCCTGTGCTCGAGGTCGTAGATGCGCGTGGCGCGCTCCTTCGCGCCGGAGATACCGGCGAGCTCGAGAACTGCGGCGATGTGGTCGCGGTACTTCGCCTGCAGCGCGGTGCTGGTGGCGTCGGTGCCGAGGTAGTAATCGCGATCGGGCATGCCCAGGCCGCCCTGGAGCAGGTAAGCGGCGTTCCTGTTTGGTGAGTCGAAATCGGGCGAGACCCAGATTCCGAAGATCCGGTCAGTGTGGAAGTTCGTGTTGTTCAGCGGATCGACGTCGGCGCGCAGCTGCCTGCCGAAAAACTGCGCCAGCGCGCTCTTGTCGGGGAGCGCGGCGATGGCGTCGAGCTCGCTCTCGAGAGGTTTCAGTCCCTTCGCCTCGATGGCCGCTTCGTTCATGTAGGCGGTGTAGTAGTCGGCGATCTTGCGGACCTCCGAACCCTTCGATGCCTTCGATTTTGCGGCCTGCTGGATCAGAGTCGCCGTTCTCCTGTTGGCCTCCTCGCCCAGTGCGGGGAAGACGCCGTAGTTGGAGCGGTCCGGCGGGATGACCGTGGTCTTGAACCAGTGGCCGTTGGCGTAGGCGAAGAAGTCGTCACCCGGGTTGACGCTGCGGTCCATCCCGGCGACGTCGAGGCCGTGTGCCCTGGCGGCTGGTTTGGTGGCGGCGATCGAAGAGGCGGCGATGCCGGCAATGAAGAAGGCGAGGAGAGCGAGCTTCGAGGCGATGTTGCGCATCCGCGCATTATCGCGATGTCGTTGCCCCTCGTCACTCCGGCCGGTGTGGCAACTCCCGTCACTCTGAGCCGGCGGAGCCGCGGGGAGGACGGGCGGTTGGAGCGGCGCAGCGCGGCGAAGAGTCTCAAGCCTGCAAATCGTCCCGGTAAGAGACTCTTCGCCGCGCTCCACCGCTCCCACCCATTCACCACCCCCGCGGTTCCGCCGGCTCAGAGTGACGGGGACGCGGTTCCGCCGGCTCAGGATGGCGGGGCACGCAGTTTGCCGGCTCTGGGGTCGCGTCCTACGAGCTCGCCGCGGCTGCTGCAGCGCGGCGTTGGGCCTGGACCCTCTCCGCTGCGGCGATCTCCTCGTCTCCTCCGAAGGCCACCAGGCCGAGGCCGAGGCCTTTGAGGTTGTTGTGCCAGAGAATCGAGCCGGACGTGGCGTCGACGCAGAAAACCTCGCCCCTCGCCCCCGCCAGGATGCGGTCGCCCTGACGGGTGAGCGTGACGAAGTCGGATCCTTTGAGCTTGGTCCGCCACAACTCGCTGCCTGTCGTCGGATCGATGGCCACCACATGCCCGCCCACGCCGATGATCACATTGCCGCTGCTCATCTCGGTCACCTCGGCGCCACTATAGGACAGGAGGTTTCGGGTCCCGGGTGTCGGGTGTCAGGTCAGGTCTCGGGGTTCAGGTGTCGGGCTCAGGCCTGTTCCTGACACCTGACACCTGACACCTGTGCGTGCGGAAGGATGACGGCACGCTCCCGGCGTGTTCTGTCCGCCATGCGAAAAACCGCGGTTGCCCTGGCGTTGTTCATGGCTGCGACAAATCTGCTCGCCGCACCGTCGGCGAGCGAGCCGGCAAAAATGACGATCGAGGTGCAGCCGCTCGGCGATGCGCCCGACGGCGTGGCCACCCGCATTTCGTTTCGGTTCGCCATCCCGCAGGAAGTCCCTCCCGGCATTCCGCTCGTCATCACGGGGTCGGTCAGCGAAGGCGGGACGGTCGTCAAGCGCTTCCGCTATCCGCTCGATCCGTCGCGGCCGGACTCGCTGACGGCGGTGAGCACCCTGCCGGCCGGCAGTGCCGACATCGAAGCGCGGCTCATCGTCCCGCTCGAGGAGGATGCGCCGGTGATCGTGGCCAAAGGCGAAGCGACGTTCGCGATCGCGAAGACGGGCAAGCCATACGTGGCCGGCGAAGCGGCGGCCGCGGACGCGATCGTGGCCGAAGGGGTCGTGCCGGAGGAGGCGGGCGCCATCAGAATCATTCCGCCGCGCCGCGATGTGGCGCCGAACCTCTTCATCGTGGAGGTGGAAGCGAAGCCGGTCGTGGCGCGCGTGGAGTTCTGGGTGGGGAGTAAGAAGATCTTCATTCGCAACGCCCCGCCGTGGCGCGCCGAGCTCGACCTCGGGCAGCTGCCCAAGCGCGTGGAGGTCCGGGCCGTCGGTTATGACGCGAACGGCCACTACGTCGACGCCGATGCCTTCGTCGTGAACGAGCGAGAGACGCCCCTGGAAGCGAAGATCACGCGCACCGTCACGCCCGACGGCATCGCCCACTTCAAGGTCAGCGTGCAGAACCCCAAGGGCACCGAGATCAAGCACGCCATCCTCTACGCGGGCAAGAAGAAGCTCGTGGAGTGGCCCGCTCCTCCGTACGCCATCGACATCCCGGTGGCCGAGCTGAAGGGCGTGGAGTTCGTGCGCGCCTCGATCATCGACGACACGAACTACGAGGCCGCCGACCTGCTCTTCCTCAACGGCGACCACTTCAGCGAGTCGATCGAGGTGAACCTGATCGAGCTGCCGGTGAGCGTCAGCAACGCCGCCGGTGCGCCGGTCACCGATCTCACGAAGAACGATTTCCACGTCTTCGAGGAAGGAAAGCCGAAGGCCATCAGCAGCTTCAATTTCGCGGCGAACCTGCCGATCTCCGCGGGGTTGCTCATCGACCACTCGGGCAGCATGAAGCCGCGCATGGCGGCCACGAAGAAGGCGGCCAAGGAGTTTCTGAAGCGGATCATCAAGCCAGGAGACCGCGCCTTCGTCGGGGCCTTTTCCTTCGACCCGACCAAGCTCGCGCCGTTCGTCCCGGCCGCGGCGCTGGAGGGGCAGGTGGACGCCATCCCGGATGCCGAAGGCGGCACCTCGCTCTATGACGCCATCATCACCGGCCTGTACCGCTTCCAAGGTTTGCGGGGTCGCAAGGCGCTGATCATCCTCACCGACGGCGAAGACACGACCTCGCGGGTGACCTGGGACGAGCTGCTCACGTACGTCCGGTCCGCGCGCGTGCCGATCTATTTCATCGGCATCGGCCTCGGATTCGGCGACTTCGGCGGCGCGAGCAAGATGAGAGCACTCTCCGCCGAGACCGGAGGCGTGGCCTTCTTCATCCGCGGTGTGAACCAGTTCGACGAGACGTACACCAAGCTGGAGAACGACCTGCGCACGCAGTACCTGCTGGCCTACGACACGGAGTCGACGAAGACGGACGAGAAATACCGGACCGTCGAAGTCAAAGTCGATCGCCCCGGCGCCGTAGTGCGGACCATCCGCGGGTTCATTCCGTAGGTCGGGCTCTCCGGTGTAGGGCAGGCTTTCCAGCCTGCCCCCCTTCAGCCTGCCCTAACGGGGGCAGGCTGGAAAGCCTGCCCTACACCGGAATCGCTACGAGCCCAGTCGATCGGTACTCGACAGCGCCTTCAGGAACGCCACGATGTCGTCGCGGTCGGCAGGCTTGATCCTGATGCCGAGCTGATGCCACGCCATTCGCTCCACGGCCGTCGGAAGGTCGCGGACTGAGCCGTCGTGAAAGTACGGCGCGGTCAGCGCCACATTGCGCAGCGAGGGCACCTTGAACACGAAATCGTCGGAGGGATTCTTCGTCACCTCGAAACGGCCGTGATCGGAGGTGGGATAGGGATTGACGATTCCGATGCGCTGGAACTGCCGCCCCCCGATGGCCGGCCCGTTGTGACAGCTCGTGCAGCCTAACGACATGAATCGCGCCAGCCCGCGCCGCTCCTTCCAGGAGAGCGCGCTGACGTTGCCCCACTGGAAGTCGTCGAAGCGGTCATGCGTGCGGAAGGTGCGCTCGAACGCGGCGATGGCGCGGGCAGCATGGTCGATCGTGTACGGATCGGGGTCGTTGGGAAATGCGGCCGGAAACAGCTCGTGATCCGGCATGGTCCGGAGTCGTGCCGCGACCGCGGCAGCGCTGGGCATGGCCATCTCCACCGGATTCATGATCGGACCGGCGGCCTGCTGCTCGAGCGTCCGGGCGCGGCCGTCCCAGAACATCGCGAAGTTCAGATCGGCATTGAGCACGGTCGGCGAGTTGCGGCGCCCGCGTTGTCCGTCGGCACCCGGTGAAGTCGCCTCACCGTCGGTGCTCGGTCTCCGTGCGTCGATCGGATGACAGCTGTTGCACGACTGCCTGCGATTCACCGAAAGCTCGCGCGAGAAATACAGCTCGCGGCCGAGGTGGACGAGCTGCGGCGTGTCTTTGGCGCTGATTCGCGGAAGCGTCCCGAACACGCGCCGGCTCTTCGCGACGAGAGCCGGGCCGCTGTCGGGGCCGCAGGAGAGGAGCGGGAAGAGGAACAGCGGGAGAAGCAATCGAACTGCGCTTCGCATGGCGGGGAGACTGTACAGGAATGGCCGCGACGGATGGATTACGCGCCGGCCACGCTGTCATCCCAATGGCTTCAGCGCACTGCGTCCCGACTCGAATCGCGCTAGGCTCTCGTCGATGCTCGTTCGCTCGATTTTCACTTCGTTCCTGATCCTGGCCGCTTCGTTTCCCGCGGCCGCGCAGGTCGACGCGCGTGCGATCGCGACCGACGTCCACGTCGGCCGCTTCGATCCGATCGGGACGCCGCTCCCGATCGGTAGCGATGCGCTCTCGATCACGCTCGATCCGTTCGAGGCCGTGGCGCTCTCGTGGCGTTCCGCCCCTTCACTCGCCGCCGATCCGGCCGTGCGCGTGCGGGTCTCGGAAGACCGAAGCACCTGGTCGGAGTGGCGACGGCTGACGATCGACGGCGACGTCACGAACCGCCTCGAGGGACACTACGCGACCGGGATCGCGCACTTCGGAGCGCCGAAGCGCACTTTGCAGATTTCGTTCGACCACGGCGTCGACGGGCTGGTCGTGACCGCGTTTCCGCAGGCGCCCGTGCAGAAGTCGCGTCGCGCCTCGGTCAACGGCTTCAAGATCGGCGCGGTCGAGATTCGCTCGCGCACCGACTGGGGATGCCCGGACGGCGAGACGAGCTCTCACGGCACGCCCTTGTACACGACCGTGACGCACGCCGTCCTGCACCACACCGCGGGTGAGAACAGCGTCCCCGACTGGGATGCCGAGATGCGCAGCATCTGGCACCTCCACGTGTTCACGAACGGCTGGGCGGACATCGGCTACAACTTCCTCATCGACCCGAACGGCGTCGTCTACGAGGGCAGAGCTGGCGGCGACGGCGTGGTCGGCGCCCATTTTTCCTGCCGGAATGGGAACACCGTCGGCATCGCACTCCTCGGGACGTACTCCACGGTGAAGCCGACTGACGCGGCGATCGCGAGCCTGAAGGCGCTCCTGGCCGAGATCTGCGCGAAAGACGGGATCGATCCGACGGCGGTTGCGCTTCACGCGTCGACCGGGGCAATGCTTCCGACGATCCTCGCTCATCGCGATGGCAACAGTCTCTACCCGGAGGTTACCTGTACGGTCACTGAGTGTCCCGGCGACGCGTTCTACGCGATGATCCCGGGCATTCGCGAAGATGTCCTCTCGATCGATGAGCAGCCGCGCTCGATCATGATCGCGCCGGGCGGATCGGCGACGCTGTCCGTCCTGGCGAAGGGTGCCGGGCCGCTGTCCTATCAGTGGTACCAGGGCACGCCCGGCAACGTCGATTCCCCGATCTCGGGAGCCACCTCAGCGACCGTGATCGTGGCGCCTGAAAAAACGACGTCGTACTGGGTGCGTGTGTCGAACGACTTCGGGTTCATCGACAGCGCGGCGTCGATCGTGAACGTGTGGAGGAAGACGCGGGCGGTCAGGCGTTAGATCTCGCGCGGCGCGGCTGCGCCCTGCAGAGCACTGCCGATTGCGCAGGGCGCACCCGCGGTGGGCCGCCCCTGGAGCCGCCTTACATCACGTCCTCTTCCCAGAACTCCGTCCCGGATTTCGCGCGGGCCGGCTGGTGCTCGCCGGCGCGGAGCTGGACGCGGCGGATCTTGCCGGAGATCGTCTTGGGAAGCTCGGTGAACTCGAGACGGCGGATGCGTTTGTAAGGCGCAAGGCGCTCGCGGACAAAGACGAAGATCGAGCGCGCCGTGGCCCGATCGGCCTGGAATCCGGGCTTCAGCGTGATGAACGCCTTTGGCACCGACAGCCGCAGCGGATCGGGGCTCGGCACGACCGCCGCTTCGGCGACCGCCTCGTGCTCGATCAGCGCGCTCTCGAGCTCGAAGGGGCTGATGCGGTAATCGGAGCTCTTGAAGACGTCGTCGGCGCGGCCCACATACCAGTAGTAGCCGTCGGCGTCGCGCGCGGCGACGTCTGAGGTGCGGTAATAGCGATGGCCGCCGATTTCGGCCGTCGGCATCGGCGAATCCAGGTAGCCTTGCATGAGCCCCATCGGCGGCGGGTCGAGATCGAGAACGATCTCGCCGTCATCACCGATCCTGCCGTCCGGATCCATCAGCGCCACGCGATATCCGGGCAGGGGGCGGCCCATCGACCCCGGTCGCACCGGCTGGCCGGGCGAGTTGCCGAATTGCGCGGTGGTCTCGGTCTGCCCGTATCCGTCGCGGACGGTGAGGCCCCAGGCCTGCTGCACGCGTTCGATGATCTCGGGATTGAGCGGCTCGCCCGCGGCCACGACCTCGCGCAGTCTGTTAGGGAAGGCGCGCAGGTCCTCGAGGATGAGCATGCGCCAGACCGTCGGGGGCGCACAGAGAGTGGCCACTCCGTAGCGACCGAGGGCGCCCAACACGCGGCGGGCCTCGAAGCGCGCGTAGTTGAAGACGAAGATCGTCGCGCCGGCGTTCCAGGGCGCGAAAAAGCTGCTCCAGGCGTGCTTGGCCCACCCCGGCGAGCTGATGTTCCAGTGCACGTCGCCTTCCCGGATCCCGATCCAGTACATCGTGGAGAGGTGCCCGGCCGGATAGCTGGCATGCGTGTGCAGCACCATCTTCGGCTTGGCGGTCGTGCCGGATGTGAAATAGAGGAGCATCGGGTCGGAGGCGCGCGTATCACCGTCGGGATCGAATTCCGCAGCCGCGGCATCGGCGCCGGCGTAGTCAGTCCAGCCGGCAGCGCTCCCGGCGACGACCGTGCGCGTGTAGTGGCCTTTGACCTCGGCGAATTTCGACGCGCTGGCGGCATCGGCGATGACGTGGCGCATCTCGCCGCGGTCGATCCGGTCCTGCAGGTCCTCGGTCGTCAGCATGGCCGTGGCCGGGCTGAGGACCGCGCCGAGCTTGATGGACGCCAGCGCGATCTCCCACAACGGGACGACATTGCCGAGCATGACCAGGAGGCGGTCGCCGCGACGCACGCCGCGGGAGCGGAGGAAGTTCGCCACCCGGTTCGACCGCTCGCGCATGGCTGCGAAGGAGACCTTCTCTTCCCCGCCGTCGTCGCCGACCACCCAGAGCGCGGTCCCTTCATTGTCGGCCGCCATGCGGTCGAAATGGTCCAGCGCCCAGTTGAACCGATCCAGCACCGGCCAGCGGAACTCGCGATACGCGGCCTCGTAGTCGTCTCGACAGCGCAGAAGAAGGTCGCGCGCGGATTGGAAGGCGTCCATTCGAACCTCCGTGGAGGGCAGAATCGTGCGGCCGGAGGACGCGCGGCGTCAATGACGATCACCGGAAGGAGGCAGGACCTGCCCTCCGCGCTCTGCCTTCACGCTCTCGACTACAATCCGGGCCACGATGAAAAACGCGATCGCGGGTCTCCTCGTCATCTTCGCCGCCTTCACTCTCCAGGCACAGCAGAAAACGAAGGCGGCCTTCTCCGTCTATGAAGCGACGATCCCGGAGATGCAGGCTGCGCTGAAGGCAGGCCGGGTCACCTCGCGGCAGCTCGTCGAGCAGTACCTCCAGCGCATCGGCACCTACGAGGACAAGCTGCACGGGGCCATCACGGTCAACCCCCACGCCCTCGAGGACGCCGATCAGCTCGACCGCGAGCGCGCCCAGGGCCACCTGCGCGGACCGCTGCACGGAATCCCGATCGCGCTGAAGGACAACATCCAGACCACCGACATGCCCACCACCGGCGGTGCGCTGGCCTTCGACGGCTATACCCCGCCTTACGAGGCCACGATCGCGAAGAACCTTCGCGATGCCGGCGCCATCATCCTGGCCAAGACCACGATGACGGAGCTGGCGAACTGGGTGGCGGGCAATCCGCCCATGCCGGCGAACTACAACGCCATCCGCGGCTACGGCTTCAATCCCTACGACCCGCGCCGCGATCCGCGCGAGGCCAGCGGTGACGGTCGCCCGGCGCTCTTCACCGGCGGATCGAGCTCCGGCATCGGCACGGCGTCGAGCTTCTGGGCCGCAAACATCGGCACGGAGACCTCGGGATCGATCCTCAGCCCGTCGAACCAGAACATGCTCGTCGGCATCAAGACCACGGTGGGCCTGATCAGCCGCTACGGCATCATCCCCATCACCGCCGACCAGGACACGCCCGGGCCGATGGCGAAGACCGTGACCGACGCCGCCATCGTGTTAGGCGCGTCAGAAGGCAAGGGGCCCGACCCGAACGACGCCGCCACCACCCGCTGCACGCCTCCGCCTAACCACGACTACACGGTCTATCTCAAGAAGGACGGCCTCAAGGGGGCGCGCATCGGCATCCCCCGCGCCTTCTTCTACGAGAAGACGGCCGTGCCGGGAGCGGAGAAGCCCCGCGGCGGGCTCAATTCCGACCAGGCCAGGGTCATCATCGATGCCATCGCCGTGCTGAAGGAGCAGGGCGCCGTGATCGTCGATCCGGCCGACATCCCCAGCATCGTCGACAAGGACCCGAAGAACAACCTCCTGCTGTGGGGCGTTTGCGGCGACATGGACGAGGTCAAGGAGCGGAAGTGCTCCATCGACCTCGCCTACGGCATGGAACGCGACTTCAACAACTGGCTGAAGTCGTTAGGCCCGTCTGCGCCGGTGAAGACCCTTACCGAACTGCGTCAGTTCAACGAGAAGCACAAGAAAGCCGGTGCCATCAAATACGGGCAGTCGCTGCTCGACATCTCGGACGCCATGGACCTGGAGTTGTTCAAGGCGCGCTACGAAGCTAACCGCGCCCGCGACGTCTATCTCGCCGGCACTCACGGGATGGACGAGGTCATGAAGGCCGATAATCTCGACGCGCTGCTGTTCCCCGGGCCTGGGTCGGCATCGATCGCCGCGAAGCCCGGTTATCCGACGGTGATCGTGCCGTTCGGCTTCGTGCCCAACGCGCCGACGCCGCCGTTCCCGGAAGGATTCAACGCCAGGCCCTCGCCGTACGGCGTGAGCTTCAGCGGGCTGGCCTGCAGCGAGCCGACTCTGCTGCGACTCGCCTATGCCTTCGAGCAGGCCACACACAAGCGCGTCCCGCCGCCGTCCGTTCCACCGCTGTAGGGACGCGCAGCAGCGCGTCCGCAACCTGCCAGGTGGCACAGACAGGAGTGCCTGTGCCACACCACCATTCACGGGATCTTTGCCGCGCCCCGCGCGGCCATCTGCTATTCGTGTCCGCGCTGGTTCTGCTCCTCATCCCGGAGGTGCTCGACGTGATCAGCTCATGGCTGCGGCAGAAGGCGCTGTAGGGACGCGCAGCAGCGCGTCCGCAACTCCCGAGAGGTGGCCAGACGAAAGCTGCGGACGCGCTGCTGCGCGTCCCTACCACGTGCCCTCTACTTCGAAAAGATCGCCTTCGGGATCATGGCGTGTACGCCCTTGTTCCCGTCGACCAGCTCGGTGATGTCGAGATCCGCGGCCACGCTGGCCAGCATGTAGGCGTCGTCGCGCGAGAGGTGTTTCTCGCTGACGAGAAAATCGATCATCTCGCGCAGGGCCAGCTTCGCGGCCTGGGTGAGGTCCTCGTTCAGGCCCATCGTGATGTAGTGCGTCGGCGTCTCGGCGCGAGGCCAGTTCAGGTGCATGTCCTTGCGCACGATCAGCTGCACGTTGCCGACCAGTGAGGTCTCCATCGCCGTGATGTCGACCTCGCCGTTTCCCTGCCCGGCGTGGCCGTCGCCGATCTCGAACAGCGCCCCTTTCGCATGGACGGGGATGTACAGCGTGGTCCCGGCGACGAGCTCCTTGTTGTCGAGATTCCCGGCGTGGATCCAGGGCGGCGCGCTGTTGATGCGCCCCACCGCCTCCGGCGGCGCCACGCCCATGCTGCCGAAGAACGGGTGCAGGGGAATGTCGATGCCCGGTGCGAAGTGCGCCACCATGCGCGCCTTGTCGAGCGGGATGATTTTCATTCGCGCGTGAGGGAAATCATCCGGAAGGAAGCCGCTGCCGGGGCGAAATCCGTTGTACGCGTACGGGATGGCGAGGTCGATCGACAGGATCCGCACCTCGAGCACGTCGCCAGGCTCGGCGCCCTCGATGTAGATCGGCCCGTTGAGAATGTGGCCGCCGGGTCCGCGGTCCGTCACTTCGCGGAAGACGTCGCGCAGCGACTGCTCGACCTGGTCGGGAGGTACGCCGGCGCCCTCCAGCCGCGACGGGCTGGAGGTGAGCAGGGTGTGCACCTCCACCGTGTCGCCCGACTTGATCCGCAGCACGGGGGGAGTGCTTGGATCGTAACGGCCCCAGGTGACGGTCTTCGGCGTGGCCAGCAGGACGTAATGAGATGGCGCGGGCTGCTGGGCGGTGGCGGAGAACGGCGCCATCGCCACGAGGACGATCAACAGTGTTCGCATGCGTCTACGGTAGCGCGATTGCCGGTGGCAGAGAACAGGATTCGGCGCGGCGCACGGGAGGACGAGCGGCTTCGGTTGTAGAGTTCCGGTCATGTTCAGACGATTTGCCGTGCTCTCGATCCTGCTCGTCGCAATGACGGCGCCGGCCCAGGAAAAACCGAGGACCCTCCTCGCCGTCGGCGCGCACGCCGGCGACATGGAGCTGACCTGCGGCGCGCTGCTAGCGAAGGAGCATCAGGACGGCGCCCGCGTGGTCATTCTCCACCTGACCCTGGGCGAGCGCGGCAATCCGAAGCTGGCACCGCAGGCCTACGCCGAGCAGAAGCGGCGCGAGGCGACGGAGGCGGCAGCGGCGTTAGGCGCCGAGGTGCTGTTCGGCCCTTATCGCGACGGCGAGCTGCCCGACAATGACGAGGCGCGGCTCTACGTGGCGCGCGTCATCCGCGACGTGAAGCCGACGACGGTGATCACGCACTGGCGGAACAGCATGCACAAGGATCACGAGGCGGCGAACGCCATCGTTCGCGATGCCGTTCTCCTCGCGTCGCTGCAGGGAGTCCTTGGGGACGTTCCCGTCTGGCGAGGCGTGCGCTCGGTCTGGTACGCCGAGAACTGGGAGGACCCGGAAGGTTTCTCGCCCTACGTCTATGTCGACGTCACCGGAGGAATCGCACAATGGCGCGAGGCGGTCTCGAAATACGAGTTCGTCCGCGGCGGGATCTCGTCGTTCGCATATCTCGACTACTACACCGCCCTGGCCACTGTTCGCGGCGCGGAAGCGCACAGGAAAGAAGCAGTGGCGTTCGATGTCGAATCGTACGGAAAGCGGCGCGTGCTGGATCGCGTTCCGTAGAGCAATTCGTAGGGCGCAGCTGGGCCCTACGCGATGAACGGCGCAGCGCAGCTGGGCCCTACGCAGCGACCGCCGCAGCCTTCTCCCGCGCGGCGATCACAGTCACGAGAATCGAGATCGCGATCCCGCCGATGAGCGGCAGGACCATTCCCGAGCGCACGCCGTAATGCTGCGAGATTTGGCCGATCCCCCACGGGAAGGCCATCCCGCCGATCAGGCCGGCGGCGAAGAGGAATCCGAAGATCGTCCCGGCCAGGCGCTGGTAGCGGTCGGCGGCCATGGCCAGGGTGGTCGGGTAGATCGCGGCGAACGAGAATCCGACGATCACTGCGCCGACGGCGAGCACGGCCACCGAGGGCGAGGCCAGCAGCACCGCGCAGCCGATCGCCGAGCCGACGGCACTGGCGAAGACAAGCCGCGACTTCGGCACCTGCGCCAGCAGGCGCGCCCCGGCCAGCCGGCCGAGCATGAGCGCCGCCCAGTACGCCGCCAGCACCCAGGTCGCCGTGTTAGGCGAGGCGCCGACCGAGCCGGCATACGTCGAGGTCCATCCGCCGATCGAGGCTTCGTTGCCCGACTGGAAGAACAGCAGCACGGCGAACAGCGGCACGCCCGGGTTGCGAGCCGCCCGCACCGAGGCCAGCAGCGAGAACCCGATCGGCGCTGTGGGCGGCGGAAAGCCGAGCAGCAGGTACGCGGTCGTGCAGAGAGCCGCCAGCGCAGCGGCGATGAGAAACAGCTGCGTGATCGTGAAGACACCGGTGATGCTCACCGCCAGCAGCGGGATGAACAGTGCGCCCACGCCGAAGAACGTCCCCAGGATGTTGAGCATGGCCCCGCGGTTCTCGGTGTAGAGATCCGCCACCAGCGCGTTCGTCGAGGTGTTCAGGCCGCCGCCGCCAATGCCGAGGAGGAAGGCCGCGGCGATGGCCGGGAGGAACGCGCTCGCCGTCGAGAAGATCACCAGCGCGACTGCGACCAGTGCGGCCGAGAGCGTCAGCACGAGCTTGTTGCCGAAGCTGTCGATCATCGGGCCGACCACGATGGTCGACAGAAAGACGCCGAAGAACAGCAGCAGAAAGACGTCGCCCTGTTGCGCCAGGTCGATGTTCAGGCGCTCGCGCATCTCCGGAAGGCCGAAGAGCGCACCGAGGATGGCCAGCACGATGCCGAAAACGAACATGCCCGCACACGCACCCCAGAAGAGCTGCGAACGGCTGACCGTTCCGGGCTCGTTCATCGTCGAAGCGCCTTTTCGTAATCGGCGAACACCTGGACATTGTTGTCCGCGGGAATTCCAGGGACGTTAGGCGACACGAAGACCCGCGGCTTCATCCCTTTCTTCGCGATCTCCGCCGCAACCTCGGCAACAATCGCGTTCGCGATCGTCACGAAGGCCACGGTCGACGCCGCAGCGACCGGCGCCAGCCAGCCCTCGATGCCCACGACCGCATCCTGCGCCGGAACGCAGTTGTCGATGACGATGTCGCAGACGTCCGACAGCTTCTTGCCGCTGGAATGGCTGGCCTGCTTCTGCCGCTGGTTGTCCATCGACGTGACGCCGACGACCTTCAGGCCGCGCTTGCGCGCCTCCATCGCCACCTCGATGCCGACCGCGTTCATGCCACCGTGAGAAAAAACGATCATCACGTCGCCGGATCGGATGGGCTGGTTCTCGAACAGGACTTCCGCGTAGCCCTCGCGCCGCTCCAGCCAGAGCAGCCCGCGCGCCCCGCCGGAGCCGATCACGTTCTGCCACATCAGGCGTGCGTCCATGAGCGGATGGAACAGCGGATAGCTGCCGTACCGCGGGAAGACGTCCTGGACCGGCAGCACCGAATGCCCGCTGCCGAACAGGTGCACCAGACCGCCCTTGCCCGCCGAATCGGCCATGAGGCGCGCGGCGGAACGGATGGCGTCGGTCTGGGTGGCCCAGATCTTCTCGAGGATCGTCGTGACTGCGCTGCGGTACTTGTCGAGGCTCATGATGTTCGTGACTCCGTTTCGCGAAGTGCTGAGTGCTGAGTACTGAGTACTGAGTCCGCGGCGATCCACACTCTGTACTCAGTACTCAGCACTCAGTACTCAGCACTCAGTACTCAGCACTACGCTTCTTTGCTTTCAATCCCATCGAAAGCCAGACGGCCGGCGCCTAGGAGGTTGGCCTGCTCCTGCAGCGTGCTCACTTCGATGGCCACATGGGGCGCGGAGAGGGGCTGGGCGAACTGCATCGCCGTCCGCTTCAATTCATCGAGAAAGAGATCGGCGGCGTGCGTCAGTCCGCCGGTCAGCACCACGACTTCGGGGTCGAAGAGGCTGATCAGGTTCGCCACCGCGCGACCGAGAAGATTGCCTGCGCGCAGGAAGATCGCCCGCGTGGCTTTGTCTCCGGCACGTGCGGCCCGGGCCACTGCCGCGCCGTCGCGGCTTTCCTTCCGGCCGATGGCCGCGCCTGCAGCCAGCGCCTCGAGGGCGCCGCATCGCGCCGTGAACTCGTTCATCTCGTCGGCGACGACGAGCCATCCCGCGCATCCCGAAAGCTCGTGCGCCCCGCGTATGAGACGGCCGTCGCTGAGGATTCCGGCGCCGATGCCGGTGCCGGCGATCAGGACCACGACGTCGGACTTGCCGCGGGCGGCGCCGCGCCACGCTTCGCCGAGCACGGCGGCGTTGCGGTCGCTCTCGACGAAGGCAGGGAGGCGAAGGCGCCGGCGCAGAAGTTTCGCCAGAGGAACGCGGTCCCACCCCGGAAGGTTCGGCGCCCAGACGGTGCCGTCGCGGCGAGCCAGTCCGGGAACGGCGACGCCCACACCCTCGGCCTGGCCGATCAGCGGTTTCGCCAGCCGGACGATCTGATCGACGGGGGCTTCGGTGGAGGAGCCATCCACCGGCTCGATGACGCAATGGGTGATTTTTCCGCGTTCGTCGATGAGCGCCACCGCGACTTTGGTTCCACCGAGATCGACTGCGATGACGCGGGTGTTAGGCATTGCCGTGCATCATAGAGCACGACGATCGCCTGGCCGTGATGGCCGCTCGCCTGTGTGGTGCCTCCCCCGTCACTCTGAGTCGGCGGTCTCGGCTCGGAAGGATCCAGGGCAAGACTCCACGATCTGCGCATCTTGAGACTCTTCGCCGCGCTTCGCCGCTCCGCCCGCCCGCCCTTCCCCGCGGCTTCGCCGGCTCAGAGTCAGAGTGACGGGTGTCTCGTCGCGCGGAAGGCGCGCAGCAGCACGAGGTCGTAGACGATCTTCAGCGCTCCGGCGACGATGAACGGCAGCGAGGAGGTTGCCAGGCCGGCCACGAGCGGCATGGCGATGACCGGAGCGAGCGCGGCGCCGGTCGTCCGCGCCACGCCGGTGATCCCGGCAGCGGCGGTCCGTTCCGATTCGTCGACGACGGCCATGACGTACGACTGCCGTGTCGGCACGTCCATCTGCGAGATCGAGAACCGCATCAGCAGCACGGCCACCGCCAGCGGCAGGGTCGGCATCAACGGCACGAGAATCAGGAGGATGTTGGACGGCAGATGCGTGAATACCATCGTGTTCAGCAGTCCGAAGCGCCGGGCGATGCGTACCGCCAGCAGCGAGGAGACGCCGGCAAACAGGTTCGCGCCGAAGAAGATCGAGCCGAGCATGGCCGGGCTCAGGCCGAAGCGACGGTAGAACCAGTAGGCGACGATGCTCTGCACGACCAGGCCGCCGGCGAAGGCATCGAGCGCGAAGAGCACCGAGAGGCGCGTCACGACGCCGCGCGATCGCTCGACGTGGAAGAGAGACTGCCCGTGTGGCGCAGGCATTTCCGCCTGCGCCGGTCGCCGGCTCTCCACCGATGTCGAGACAAACGAGAACAGCACCACCAGCACGATGCCGAGGAACGCGTATCCGACGATGGGGCTGCGGTAGCTCGCCGCCGCGCTGAAGCCGCGGTGCATCATCGAGTCGGAGAGGAATCCCGCGCACAGCGAGCCGGCGGCGGTGGCGAACGATCCGGCGAGGTTGTACCAGGCGAACAGCGCCGTCCGATGCTCCGCGCCCGCGGTCTGCGCGAGCGCCACCTGCTCGACGGCGAGGAACGGCCCGACCTCGTTCCCGCTCGGGCTGATCACGCCGATCGTGGCGGCGATCAGCAGGAAGGTGAAATCGCGGGTCGACACGAACACGGCCGCCGCGAGGATCATCAGCACCGCCCCAGCGATGAGCGTCCGTCGCCGGCCCAGCATGTCGGCGCGCGTGGTCAGGTACAGCGAGATGGCCACGTCGCCGACCAACGTCAGCGTGAGGAGCAGCCCGATGCGGTGATCGTCGATCCGGATTGCCGACAGATAGAGCACGAGCACGACGGAGACGAACCCGTAGGCGAAGAGCCGGATCGTCCGCGCCGCGAACAGGAGGCGCGCGTCGCGCGTGAGGGTGAGGGGGGCGCTGTCCAAGCGCGGAAATCAGATCATGAACAGGGCTCGGTCACTTCACCAGGGTTTGCGAGGTTTGCGAGGTTTGCGAGGTTGCGAGGTTTGTGCACCTCGAAACCTCGTGACCCCAATCGTGACCGTTTTCGATGACGCATTGTCCTGAATCGAGGAGAACGGCTGCGCCTGGAGACCAAGAACGATGCGGATTGCGGCGGAAACTGCGATGATTCTCCTGGCCTTTCGCTCGCATCAGTACGCTTCAGTCGCAGCTCGGCTCGATGCCGAAAAGGAGACTCACCGTGAAGCGCACCATCTATCTGTTTGCCGTTCTGCTGTGTCTGGTGGCGGCTACGCCGCTGTTCGCCACCCAGAGGACGTTGGTCGACGACGTCGTTCGCATGTCGCAGGCCGGCGTCAGTGAAGAGACCATCGTTTCCTTCGTGCACAACGCCCGCGGGCGTTTCGACGTGAGCGCCGACGACGTCATCGCCATGACCAACGCGAACGTCTCCAAAAGCGTGATCCGGGCCGTCGTCGACGAGTCCGCGGCGCGCAACAACGGCCGCTATGCCGATGGACGGAGCACGACCGTGGTCGTGTCGCCGGGCTACTACGGTTATCCGTATTACGGCTACGGCTATTCCCCGTACTACTACGACCCGTTCTTCTACGGGCCGAGCCTGTCGTTTGGTTTCGGATTCGGCGGGTTCCGCGGCGGCCATGGGTTCTACGGCGGCCACGGTGGCTTCGGCCACGGCGGCTTTGGCCGCGGCGGTCGCGGGCATCACTGAAACGCTGGTCTCGCCTCACGGAAGAAGCCGCGTCTTTCCGGACGCGGCTTTTTTTTGGGAGTGCGGGCGTCCCGCCCGCATCCGCGGGACGTCTCGTCCCGCGGTTCGCTCGATCAGCGCCGGGCGGGACGCCCGGCGCTCTTACACCGGCGAAAGTAGGCCTGGTTGTGATCGTATGGGGCTCCGAGCTCGCCAGAAGACCAAAGTGCGCCGGGCGGGACGCCCGGCGCATGCGGGCGGGACGCCCGCACTCCTGTCGCCCTATTCGTCGCTCGTCATGATGAAGATCGGCTGGCGGTGGAAGTCGTAGATCGGGCGCATGCGGTCGGTGTTGTAGTAGCGCTCGACGTCGACGACTTTCTTCCGGCCCGTCACGACGTCGAGCGGCAGGTTGTCGTAAATGCCGTTGCGGACCGCGACGAGCCTGCCGATGATGTGCCGTTCCACGAGATCGAGAGCGAGGTTGCCGAAGGCCATCGGCACGATGGAGTCGAGGGCGTCGGGATCGCCGCTGCGGACCATGTAGCCAAGGCGCTGGTTGACGACGTTGATGCGCCGTCCCTTGTTGTACTTGACCGAAAGCTCCTTGATCTTGGCCGAGACCTTGTCGGCGATCCCGCCTAACTTCCGGTGGCCGTACTGGTCGATTTCCGTTCCCTCGAACGACATCTCGTCCTCGTTCTGCATGCGCGCTCCCTCGGAGACGAGGACGACGCTGTAGCGGCTCGGGGCGCGGTCGCGGTCATGCACCATGAGCTCCGTCAGCCGCTCCACGTCGAACGGAGACTCGGGGATGACGCAGCGGTCGGCTGCGCCGGCCATCGTCGGCAGCAGGGCCGTGAAGCCGGCGTAGCGGCCGAAGACCTCGATGACCAGGAAGCGCTCGTGCGACCCGGCCGTGGTGCGAAGCCGGTGAGCGAGCTCGATGGTGCGCGTGACGCACGTGCTGAAGCCGATGCAGTAGTCGGTGCCCGGGACGTCGTTGTCCATCGTCTTGGGAATGGCGATGACGTTCACTCCTTCGTGCGAGAGGCGCTGCGCGTAGGAGAGCGTGTCGTCGCCGCCGATCGGGATCAGGTAGTTGATGCCCAGCCATTCGATGTTCTTCAACATGTCGGGCGTGACGTCATTGATGTCCTGTGTGTAGCGGCTCCGCAGGTGCTCCGGAACGGCTCCCTTGGGCAGGTGCGTGGGACGGGTGCGGGAGGTGTGCAGGAACGTCCCTCCCGTCCGGCCGGCGCGGTTCACGATGTCTTCGGTGAGGTCGATCATGTTCTCGGAGTTGTCCGCCTCGTCGTCCGGCACGAGGTCGACCAGGCCGGCCCAGCCGCGGCGCAGGCCGATCACGCGATAGCCGTCCCGCAGCGCGCGGATGGTGATGGCACGGATCGCCGGGTTGAGCCCCGGCACATCGCCACCTCCGGTGAGAATTGCAATCGTTCCTTTTCCGGCCATGTCGGCACCTCCGTTGGGTGAAAGCTATGGATGTTCGACGCTCTACAGGCGTGACGCGTGATACGGACGGCAGCTGTTCGGCGCGCCCGCGATGCGCAACTTTACCAGCTGGCGAAGCGGTGCAATCGCCTTTCCTGTGATCGGTTGCGCCCGCCAGCAACCTGGAGCGCACTACAATCCAGCGGCACTCTTGATGCACTGCGAGGCAACCATGTCAACGACGACCAACACCCTCAACGCCGCAGCCAGCGGCTCGTTTTCGATCGGCGGAGAACTTCCCGTCCATCGCCTCGGATTCGGGGCAATGCGTCTCACGGGCGACGGCATCTTTGGGCCCCCGAAGGACCGGAAGGAATGCCTCGCCGTCCTTCGCCGCGCCATCGAGCTCGGCGTGAACCTGATCGACACCGCGGAGTCGTATGGCCCGCACGTCAGCGAGGAGCTGATCGCCGAGGCGCTGCATCCGTATCCGAAGGACCTCGTCATCGCCACCAAGGGCGGCCTGGACAGGCCCGGTCCCAACAGATGGGATCCGAACGGCAAGCCGGCGCGGCTGCGCGAAGAGCTCGAAGGAAGCTTGCGCCGCCTGCGACTCGACAGGATCGACCTCTGGCAGCTGCACCGCATCGACCCGGCCGTCCCGGAGGACGAGCAGTTCGGCGCCATCGTCCGTTTCCGCGAAGAGGGGAAGATCCGCTGCGTCGGACTGTCGGAGGTGACGGTCGAGCAGATCGCGCGAGCGCGCCGGCACTTTCCGGTGGCATCGGTGCAGAACCGCTACAACCTCGCCGATCGCGAATGGGAGGCCGTTCTCGATTACTGCGAGCGCGAGAACATCGCCTTCATCCCGTGGTTCCCGCTGCAGACGGGGAAGCTCGCCGATCCGGCAGGAGATCTCGCGGGCGTCGCGAAACGGCACAAAGCCACGCCTTCGAAGGTGGCGCTGGCGTGGCTGTTGTGGCGCTCCCCGGTCATGCTGCCGATCCCGGGGACCTCGAAGGTCAGGCACCTGGAGGAGAACGTGGCCGCCGCAGGGCTGCGGATTCCGGCGGGAGAGCTGGAAGAGCTCTGATCCGTTTCCCGTCGCGGCCTGGAGGGTGCAGTTGACGCGGCAGAGCCGCCGACACCCTCCAGCGGCGGCCGTCAGGCCGCGCCCGATCAGACCAACCCAGCGTCTGAGCGCGCGAGGCGTCGTGCCTGTTCCAGCAGCCTTCTGTCGGGTACCTTCGTGCCCTCATACGCTGATGCGATCGCTGCTCCGGCGGCCTGACGGCCGCCGCTAAATTCTTGCGGCGGTTACGCCGCCTTTGCGGTGGCTACGCCGCCTTCGGCGCTTGCGCCCGGTCGGTGACGCCGTCGGCCCGCGCTCAGCGGGCCGGCGAGGATTGACGCGGCGCGCCGCGGGATGTCTACTCCCGCAAATCCCGATCGATGCGGAGGACACATGGCAGAGCAGAAGAATCGCAAGTCAGGTGCTGTGGATCGTCGTCTCTTTCTCGGGTACGCAGGACTTGGAGCTGCAGCGGCGCTCGTGAATCCGGGCGCCATGGCGCAGCAGCCTGCCGCCGCTGCCGCGCAGCCCGGCGCTGCAGCGCGCGTCGCCGAGTTCGAGCTCGAAGAGATGACCACGGCTGATCTGCAGGAGGCGATGCGCAGGGGCCGTTTCACCTCCCGATCGCTGACCGACGCCTATCTGGGCCGGATCGACGCCATCGACAAACGCGGGCCGGCGATCAACGCGATGATCGAGCTGAATCCCGACGCTCAGGCCCTCGCCGATTCGATGGACCGCGAACGCAAAGAGGGAAAGGTTCGCGGGCCGCTGCACGGGATTCCGATCGTGATCAAGGACAACATCGACACGGCCGACCGGATGCACACGACCGCCGGGTCGCTGGCGCTGGCCGATTCGATCGCGCCGGCGGACTCTTTCGTGGCCCGGCGGCTGCGCGAGGCAGGAGCGGTCATTCTCGGCAAGACGAATCTCAGCGAGTGGGCCAACTACCGCTCCACGCATTCGACGAGTGGCTGGAGCGGCCGCGGCGGACAGACCCGCAATCCATACGTGCTCGACCGCAATCCGTGCGGGTCGAGCTCCGGAACCGGCAGCGGCGTCTCCGCGAATCTGGCTGCGCTCGGCGTGGGCACGGAGACTGACGGCTCGGTGGTCTGCCCGTCGTCTTCCAACGGCCTGGTGGGAATCAAGCCGACTCTCGGCCTGATCAGCCGATCCGGGATCATCCCGATTTCCCACAGCCAGGACACGGCCGGCCCGATGGCGCGGACCGTGGCCGATGCCGCGATCCTGCTCGGTGCCCTGGCAGGCGTGGACGATCGCGACCCGGTCACGGCAAGCAGCCGCGGGCACGCGCACGCCGACTACACGAAGTTCCTCGATGCCAACGCTCTTCGCGGCGCGCGGATCGGCGTGGCCCGCAAGTACTTCGGCTTCAGCGACCATGTGGACCGGCTGATGAAGGAGGCCATCGACACGCTGAATAAGCTCGGCGCCGTGATCGTCGATCCGGCCGACGTCGTGACCACCGGCAAGTTCGACGACAGCGAGGGCGACGTCCTCTCCTATGAATTCAAGGCGGATCTGAACAAGTACCTGGCCGGCCTGGCGCCGAGCGTCCGTGTGCGCACGCTGGCCGACCTGATCAAGTTCAACGAGGAGAATCGCGACCGCGAGATGCCGTTTTTCGGACAGGAGCTCTTCGAGAAATCGCAGGAGCGCGGACCGTTGACGGACGCGAGGTACCGGAAGGCCCTGGCGAAGGACCACCGTCTCTCACGCGCGGAAGGCATCGACGCCACGCTCCGGAAACACAAAGTGGAGGCGCTGATCGCCCCCACCGGCAGTCCTGTCTGGCCGACGGATCTCGTCAACGGCGACCATTTCACGGGCGGTTACTCGAGCGCCTCGGCAGTGGCGGGATATCCTCACGTGACGGTCCCGGCGGGCCTCGTCTTCGGTCTTCCGGTGGGCCTGTCGTTCTTCGCCGGCGCGTGGAGCGAGCCGCGCCTGATCGCGATGGCCTACGCCTTCGAGCAGGCCACGAAGGCGCGCCATAAGCCGGGATTCCTGGGGACGCTGGCGTTGTGAGGGAAGAACTGAACTTGTCATCCCGAGCGCTCGAATCGCGCAGGCGCAACACCAGAGCAAGGCCGTTCGGCGACATGTTCTTCAGGCCGCGGGGCAAAGTGATCGCATCAGCGGCTACGCCTGCTCGTCCGCAGTCCGCCCCTCCCGCTTCCCGCCGTCCTCGTCTAACGGCATAATGCGCGGCTTCGGGGAGGGACCGCTCATGGTTCGTCGTGCACCTCGGCTTGCGCTGGTGGTCGCTGCTTTGATCCTCTCAATCGCCGCGGGCGCGCTCGCGCAATCGGTCGATCCGGCTCTCTTCTCCGAGATGCGCTGGCGCATGATCGGGCCGTTCCGCGGCGGCCGCACGGTCGCCGCCGCCGGCGTCCCACAGCAGCCGAGCGTCTTCTACATCGGCGTCAACAACGGCGGCGTCTGGAAGAGCAACGACTACGGCCGGGTGTGGACGCCGCTGTTCGATGCGCAGCCGACCGGCTCCATCGGTGCTCTCGCCGTCGCTCCTTCGGACCCGAACGTGATTTACGTCGGCAGCGGGGAAGGCCTGCAGCGTCCCGACCTTTCCACCGGTGACGGCATCTACAAGTCGACCGACGCCGGGAAGTCGTGGGAGCACCTCGGCCTGCGCGACAGCCAGCAGATCGCCGCGATCATCGTCGATCCTCACGACGCCAACCGCCTCTTCGTGGCCGTTCTGGGCCATCCCTACGGTCCGAATCCGGAGCGCGGGATCTTCCGGTCGACCGACGGCGGCCGCTCGTTCCAGAAGGTGCTCTACAAAGACGAGAACACCGGCGGGATCGACCTGGCCTTCGATCCGTCGAACCCGCAGACCGTCTATGCCGCGCTGTGGGAAGCGCGCCAGGCGCCGTGGGAGAACGGAGAATTTCGCGGCCCGAACAGCGGGCTTTTCAAGTCGACGGACGGCGGCGCCACCTGGCGGCAGCTGACCAGGGGGCTGCCCGCGGCCGCCGACCGCACGAGCCGCATCGGCATCGACGTCTCCCGCAGCGATCCGCGGCGGATCTACGCCATCGTCGACGCAGCGAAGCTCCCGGGCCTCTATCGCTCCGACGACGCCGGCGAGAGCTGGACGCGCATCAACACCGACGAACGTCTGTGGGGACGTGACGGGGACTTCTGCGAAGTGCGCGTCGACACGAAGAACGCCGACGTCGTCTATGTGGCCAACATCGTCACCTGGAAGTCGGTCGACGGCGGGAAGAGCTTCACCTCCTTCCGCGGCGCGCCGGGCGGCGACGATTACCACCGCCTCTGGATCAGCCCGAACGATCCGAACACCATTCTGCTGGCCAGCGATCAGGGCGCCGTGGTCACGGTCAATGGCGGCCAGACCTGGAGCTCCTGGTACAACCAGCCCACGGCCCAGTTCTACCACGTGAACACCGACAACGCCTTTCCGTACCGCGTCTGCGGCGGGCAGCAGGAGAGCGGCTCGGCCTGCGTGGCAAGCCGCGGCGACGACGGCGCCATCACCTTCCGGGACTGGCACCCCGTGGGCGTCGAGGAATACGGTTACGTCGTTCCCGATCCGCTCGACCCCGACCTGGTCTACGGCGGCAAGGTGAGCCGATACGACCGCCGAACCGACCAGACCGTGCAGGTCGGCCCGAGACTGCTGCGCGATCCCAACTACCGCACCATTCGCACGCAGCCACTGGTCTTCTCGCCTGTCGACGGGCATGTCCTCTACTTCGCCTCGAACACGCTCTGGAAGACTTCGAACGGCGGCGACAGCTGGACGCAGATCAGCCCCGACCTCACCCGCAAGAGCTGGACGGCCCCGCCTAACGTCGGCGTCTACGCGGGCACGCCCACCGCGACACCGAGACAGCGCGGCGTCATCTACGCCATCGCTCCGTCGCCGCTGGACATCAACCGGATCTGGGTCGGTACCGACGACGGCCTGATCCACGTCACGGTCAACGGCGGAACCTCCTGGACCGACGTCACGCCCTCACAGCTGCGGCCGTGGGCCAAGGTGTCGGTCATGGAAGCTTCGCACTTCGATACGGGCGAGGCCTATGCGGCGATCAACACCTTCCGGCTCGACGAGCTCCATCCGGAGATCCTCAGGACCCGCGACGGCGGCAGGAGCTGGACGGCGATCGTCGACGGCATTCCGGACGGCACGATCATCAACAGCGTTCGCGAGGATCCAAAGAAGCGGGGATTGCTCTTCGCCGGAAGCGAGCAGGCCGTCTACGTCTCGTTCGACGACGGCGATCACTGGCAGTCGCTGCGGCTGAACATGCCGGCCACCTCGATCCGCGACCTGACCATTCACGGGGACGACCTCGTGGCCGGTACGCACGGCCGGGGATTCTGGATCCTCGACGACATCGAGCCTCTGCGGCAGATCACGCGCGCGTCGTCCGCGAATGCGGTGCTCTTTGCCCCGGCACGCACCATGCGCGTCCGCTGGAACAAGAACAGCGATACGCCGATGCCGCCCGACGAGCCTGTCGGACAGAATCCGCCCGACGGCGCCATCATCGACTACGTCCTCAATGAGGCGTCCGGATCACCGGTCACGCTCGAGATCCTCGATTCCGCCGGCAACGTGATCCGGCGGTATTCGAGCCGGGATCGAGCGGTGAAGCCGCGCGACGAAGGCAACGTCCCCTGGTACTGGATCCGCCCGCCGCAAATTCTTTCCGCCGCTCCCGGCATGCACCGCTTCCTCTGGGATCTCCATTACCAGCCCCCGGCCGGAACCCGCCCCCGCTACGGAATGGGAGCGATCGTCCACGACACGCCACCTGCGCCGGGCTCACCGTGGGTGCTGCCGGGCACCTACACGGTCAGGCTGACGGCGAACGCGACGAGCGTGACCCGGCCGTTGACCGTGGTCATGGACCCGCGCGTGAAGACCACTGCGGCAGGACTGGCGCAGCAGTTCGCGCTGGCGAAGGAGATGTACGACGGAATCGTCTCCGCGCAGAACGCGCTCCAGCGCGTCCGGTCGATCCGCGGGCAGATTCGCGAGCGGCAGAAGAGCGCTGCGAATACGGCGCTGACCAACGACCTGGCGTCGCTCGACAGGACAGCTGCGGCCGTCGAAGGGGAGGGTGGCGGCAATGAGTTCGGCCCGCCGCGGCGCGTGGAAGTCGAAAGCCTCAACAGCATCTCCGCCTCCATGCGCTCACTCCTGGGCGTTCTTCAGGGGGCGGATGTCGAACCAGCGACACAGACCGTGGCCGCGGTCGAGGATCGCCGCCGCGCGCTGGCCGGGGTCATGGAGCGATGGACGGCGTTCGTCGCGGACGTGGGGGCGATGAATGCGAAGCTGAAGTCCGCCAGCCTGCCCGCGATCGACACCAAAGCGATGTCGAATGCTCCGATCGGGGGAGGAGAGGCGGAGGACTGAACGAGAGCGCAGGGGGCAGAGCAGAGGGCAGGCAGTGTTATGCGGCCCCCGTCACTCTGGGCCAGGCGGAGCCGCGGGGAGGTTGGTTGGGTGGAGCGGCGCAGCGCGGCGAAGAGTCTCAAGCCTGCGAATCGTCCCGGTAAGAGACTCTTCGCCGCGCTCCACCGCTCCCGCCATCCACCACCCCCGCGGTTACGTCGGCTCAGAGTGACGGGGACTCGATCATCGCTCGCCCAGGAACCGCCACACTTCGCGCTGCAGCAGCTCCTTCTCGCAGCCGGTGGCGAGATGGCCGCAGTCGCCGCTGAGCGTGACGATCTCCGCTTTCGCCAGCCGCGCCAGCTCGCGAGCCGGCGCGGGGTTGACCATGTGATCCTGCAGGCTGACGACGACAAACACTTTCGCCTTGATCGCCCTGGCTGCTGCTTCTGCCGATTCTCCGAGGTCGCGATAGACATCGAGCGAGATCATGGCCCGCAGCTGTGACATGTAATTGAACGGATCGAGCTTGCTCAGCGATGCGCGCCGATCCCGGATGAACGCCGGCGCATCCTCGGGCTTCACATGCGTGGCGATGTACTCGGGCGTCTCCAGGCCCATCGTCTGGATGTCCGCGACGGTGCTCATGGCCCGCGCCGCTCCGCCCGGGTCGTTCATCGCCGACTGCAGCAGATCGAGCTCGCTGCCCCACAACACCAGATCGTACGAAGTCTGCTTCGGAGTGCCGACGATGGGGATGGCCCTGTCCATGAACTCGGGATACGTGAAGAGCCACTGGAAGGCCTGCATCCCTCCCATCGACAGGCCGCTGACCGCGTAAACGTGATCGAGCTTCAGCTCACGGGTGAGCAGCTCGTGCTGCGACCGCACCATGTCGCGGATCGTGAACTGCGGAAATTGCGCGCCAGGCTGCGTGGCGCTGTTTGACGGCGACGATGACACCCCGTCGCCTAACGCGTCGATCACGATGACGAAGTACTTCGACGAGTCGAACAGCTTTCCGGCGCCCACCCATGAGGCGTAGCCTGCGCTGTTTCCGGCGAACCATGACGTCAGGACCACGGCATTCGACCGGTCCGCCGCAAGGGCGCCGTACGTCCGGTATCCGATGCGGCAGTCGTGGATCGTGTCTCCGTTGTCGAGCTTGAAGTCGCCCAGGCTGGCGACGTGCAGCGCTCCCTCATCGGCCAGGGCGGCGAGAGCGAACAGGAAGAAGCCGAGCGCGCAGAGCAGGCGTTTCATGGCCCGACATTACTCCACGGCTACCTCGCTCGTCAGGATCGCGAGCCTCTGCGCGCGAGCGCTTACTGGCCGCGCACCCAGTGCTTCAGCCGTTCCCATCGGGATGGCTTCTTCTTCGGCGTCCGGGAGTGGGCCTTGCTCGTCGATGTGACCTGGGTCCCGGCCCTCTTGCTCTTATCGAGCAGGGCCTGAGCCTCATTGCGCTCGTCTTGGGCGGTCATGTTCTCCGGGTATTGCGCGAGGAATGCGTCGTAGCGGCGGATGGCCTCGTCGTATCTTCCGGCGTGGACGAACGCACGTGCCGCGGCGAGCTGATTCCTTTTTTCCTGCGCCACCGCGGCCTGTTGCGAGGTGATCACGGCGGCGGGCTTCTGCTGCCGGATGCGCGACTGCATGAACAGAACGGTCACCGCAAAGAGGACCAGCAGCGACAGCGTGAGCGGCCAGAACACGACCGCAGGAACGTCACGCGTGAAAATTCGCGAGATGCCGGTGCGGACGGTCGCGGGCTCTTCGGATCCTTTGCGGTTGTCGGCCGCGAGATCAGCATCCTGCTCATCGACGATCGTCGGCAGCGGAGTCGTCGCTTCCGATTCCGGGCCAGACGGCGTGACGGCGATGGTTGCATATCCGGGCGCGCCCGACGTCTTAGCCGGCGGGAGCGCCTCGAGCTCGCTCAGCGCTTCCCCGGCGTTGGCGTAGCGATCCGACGGCGGTTTGGCCATCAGCCTGGCCACGATGCGCGCCACAGCCACGGGCACCGCCGGGTTCACGTCGCTCACCAGCGGCGGTTCCAGATTCACGACGTTGAAGAGCACTCCGCTCAGTTCGGCGGCGGCGAACGGGCGGACGCCGCTGAGCATCTCGTACATCACCACGCCGGCGGAAAACAGGTCCGAGCGATTCGACACCGGGGTCGATTTCACCTGCTCCGGCGACATGTAGTTCGGTGTGCCGAGCAGAGAGTTGATGCCGGTCAGGCTCGACTCCTGCGGACGGGCGATCCCGAAATCGGCAATCTTGGCCCTCCCGTCGGTCGTGATCAGGATGTTGGCCGGCTTGATGTCGCGATGGACGATGCCGTGGGTGTGCGCATAGGCGATCCCGCGCAGGATGTCCGCCGCCAGGGTCAAGGCCTCGCGAAGCGGCAGTGGCCGTGTGCGCTTCAGGCGCGCCTGCAGGGACTCTCCGGCCACGTACTCGGTGGCCAGATACGAGACCACGTCGTTCTCGTAGCCGACCTCGTAGAGCGTGACGATGTTGGGATGCTGCAGCGCGCCACAAAGCTCGGCCTCCCGTTGCAGGCGCAGGTAGAACTCGTCGCGATCGGAGTCGTCTTCGAAGCGCTGCTCGCTGTCGATCACCTTCAGGGCCACGCGCCGGTTGATGCGCCGATGGCGGGCGAGAAAGACCTTCCCGATCGATCCCTTGCCGAGGACCGTCTCGATCTCGTACTCGCCGTAACGGCGGCGTTCTTCCCGTCCGTTGACCGTCACGGGTCTAGCGTACGCGAAGATCGGTCTGCGCGTGAGGTCCCGGATCACCGATCTGCTAAAGTACCGGCACCGTCCAGAAGAAGGCTCCGAGTTTGGAGGCAGTCATGACTTCCAGGCCGATGGTGCTCGTCATCGACGACAACGACATGATGCGCAAGCTCGTGGCCACGGAGCTCTCGCAGGATCCGATGCTGCACGTCGAGCAGGCGGCCACCGGTGCGGAAGGGCTGGAAAAGGCCCAGATCGCGGAATGCGCGGTGATCGTGCTGGACATGATGCTTCCCGATACGGACGGTCTTCGCTTCATCGACGAGCTGAAGGCACGCCGGACTACGAACCTTCCCTCGATCATCGTGATCACCGGGGCCTCGGAAACCCTGGTTCCCGACGCACTCATGGAGGCGCCCCATCGCGGTCTCGTCAGCGCCGTCTTCCGCAAGCCGTTCGATCACGCCAAGCTTCGCGAGACCGTGAAGTTTTGCCTGACCACGTGAGGGCGCAGGGACGCGCAGCAGCGCGTCCGCAACTCCCGTCGCCTGTCCCCCCCGAGCTGCGGACGCGGCGCTGTGCGTTCCTGCAGGGTCCGGACAGATCGTTGCGAGCGTGACGGGTGTGCTGTGGCACATACGCGACCTGCCTCTCTCTCCTACCTTGGGTTGCGCAGAATCCACATCGAATCGAAAGGAGATTTCATCGTGAAAACCCGACTGATTCTCATCGCAGCTGCATTTCTACTGGTTGCTTCGGGGGCATTCGCGGCGACGACGCTCGACAACCTCCAGACTGCCTACAACGGCGAGAGCAACGCCCACGCGCGGTATCTCGCATTTGCCGACAAGGCCACGCAGGACGGATACCTCGGTGTGGCCAGCCTGTTCCGTGCGGCCGCGAAGGCCGAGCAGGTCCACGCCGACAATCACGCGGTCGTGATCAAGAAGCTCGGAGCCACTCCGAAGGCCAAGATCGAAGCTCCCGACGTGAAGTCGACAGCCGAGAACCTCCAGGCTGCGGTGAAGGGCGAGACCTACGAGCGCGATGTCATGTACCCGGGGTTCCTCAAGATTGCGCGCGCCGAGAAGCAGACCGATGCCATCCGTACCTTCAACTACGCCAAGACCGCCGAGGCCGAGCACGCCAAGCTGTACACGAATGCAGCGAAGAACCAGGAGAACATGAAGCAGGCCGCAACGCTCTATGTCTGCTCCATCTGCGGCTACACGGTCACGAAGATCGACTTCGAGAAGTGCCCTGGTTGCCTGAATCCGAAGGACAAGTACGTGTCCGTGAGCTGAACGGAGCCGGCCATGATTGCGCTGCCACCGCTTCCTCCCTGGGATGAGCTGCACCCGCTGGTGATCCATTTTCCGATCGTCCTGCTGCTGATCGCTCCGCTGTTCATTCTCATCGGGGCGGCAGTCGCACCGCAGCGCGCGCGGCCTTACCTCTACAGCGCTCTGTTGCTGATGGCCCTCGGTACCGTCGCAGTCTGGTTCGCCGTAGCCACCGGAAAGGCGACCGCGGACCTGGTCGAACGAAATCCGCAGGTGATCGCCGCGCTCGAGCGGCACGAGAGCCTGGCCGAGTCGACGCGCAACGTCTTCACGATCGCAACGGTGGTCTTCGCGATCGTCGTGTTCGCGCCGATGTTCGGGCGCCGGGAATCGGTGCGCCTCTTCTCGACGGTCGTGCCTCTCATTTTCGCGCTCCTCTACGGCGGCGCCGCACTGCTTCTGGTGAACACCGCGCATCAGGGAGGGAGACTGGTGCACGAGCTGGGAAGCTCGCCGCCGGCCGTTGTCCTGGACGGCAGCGCTCCGGTACCGGTCGAACACGACTGAGCGATTCCGACCTCCCGGGAAGGGCACAGACAATCTCGTCTGTGCCCTTCTTTTTGCGGGACAGAGTGTTGTGCGGCACTATCTGGGAACCGGCACGAGCCGGCTGCGGCTCTGGGAATGCACGTGGCCGGTCGCCGATTTACCTCTGCTACCATGACGCGCCACCAACGGGCTTTCCGACAGCGACAGACCGGCGGAGAACCGCGCAGGTAGGGCGATTCACATCAATGCATTCGATCTGAAGCGACCCTGCTCGACAGGGTCGTTTTCGTTTGGGTCGCGGGTCTCAGGTGTCGGGTCGCGGGAGAGAAAACCCGACACCCGACACCCGACACCCGACACCCGAGGTGACCATGACTGCCGAAGCACCGACTCGTAACCTCGACTTCATCCGCGAGATCGTGGAGGAAGACCTCCGCAGCGGAAAGTACAAAAGCGTCGTCACGCGCTTCCCGCCGGAGCCCAACGGCTATCTGCACATCGGCCACGCCAAGTCGATCTGCCTGAATTTCGGGATCGCCAACGAATACGGCGGCCACTGCAACCTCCGCTTCGATGACACCAATCCGACGAAGGAAGAGGCGGAGTACGCCGAAGCGATCAAGCGCGACGTGAACTGGCTGGGCTTCAGCTGGGGTGATCACCTCTACCACGCCTCCGACTACTTCGAGCAGCTGTATCTGTGGGCCGAAGATCTGATCCGCGACGGCAAGGCATACGTCGACAGCCTGACCGCCGAGGAGATCCGCGAGCATCGCGGCTCGCTCACCGAGCCCGGACGGGAATCGCCGTACCGCAACCGCACGGCCGACGAAAACCTCGATCTCTTCCGACGGATGCGCGCCGGTGAGTTCCCCGACGGTGCGCACGTGCTGCGGGCGAAGATCGACATGCAGTCGCCGAACATCAACATGCGCGACCCGGTGCTCTACCGCATCCGCCACGAGGACCATCACCGCACCGGCGACCGGTGGGACATCTACCCGATGTACGACTACGCCCATCCGCTGTCGGACGCGATCGAGCGCATCACGCACTCGATCTGCACGCTGGAGTTCGAGGCCCACCGGCCGCTCTACGACTGGCTGATCGAGAACGTCCGCGTCCCGGCCACGCCGCATCAGTACGAGTTCGCCCGCCTGAACATCAACTACACGGTGATGTCGAAGCGAAAGCTGCTGCGGCTCGTCGAGGATCACTACGTCAGCGGATGGGACGACCCGCGCATGCCGACCATCGCCGGCCTTCGCCGGCGCGGCTGTACGCCGGCAGCGATCCGCAACTTCGCCGAGCGGGTGGGCGTGGCCAAGCGCGAGAACGTCATCGACGTCGACCTTCTCGAGTTCTGTGTACGCGAGGACCTGAACCGCGTGGCGCCCCGCGTCATGGGCGTGCTCCGCCCGCTGCCGGTCGTCATCGAGAACTACCCGGAAGGCCAGAGGGAGGAGTTCGAGACGCCGAATAATCCCGAGGACGCCACCGCGGGCACGCGCAAGGTGCCGTTCTCGCGCGTCCTCTACATCGAGCGCGACGACTTCATGGAGGAGCCGCCGAAGAAGTTCTTCCGCCTGGCGCCGGGACGCGAGGTGCGCCTGCGGTCGGCGTACTTCATCACCTGCACCGGCGTGGTGAAGGACGAGGGCGGGAACATCGTCGAACTGCGCGCCACGTACGATCCCGCCACACGCGGCGGCGACGCGCCGGACGGCCGGCGGCCGAAGGCGACGCTGCACTGGGTCTCCGCGCAGGGCGCCATCGACTGCGAGGTGCGCCTCTACGACCGGCTGTTCAACGTCGAGGATCCCGAATCAGGAGGCGATTTCCTCACTCACCTGAATCCTCAGTCGCTGGAGATCGTGCCCGCGGCGAAGCTCGAGCCGGGCATTCGCGGCGCCTCGCCCCTCGATCGCTTTCAGTTCGAGCGCCTCGGCTACTTCACCGTCGATCTCGATTCGACGCCGGAGAAGCTGGTCTTCAACCGCACCGTCACCCTGAAGGACACCTGGGCGAAGGTGAAGGGCGAGAGCAAGTAGGGACGCCACTCACGTCACCCCGGTGTGGGGCAGGCTTTCCAGCCTGCCCTCCCCTGGCGCTTGCTGATCGTCCCGGTAAGAGACTCTTCGCCGCGCTCCACCGCTCCCGCCCAACCGCCGCCCCCGCGGTTCCGCCGGCTCAGAGTGACGGTGACACGGTTATGCCGGCTCGTAGTGACGGGGTCGTCCCTACACGCGAAAGGCCGGCTCTCGCCGGCCTTCGTCGTGCTCACGTCGAGCTGCGTTCACACTTCCACGGGATCGTACTCAGCCTTGGCCTCGGCCGGCACCTGATCCGGGCTGTCGGCCGGCTCGACTTTGTCCTGCACCGGCTGGACGAGCTCGTCGAGCATCGCCGCGGCCGCTTTTCCGATCTGCCCTTCGGCGCGTGCCTTGACACCCAGGAGCCACTTGCGCTCCATGACGAACTGCCCCGGGTCGAGAATCGCACGCCAGAAAGTGCCGCGCACGTTCGGGGCGATGCGGGCGCGGACGCGTGAGATCAGGCGCGTGCTGACCTCGTCGACCGGCGTGAGCTCGATGGCCCATGTGGCGTCGCCGCTCGGCGTTCCGGCCGGAGGGCCTAGAACGATGAAGCGGTTGGGCACCAGCGCCTTGACCGTCAGGTTCCCGTCGCGATCGAGGCGATCGCCCGGCTTGAGATGCTGAAACTCGTTGAGGATGGTGGCGGCGTTCTCGGTGCGCATGCCCAGAACTCGCTCCACCCAGGTGTAGGTGTAGAAGCCGCCGCGGGGGAGCTCGCCCATCTGAACGAGCCACGGCCAGATCTTCTCGGCGGGGGCGTTGATGGTCACGGCGCGGTTGGTGGCGTAGTTCGGCTTTTCCACGAGCTCGTCGAGCGGCATCTTGCGGTCGCGTTCCTCGGGGGTGCTTCCCCACGACACGTGCCACGGACGCAGAAGGAAATGGTAGGCGGCACCGGCGGCCGCAGCGGCGGCAGCGCCGATCGCGACTTTCAGTCCTTTGTTCATCCGATACCTCCGGCTCTGGTCTTTATGACCGGGGATTACGGGAGGCCGTGGCGGACCGCACCTAAGCTAGTGCTGCGTCGTAGGGACGCGCAGCAGCGCGTCCGCAACCCGGTCGGGACGGTGGGGAGACGCGAGCTGCGGACGCGCAGCTGCGCGTCCCTGCCACAAAAAAACGATCGATTTCCGTGCTACTATTTTGCCGTCTAATTTCATGAGGTGTTTTGCGTCGATGGCCGTGTGCTGGCGTTGTCCGAGTTGCCATGAGGTCAGCTGTGAAGTCGACGTCAATGCCACGGGCCAGCCGCTGGCCTGCGACCACTGCGAGAGGATCGCGCTGCCGCCGCAGACTCTCTGTCCCGTGTGCGACACGCCTAACCCGTGGTCGCGCCGCGACTCGCTGCACTTCATCTGCCGCGAATGCGGCAACTCGCAGACTTTCTACTCGCAGCTCGGCGCGACGGGATGAGCCGGCTGCTTGATCCTCGTCGCTCGCCGCCTTACCATGGGGCGTCCTCAACACAACAACGCGCGAACAGCAGTGATCTGCGGGAGGGTGCGATGGGGGAGATCAGGTTGTTCCAGATCTGCTACGAAGGCCAGCTGACGGCGGACGTGTCCGGCGCGATGCGACGGCTGGGAGCGGAGCCGAATTTCGATCAGAGCTGGCACGTGTGGCTGTCGGACGCGCATCACGCGGCGCCGCTGCTGCGCTGGCTCCGCCCGCACATCGCCGATGACGCGCGCGTGCTGGTGGCCTGCACGCATTTCAGCACTGCCCGCGACTTCCTCCTGGTGCGGCACAGCCTTACGCCCGGCGCCGATTACAGCGAGCTGCACGAGGCCCTCGATCGCCTCGGCACGGTCGTCGAGCTTCCCTTCGAGTCGACCTTCGTCCTGCGATCGGACGATCGTACCGACGTGCGCACGCTCGGAGACGCTCTCAGCGAGCTCTGTCCCGACGAGTCGCTCATGGTCACCGGCATCAGCCACGACTGGGCGTACGGGAACTCCATCCTCAGCCGGATGCACGTCGCCGACCGCGTGGAGATGCCGCTGTTCAGGACGTTCTGAGGATCAGCGCCTTCGCGCGACTGTCATCCCGAGTTCGCGCGCCTGTCACCCCGCCTTCGCGCGACTGTCATCCCGAGCGTGAGCGAGGGATCTGGGCGGGTGGGGCGTGCAGACTGTGCTGCTTCTGCTACCACCCGACCGACGGGAACTCATTTGTAAGCGCGCCGCCCGCCCACCCAGATCCCTCGCTGACGCTCGGGATGACAACTCACCGCACGCCCGTCATCAGCCTCTTGATCGTCGGAATCAGGATGGTGAGGATGAGGGTGGCCGCCGCGGCGCTGGTGAAGGCGATCATGAACACCGTGCTGAACGGGCGATTCTCGATCAGGCCGGCCACCGAGCCTGCCACGTAGTTGCCCAGCCCCATCGCCAGGAACCACACGCCCATCATCAGACCGGCGATCCGCGCCGGCGACAGCTTGGTGATCATGCTCAGGCCGACGGGGCTGAGCGAAAGCTCGCCTAACATCTGCAGGAAATAGAGGCCGACCAGCCACCACGGGCTCACCCGGGTGTGCGCGGTCTGGTAGTAGTGCGCCGCAGGGACGACGAGCAGGAAGGAGAGGCTCAGGAAGAAGAGTCCGAGAGTGAACTTCGTGGGGCTGGAGGGCTCCATGCGCCCCAGGCGGATCCACAGCCAGGCGAAGACCGGCGAGAAAATGATGATGAACAGCGGCTCGACCGACTGAAACCAGCTCGACGGGAACGAGATGCCCCAGACGCTCAGCCGTGTGGCGCGGTCCGCGAAGAGATTCAGGCTCGAGCCGGCCTGCTCGAATCCCGCCCAGAAGATCAGCGAGAACAGCGTGAGGATGGAAGCCGCGGCAATCCGGCGCCACTCCTGCGACGTGAACGGCGCGTGCGCTTCCACGACCTCCCGTTCCGTCTCCAGGACGGCCACGGTCTGCGGCGTCGGCTCCTGGGATGCCGGGACCAGGTACTTCCGCCCGGCCACGTACTGCACCAGGCCTAACACCATGCCGAAGCCCGCCGCGGCGAAACCGGCGTGCCAGTTGATCCTCTGCCCGAGCCAGCCGCAGATCAGCGGCGAGATGAACGCGCCGGTGTTGATGCCCATGTAGAAAAGCGAAAAGCCGGCGTCGCGGCGCGGATCGTCGCGCGCGTAGAGCGTCCCCACGATGGTGCTCACGTTCGGCTTCAGCAGGCCGGTGCCGAGGATGATCAGGCCCAGGCCGAGGAAGAAGAAGGGGAGCGAGGGAACGGCCATGCTGAAATGGCCGCAGGCGATGATGATGCCGCCGATGAGCACGGCCCGGTAGTGGCCGAGGTAGCGGTCGGCGAGAAGCCCGCCGGGAATGCCCATGAGGTAGACCGACATCGTGTAGAGGCCATAGATATGGGCCGATTGCCCTTCCGGAAAACCGAGGCCCGGCCTCTGCGTGGAACCGACCATGTACAGGATGAGGATGGCCCGCATGCCGTAGTAGCTGAAGCGCTCCCACATCTCGGTGAAGAAGAGCGTGGCCAGTCCACGCGGATGCCCGAACCACTGCTTCTCGGAGGCTGTCGTCACGGAGGCTCCTGTCGCTGCAAAAGCGAGAAGGGTAACCGAATTCGGAGAGCGCAGAGCGCAGAGCGCAGAGGGCGGGTGAAGTCGGGATGACGGGCGCCGCCCCCTGCCCTCCGCGCCCCGCCCTCTGCGCTCTCGTTTTGTTAGAGAATGTCCCCGCACCGGCGCGGGAGCGCCTGTGTCAAGGAGCGCGTGAATGACGGCAACCACGGCTGAGGCGACCCGCGAGCGGCATCCCAAGGGTCTCTACGTTCTCTTCACTACCGAGATGTGGGAGCGCTTCGGCTTCTACGCCATGCTGGCCATGCTCACGCTCTACATGCGCGACGCGGTGGACGGCTTCGGCTGGACCACCGAAAAAGCGACCAGCGTTTACTCGTGGTATCAGGCCGTGGTCTACGCCACCCCGCTCATCGGCGGCTGGCTGGCCGACCGCTTCCTCGGCTACCGCAACGCCATCACCATCGGTGCGGTGATGTTCGGGATCGGCTACTTCATGCTGGCCGTCCCGCACCAGGTTGTGGTCTTCTACGCCGCGCTCGTATTCCTCGTGATCGGGAACGGCTTCTTCAAGCCGAATGTCTCCTCGATCGTCGGCAACCTGTACAAGGAAGGGAGCCACCTCAAGGACCGCGCCTACCTGATCTTCTACATGGGGATCAACATCGGCGCCTTCGTCTCGCCGCTGGTGGCGGAGTACCTGCGCGATCGCTACGGATTCAACGTGGCCTTTTCGGCGTCGGGATTCGGCATGATCCTCTGCCTGGCGATCTTCTGGGGATTCCGCAAGACGACCCGCTTCGCCGATCGCCCCCGCATGCTCGATCAGGTCACGGGCGCGAATGCGGCCGCAGTGACCGAGAATCTGCCGCCGGCCGCTGCGACGGAGAAATCGGCGCTGGAGCAGGTGCCGGAATGGAAGCGCATTGCTGCGCTGATCGTGATCTTTCTGCTGGTGATCGTCTTCTGGATGGTTTTCCAGCAGAACGGGAGCACCTTCACCTTCTGGGCGAACGACAACACCGATTGGAACGTCAGCGGGATCATCTCGAACGCCATCAATCCGTTCTGGATCATCACCCTGTCGCTGCCGCTGGCCTGGATGTGGGGATGGCTCGACCGGCGCGGCCTGGAGCCCTCCACGCCCACGAAGATGGCGCTGGGCATGGTCCTGACCGGAGTGTCGCTGCTGGTCCTCTATTTCGGAGCGCTGGCCGGCGGATACACGCTGCCGTCGACGCGAATCGAGAAGGTCGGCCCTGCGCCCGGCCAGTACTGGGTGCAGGTGCCGGAAGGGCTGCGGTCGAAACTGGGGCTCAACACGCCGCCGACGTCGATCGAGGTCACGCGCACCAGCGGCGGCATCACGGGAACGACGAAGGTCAAGGTCTACCCCGCCACGAGCGGGCAGTCGATGAAGGAGCTCGACCTCGCCGGAATCGAAGCGACGAACGACGGGCAGCTGCGCCTCGCATCGGCCCGGCGCGTCTCGCCGTGGTGGCTGGTCATGGCCTACCTCCTGATCTCGCTGGGCGAGCTGATGCTGAGCCCGATGGGGCTGGCGCTGGTCTCCAAGGTCGCTCCGCCGCGCATGCGCGGACTGATGATGGGCGGCTGGTTCCTGGCCACGGCCATCGGGAACAAGCTCACCGCCATCGGCGTCTTCTGGGACGTCTGGAGCCACGCGAAATTCTTCCTGACGCTGTCGCTGATGGCGTTCGGGATGGCGGTAGTGCTGTTTGTGCTGATCATTCCGCTGAAGAAGGCCATGCCGGGTGTGTGACGACTCGGCAGTTTTGGCACGGCCGATTTCGGGTCCGGTTACGCGGTTGCGCGGTTGCGCGGTTCCGCGGTGTCCGAGTCGAGCCATCGAATGCGAACGGCCGAATAGGGCGACCGCGTAACCGCGCAACCGCCGAACCGCATAACTCGCGCTCGACAAGCATTTGATGAACCTGCCGCTCGAAGAGAACGTCCCCCTCGCCCACTTCACCACAATCGGCGTGGGAGGGCCGGCGCGGTACTTCGTGCGGACCACTTCCGTCGACGATCTTCGCGCGGCGGTCGACGGGGCCGCTCGTCGCCAGCAGCCGCTGTTCATCCTCGGCGGTGGCAGCAACCTGCTGATTGCCGACAGCGGGTTTGCCGGCCTGGTCGTCAAGCTCGATCTGCGCGGCATCACGGTGGAGAGCGAGGACGAGTTCGCTACCGTGAAAGTCGCCGCCGGCGAGCGCTGGGACGACTTCGTCGCATTGGCCGTCGAACGCGGGTGGGCGGGCGTGGAATGCCTCTCCGGGATCCCCGGATCGGCCGGAGCGACCCCCATCCAGAACGTCGGCGCGTACGGCCAGGAAGTCAGCGAGACCATCATCCGGGTGGAAGTTCTGGACCGCCGCGACGGCTTGGTCAAGACGTTGACTAACTGGGAATGCCGGTTCGGTTATCGCTCCAGCCTCTTCAAGAATTTCGAGCGCGATCGCTACGTGGTCGTAAACGTCACCTACCGGCTCCGGCGTGGAGGCCAGGCCGCCGTCCGCTATCCGGAGCTGCAAAAGTACGTGGAGAACCATCGGATCGGGACGACGGACCTGAGAGGGGTCCGCGCTGCCGTGCTGGCCATTCGCCGGCGCAAGGGAATGGTGCTCGACCCCGCCGATCCCGACACGCGGAGCGATGGCTCCTTCTTCATGAATCCCCTCCTCCCGCGCACGGAATTCGAGCAGTTTCTGTCGCGTGTGCGCAGCACGACGGCGGAGGGAACGGCGGTGCCGAGCTTTCCGGCTGGCGATGCGGTGAAGCTCTCCGCGGCCTGGCTGATCGAGCACGCCGGTTTTCAGAAGGGGTACGTTCACGGCAGGGCGGGACTGTCGACCAAGCACACCCTGGCAGTGATCAATCGCGGTGGAGCGACGGCCTCCGAGATCCTCGAGCTCGTCAGGACGATTCAGGCGAAGGTCCGCGACATCTTCGGCATCGAGCTGCAGCCCGAGCCGAATCTCGTCGGCTTCTGACGAGATCGCAGGGGGGCAGAGCGCGGAGGGCAGAGCGCAGGCTTCGAGAATCGAGAATGGCGCGGCCGCGCTGCTGTCATTCCGAGCGTCAGCGAGGAATCTGGGAGGGCGGGTGGCGCGCGCCCCGAGCGGTTTTGACGCATTCAGCGCGCCGCCCTCTCCTCCAGATCCCCTCCATCTCGCTGATGCTTCCAAGAAACTCCCAGTGTTTATGTGGGCTCTAGCGTTCGTTGCCCTTCTCCCGGCCGCAGCGGGGAGAAGGTGCCGAAGGCGGATGAAGGGTCTCCTTTTGGAACCAGAACGAGACCCCTCACCCCGGCCCTCTCCCCGCTGCGGCGGGGAGAGGGGGAACGATCGAGCGTTTCTTCTCTCTGGTGTCGCGCCTCCGCGATTCGAGCGCTCGGGATGACAAGCGGGTTCGCGCGATACCCACCTGCGCTCTGCGCTCTGCCGTCACGCCTGCTTTTTCATGTCGAAGACGCGGGCGATGACGTTGAGGTCGACGGTGCGCTCGAGGTACTCCCACACGGCCAGGACCTCGTCGCGGTGGTAGAGCTCCGCGGCGATCGGCTCGTTGCTCTGCGTGATGGCGTACTTGGCGCGGTTGTACCACTTCATCGCTTCGTCGGGATGGGTGCGAAGGCGGTCGCGGGCATGCTGGATGAGCAGGATCTGGTCGGCGCTGACGTCGACCTGCGGCAGATTGCGCACCTGGCGTACCGTGCGCCCGCTCCGCTCGGCCTCTCGCTCGACCAGCCGCTGCTTCTTCCGCTCCAGGGAGTCGGGATCGCTCTGGATCACGCGGTGGGCGAGGAGCGTGTCGAGGATTTTCGGGATATCGGCCGCATCGTCTTCGAAGCGAATGCCTGAGCGATACAGGAGCTTGCCCTTGTCGTTCGGCCGTTTGGAGAGATGACTCCAGACCAGCACGGCAACGGCGGCAAACGTGTCGTCTCCCTGCTTGAAACTGAGGCGCGCCCTCGTGGCCAGGCGCAGCGGCTGCGGATGCTCGATCTGAGTGCCGGTCTCGCCGATGTTGACGATGGTGATGCTGGCTGCTCCGAAACTGCCGTGGAGCGGCTCGGTGGCAACGAAGCGTTCAGTCGCGCGCAGCTCCGTAATGTCGCTGGACATGAAAAATCTCCCCAAGAAATCCCCGGAAACCCGCGCCTAGTCTAGCAGTTGCCGGCCAGCCTTCAGCGATCGCGCCGCCTACAGGGCCGCCTTCGGCGAGGCACGGCTCGTGTCCACGTAGCGCTCGACGTGATCGCGCATTGCCGGCGGGATGGGAATCGGCTGGAGCTCGCGGTTGACGGTAACGAGGATGTACTTCCCGGTGGCGACGATCATCTCCGGATGTTCCCTCGGCCGCACCTCGAAGTTGAGATGTATCGAGCTCGTCCCGATGTGGCCGAAAAAGGCGTCGACCACGAGGAGCTCGTCCAGGCGAACCGGGTGGAAGAAGTCGCACTCCACATGAACCCGCGGCAGCCACACGCCGAGGTCGTCGAACATCGTGCGATACGACAGTCCGCACGAACGGAACAGCTCCACCTCCGCAAGACCGAAGAAACGTAGATAGGCCTGATAGTTGATGATGCCCGCCGCGTCGATGTCCTCCCAGCGGACGTACTCGGAAACGGAGAATCGCATGGCGGAAGTGTATCGGCTGTTGGCTCTTGGGATCCTGGTGAACCATCCCAAGAGCCAAGAGCCAAGAGCCAAGAGCCGGCTGTTAACCCCCAGCCCCTCCCGCCCGTATAAGCGTCCGGAAGCAATTCCGGGAGGTTCACTATGGGTCTTGAAATCGCTCTGATCCCGATCGTATCGGTCATCTCGACGTTCACGATGATCGTCATGGTGGTATGGCTGATTGCCCGGGCCAAGCAGAGGCAGGCCCGCTACCGCGCCGACGTGCAGACGAAGCTCATCGAGAAGTTCAACTCCGCGCCGGAGCTGGCGGACTTCCTCGCCTCACCGGCCGGCAAGCAGTTCGTCGGCGGAATGCACGAGCCGGTGCGCGCGGCCGTCCACGACCGGATCTTTGGCGGCATCAAGTGGTCGCTGCTCGTTACGGCCGTCGGTATCGGCTTGCTGATCGCCCGCTTTTCGGGCGAAGACGACAGTCTGATCGTCCCGGCCGGCATCCTGATCGCCCTCGGCGTCGCCTGGATGATCGCCACGTACGTGACTTACCGCCTCTCGAAGTCGTGGGGGCTGATCAACGGTCCTGCGGATTCGGACAACGTTTCGACCCTGACGTCCTAAGATGATCAACGCGATGGCGCTCCCGGGTCACCTGATGGCGAGCCGCGAGGCGAGCGGAGGCCGTGCTCCCCAGAAGCCCATGAACGAAGCTCAGTTCGAGGCCTTCTACCGGAGCACGGCCGGGAGCCTCTGGTCGTACATCTACCGCCTCACGGGCAATGCCGCGGCGTCGGATGACCTGCTGCAGAAGACGTTCTTCCGGTTTCTGCGCGCCAACCCGAACGTCGAAAGCGACGAGCACATGCGCCGTTATCTTTTTCGCACGGCCACGAACCTGGCCATGGACCATTTCCGGGAAGCGAAGCGCGAACGAGTCGAGGAACAGGCGGCCGCCACGATCACGGTCGACTACCCGGCCCGCGAGCTGAAGCACGATTTTCAAAGGGTTTTCTCGGAGCTCAAACCGCAGGAACGCGCTCTGCTCTGGCTCGCGCACGTCGAAGAGGCGAGTCATGACGAGATCGGGCAGGCGCTCGGAGTGAAATCGAAGAGCGTGCGCGTGCTGCTGTTCCGCGCCCGCCGCCGTCTGGCCGACGTGTTGAAGAATCACGGACTCGGTCCCGAGGTGGTGCGATGAACGACCACTGCCGATACGAACACGATGTCATGCACGCGGCTCGCGAGAGCCGCTGGACGGAGGTGCTGCAGGGTCACCTCGCCTCCTGCGAGGACTGCCAGGCGGCCGCTGCGGTAACCGGCTTCATGGAGAATCTGTCGGAGGACAACGCGCGGGTGCGTCCCCTGCCGTCTGCGTCCGCGGTGTGGCTCAAGGCGCAGCTGCTTCGCGACACTCTCGCCGCCGAGCGCGTCGCCCGGCCCTTCACCGTCTTTCAGTGGTTGGCGTATTTCGTCGTCGCCTCGGGATGGGCTGGGCTGATGACGTGGAAGTGGGACGTCGTCCGGCAGTGGATGCTCAGCTTCACTCCCGCGCATGTGATCCAGAGCGCGTCAGGCCTGACCGCGCCGTCGATCCCGCTCGCGTTCTACGCCGGGATCGTTGTGCTGGCCTCGTTGACGATGTTTCTGGCGCTGCACACCATCCTCGCGGAGGAGTAAGTCTTCACGTCGTGGCGCCGATATCGCCACTCAAGAGCGTCGTGGACGCTCAGGAGTGCGGACGTCCCGTCCGCACCCGCCGGGCGTCTCGCCCGGCGGTGAATGAGGCCGGACGAAGACGGTCGGGCGGGACGCCCGACCGGTGCGGACGAGACGTCCGCACTCCAGTCCGCGCAAACGTCGCTCAGAAACTGCCCCAGATCAAAATCCGCTTGTACGTGTAGAAGTACGGGTGGACATCGCCGATCACGGCCAGCAGGTGCGTGGCGTAATCCGCGAGAAAACGGGCGTATTCGTCCGGAGGGAGTCGGCGCTCGTAGTCGGTCAGCAGAGTCCCTTTGACCCATTCGACGACATCGCGCGAAGAGTGCAGCAGGTGTCCATAGACTTCCATGCGCACGTGCTGCCGCTGGAACCCGAGCGTGTGGAGCAGCTGCGCATACCGATCCACCGGCAGCACGTTGACCGGCCGCGCTTCAATCCCGAACTGCGTCGCCACCTCGGCCGCCACCATGTGCGACGGATGATCGTCGTTTGACGGCATCTGAATCGCGAGCTGCCCGTGCGAAGCCAGGAAGCTCGCCAGACGGGAGAAGAGCGAGGTGTGATTGCCGACCCACTGCAGAGCCGCGTTCGAGAACACCAGGTCGTAGGGCCGGTCGGTGACCAGCGCCTCGATGTTGCCGCGCTCGAAGTGCAGCATCTTCCCGCCGAAGGCACTGCTCTTGAGCAGCATGGTCTCGGAGTTGTCGATGCCGAGCGTCTCTTCCGCGTGCAGCTGCTCGTGCAGCTGCCGGGTCAGCTCGCCTGTTCCGCAGCCGAGGTCGAGGACGTGCATGCGATCGCGCGGCTCGATCAGGCCGACCAGATCGTGAAACGGCTGATGGCGTTCGTGGCGGAAGCGCTCGTATTGGTCGGGATTCCACATGTCACTCTGGCGGAGTCCCGAGTGCCGAGGCCCGAGAGAGCGACTACGAGGTTGCTCTCAGCACTCCTATTCCGTCATCCCGTGCCTGAGCATATCAGCGATCTCGTGGACCACCTGGCCGGAGTCCTTGCCGAACGGCGCGGGAACGCCGAGGAGGATTTCCAGCTGGAAGTAGCTGATGAAAAGCCGCGTGGCGACGAGGAGCGCCGAGATCGGGGAGACCGTCCGGCGCAGGTTCGTGGCGAGGCCGCCCTCGCCGTCGCGGACGGCGTCGGCGAAGCGCTGCGCGAGATCGCTGTAGAAGTTACGTATGTGCGTGCCGTCGAACTCGATGACGTCGACGTAGTGCAGGGCCATGTAGCTGCGGAATTGCCTGACGCACTCGCGCGTGGCAAAGCCGAGCGCCTCGAGGTTCTCCGGAAACACGCCGGTGGTGAGCGCCCGCATGATCGGAAAGCGGCTGCTCATCGTGATCTCGCGGTATTCGTCGAGCAGCGTCCGGAAGATCGCTTCTTTGTCGGGAAAGTGGTGATAGAGGTTGCCGGTGGAGACGCCGGCGTCCTCGGCGATGTCGCGCACGGTGGTGGCGCGATAGCCCTGGCGCGAGAAGAGGCGGAGGGCGGAGTCGAGAAGCATTCTTCGGCTGCGTTCGGATTTTTCGGCGCGAAGCATGGCGAGCCCGACCGTAGGGTATGGCCCGGTTGGCAGAAGGGTCAATTTCGGTGAGCGGGACCTCCCGAAGGTGCGATACCGCCGATCAAAATCACAGGAATCCTGAGGAATTTGGCCCTTTGCGTCGGGACCGAAGAACGAACGTTCGGACGGCTTGATAACTCGTTTGAGTGAGCAGAACCTGCTCAGCGTCGCGGCTGGCGATCGACCATCCATCATTTACACCCTGATGATGAGCTTCTCAGCGCTCGGCTTCGTCGGCCTGGCGTGGGCGCTGTTCGGCTATTCGGTGGCGTTCGGCCATTCCAGGATGGGATGGTTCGGCTTCAACGCCGGGAGCGCACTGGCGGCGAATCAGACAGCAGCGCTGGCATTCGCGAACACGCTCCTGGCGCCGACGGCCACGCTCGTGGTCTGGACGATGCTGGACATGATCCGCAACTCGAAGGCCACCGCGATTGGTGCGGCCACCGGGATCGTCGTGGGTCTGGTTGCAGTGACGCCCGCGGCGGGGTTCATCAGCCCGCGCGGCGCGATCGTTCTCGGCATCGTGGCGGCGTTCCCGAGCTATTTCGCACTGCTGTATCGCGCCACGACACGGCTCGACGACTCGCTCGACGTCGTGGCCGCGCACGGCGTCGGCGGCATCGTCGGCGCGCTCCTGACCGGTGTGCTGGCACTGAAGCGCTGGAACCCGGCAGGGGCGGACGGCGCGATCACCGGCCACTGGTCGCAGCTGGGAGTGCAGGCCATCGCGGTGCTCGCGACTTTGATCTACAGCGGGACCGCCACGTTCGTGATCCTGAAGGTGATCGCGCTCGTGGCCTCGCTCCGTCCGTCGACACGCGAGGAAGGCCTGGGTCTCGATTTCACGCAGCACGGCGAGGAGGCTTACAGCCGCGGCGAAGGGGCCTTGCTGCTCCTCGAACGCAAAACGGATTCTTAGAACCCGCAGCCGTCGCTCATGGAGAAACGATGAAACTCGTCACCGCCATCATCCGGCCCGAAAAACTGAACGAAGTCCTGGAATCGCTCTTCAACGCCAACGTGGCGGGCCTGACCATCAGCCGCGTGCAGGGCCACGGCGGCGAGACGGAGCGCGTGGAGACCTACCGCGGCACGACGGTGAAGATGGAGCTCACCGAAAAGGTGCGCCTGGACATCGGCGTCTCCGACCACTTCGTCGAGCCCACCGTGCAGGCCATCATGGACGCCGCACGCACGGGCGAGGTCGGCGACGGCAAGATCTTCGTCGTGCCGGTCGAGCACGTCTATCGCATCCGCACCGGCGAAGAGGGCCGCGCCGCCGTGACGCCGGTGGGTGTGCCGGCTGACTAGATCGCAGATCGCAGGGCCTCCCGGGATTCCCCTGCCATCTGCGATCTGCCGTTGTAAACTCTCGCGCCGCTTGTCGACCGCCAGACACGATCCCTACGCCGCCCTTCGCGTGCGCAATTTTCTCTGGCTGGTGGCCAGCTACGCGGCCTCGACGGTCGCACGCGAGGCGCAGATCGTGGTGGTCGGCTGGCAGGTCTACGACGTCACGCGCGATCCGCTCTCGCTGGGGATGATCGGGCTGGCCGAGGCGCTGCCGTTCATCGCCGTGGCGCTGTATGCGGGACACGTGGCCGATCGGATGCCACGGCGGGCCATCGCCATTGCCGGCACGTTCGGCATGTTCCTCTCCGCGGTCGCGCTGCTCCTCTTCACGTACAGCGGCATGATCGCGCGGGGTCGTATCTGGCCGATCTACCTCGTCATCTTTCTCAGTGGAATCGCCAGAAGCTTTGCGCGGCCGGCGTTCCAGGCGCTTTCCGCCGACGTCGTCACCCGGGACATTTACGCAAACGCAGTGACCTGGCGCAGCGCGTCGTGGCAGCTGGCTGCCGTCATCGGGCCGGCGGTCGGCGGGCTGATCTACGGGTTCGCGGGAACGACCACCGCCTACGCGAGTGTCTCGGTGGTGATGGCGCTGTCGATCGTCGCCCTGGCGCTGATCACGCATCGCGGCGAGCCGCAGGCATCGGCCCCCGACGTCCCGATCGGGGAGAGCCTCCGCATCGGCATTCGATTTCTATTCGAGCAGCCGGTGATCCTCGCGGCGATGACCCTGGATCTGTTCTCGGTGCTCTTCGGCGGCGCTGCCGCACTGCTGCCGATTTTTGCGCGCCTTCTTCACGCTGGTCCGGAAGGCCTCGGCATCCTGCGCGCCGCCCCGGCCGTCGGATCGCTGATCACGGGCATGGTTCTCGCGCACAGACCGCCGATGCGGCGCACCGGCCTCGCCCTGTTCGTTGCCGTGGCTCTCTTCGGCATGACGATCATCGCCTTCGCGCTGTCGCGAAACTTTTTCCTGTCCGTGGCGATCCTGACGGCCAGCGGGATGGCGGACAACGTCAGCGTCGTCATCCGCGGGACGCTGATCCAGACGATGACTCCGCAGCATCTTCTCGGCCGCGTCGCTTCCGTGAATCAGATCTTCATCGGCTCGTCGAACGAGATCGGCGCCTTTGAGTCGGGCGTCGCCGCGAAGCTGATGGGAACGATCCCCTCGGTGATTTTCGGCGGGACGATGACCCTGATCGTGGTGGCTCTCGTGGCCTGGCGCGCCCCCGCGCTGCGGCGCATGCGCGAGATTCCGGTGGCGTGAGACCCCGAGCGTCCGGCGGCCCGACACTCCCGTCACTCTGAGCCGGCGGAACCGCGGGGGCGGTGGATGGGCGGGAGCGGTGGAGCGCGGCGAAGAGTCTCTTACCGGGACGACTTGCAGGCTTGAGACTCTTAGCCGTGCTCCGCCGCTCCCGCCCGCCCACCACCCCGTGGCTGCGCCGGCTCAGAGTGACGGGCGCGCGGTTTCAGCGGCTCAGGATCAGGAGTGACGGGAGTACCCTCACCGCATGCGAGCGATGGTCCTCGAGCGGCAGCGAGCGCCGCTGGTCGAGCGCGAGGTCACTGCGCCGGATCCGCGGGACAGCGAGGTGAGGATCCGCGTCGAGTGCTGCGGCGTCTGCCGCACCGACCTGCACGTCGTCGACGGCGAGCTTCGCGATCCGAAGTTGCCGCTGATCCTCGGCCATCAGATCGCCGGCGTGGTGGAGTCGAGCCGCAGCGAGGCATTCAAGGCCGGCGATCGCGTCGGCGTGCCGTGGCTTGGCTGGACGTGTGGCAAGTGCCGTTACTGTCTCGCCGGGCAGGAGAACCTCTGCGATTACGCACGCTTCACCGGTTACACCATCGACGGGGGTTACGCGGACCTTGCCGTGGCCGACACGCGTTTCTGTTTCGCGCTCCCCAAGTCGTACAGCGCTGCCGCGACGGCTCCGCTGCTCTGCGCGGGGCTCATCGGATTTCGCGCCTATCGCATGGCTGGAGATGGACGGCGACTGGGCTTCTACGGATTCGGATCCGCGGCACAGATCCTGGTACAGCTGGCACGCGCCGACGGCCGGGAAGTGTTCGCATTCACTCGTGACGGCGACGCCAAAGGCCAGCGGTTCGCACGCGAGATGGGCGCGGCCTGGGCCGGCGGATCGAGCGAGCACGGCCCCCAGGCGCTCGACGCGGCCATCATCTTTGCGCCGGCGGGACCGCTCGTCGTGAAGGCGCTCGAAAACGTGAGGAAGGGGGGCGTCGTTGTCTGCGCCGGAATCCACATGAGCGACATCCCTTCGTTCCGATACGAGCTGCTCTGGGGCGAGCGCGTGGTCCGCTCGGTGGCCAATCTGACGCGCCGCGACGGCCTCGATTTCTTCGCGCGCATCGGCTCTCTTCAGATCGAAACGAAGCGAACCATGTACCCGCTGGCACGTGCGAACGAAGCCTTGAGCAGTCTGCGCAGTGGAGAGATCACCGGCTCCGCCGTGCTGGAGGTGAGTGCTGAGTACTGAGTGCTGAGTGCTGAGTGCTGAGTACTGAGTGGGACCAGATCTTGCCAACTGAGCGCCCGCACAGTCAAAGGCTCACGGCTCTTACTCAGTACGCAGCACTCAGTACTCAGCACTTCACAGAGGCCGGCGGAATCGCTTTCGCATGCAAAGGGTGGGGAAGGAATCGACAGTGTCGGAGAAACGAGTGTTCGAGGGGAAACACGTCTACGTCTGCGAGCGCGACGGCTGGGAGTACGTCGAGCGGAAGAAAGCGAAGACTGCGGTCGTGATCATCGCCGAGACCAACGATCGCCGGATCGTGCTCACCGAACAGTACCGGCGTCCGGTCGATGCCCGCGTCATCGATTATCCCGCGGGGCTCGTCGGCGACGAGGGCGGTCACGATGATCCGGCGCAGACCGCGAAGAGAGAGCTCGAAGAGGAGACCGGATACACCTGCTCACGCGTCGAACGTCTTGCTGCCGGTCCGACCTCGCCCGGCATCACCTCGGAGACCGCGACCTTCTATCGCGCGTTCGATTTGCGGAAGACGGGCAAAGGCGGTGGGGTGGCTGGCGAGAACATCACCGTCCACGAAGTGCCGCGCGACGGCATTGTTGATTGGCTGCACGCGCGGGAGCGCGAAGGGATCCTGGTCGATCTGAAGGTCTGGGGCGGGCTGTATTTTCTTGCACTCCCGTCACTCTGAGCCGGCGGAGCCGCGGGGAAGGTGGGCGGTGGAGCGGCGTAGCGCGGCGAAGAGTCTCCAGATTGCACGATCGCGGTGAGCCTGCCGTCACTCGCGACCGCCTCCGCCTAACAATCGTCCCGGTAAGAGACTCTTCGCCGCGCTCCACCGCTCCCATCCATCCACCGCCCCCGCGGTTCCGCCCGCTCAGAGTGACGGGGCCGCGGTTCCGCCGGCTCAGGATGACGGTCACATGGCTTCCTCACCGCACCTTCAGTACGATTTTTCCGAAGTGATCGGAATCCATGTGCCGGTGCGCGTCGTCGGCGCGCTCGAGGGGGAAGACGCTGTCGATGACGGGCCGGATGCGTCCGGCGGCCAGGTCATTGCCGAAGCGGTCGATGAATGCCGCGGCGATGGCAGCCTTTTCGGCCAGCGGCCGCGCTCGCAGCGTCGATCCGATGATCTGCTGCCGTTCGCCGAGCAGTTTCGAAACGTCGAGCTCGGTGGTGCGAATGCCGCCCATCGACCCGATGATCACCACCCGCCCCCCGACGGCGAGCGCTTCGAGGTCGCGGGTCAGGTACATCGCGCCGAGGTGATCGAGGACGATGTCGACTCCGCGCGCTTTCTCGACGAAGTCCTCTTGGCGGTAGTTGATGGCCACGTCGGCGCCATGCTCCAGGCACTTCGCGCACGTCTGAGGCGATCCAGCCGTGACGAGTACGCGCATTCCCGCGAGCTTGCAGAGCGTCGTCGCCGCCGTGCCGACTCCGCTGCCGCCGCCATGAACGAGGATGCTCTCCCCGCTCCGGGCACGCGCGAGCATGAAGATGTTCGAGAACGCGGTGAGGAAGACTTCCGGAATCGCGCCGGCCTGCTCGAATGCGAGCGTCTCCGGAAGATGCATCGCCGACCCCGCATCGACCACGACCTCTTCGGCATATCCGCCGCCTGCCAGCAGCGCCATGACGCGCTGGCCGCGCGACCGTCCGATCGCGCCGCTTCCTGCTTCGGTGACGATACCGGCGCACTCCAGGCCGAGGATCGGCGAAGCGCCGGCCGGCGGCGGGTAGTGCCCTTCGCGCTGGAGAAGGTCGGCGCGGTTCACCGCCGTCGCATGGACCTCGATGCGAATCTCGTTGGCTTCGAGCCGGGGTGACGGTACCTCGCCGATGTGCAGAACGTCGGGACCCCCTGGTTGATCGATGACGATGGCGCGCATGGCCGTATTGGAGTCGAAATCTGGAAAATGAGAAAGGGTGTCAGGTGTCGGGTGTCAGGTGTCGGGATCGGGAATGCAAGGTTAGCTCCTGAGACCCGACACCCGCGACCCGACACCCCTTCTGCTATCTTTTCCGCCTTCATGTCCAGCGATCTTGCGGTCTCATGCCGCGACCTGCGCAAGCACTACGCGGACGTCAAGGCTGTCGACGGGCTCGACCTCTTCATTGCCGGTCGCGAGTGCTTTGGTCTTTTGGGGCCGAATGGCGCCGGAAAGACGACCACCATCGAGATCCTCGAGGGGTTGACGAAGCCGGATGGCGGCGAGGTCGAAGTCCTCGGCCTTTCGTGGGACCGCAATCCGGCAGAGCTGCGCGAGCGCATCGGTATCTCGCTGCAGGAAACGCAGTTCTACGAGAAGCTGACGGTCTACGAGACGCTGCGGCTGTTTCGATCGTTCTACAAGCGCGGTCACGATCCCGATGAGCTGCTGCGCGATCTGTCGCTCGATGAAAAGCGAAACGCCCGCGTGGGAAAGCTCTCGGGAGGGCAGAAGCAGCGGCTGGCGGTCGCGTGCGCGCTGGTGGGAGAGCCCGACATCCTCTTTCTCGACGAGCCAACCACCGGGGATGTGGCTCTGCTCGGGCGTCTTCTTCTCGTACGAGCGCTTCCCGGAGGCGGTGAAGCCTCTGATCCGGGCGCTGCCGCTGACCGCACTCAACGACGCCCTGCGCGCGGTCATGAACGACGCCGCGCCCGTTGGAAAGATCGCGCTGCCGATGGTCGTGCTGATCGCCTGGGGTGCCGTGTCGTTCGTCGTCGCGCTGCGGATCTTCCGGTGGCAGTGAAGAAAGTCAGACTCGTTAGAACTTCACCGAAAGCCCGACCTTCGTCTCGCCCTGCACCAGGTCGTGGTAGTTGTTGTAACTGTTGTAGTAGCAATGCGAGCAGTTGTTGTTGTTGCCGGTTGCCGTGTAGAAGCCGCGGAACTCGACGCGGAAGCCGACCTGCCGGTTGATCGGCACGTTGACGCCGACGCCTGCGGCCGCCGAGAACTTGTTCGACGACGACACGCCCTGCATCGACGGATCGAGATTCGCGATGCCTGCGCTCACCGCCACGTAGGGAGTCGCCGCGCGCGATTGGCTGAACGGGATCATCAGGCCGCCGTGGTAGTACGTCACGTGGAAGTCCCCGAAGTTGTTTCCCGGAGAGAACAATCCCGTGCCCCTGCCGACGGTTGTGTCCTGGCGGTCGACCAGCAGCTCGATCTTGAGTCCCGTCTGCGAGACCGGGATTCCGAAACTCACGCCGTAATTCGCCGAGCTCTGCAGGTCGACGTTCTGGCCGTACAGATTCGTCTGGTCGGCGTAGATCGTCCCGCCCCATCGATACCCGGCGAAGGGAGTAATGTCGAAGGAGTTGTCCCGCGGGTAATAGCGACTGTCCCGCCAGGGCTGGGCGAGAAGCGTTGAGGCAGGAATCAGAAGCAGCAGCGTCATCAGTACGGCTTTACGCATGGGTTCCTCCAATGGTCGTGGTCGTCTCAAGAGAGAGCGGAAGATAGTTATTTCGTTTATACATCCTCCGTAACCGGATGGATACAATCGCGCTTCGGATGAAAATTGCAACCTGGAACGTCAATGGGATTCGTGCGCGGCACGAGCAGTTTCGCGACTGGGCCGCCGCCGAGCAGCCCGATGTCATCTGCCTGCAGGAGTTGAAGGCGAAGCCGGACCAGATCCCCGAGTCGATCTGTAATCTCGAGGGGTACTCCTGTTACTGGCACGGCGCAGCGGCCTATTCGGGCGTCGGTCTCCACGTCCGCCGCCAGTCGTTCGCGGCGGAACCGCAGTTCTCGCATCCTCACTTCGACCACGAGACGCGGATCGTGCAGGCGCGGATCGGCGACACCGTTTTCGCCTCGGTGTACGTTCCGAACGGCGGCAAGGACTTCGCGGCGAAGATCGCCTTCATCGAAGCGCTGACCGGCTACGCCGCGGATCTTCACAAGCAGGGGCTGAATCTCGTGCTGTGCGGTGACATGAACGTGGCCCGGAGCGAGATGGACGTTCATCCGAAAGAGCGGAAGCCGACGGCCATCGGTCAGCTTCCCGAGGAACGGACTCTCTTCGAAAGACTGATCGCCCAGGGTCTCGTCGACGTGGGCCGGAAGCTCTATCCCGACGACGAGAACTACTTCACGTGGTGGGCGCCATGGCGGAATCTCCGGCAGAGGAACATCGGCTGGCGGCTGGACTACGTGCTGGCGAGCAGGTCCCTCGCTGAACGAGCGGTGTCGTGCCCGTCGTATCGCGAGATCGGCACGAGCGATCACGCGCCGGTCGTGGCCACGTTCGAGTAGGAGTGCGGATGCCCAGTCCGCACTCCAAACAAGAAAAGGCCGGCATGACGCCGGCCTTTTCGATCCTGCGAATGTGACGGACTACTCGAGAACGACCAGAACGACGCGGCGGTTCTGCGCGCGGCCGGCCTTGGTCTTGTTGCTCGCGACCGGAAGCGTGTCGCCGTACGAAATGGTCGACATGCGGTTCAGCGGCAGCTGATCCTGGCGCGACAGGTACCGGCGCACCGCATCGGCACGGCGCTGTCCGAGGTCATCGTTGTACCTCGCGCTTCCGGTGTCATCGGTGTGGCCCTGGATCTCGATGAAGTACTGCTCGTTGAGCCCCTTGACCTTGGTCGCAAACTCGTCGAGGGCAGCCTTGGCGCTGTTGTCGAGCTCGTACTTGTCGGTCTTGAACTTCACCCGATCCTCGGTGAACGTCTGTTCGAAGACGACCTTCCCTTTGGCCAGCACGCCCGCTTCCTGAGCTCGCTTGAGCGCGTCCTTCGCTTCCTGACTGAGCTGCGAAATCTGGACGTCTTGATCCTTCTGATGCTGCTGGACCTGTTCCACTTGTGAGGCTACGGACTCGATCTTCTTGTTGGTTTCCGCCTGCGATTGCGCGATCTTCTGGTCGAGAGTCTTGTTTGTCGCGCAGGCTCCGAGAACGGCCGATAGAGCCGTTACGGAGAGAACCTTCGTCAACCTGTTCATGAACTTCGTTTCCTTTCGTTCTTTTTCGTTTTATCGCGCGCCGCGGCGGACAGAATGGGCGGTTCTGTGCCGAGATAGCCAGCGCGAACACGTACGGAACGGACGCGTCCGGCAAGCTTCAGCGCAATGCGCCGGTACTTTACAGCACCTTTGCCGGTTGGCGAGAAGCCAATCAGGTACTGGGCGCGAAGATTATTTTCAAGAGCATCAACAGCTTCCGAGAGTTGCTCCGGCCGGTTGCCGAGGAACAACCGTCCGCCGGTCTGATTGGCGATCTCTTCCAGGAGGCCGAGATCGGAGAACTCTTCGTTCGGATGCTTCGGGTCCATCGGCTGCTTTTCGGCGGGCTCGCGCAGTCCCAGCGCATAGATGGGAACGGACACGCCTTCGAGCAGCCCGGGCAATTGCGCCCGGGTCAGGTGCGACGCGTTGTCGATGCCGTCGCTGAGAAGAATGATGGCCCGCGTCGGATTCTTGCCGAGCTCGCTTCGTGCCGGCATCGTCGCCAGCGCATCGAAGAACGCCGTCTTCCCGAACGGCTTCACGTCGTTCATGGCCCGCATGATCTTCGCTGCGTCTTCGGTGAACGGCACGACCTCGGCGGCTTCATGGTCGTCGAAGACGTAGAGCGCGAAGTCGTCGCCGGGCTTCCGATGCGCAATCAGTGTGGCCATGGCGGCGCGAGCAGCGGGCATTTTGCCGGCCAGTCCCATCGACCCGGAGCCGTCGAGCAGGATCGTGAACGAGACCGGCGCGTTCATCGATCGCTCGAACATGTCGCTGGGAACCGGAACGCCGTCGACGAACAGCTGGACCTCGCGCTGGCGGAGGTCGGTGATCGGTCCGCCCTTCGATCCAAGAACCGTGAAGGGAACCATGACGTAGCCGACTGAGACCGTATCGGCGAACTTGAGCGGCTGAACCTCCGGCTGTGCTCCAGGCGCAGCGGTCTGCGCGAGTGCGGAGGTCGCGACGAGAATCGCGAGGACGAAAGTCGAAAGCCGGCACATGCGATTTGACAACAAATAACTATCTGCAGCCGATTTCAATTGTAAGGTAGGGAATGTAGATATGCCGTGATCCGGATCAAGTTTGTGGCGGGCTGGAGCGTGGCGGCTGCGAGATGGGACGAATGAGACCTGTGTGACCGATGGGACTCATGAGAAGAAGCGCCGCCCGTTCTGTCGGTCTCATCGGTCCCATCGGTCCCCCCGGTCCCATCGGTAGTGCGTTGCCGGTCACGTATCATTCGGTCCATGGACCATGCCGTTGCCCTCGTGCAGGCCTACCTGCAATTGAACGGCTATTTCACGTCGGCCGAGTATCCGATCATCGCCAGCGCCGGCCGGAGCGGCGCGCGCACCATCACCGACATCGACATCCTGGCGTTCCGCTTTCCGAGCGGACTGCCCACGCCGACGGGCGGACGGCACACACCGCGCGGGCTCGATCTCAGCGACATCGATCCCGGCCTCGGCCTTTCGCCCGACTCGGTCGACATGATCATCGGCGAGGTCAAGGAAGGGCGCGTCGGGATCAACAGCAGCATCCGCGATCCGCAGGTTCTCAAGGCGGTGATCTCGCGTCTGGGCGAAGCGGGTAGCGAAGAAGAGCGCGTCATCGAGGAGCTCCTTCAGAGCGGCAACGCGGCGGTCGATGGATACACGGTCCGGCTCATCGCGTTCGGCGCCTTTCCTCCCGGTTCGAGTGTTCCGCCCTGCCGCATCATCAGCCTCGGTCACGTCCTCGAGTACCTGCAGCAGTACGTGCGGAAGCACTGGGCCGTGCTGCGGCACCTGCAGTTCAAGGATCCGGCGTTCGGATTTCTGATGACCATGGAGAAAGCGCGTCGCGGCGGTGCCGGCAGGCGTGGTGAGCGCGGCGTGGAAGTCGTGACCGCAGACGACGAGCGGAACGGGCGCACGGTTCATCGCCGTGAGTCGCCGCGGCACCGGCGGAGAACGAAATGACCACCGTTTACGAGGAGAAGCACGTGAAAAACCCTGGCACCTACGACGACGCAGACCTGATCCTGAAGCTCTACGATCTTCGCCGGGAAGAGAGGATGCGCAGCGCCCGGAAGTGGGTGATGTCGCAGCCGCCCTTCGCGAAGCGCGAACAGTTCCTCGCGGCCTGCCCTCCCGGAAGCGAGGAGAACGCCTCGTTCCGCATGGTCACTTCGTACTGGGACATGGCGTCCTCGTTCATCGTGGCCGGCATCCTCAATGGTGAGCTCTTCTTCCGTTCCAACAACTTCGAGCTGGTGCTCGTGTGGGAGCGCGTCCGCAGGATGGTGCCGGAAACGCGCGAGACGCAGAAGAATCCGCTCTATCTGAAAAGCCTCGAAGAAGTGGCAGGTCAGTTCATCGAGTTCCTGCGGAAGAACGCACCCGGCTACTACGAGAACGTCTCGGCGACGCTCGAGAAGCAGATCCAGGCGCGATAGCATCGAAGCCGGTTAGACGCCGCGGCCGCCAACAGCTGTTCAGTCGGCCAGGCTCTTCATGAGCTCGTTGACCTGCTCGAAGACGGTCTTCACCGATTCTTCGACGCATCGCGTCGCCTCGGTGAGGCGTTGCGGGCTCGTGGCGATCATGCCGAGGATCTCGTCGGAGGCGAGGAGGATATCGCTCAGCCTGTCGAGAACGCGCTCGCTGATCGGCAGATGGAGAGCGTCGACTGGGTCGAAATCGGATAGGTCTTGCACTCTGAATGAGGAGTGATCGAGACGGCGCAGTCCCTACCCGAAAGCGGTTACGAGGTTACGAGGTTGCGAGGCATGAATACGGACCGTGCGGTCGAACACGGCGAAACCTCGAAACCGCGAAACCTCTTAACCGCGCAACCTCGGAGCCCCATGTTCGGTTACGATCGAAACCGACACGGCCGGTCCCCGGCCCGTTCGAATCACGATCCCAGCAAAAAGGAGAACTCATGCAGCGTTTACGCTGGCTATTGCTTGTGGTAGTTGCGATGACGATCGCCGCGGTTCCTCTTGTCGCGCAGAAGAGCGCATCGAAGAGTGAGGCATCCGCGGTACCGGCCGCGGTGAAGCGCGGACTGGATGCCTTCGACCCGAACGCGATCAAAGCGGACGTGCGGTTTCTATCGAGCGACCTGCTCGAGGGCCGCGGTCCGGGAACCCGCGGCGATGAGATCGCCATGCAGTACATCGCTTCGGAATTCGAAGCCGCCGGCCTCATGCCCGCCGGCGACAACGGCACCTACTACCAGAAGGTGCCGCTGCTCGGCATCACCACCGTTCCGGGCAAGACCTCGGTCTCGTTCACCAGGGACGGAACGACGGTGGTCGGTCCGCTCAAGCACGAAGACGAATACGTCGGCCAGGACCAGACGCAGGTTGCCAGCGACTCGATCGACTCCGACGTCATCTTCGTCGGCCATGGCGTCGTGGCGCCGGAATACAAATGGGACGACTACAAGGGCCTGGACACGCGGGGCAAGACGCTGATCATGCTGGCCGACGATCCCCCCGCCAACGCCAGCGAGCCCGACCTGTTCAAGGGAAAGACGCGCACGTACTACGGGCGCTGGACGTACAAGTATGAGATCGGCGCGGCGAAGAATGCCGCCGCCGTCATCCTGATCCACACCGACGCCGCAGCCGGGTACGGATGGCCGGTGGTGCGCAATTCGTGGGGCTACGAGAACTCGTTTCCCCGCCTCAAAGCCGGAGAGCCTGCGCTGAAGTTTGCCGGCTGGATCACCGAGCCGACGGCGCAGAGCCTGTTCAAGGCCGCCGGGCTCGATCTTGCCAAGCTGACCGAAGCCGCCGCTTCGCGCGACTTCAAGCCTGTGCCTCTCGGCGTGAAATTCAACGCTTCGATCGTGAGCAAGCTCCGTCCGGTCAACACTGCCAACGTCGTGGCAAAGCTGGAAGGAAGCGATCCGAAGCTCCGAGACCAGGCCGTCCTCTACTCGGCGCACCACGACCACCTCGGCATCGGCAAGGCCGACTCGCGCGGTGACACGATCTACAACGGCGCGATCGACAACGGCACCGGGTGCGGCGTTCTGCTGGAGATGGCCCGCGTCTGGGCGAAGACGAAGCCCGCACCGAAGCGCTCCATCATCTTCGCCGCCGTCGCCGCCGAAGAGCAGGGACTCCTCGGCTCGGCGTACCTCGGCGAGCACCCGCCCGTTCCCGCCGGGCAGATCGCGGTGGGCATCAACTACGACGCCATTCCGGAGTACGGTCGCGTTCGCGACGTCGAGATGACGGGCGTGGAGCGGACCACCTTCAATCCCACAGCTGAACGCGTGGCCCGAGATCTCGGCCTCAAGATCGTGCCCGACGAACAGCCGGAGCAGGGCCATTACTACCGCTCTGACCACTTCAGCCTCAGCCGCGTCGGCATCCCCGCGTTCACGATCAGCGCCGGTCAGGACGTCATCGGCAAACCGGCCGGCTATGGCAAAGCGCAGTCCGATGAGTACCGCAAGCTGCACTACCACCAGCCGAGTGACGAGTTCCAGCCGAACTGGGATTGGTCGACGAGCGTCCAGATGGCGCAATTCGGCTATTTCCTCGGATGGGAAGCGGCGAACTCGCCGACGCTTCCGAACTGGAAGCCGGGCGACGAGTTCCGCGCCGCGCGCGACAAGAGCCTGCACGCGACGAAGTAGTCGTTCGCTGCCCGAAGTCAATCGACACCCCGCGGGAATCCGCGGGGTGTTTTGCTTCTGCCGTCACTCTGAGCCGGCGCAACCGCGGGGGCGGTGGATGGGGTGGAGCGGTGGAGCGCGGCGAAGAGTCTCTTACCGGGACGATCAGTAGGTTTGAGACTCTTCGCCGCGCTACGCC